>NZ_AEJB01000361.1 GCF_000331005.1 Streptomyces turgidiscabies Car8
CGGCCAACTTTGATGAAGCAGCGGCCTTGTTACTTGGTGGCAGTACCGCCGTTTGTTGCTTGCGCCTTCTCGTACGCCTGGCGCACGTTGGCCGGTATCGGGCCCTTATCGCTTACGACGTGCCCGTTACGGATCGCCCACTCGCGAATAGCCAGGGAATCATCTCCATTGCGCGGCTTGCGCGGCGCAGAGGTGGGGCGAGAAGCGTTCCTGTACGGTTCGAGGGCGTTTCGGAACTTGGTGGCATTGACCTCGGAGAGGTCTATCTCAAACCACTCGCCATCCAGACCCCAGGTGATGTTTTCGGCGGCCTCGCTCTTTTGGTCGAGGTCGTCGAAGCTGATCAGTCGCTTGCCCACGGGTAGCCCTTCAAAAGGTGCCTACTTACTTCGGACGTGGTGCATGATTAATTTTGAACTATTAACAACTTTAGTCAAGCGGTCGCAATTTTGCTCTTGACTGCCACCGCGGGCGCTGGCGTAGCAATACAAAAACGCCGGAACCCAAACCCGGCTTCACCACTAACTCAAGGGCTTGGCAAGAGTAAGTAGGTGCCGGCGAGCGCTCTAGCCTCACATGCCGCCAAATAGTTATTGTGCGACGCGCTCCCCTGTTACGTTCAATCCCTCCACGGCAAACTCACTAACAAACCCGTTGTGCCTAGATGGCACGCCGCCGTACACTCCCGCCCATGAAAAGACTGAGCCAACAGGAGGTCGAACGGCGGCTGGGTATGCGCGCCGTTGACCCCCATGAGTTGGCGTGGGCTATTGCCAACGTCGTACAGCAGTCGCAATTCACTTCTGAGCTACAAGTGGACTTCCCGCGCGAGGACTCTCCCGCTCTGACACTGCACTACTTCAAGAAGGGCGGCCTGCGGGCCATCGCTCCGGGGCCCAGCCTCACCGAGGAGGTCTTCACTCAGATCGAGCAGAAGGTGAAGGCAACACTGCTGGCTCCGGCGGCTTCCCTCGTCCACCGCATGGTTCTGTTCGCACACGTGCCCACAGAGGGCTACTGGCGATACCGGGACAAGCTCCTGATTCGGCGTGCTCCGGATGAAGCACCCCGGCCTCAGATGGTGATGGGCGAACACCCCCTCGTCTTCGAGGTGGCGTTCAACGGCTCCGCTGACTGGCAGTTGAGGAACATGCGCGCGTTGCAGGAGCCGCGACAGCTTGCCCTATTGCTCTCTCTCCTCATCCCTGGGCTTACCGTGCCGCCCATCAACTCACGTAAGCACTGGATGCTGGACGCAACACCCGGGGCCATGCGCTCCGTCTGGGCACAAGAGACCTACTTCATCCCCAACTTTGAGGGGTACGCCGACGAGCTGTCGCCGCAGGGCGACCTTCCCACCATCGAGATGGTGGCGGCTATGCCCGGCGGTGTGAGTGCAGACACAGTGTTGGTAGTGCCTCAAGACCTTGAGCAGAAGCTCGATACCTTCATGCAGCTCGACGGCGAGGACCGTACGCGTCTGCTTCGTGCCGCCTACTGGCTCCACCACGCGCGGGAGGTATGGGACATCTCCAAGTCCGCCTACTTCCAATCTCTCGTGCAGGGCGTTGAAGCCATGCTCAAGTACCCGCCTCATCGAGAGCGTTGCACTGAGTGCAAGGCTCACCTGGAGGGGCCGACGGCCTACTTTAGGCGTTTCATCGACCGCTACGCTCCAGTGCGGAATGAGCACGATGAAGACGAGAAGAAGGCCCGAAAGCTGCTGTACCAGAAGCGCTCCGACCTAACCCATGGCACATCACTATTGAGCGCCGATGAGGAGGTCGGTTTGGGCTGGCACACTCCAAAGCCGTCTTACGAATACCAGCTCTCCAGTGAAGCCCAGCGCGTTTGTCGACGGGCCATCATTGGTTGGCTGGACGAGCATCCCTCCATGCGCGAGCAGGAGTGACGCGCCAACCCTCTCGGATGCCCAGCATGAGTAGGTTGGTGCCGGCGGCGGTCGCCCGCCCCTCTCCCCTACCTACTACATAGAAGCCACTGACAGCCTCGGTATCCACTCGCTACGCTGCGCACATGATGACGGACATGCCCTACGACGACATGGACGACACCCAGTTCGAGGAGTTCTGCTTTGCACTCATGGGCGAGCTGGGATTCGTAAACCTGGATTGGCGTAAGGGTACCGGCTTGGCGGCCAGCCCCAGCGACTCCGGCCGTGACATCGTGGCGCAACTCCCCCGCGAGGACGTGGACGGCCGCCACTATTTCGAGACCTGGTTTGTGGATTGCAAGCACTACCAACGAGGCATCCCGCCGGACAAAATCACGGGGCTACTCTCATGGGCGACGGCGGAGCGCGCCGACGTCGCGCTCATCATCGCGAGTAACTACCTCTCGAACCCCTGCAAAGACTTCCTGAAGTCGTACGAGACCAACAACCGTCCACCGTTCCGTGTGCGCTATTGGGAGCGCCCCAATCTGGAGCGCCTACTTGAGGGCCGCGACGAATTCATCATGCGGCACCTACGGTCGGAACGGCGCACAGAGACCGAGATCATCGAAGCCGAGCAAGAGTTCTTCGACCGAGTTTGGTACAACCGGAAGATGGTGTTGGAGGAACGGCTCGCCGCCGGTGACAAGAGCTTTTCTCCCGAGCTCATCACCAAAATGCGCGCAGCATACCGGGAGATGGAAGCGAAGTACGGCAAAGAGAACCTCGGCCCGTATAGCGATTTCGAGTGGGGGATGATAAACGGGAAGCTGTCGGCGCTCCGCTGGGTGCTCGGTGAAGAGTGGGACTTCCTCGACACGTAGAACGCAGCAAATAGGGCCATAAACAAACCCGTTGTGCCCATATAGGGCATAGACGTAGACTCCGCCCATGACGACAACCCTGGTAAGGGAGAAGCTAACCACCCTCTTCCTCGACGCGTGCAAAGCGGCCACAACCAAGCTGGCCGAGGCAGGAGTGCCTCTTACCTTTACCCAACCCCGCACGCACGTGATACGGAGCGGAGAAAGCTACGGCTGGGAAATTCAGCGCCCCACGGAAGAGGAGAACATTCTCCGCCTCCGCGGGAAGGCAATCGAACCGGCCGCACCGCTTCTGGGCAATGAGCTGGTACACAATGCGGATGAATGTGCGGCCAGCCTGCTTGCGCTAGAAGGAAATACGCTGCTACGGAACCGCATCTATTTCCCGCACGGCGCTTGGCCGTTGAGTCCCCTACTGCGGGGGCTGGAGTCAGCGAACCGCGATGAGGAACCCGTGCGATGGGCGCGTGAGGTCGTACTCTTGCCTGCGCTCCTGGAGCACATGCAAGCACTCCCCCGTCTCGACCAGGCCGAGCCGCAGCATGCCAAGTGGTTTGCTAATGAGGTTGTGCGAGTAGCTACCACCGAAGCCGCTTCGTACCGGGTGTCGGTGCCGCTCGCTGGCATCGACATTCAGACCTCGGGCGATGCACCCCTTGAGTGGGAGGACGTTACTATCCGCCGTTTGTCAGCGGCCGAGCAGGGCGACCACATGGAGGAGTGGGGCACTAGGTCGCTGATGGTTCTACTCCATGCGCCACCGCTCGTCGTGCTGGAGTACGACGCGGAGCACCCCCGCAACGAGCAGATGCCGATTGCCTTGCCCCGCCGAGTCCGCAGCATCATGGCCGCACTTCAGTTGTACGGCTTCGAGCTGGCTGGGCACTCCGCCAGAGTCGAGGGAGTGCCGAAGTGGTTCAGTATGGGCGCGGGCCTACCGCCCCTCGGACTCCCTGGCACACCGCCGAGTTGGCGGGTACTGACGCCGGAGGTATTCACAGGTGTAACCGCCACGGCACGGTGTTTGGATCGGTGGAACATCGACCAGCCCAAGTCCACCCACGACTTGGCCTTGCACCGCTTCTGTTCGGGCGTCGCCCGCACCAACGACACTGACGCCGTACTCGACTTCACCATCGCGCTGGAATCGTTGCTACTGCCGTACGACGCCAACGCCCGGCATAGCGAGCTGAGTTACCGCTTCCGGCTCCATGGCGCGTATTACCTCACCGATGGGCCGAGCGAGCGCCAAGCGATGAGTAAGGCACTCAATGGGCTCTACACCATGCGTAGCCGTCTGGTGCATGGCGGCAAGTACCCGACGGCCGAGGAGATCCAGGCGACCCGCAAGACTGCCCGAGAACTAGCTCAGCGCGGGTTGATGCAAGCCGTGCACGGTGGCTTCCCTACTGCCGAGACCTTCACTCGTATGGCGCTCGGTCTGGTTGGCGACGCCGAGGAGTAGTCCTGCCCCGCACAGTGCATCGCGCGGAGTGAGTAGGCGCCGGCGGCGGTACTCACTCGCCAGCTTCCGACGACGTGCCCAGCTCTCTCCCGCTGGATTGACGGGTATATGGGCGAACGGGATTGAGTTGGGTACAGCGCTTTTCTAGCGCATTAGTCCACGCGCAGACTATCCGGCAAAAAGCGGTTGATCTCCTCGTTGGTGAACGTCATGTCCTCGTGGATCTGGAGAGCCTTTTGTGCTCTCCGGTATGCCCGGCTAGTAGTATCAGGAGCAAGTTTGTAGATGGATTTGAGCTCTTCCATCAGCTCATCGCGGCGACGCACGACGTCTACCGAAGTAGGGTCGGTGGCGATGTCACTCAACAGGTGAACATACTTCTCTCGCACATACCAGAGCTCGTTAGCGGCGCTACGGTGCCGCTCGGCCTCTTTGGCCGGGTCGAAACTCAGTTGAAAGATGGTGAAAGCGAGAGCGAGACCGGCCAGGCCGCTGCTCACATAAAGGAGCACCTTTTGGTCGGTGATAACCGTGCTGAGGATGGATGCCGACGTCAGCGTCGTGAGTGCAATATTCACCCACTTCACCGCTACAGCTCTAGCCGACGCCATCTCTCGCGCCTTCTCATGAGTTTTATGCGAGTATACTACTCGGCCAAAACTCTCCCGGATCACCTGGACGTTTACGCTCTCCGGCGCTTGATTACCCGACATACTGGCTTCCAAAGATCTTCTGCCACTCTTCGGTGGCGCTATAAGGCATGTCCGAGGCCTCGTACTCGCACGCCTTGCGCGCACGGGCGTACGCAGTCTGCGCTTTGCTCAGCCATGCATCTCCGTACTGGCACTTCTCATCAATGCCGGGAATCTTGCATTGCCCGTTCGCGTACTCGATGAGTGACCCCAAGAAGTCTCTCACCATCCAGTCGTAGTATGTGCTTCCTTTTGCTCGATACTCCCAACTCGCAAGGAAGTTGACTGCTCTGAGCTCAAGCACCAGCGACTTGATAGGTACCGTGCAGTACGCCTGCCACACCTTCATCATTTTGATGAGATTTCGGGTGTCGCCGCCACTCGCGGTATCGGAGGCCTCGATGTTGGCAAACTCGGCGAAATGGTCTACTGTCTTCCAGCTGCCACCATCGTGCGTGTTCGGGATCAGGAATTTATCGTTACTTGCCGACCACGCAGGAAGTACCTCGACCGTGTGTCCGCCTGAGAACGGGACAACTACGACCTGCCCATCTCCACGAATTTTGTCAGTAGTGGGGTATCTCTGCTGGAGAACGGCCTTAACCGCTTGAAGAAGCGCCGATTGGCCGTTGCCGATATACGAGTTATACCGCGCGTACTCGCTGTAGGGCATCAGAAATAGGATGTCTACGTCACGAGGTGGCCGAACCTGGGTTTGCTTGCCGTACGAGCCAATCAGCAGCTTGGTAGACCCGTCATAGGCCGTGCCGTAGTAGTGACTATGCAGCTTCCCTGCAACGCCTGCAACCTTCGTGTTGGCGTCGTTGAGGTCAGTCGTTGTAACCCTGATCTTGTCAAGGAATCTATCGAACCGTGGGCCCGTCGCCATTCTTCGGCTTCTCCTGCCTATAACTCGTCCGCATTGTACACCGCGAGTATGGACGTTCAAAGCAGAAGCGGAAAGCCCTCGGTCGAGGGCTTTTCCTGTGCCTCCTAAAGAGATAGCTGCCCACGCCCACGCCTGCACGCCATTGGTGCCCGTACTGTGAGCGCCTACTGTCGGCACTGTCCCCCGCTCACTACGCTTCCCACCATGGCAGCAGACAGCGTGACGGTTCGTACTCTGGACGGCCTACACCTGGCGGGCACCCTGGTTCGTCCACCACAACCGGCGACTCAGGCGGTACTCCTCGTCCACGGTGGCGGCGTCACCCGGGAGGAAGGCGGCTTCTTCACCCGGCTGGCCAACGCACTCGGTGAAGCCGGTATCGCTTCCCTTCGGTTCGACCTACGTGGCCATGGCGACAGCGACGGCCGTCAAGAAGAGCTCACCCTCTCGACGATCCTCAACGACATCCGCGCCACCCTCACCTACCTGCGGGAGGCCACGGCCGCCGAGAAGGTAACGCTCCTCGGTGCGAGCTTCGGGGGTGGCGTGTGCGCCTACTACGCCGCCAAGCGTCCCGCGGACGTGCAACACCTCGTGCTCTTCAATCCCCAGCTCGACTACAAGAAGCGCACCATCGACAGCCGGGAGTACTGGCACGACGACAGCATCAGCGAGGAAGCGGCGCGCGAACTGGACGAGAAGGGTGCCATCCGGTTCACCCCGACGTTGCGCCATGGGCGGCCCATCATGAACGAGGTGTTCTGGCTACGCCCTCATGAGGCCCTGGGAGAGGTGCAGGCACCCACTCTCATCGTGCACGGCACCGCTGACACCCTCGTCCCCTTCTCGTCGTCCAGCGAAGCCGTAGCGCGTTTCAACGCACCATGTGAGTTGGTGCCGGTGGAGGGCTCACAACACGGCTTCGCGGTGCACGACGACCCCACATACAAAGACCCCAAGAGCCAGGAGTACCAAGCTTTCGTCATCCAGACGGTGAGTCAGTGGCTCGGGGCCGGCGCGTCTTAATAGCCTGCGATGCCGACTACAGGTGGCATTCACACGGACAGACCTCGATCCCCGGGCAGGAAGCCGACGCAAACACCTCGGCGACTAGCCCACGTTGCTGGAGCGCCGACAGTAACCGAAGAAATCCTTGAACCGAATCCCTATCCTTGACCGTCCCATCGGTCGCTGTTGCCGCCAGCCGTGCGCGGGCCGTTGAGAATGCGCAGGCGAACTCGGCAACATGCCATGCCAATCGGCTGTCTAGGTACTGGATGACTGGATCACGACCGTAGCGACGGCGACCTGCAACGAGAGACGTTCGCCCTGCTTCGATTCTCTCGAAACACCACAACATCGTGTAGTAGGCGCCGAAGTGCAAGCGCACCTCGCTTGGATCGCTCAAATCAGGAGTCTGTTCGTGTTGGTGACCGTAGTGGAGTCGTGCCATATTGTGGCGGACAGCCACCGTCTCACCAGAGTTGAGTTCTTGGAGCAGGCTCCGAGCGGTCTCAAATCTGGATCGCCGATGCTCCGTCTGGTGAGCCCGTACGGCGATAGCAATCGCCGCCAACGCCAATACCACTGACGCAACGCTCGATATCGCTGACCAGTCATCGACGTTCATTGGTCCCCCAACCAACAAGGTCAGTTCATGCCGACAGAGCCTCACGGAACTCCCGCACCGCCGGACGGGTGCGCCAACGGTCGAGGGTCTGGAGTACTTCGCCCAGCACCCGCACTGTCCGCTCCGACTTCATGTCGTGGGCGACTTCCGCCGACGACTTCCCTACTCGGGCCGCCTCGTCCGGCTCACCGCTGAGCGCCAACGCCGCCGCCCGCCGCGCGTTGAAGAAGCCGGTATCCCGGTTGGACAGCGCCCCCGCGCTTATGACGTCCGAGAACATGACGGCCGCGGTGCTCGGCTTCCCCGCCTCGGTGAACGTAATAGCGTCGCGCAACAGCCGGGTGTGCCCGGTGAAGTACGCGCCCAACCCGTCCCCATCGTCTTCTGTAGCCGCGCCCAACAGTTGCTCGGCTGTGTCGAGTCCTGCGCGCACCACGTCGAGCGGGTCGCCCAGCATGGCGCGGCCGAGTGCTTCTTGCTGCGTCACCTCGGCCCGGACACGTACCGGCAACTGCCACCGCTCATGGCTGGCGGCCTGGGCGAGGGTGAGCATGCGCAGCGCATCACGTTCGTCGTACGCCATCTGTGACTTCTTCAGGAGTACATACCCCTGCATGGGAGCGTTGCCCGCTTCCTGCGCCCACTCCATGGCGCGGTCGTACCAGAAGACGGCCGTAGTGGGCTCTTGGATGTCGCGGTACAGCCAGCCAACAAACTCCGCGCCTTCCGCGCCCACGGTGAGTAGGTCGCGGCGAACCTGCGGCTTCACGTCGCGCGCGCTGCTTTCAATCGCGCCGAGCAGGCCGAGCACGACCGGCAACGTCTTCTTGGGGCCAAGCGCGCCATCGTCGCGCTTCGCCTGGTCGAGCTGGCGGCGGAAGTAGTCCACCATCGGGCCGTCGAGGTAGCGCCGCGCGTCACTCAGGGCGGACGCAACGTGGTGCAGCTCGTCGAGTCCAAGTCCGGGTAGTGCGGCGGCAGCAATGCCGCCCTTGAGAAGGTCTCGGCGGTTGAGGGGGCTCATGAAGCCTCGTTCTGTGGCAGGCACGGCGGCGGAACTGTCCGCCAGGGAACCGAGTGCGCTGCCCAAACCGCTCGCCGCAATAGCGTCTACGTCCACCGGCACCAGGACGGTGCGGCCATTAACTACGACCGGGAGAAGCGCGCCGGCGGGCTTCTCACTCCTCGGCGGAGCCGCCGCTTCTACGGTCTTGGTCGGGAGTGGCTGGCGACGGCTGGGCAGCTTGAACCACAGTAGGTCGCCCGGAATCCCGAGCCTATGCGCCCATCTCATGAGTTTGGCGAGGTCTTGTGGCGCTTTGCCGCTCTCGATCCGGCTTAGTTGCGCCTGGTTCAGGTCGAGCCACGTTGCCATGGACTCCTGAGAAACTGCGCGGCCATGCCACGGATGAAGCCGGTATGCGTAGAACACATGGCCGATGTGCCAGCTTTCGAGTGCCTCGCGCATGGTGGGGTGTTGCCAGAACTCCGGCGGCACGGCGGGCGGGTTGAGCACTTCCAGCGCCCGTTCCCGACGCAGGCAAACCGCGCACAGGTCACCGGAGTTGTCCCGCGCTAGGCGCGTGCCGCAGGAGCAGTACCGCGCGTCTTGCCTGGTCATGTGGTACCTCGCGCTCCCGTGGCTTCCCCTCGACTGGCGCACGCGCCAAGCCTATAGACGCTAGATGCCGGGCGTCCGACTGTCCATGCATCCCGCGCATATCCGCTCATGCGGCAGCGCCATGACTTCTCTACGTCCAACTCGCCCAAGCTCATTGGCGTGCTTCTCCACCAAGCGACACAGCAAGGGAGCACCGCAATGACCCTGGAACGCTTCGTTAGCCAGCTGGAGTTGGCCGCGCAGTCGCAAGCCGTCCGCTGGGCGCGCAGACACACCCGCGACGTACTGAGTGCGTGGAGCGTGCCCGGCGACCACATCGACGCGACCGCCCTAGCTGTTTCTGAACTCGTAACGAATGCGGTGAAACACGCCGCGCCGCCGGACGACGAGCCTTCCCCTCCTCCGGCAACGCTGACGCTTCGGCACCGCGATACCCACCTCATTGTTGAGGTGGCCGACCCGGACACCCGCCCGCCCATAAGCGAGGGCAATTCCGACCCCACGGAGTTGGGCGGACGCGGGTTGTTCATCGTGGACACCATCTCGAAGGAGTGGGGTTACTACCTACCGCCAACCGGCGGAAAGGTCGTCTGGTGTGTTATGGCGCTCGACTAGAGCGACCCACCCCAACCCACACCGCAACGAGAAGGGCCGCTCATGTCCGCGCCATTTAAGCCGCTCGCCATAGCGTACATACCGCTAGATCCAGAGGCATCCGCCGCCCAAGTCGCGGCGCAAGAGCAGCAATTCCGCGACTACGCCGACGAGCGTGGCTATGAGCTGTGCCAGATTGAGTTGAGCTCCGAAAGCGTTATGCCGCTCGGCCGATTAGTGCGCCTGATCCAGGGACACGGAGCGGAACACTTATTGGTGCCTTCAATGAAGAGCATTGCCAGCCACCCGATAGCCGAGTTAGTCATCCGCGAAGCCGTCACCCTGGACTCACGAGCGGAACTCCACGAGGTGTGCGTGCCAACGGAGTTGACCAGCGAAGAGGCATCAGCCGGCCCGAGCTAAGCGGAACCTACCCCAAGCGAGTCCCCCATATGACCCCCACACCCGTATGGCAACACTTCAATTGGTTTCGCGGTGTGTGCTTCCGCTGCGACCAAAGCGGCATACCCGTGGCCCACGTTGGCGACGTCACTTCCTACGGCAAGCCCATGCCGTTGTACGCCTGCCATCTCTGCATCTTCCGTATGCAGCAACGCCATTGGGTGGAAACCGGCCGCCAGGCGTGGCCGCTTCAATTGCTGCAACTCCCGCCGAGTCCGCGCCCCCGCGCCCACCGGCCTGCGTGGTGCAGCTGGCTGCGCTACCGCAAGCATTCCGAGGGACGGCATACCTGTGCTTCCCGCTAGTTGAGAGAGGAGGGCATCGCCCTTTGCTCCTGTAGCAGTCCCCTCCCCTAACGAACCCGCCCGAGAGCTGTTGTGACGCTCTCGGGCGGGTTCTATTTGTGCCTGGGCTAGTACGGCCGTCTGTGGTACCGGCGAAGCCGCTGAGCTGTTGTACGAGTGCGCCGCGCCTGCTCGTCGCTAGCCACAAGGCGGGCCGCCAGTTGCAGCCACGCCCCGGGGCTCGTGGCGCGGCAGGCGTAAAGATTGAGGCCCGTTCGTTCCGTGACGAAGGCTTTGCAGGCGTTGAGTAATTCGGTTTCGGATTGCATAGTCGAGTGCTCTTCTTACTTCTCCATTGTGCGCTCAATAAATAAATAGTGCAATAACTATTTAAATAAATAACTAAATAGTTAACTAGTTATCTAAATGGCTATTTATTGATCTATTTATTTATTGCCACTACAATTGGAGAGTAAGTAACCGCAGGCACACATGACGGCAGCAGCAATTGCAAGAAAGATAGTAGTAGCCATCCGCAAGGGAGGTTCGGGCAAGACCACAACGGCCGTGAATCTAGCCGGTGCGTTGATGCTTCTTGGTAAGAGAGTGCTGTTAGTCGATCTCGATTCACAGGGCAACGCAACCCGCGCCATGGGTGTCAGTCGCGACGAAATAATTCTAACCGTCAGAGACATCCTCGCTGCGAAAGCGACCAACCTTAAGGACGCTGTCGTAACAAGAGCGTGGAGCGAGTATGCCCAAGGTCGGTCGCTAGATGTATTGCCTTCTCACGAGAAGCTAGGCAACACCGAGATGGGCATGGCTGTTCAGACGGCTCTAGCTCAACTTGGTATGGGTGATGAACCCGTAGACACTATGCAGAGCATAGCCAACCTCCTGCGATTTTACGAGACATCCTATGACTACATCATCATCGACACGGCTCCTAACCCTGGCCCGTTAACACTCGCGGCGCTGTCGGCTGGCGATGACATGCTCATCCCTTACGAAATGGGCGCGTTCAACGATGACGGTCTAATTCATGCCTTCAAGACGGCCCGAGATGTGCAGCTCAAATCCAACCCAAACCTCACGATCCACGGCATCCTATTCACGATGACGGATAACACGCTCTTCTCGAAAGAATCAATGGACGACATGAAGCAGTACGAGGGACACATCTACCCCTTTCGCGTGCCGCGCAGGACGCTCTACAACTGGGCAAATAATAACGGGGTGCCCGCGATCGTAGCTCGACCATCAGATGATGCTACGCGGCCGTACATGCAACTCGCGGAGGCATTCATTAATGGATAAATCGGCTTACAAAAAGTTGCGCGGCTCGGGCGTCAAACCGGTGCCAGTCATAGACTTTGACCCATTCGCCAAACCGAAGCCTAAGAGTGACGCGGTAGTCACACCGGGCGAACCTAAGCAAACTGAGCCTTCCGTAGAAGCCGGTAAGAGTGCGGCGACGGCTCGGGAGCAGACCACCCCAGTAGAGGCACCAGGGAGCTCTAATAAAACAAGTGTCGAGGGTGGTCGCCTGCCATTCATCACCGAGGTTAATAAGACAGAGAAGCTCATTACGCGAACATCAGCGATGTATCCATCCCGCCACACTCAGCTGGGAGATATGGCTTACTGGGAGAACCGCAAGCCATGGCAGATCATCGACCAAGCCCTAGAGGAGTACGTTAAGCGTCACCACTCGAACAAAAAGGGGAAATCCTGAGCTCCACCCAAGCTAAACCGCTATTGATTGTTGTAACCATTACTATTATGCTGGTTGCAAGGCTAGCGTACGTCTTGTAGTTATTTCGCACGCTAGCTACCAAAACTCGGTGGCTTTCGTGTCCTGAATGGCAAACCCCCTCAACAACTTAAAGGGTATTGACTCATCCGGGCAGGGTGTTAAACTTGATGTATAACTACAAGTCGTACGCCAAAGGCCCCGAGTAATCGGGGCCTTTCTCTGTTCTGGCCCGAGTTTTGGGGCGGCAACTCCGCGCGGTACGCCGTCGTCTGATGAAGCAAATCAACGAGCACCAGCCTGCAAGTAGGCTTCTTAGGTGCGCCCAAAAGGGAGACGACATGAATAGTGCAAGTGCAGTCCTACAACAACGCCAAGCGGCCCTCAACGCGGTACGCGACAAAGCGGGCATCCGACCCGACCTCCGTTCTATAGAAGAATTGGTTGCTAAAACCAACAGTTCTTCTATAGAACTACCGGCACAGTTTGACGGCCTCAATAGCGGCTGGGAGTCGATGCGATTAGCTAAAGCTCGCCGGTATCGGATGCTCATCAGGGAGGGCCACCTCAGCAAGCTACTGAAGCTCGCCGAGATCGCCCGGACAAAGGATAAGCCGGACAGATGGTTTGCCGCCGCTGCCTCTGTAGCGAAATGGGAACGCACCCTCGACTACCTATCCAAGCTCGCCAAAGTCACGGAAACCGTCGAGCGGGTTGCCCGCAAGCTCGGGGTAGCGGTAAACGGCTTCATCTACAAACAAGCCTGGAAGGGCGTTAACGTCGAACGCTGGGCGGACATGGCCCGGGAAAACGGCAAGCACAAAGGTAAGTACTTCGCTTGGTTGTGCCTGAGAGAGCAGGGGACTGCTCCACACGCCGCATAGGTTCGCACGTACCCTCGTTCCTACCCTCCCCGATGCAAGACGGCTTGTAAGGGAAGACGGGCGAGACAATAAACAACGCTCTTTGTCAACACAGGGTGCCCCTACAAGCCCGCCCCCTTGGGCCTGTTGCTGCGGCGCTTCTGCCCTCGCTCCAGCCGAGTCAGTACCCCCGCGGCGGCCAGGAGTAGCGCCGCCGGCTGACTACTCACTCCCCGCCAGGACGAGCGAAACCCCGCTCTGGGTGAGCGGGGCCGGTGCCACAACCTCTTACGAGGCGGCGGCTGCTTGCTTCTCTTCCTCGGGCTTCGGCGACGGTTTAGCCTCAGCGATGCGGTCGCGGCCCCATCGTTCTCCTCGGCCGAACAGCGTCCCCAGCTCCTTGCCGGTGAGTGGGTTGCCCTTCTCGACGCTGTGCAGGTAGGCCCGCACAGCTTCATCCTGCCGCCCAGTGGCGTGCGGGCGGCGCTGTTTGGGGCCGGTACGGTGCCACTGAATGCCGGGTGAGTTGTCCGCCGGCTGCGGGATTGCCGCCGAGTGATCTTGCGCCTTCTCCGGCTCCTGGGTGGAGTCAGTACCGCCGATCGGCAGTGGATCTTGCTCTGACTCCGCTACTTCCTCGTGATCCAATGCCGCTGGGGCCACGGTCGGCGGCGGCATTGGATCATGCTCCGCCGGGGGCCCGTGGGCGGCAACCTCCGGCACCCGATCATGGGCCGCCTGCCGCGCCTGAGCGTGCCCGATGGCGAGCAAAGCACCAGAGCAGACGGCCATGAAGCCATCGACGGCCAGGGGCCCGATTGCCGCGCTCACAGCGTCCTCCCCGTACGACGCCAGGAGCGCCGACATGTGGCGGTAGCTGATGATCGCGGCAATCCCGGCAACGGCAGTTAGGCCACCGTGCCGCAGGAGTTTCCAGAGCCAACCATCCGGCCAGTGGACACGTGAGATAACTTCAATGGAAATCAGGAGCGCCACGGGCCAGAATGCCGCCGCGACTATGGCCCCACCTTCTGGCGTCCAAGTTGCCGCCGCGCGGGCGGGCTTGAGGTAGCTGTGGGCGACGTTCGCGGCAATTGAGGCCACGATTCCAACACCAAAACCTAGCCGCGCCCAAGTGCGGCCAGGCGGAGAGTCAGCCATTAGGTTTCCCTTCTCTCGGCCGCATGTTGAGCATACTAAAATCGTGACATTGTGTCAGTTGCGTCCAACTCCTTTGGATCAGATACGTTTAGCCGCGCTCGTGTTCCTCTTCTTGCTGCTGCTTCAAGCTGGCGAGCTCAGCGATGACTGCACCAATCGCTAGCTCAAGCATTCCGATCTGCTGGTTTATGTCGTGCAGTTGGCCATCTGTGCCGTCTGCGGCAAGCGCTACTGCTCCTCGTACGGTTGTTGCGTAGTCGAAATAAGCCGCCCTCAGATCGGTTGCTCTGCCGTACAACAAGCTAAGTTGCTGCACGACGTCTTCAATCAGCACTTCTTGCAACATGCCTCCTACGTGGTGAGGTACCTTGCGGCCTCGTCGAGTTGGGTGATGCGGAACAATTCGGTGTCGCCATGCTCGGCAACCTTTCGTTGGATGTAGCTCGCTCGGGCTTCGTCTGGCACGACAAACACAACTGCCGGAAATCTGCCCTGTGTCCATTGCTGGCGCGCGTCGGAGTAGGCCCGGAGTTTGGCGGGAATCTTCTGGCCCCACTCGCTACCCTCGTCCACCTCAATGAAGCAATCGCGTAGGTTGTCGCCGAGCCGGATTTGCACGCGGGCATCGGGGCGGAGGGGCGTCATGCCGACCCTCAAAGCGGCTTGCTCTTCCGGATGGAAGACCACCGGGCCGCACAATCCATCGTGCTGCGCCATGGCGAGTTGCACCCGGAGTTCAACGATGTCGTGCGTGTGCATCCGCCGGGAACGGGCCGCGCTCGTCGGCGGTATGTAGACGTAACTGCCGCTGCCACCTTCAAAACCGCCAACCCAACGAACGCCCGGCATCCGCTTTATGGCGCCCCTTAGTACCAGGCTTCTCAGAGTGCGTTGCACCCGAGTAGGGCGGGAACGGTCGGTGCCGTCCCGGTAGAAGTGGAGTCTGGTTATTTGGCTGGTGGTGACTTGGTGATGATCGAGGACGGTTTGAACGATGGATTGATGGCGGGGGGAGAGTGGGGGATGAGGGGTCACCAGAGGCCCCCAGTCCGGCCGTTTTCGCGCGCGTCCATGGAGGCCAGCGACCCTACGAGGTGTCTGGCGATCCATACACCGACCCATACAGCGATCCAGACACTCACCAAGCCACCTCCGGGGCCGCCGGGGTGACCGCCTGGCCCTGCCTACTCTCCTGGTCGCTGAGCACTTCCTTAATGCTGCGGCCGTATCGGCTATGCGACTTCTCAATGGCTACTTGCCTGGTTCCCAGCGCTGGAGTGGGTGGGAAGGTTTGAGCCGTCGCCGCCGGGCCACCGTCCATCTTCACGACTACCTCATACTTGTCGAGGGTCTGGAAGTCGGCAGCGGTGAGTTCGCAAGCCAACTCCCGAGCAATGACAAGGGCGTCATTGGCCGAGCAGCCGAACACGATTTTAGAGCGGGTATTGGGCATGATGGACTCACGGATGTTGGGGGAAAGCTGGGTCATGTACTGGTGCGCCAGGACAAACCCCACGCCATACTTACTCGACTCGGAGAGGGCATCGGCGAAGTTGGTGGGGATGTTGATGTAATTCTGGAACTCGTCGATGAAGACAGGGAAGGGGGAGCGCTCCTGTACCGGAATGGCACTGCGGCCCTGGATCGCTTGCCATAGCTTCGTGACGAGCAACGAGCCAAACAGGCGGGAGGTTTCATCGCCGAGTTGGCCTTTGCTGAGCGAGACGATCAGGATTTTACGTTGACGAATAATGCTCTCAAGGTCAAGGCCGCTACCGGCTTGCCCAAGGCAAGCGCGAAGGTTGGGCCGGACTTCAAAGGCACGTAGCCGCCGCAACACGGGTGCGGTCACGTCGAGTTGGCGAGCCTGAGACTGGCCGTTGTACCACTGCCAGAACCTCTTTTGCGCCGGGTCTGTTTCGCGGCGCGTTAGACCTTCTCGGAAGTTGTTGGATGCTGCGTCTACTCCCAGCAGCATCGGTATATCCATGAGTGTCATACCTGCTTGCGCCAGGGTGAGAACGCTTGAGCGCAACACGTCGGCAGTCTGAGGCAAGCGGTGAAGGTCGTACAGCTTGTCGAAGACGGCCAGCACTTGTTCCATCACCATGTGCGGGTCGCCAGCGAGGACGTTGAGCGAGATCGAGCGGCTACTGTCCGCCGGGTTGAACCACACCACGTCGTTGAGGCGATGCTGGGGGATGCGATCTACTATGTTGTTCGCTGCATCACCATGTGGGTCTATGAAAACGCCACCAGAGCCGTTCTGGGCTGCTTGTAGAAACAGATGCTCTAGTACGGTCGTCTTGCCGCTTCGCGTGGCTCCTACGACATGCATATGGCGTGTGAGGGCATCTACAGTCATCGTCAGGTCGCGGGCGTCGCCCGGGTAGTTACTTACTCCGACCCGAATGCCGTTCCGCGGCATGTCTCGGCCGGCTGCCAACCTACGGCTCTGGCCTAGAGAGAGTCCCGGTACTTGAGGCGAGCCGATGGGAAGCGCACACACCACTGCCAGCGTGTGCGCCTTGAGTTGTCCCGGCCATCTGATAGTTGGGGCCGATCGGTGGTTGACTCGGGTCGTCCACTCCGCGCGGAGTTTGCGCGCCTGGAACACTTGCAAGCCGCTGTAGGCGGTGAGTGTCCGCCGGATGAGGGACTTGGCCCGAACGTCATGACCAGACGCCGCCAGCCGACCCACTACCCAGAAGGCAGAGTCTTCCTTGGGGTCGATGACGTTGCCGATGGGCGTCATGACGAACTGCACGATGACGGCTTCGTTCTCGTGCAAGTCCGTGAGGCTGCGTAGCAACACCGGGATGAGCTTCGGATCGGGGTTCACCTCTTTGATGACGCCCTTCTCGTCTTCCACCACAACGTCATGGCGAGCAAGCTCGATGGCGTAGTTCCACCGTCGCGGCTGCTGGGCCACCTCCTCGACCCGGATACCCGGTATGACGCCGGTGAGGTGGCCGCGCACTATGTCAGCCATGTTCGGCGGGAAGCTGAGCAGGTAGTGAATACCCGTATGGGTAGCCAGAACCTCGAACGCGATGGTGTTGCGCCCAAAGGGTTCGCCGACACGTTGCACGGGGCGGTATAGCCCCCGCAGCGACGTGAAGAGCAGAGCGGCATCATCGTGCTTGAGCTCACGCGGGAAGGTGAGTTGATACGTGACGTGGCTAGTGTCCAACTGACGTTGCCCCCAAAGCCTCACGATGAAAAGACCTACAACGAGGAGGCCGCTCAGGGTGATAGCTATGTCGAACCAACCTAGAATCACTCCCCCATAATACGATCGATTTTTGCTTTGGTTTCGCGCTCCAGATCGGCGAGCTGACTGCGGACTCGCTCTTCACTTTTGACTATGTCCTCGACGGCGTAGTCGCGCGCCCACCTCAGTTTTTTCTCAGCTTCGGCGTCCGCGTGCTTCTCGTCGTTGAACCCATTGTCGTCCAGCCACTGGCTGATGCCGCCGCATAGCAGGATCACCAAGGGCGTGATGACGCAGAACCCCAGCACTCCAAGCTCCGACATCAGAACCCCCCGTTGATGATGCGTTTGGCGTTGAGCTCCCAGTTATCGAAGAGATCCACTAGCTTCCCGCGCACCATGGGGTTGTCGTTCTTGATGATCTTCCCGGTGATGTACTCCCCGAACTCGATGTGCTTCTCGGCCACTTCCATGTGAAGGCGGTAACTTACGTCCAGGCGCAGGGCTTTGACCGCCGCCTCCAGCCTGATCATGAAGATGGCTTGACGAGCAGTGCGCTCAAGGGCGCGTATCTCCTTGTAGCTTGCTCCCTCCGTCATCGGAATGAGGTCGTAGTTCTGTCCTTGGTACGGCTCGATGCTCACTGGCTTCCTTCCTTCTCTTTAGGTAGGCATTCCACTGATTGGCGCCGCTACGTTGGCGCTCGCTGATGTACTGCTCGAACCTGGCTCTGGCCTTTATGGTTTGCTCCAGCTGGTATTCCTCCCAGCTGGTTTCGTCATCGGCCCAGTCGGTTGCGTCTTCTTCCAACACTTCTCCCCTCGGCGCTGCCGCGCCGGCAGCGACTCACTCCGGCTCATTGGCCGTGTCAGTCGTGGGTACGGCTCCGGCTCCACCCGCTCGACACGTGGCGGCAAAGCCGGGCGTACAACTCCTCGATCTCGCGCAAGTAGCCGAGCGCCACGGGGTCGGCACCAATCACGACCCTGACGAACTGATGGCGTCCGCCTACCTGTTCCGTGAGGTCGTGCAGCGCACCGAGTAGGCCACGCTCCCACTCGTCCACGTAGTGGCCTTCACTTGGGCTCATCTGGGTTGCTTCCTTCCGATCGTCTTCCGGGTCAGCACCCTTCCTGGGATGCTCGGAACCACGATCAGCCCGTCGCAAGCGAGTAGATGGCAACGGGGTGGAAAGCGCAGGTAGGGGGCGCGCGTTATGCCTTACGACGACGAGGTACAGAAGATCACCAAGGCGCTCATGAGCGCAGTGAGCGCAATCGGCGGCCTCAAGGAACTCGACCTACGTGGGTGCCCTCTCTTGGAGCTCAGTCAAGTTGCGTCACTCCTCGATCGAAGCAGCTCAGGCGCGACACTTGCTGGAGCCGTTCGCAAGGCGGTTTCGCAAGCAATAGACGAGATTCGAGCCCCAACCCACGAGCCTGCCTACCCGATACGGGTGGGCCAAGGAAAAGAAACATTGGCGGTCACGCCAAACCATGTGCGTAATGCATTGCGTATCCTGCTCAATGAGCCGCACGTGTTTGGCAATCAGGTGCCGGAGGTTCGCAGGAAGCAAGTGATGGAGATTCTTGGAATTGACGGCGGGATCAAAACATTTCGCTCACCGAAGGCGGGGCCGGAGCTAGACCTAATAACAATTTTGGCGAAGCAGCTCACGGATACTCATCTTCACAGGTCGGATGTTGACGGGGAGATAGACCACGTAGCTTTTGAGAGCGTAGATATTGAGTATGTAATCGTAGAGGATAGCGAGGGGCCCTATAAGGTCCGCATCGGCAAGGCCATCGTAAAATGCACCGCTACAGCTCTCAGCGTTGACTGCGGCGGGTTTACAGATTTTCCGAGCTACCTCCTCCCCTGGGGTGGGAGCTATGAGAACTGGAGGCCCAATATCCGTCGTCAGTGGTTTGAACAGCCACCCCTTACCGATTACCCCTCCGTCTATCGACACCGGAAGATAACAAGCGCCAACCTCCCAGCCCTCTATCAACCGATACAGGGGTGCGCTCCGGCGTCCCGTATGGACCAAACAGAGCCGACACTATGGGTGGAGTTCGACCCCGGGCTTAAAGCTGGGCAAGAACTCAAGTATGAATACGTCGTCTCCTACCCACCGCACAATCTCCTGCGGCCCGTTGAAGAACCTCTCACGGATAAGGAAACGGGGTTGGAGGCTTGGTATGGCGGACTGGAACTCTGGGCGCGACCTCGTGAGAACATCTCTAGGTTTTCCATCAAGGTGACGTGCGAGGTCAGCAGCATTCTAGGTGGTGCGCTGTGGCTCCAAGAGTTTCCCCAACGCCATCCGTGGAACATCGGGAGTGGGGCAATCCAGCCCTCGGATGCAGGTGAGCGTGTGGCGCACTTTAACAACCCACCGCGCAATTACTGTATCGGGGCGAAGGTATACTTCTTCTATGTTCCAGACCCTGAAGATGGCTAAGGCCGCAGCTGACGCTGCGGCCTATCGGCTTTGAAGGCCACTTCACCCATGTTCGGGGAAGGTTGGGAGTGTACCCAGCTCTTGGCTGGGCTTGAGGCGGTAGAAGATGGCTTCCGTCAGTTGGCCGGAATCGTCCGTGCCGAGCCACCCGATGACCCACACCTTTTCCGGGTAGTCACCCGAGAGCCATCCTTCAAATTCGTACTCGGGGACGTTGAAGAAGGCTTCCGGCTTCGCATGGGCCGGGTTATGCGTCACCCGTATAGCTGTCGGGACGACATGCACGCGCACGAGACCTTGGCTATCTAGCCCTAGAAGCTCGGCCTGCACGTCAAAGGCCAGAGACTTCGGTGAAAGCCGGTGGTTGTGCTCGATGCAGGCGAAGAAGTCCGCGAGGGTGTAGAAGTCGCCCGGGCGCTCGGGGTGGTTGACGCCCGCCTTGGTGCCGGGTACTACTCGTTCTGATTCACTCAAGGTGCCAAGCCTCCGCTTGTTCGGGCCTGGCTTCTGTATCCAGACCGCACCCCTATCCCCCAGCAGGGGCGCGGCATGAATCAGCTTTTATCTCATGAACAACAAAGTTATACAAGCAATAGCGCTTTGCGTGGCAGCAGTTGGCGCTACCTTCTCCGGCGGCTTCACGGAGTAGTGCGCTGGAGTTGCAACGGGGCGCGGCGGCGGCTGGCCGTCCGGCGGCACCGTTCCGACAGGGTGGACCGTCCGGCGGGAGGTTGCTGCCTGGTGAGCGTATGTGACGGCCCATCAGGAGCGTTGCAGGCGAACGATCTAGCCCATGACCAGGGCAAAGGAGAAGAGGAGTGCTCGGGGCGGTGCGCCCCCGCTACGGGGTGGATACGCTAACCATGGCGTTGCCGAAGGTCTCCACGCCGGTGACGACGGTCTCCACGTCCGCGCCGAGCACCTCGATCCGGTCGCCGACCCGTACGGTGCCGCGCTCGACCGCGCCCGTGACCACCGTCCCCCGGCCGGTGATGGTGAGCACGTTCTCCACCGGCAACAGGAACGGCGCGTCCACGTAACGCTCGGGGATGGGCACATAGGTGTCCACGGCGTCGAGCAGCGCGTCGATCGACGCCGTCCAGCGTGGGTCGCCTTCGAGCGCCTTCAGCCCCGACACCCGTACGACGGGTACCGTGTCGCCGCCGTAGCCCTGCGCGCTGAGGAGTTCGCGGACCTCCAGCTCCACGAGGTCCGTCAGCACCGTGTCCTCGCCGTCGCCGACGGCGTCGGCCTTGTTGATGGCGACCACGATGTGGTCGACGCCCACCTGACGGGCCAGCAGGACGTGTTCGGCCGTCTGCGGCATGATCCCGTCGAGCGCGGAGACGACGAGGATCGCCCCGTCGAGCTGCGCGGCCCCGGTGACCATGTTCTTGACGTAGTCGGCGTGACCCGGCATGTCCACGTGCGCGTAGTGCCGGGTGTCGGTCTCGTACTCCACGTGCGCGATGTTGATGGTGATGCCCCGCGCGGCCTCCTCCGGGGCGCGGTCGATCCGGTCGAACGGGACGAACGTGCCGGAGCCGCGCTCGGCGAGCACCTTGGTGATGGCGGCGGTCAGGGTAGTCTTCCCGTGGTCGACATGACCCATCGTGCCGATGTTGAGATGCGGTTTCGTGCGGATGTAAGCCGTCTTGGACATGGCGGTACCTCGAAGCCTCTTCAGCGGTACTGAGTGAAGGTCCCGGCGCGGAGAACTCGGCCGGGACGGGGACCCCGAGGAAGTTCGCCGACCCTCCCCCTACGGGGTCCGCCGGACGATCCGGGAAGGGTCAGCTTCGAGCGCCGTCGACTGCGGCCACAAGGATCGGGACGGCAGCCTTCGGGGCATCCGCGACTGCGGACGCTGCGAGGTGGAAGGCGTACCGGAACATGAGGCCGATCATCGCCGACGCGTCACCGCACGTCGAATGGTTTTCCGGCGACGGAGGCTTCGCGAGCGCGGGAACGCCCACAGCAGTGGCGCATGTCACGGCGTGGTGTTTCCGCAGGGTACGGAGGCACGTGTCACCTGGCGCGCCGGTCGTGTGCCCGGTTGTTCCCTCGTTGAGACGCACCATACGGCGATCACACACACTCCTCGGATAATCTCGCCGAATGCTCGATGCCACCACCCGCTCTGGGGGCACCGCCACGGCCACTCCCCCGGCCATCGCCTCGGAGCTCTCCCCGCTCTCCCCTGCCGTGATCGTCGTAGCCCCGCCAGGCGGCCTCGCCGCGCGCTGCACGAGAGCAGTGCTCTCGCCGTGGTCGCGGCTGTCGCTCCTTGTTCTTCTGCTCGGCGCCGCGGCGTCGTGCGTCGTGCTCTTCGAGCCCCAGCGGCTGCTCGCCGACGGCTGGCCGCCCCAGGTCGGCGGGGCCGCGGCGGCGGTGCTCTTCGGAGCGGCGTACGGACTGTGCACCGTGGCGTTCGTGCCGCGTCCGCTGCTGAACCTCGCGGCCGGCGCGCTGTTCGGTTCCCAGCTCGGCCTCGCCGCAGCGCTCGGGGGGACGGTCCTTGGCGCCGGACTCGCCTTCGGCCTGGGCCGCGTCCTCGGCCAGGACGCCCTGCGCCCCCTGCTGCGCGCCCGCTGGCTCCAGGCGGCGGACGGCCAGCTCAGCCGGCACGGCTTCCGTTCCATGATGGCGGCGAGACTGTTTCCCGGGGTGCCCTTCTGGGCCGCCAACTACTGCGCCGCCGTCTCCCGCATGGGCTGGCTGCCGTTCCTGCTCGCGACGGCACTCGGATCAGTCCCGAACACCGCCGCGTACGTCGTCGCGGGGGCCCGCGCCTCGTCGCCGACCTCCCCCGCCTTCCTGATCGCGATGGCCTTCATCGCCGTACCGGCCGTGGCGGGCGCCGTGGTCGCCTGGCGCAAGCGCCACCACCTGCGCGGACACTGATCCCACTCGACTCAAAGCGTGCCCCGGTACACGTCCAGCCGCCCGCACATCCCGAACTTCCCGTGCGCCGATGGCTGTTCGGCCCGTACGACGGCCTGCGCGAGATGGGACGTGTCGCCCCGTTCCAGCCGGGCGAGCTGGGCGCCCGTCGCCGTGGCCGCCGCCTCGGCGCCGCGCCGCCAGCGCTCGCGCCAGTCGGCGAGCCGGGGCCGTACGAGAGCTGCCGCCGCCTCGTGGAAGGCGGCCAGCGCCTGAGGCCCCTCAGCGTCCCGAAGCACGCGGTACCCCTCCAGGGCGAGGTCGCGGCGGGCCCGGGCGACCCGCTCCTGCTCGGCGACGGGCGCGTCGGCCGGGATCACGGTCGCGGCGGCGTACGTCTCCGGGTCGGTCAGGTACCGCGGCGGCAGGGTGAGCACGGCGTCGCCCGCCTCCGGCAGCCCGCTGTTCTGCATGAGGACGGTGATGCGCAGCTCGTCCTCGTTGACCAGCCGGTGGATGGTGCCCGGCGTGAACCAGGCGACCGTGCCGGGCGCGAGCGGCGTCACCTCGTACCCGGACGTCGTGAGCGTCTGCACCGCTCCCCGCCCGCCCGTGACGACGTACGCCTCCGAACACGTCAGGTGCATATGGGGAGTTCCGCCGCACACCCCGTCGACGGCCGGCCAGTCGTAGACGGACAGGTGCGAGACGGCGACGCCGCCGGGCAGCCCGGCGAAGGCCGCCGCGCCGGGTGCCGGGCCGGGTGCCGCGCTCACCACGAATGCTCCTCCAGGTACTTGGCGACGCCTTCGCGCTCCCACTCCCCGTCGGCGACGACGATCCGGTAGCGGCGGGTGAGCGTGTCGCCGGGCGGGAGCTCCAGTTCGTCGTAGAAGGCCCAGGAGGGGGCGACGGCGGCGAACGGCTCGTTGCGCACGAACCAGTGGGCGGGGTGAGCGCCCTCGGCCCCCAGATGGTCGTTCTCGGGCGCGTGTGCGAAGACCAGCGTGGCATGGCCGTCGGCGCCGTCGAACTCGCCGGAGTAGGCCAGCCACGGCGTCTGCGCGCCCATCAGCCCGGGCCCCTCGGCGTCGGGGCCGAGGATGCGCCCGTCCCGGAAGGCGCGCGGGCCTCGCCAGAACAGGCCGGTGTAGCCGGCCGCCTCGCGCCCGGCGGTGGTCGGGCTGCCGAAGAGCAGCGGCTCGTCGCGCCGGTTGGTGATCGCGCTCGTCCAGGTCAGCGCCCAGGAACCCGCCTCCGGATCGACGTCGTGCACCTCGACCCGGCGCGACTCCTGCGCCCACAGCTCCCCGCTGTACGGGTGCCAGGTGAGCCGCTCCACGATGACGACCCGGCCCGCGCTCGATGCGACCTCGTCGAAGCCGACGTGGGCCATCGAGCCGACGCGCTCGGGGAGGGCGAGATATCCCTCGCCGTGGACGTACGAGTTGCCGCCCCACAGGTTCGCCCCGGACAGGTGCGAGGCCGTCAGCTGGAGGCCCTTGTGCCAGCGGTGGTCGTTGGGCCGGTAGTCGGTGACAACGTTTCCGGCGAGCGTCCGGATCGGGTGCAGATACGGCTTGGGCGACTCCCAGGCCGCCTCCGCCCCGTACACGTAGCTGAACAGCTCGACCCCGGTGACGGGTTCGGTCACGGTGATGCGGTCACCGTGCGCGTGGACGACGCGCAGGTCCTCGGACGTGGTCACGCGGACGCCTCCTCGGTAGCGGAACCGGACAGGGCACCATCGTCGCCGGTCACGGGCGCCCAGCCGGGCGCACCGCCGTGCAGCGCGGCGTAGTAGGGGTCGCCGGGCCCGATGTCGCCCGCCTTGACGGTGGTGTCCGTGAAGGCGGACTTGTACAGCGCGGTGATCAGTTCCAGGCTGGTCCGTCCGTCCGCCCCGCTGCTGCGCGGCCGTTCGCCGGCGCGCATGCTGGCGACCAGTTCGCGCAGCTGCGCGAGGTGCGAACTGGGCACGTCCGCCCCGAAGTCCCGCCAGGCGGTGACCTCGGCCTCCGGCACGTCCGGCGCCGGGGTGATGGTCCAGTCGGCGTTGGAGTGCCCGTACAGATGGGTGAGCTCGACGGTGGCGCGCTCGCAGTCGATGCGGATACGGCTGACCTCGTCGGGGCTGAGCACGCTGTTGACGACGGTCCCCAGCGCGCCGTTCGCGAACCGGACGAGCGCCGTGGAGACGTCCTCGGTCTCGACGTCGTGGACGAGCCGTCCGGCCATCCCCCGCACCTCGCTCCACGGCCCGAGCAGATCGAGCAGCAGATCCATCTGGTGGATGCCGTGGCCCATGGCGGGCCCGCCGCCCTCGGTCTGCCAGCGTCCGCGCCAGGGCACGGCGTAGTAGGCGGTGTCGCGGTACCAGGTGGTCTGGCAGTGCGCCACGAGCGGCCGGCCCAGGACCCCGTCGCCGAGCAGCCGCCGTACATGGGTGGAGGCGGAGCCGAAGCGGTGCTGGAAGACGATCGAGGCGTACGGTCCGCCCCCGAGCCCCTCCTCCGCCTCGATGGCGTCGAAGTCGGCGAGCGTCGGCACCGGCGGCTTCTCGCACCAGACCCAGGCCCCGGCGCGCAGCGCGGCCACGGTCTGCTCTCGGTGCAGGGTGGGCGGCGTACAGATGGTGACCAGGTCGGGCCGCTGCTCCCGGAGCATCTGCTCCAGGTCGGTGTACGCGTGCGGAATCCCGCTCTCCGCGCAGAACGCCTCGACCGCGTCGGCGTTGATGTCGACGGCGGCGACGACCTCTGTCTCGCCCTCGTCGGCCAGCTGGGCGAGCGCCGGCAGATGCGACCCGCGTCCGATGGCGCCCGCCCCGATGACGGCGGCCCTGATACGACGGCCGGTGAGCGGCGGGAGCGGAGCGGGTGAGTCCTGTGGCACGCGGCCTGCGGGAGGGGCGGCGGGAGACGTGCCGGAAGGCGTGCCGGAACGGGGTGCGGGTGTGGTCATGTGCGTGATCAACGCTCCATCGGACGCGATGCCTGACGTGGGCCAACGCGTGATGACTCCGGACCTCCGGGGGCAGCAAGCGCTTACTCTTCGCTGGCAACGTATGTTCCGTCCAAGCGGCCGGTCAACACCACGTCGGGAGTGTCCACGGGGTGGATGGTGCGGGGCGGGCGACCGGGCGAACCCCGCCCTTTACCACCCCTTGACTCCGCCCCCTGTGCTCAGCTTGTCGCCGGAGGCCGCTAGGCTGCCCCCAACACACCTGATCTCCGCCGTTCTTCGAGCGTTCGCGCGCGGCGCCGGGTGTGTCCGTCGGCCCTTCCACGATCAGCGCTTGGACCACGTAACTTCATGTCTTGGTTTGAATCCCTCATCCTCGGACTCGTCCAGGGGCTGACCGAGTTCCTTCCCGTCTCCTCCAGTGCGCATCTGCGCCTGACGGCCGCGTTCTCCGGCTGGAAGGACCCGGGTGCCGCCTTCACGGCGATCACCCAGCTGGGTACGGAAGCCGCGGTGCTGATCTACTTCCGCAAGGACGTCGCGCGGATCCTCTCGGCGTGGTTCCGCTCGCTCACCAACAAGGCGATGCGCAGCGACCACGACGCCCAGATGGGCTGGCTGGTGATCGTCGGCTCGATTCCGATCGGCGTCCTCGGGGTCACGCTCAAGGACCAGATCGAGGGGCCGTTCCGGGATCTGCGGATCACCGCGACGATGCTGATCGTGATGGGCATCGTCATCGGCGTCGCCGACCGGCTCGCGGCACGCGACGAGACCGGCGGGAAGCACCGGGCGGCCAAGGAACGCAAGGGCCTGAAGGACCTGGGCGTACGGGACGGTCTGATCTACGGCCTGTGCCAGGCGATGGCACTGGTCCCCGGTGTCTCCCGGTCCGGCGCGACCATCAGTGGCGGCCTGTTCATGGGCTACACCCGTGAGGCGGCGGCCCGTTACTCCTTCCTGCTGGCCATGCCGGCCGTGCTCGCCTCGGGCGTGTTCGAACTCAAGGACGCGTCGGAGGGCGGCCATGTCTCCTGGGGCCCGACGGCCTTCGCGACGGTGATCGCCTTCGGGGTCGGCTACGCGGTGATCGCATGGTTCATGAAGTGGATCTCCCACAAGAGCTTCATGCCCTTCGTCTGGTACCGCATCGCCCTCGGTGTGGTGGTGATTGTGCTGGTCAGCGCGGGTGTGCTGAGCCCCCACGCGGGCGAATCCGGCGGCTGAACCAGGGCCGCACAGGTAGCGCTATCTAGCATTTCCTAGCGCCTGATGGCAGCACCACGCCATGATCATCTCCCACTTGTCTCCCAGTCATCTCCCACCGGGGAGGCGGGATACGCCCTCTTAGTTAGGGCGTGTGCGTGCGCAACGTAGGGGATGACGCGGAAGGGCGCGCACGGACGTGCGGGCCCTTCCGCACAGAGGGTAGAGCGGGTCAGCTGAGTTTCATGTCCGGCCAAGGCCGGACTCTCGCCACGCGGAAACGCAGCCGCTCATCCACCGTGTCCCAGGCATCACCCGGTGAGGTCGTCCAGCGCCGCGGCCGTGAGGATGAGCCAGCCGAGGCGCGCTTCCATGTCCTCCCACGTGTGCGTCACCTCGACTGCCTCACCGTGTGGACCCGTGCCCCGTACACCGTTATGGCGGCTCTGTTCCGTAGTCGGTGGTGACGGTTGGTGACGGGCGTCGTTGATGTTGTATGCGAGATGTCAACTCCCTCGTGGCAACGGTGTTCTCAGGGCTCTCAGCGCTGGTCATCGAGGATGTGGCGGACGACGGCGAGATGATCCGGGTCTTGGCCCGAACCCGGGATGTTCCCTTTCCCTGCTCGATGTGCGGGGTCCCGACGGGGAAGGTGCACGGATACCACGTCCGGACCGTTGCGGATGTGCCGGTCGATGGCCGCCGGGTCGTGGTCAACGTCCGGGTACGACGTCTGGTCTGCCCGGTCCTGGGCTGTCGGCGGCAGACCTTCCGCGAGCAAGTCCCTGGGCTGATCGAGCGCCTTCAGCGCCGCACCACGCGTCTGACCAGCCAGGTCTCGGGGGTGGTCAAAGAGTTATGCGGCCGGGCGGCTGCCCGGCTCACCCGGTTACTGGCCGTGCCCGTATCGTTCGCCACCGCCCTGCGGGTGCTGCGGGCAATACCCCCGCCGACGCTGCGGATCCCGAGGGTGATCGGGGTCGATGACTTCGCCCTGCGCCGCCGGCACCGCTACGCCACGCTCATCATCGATGCCGAGACCGGGGAACGCGTCGACGTCCTGCCCGACCGGGAAGCCGCCACATTGGAGGCTTGGCTGCACGGGCAGAAAGGGATCGAAGTCGTGTGCCGGGACGGCTCGGCCACCTACGCCGAGGCGATCCGCCGGGCCTTGCCCGACGCGGTGCAGGTCAGCGACCGCTGGCATCTGTGGCGGAACCTGTGCGACAAAGTTCTGGCCGAGGTCCGCGCCCACGCCCCCTGCTGGGCCACCGTCAACCCGCCCCGGCCCGGCGGCGTCCGCGAGCAGACCACCCGCGAGCGCTGGCATAAAGTCCACGCCCTCCTTGACTCCGGCGTGGGCCTGCTCGACTGCTCCCGCAGACTGAACCTCGCCCTGAATACCGTCAAGCGCTACGCCCGCATCCCTGAACCGCCCGCGGATCGCATCGCCCCCCGCTACCGGCCCACCCTTGTCGACCCCTACCGCGACCACCTGCGCCGACGCCGTGCCGAGGAACCCGCCGTCCCGGTCACCCATCTCCTCGAAGAGATCCGGAAGTTGGGCTATACCGGCAGTGCCAACCTGCTGGTCCGCTACCTCAATCAGGGCCGCGCTGAAGGCGACCGCCCCGTGACAACCCCCCGCCGCGTCGCCCGGCTCCTGCTCACCCACCCCGAGCACCTGTGGACCAAGGACACCGACCTGCTCGGCCTCCTCACCGCGGCGTGCCCGGAGATGACCGAACTCGCCCGACTCACCGGCGAGTTCGCCGCGTTCCTTACCCCGGCCCATGGCAACAACGACAAGCTCTCCCGGTGGATCGCGACAGTCCGCACCGCTGGCCTGCCCCACCTGCTCAGCTTCTGTAACGGCCTCGAACTCGACCGCGCCGCCGTGAACGCCGGCCTCACCCTGCCCCACCACAACGGCCGGACCGAGGGCGTCAATACCCGAACCAAGAAGATCATGCGGCAGATGCACGGCCGAGCAGGATTCGACCTCCTCCGTCACCGCATCCTCCTGCAATGAGGAGAACGCACCGTCACCACCGACTACGGAACAGAGCCCGATTGCTGACACGTCCTCAGGCCGATAAACAGGGGCAGCCACGCGCCGTGGACCATTACTGGGCATTCCGGGTCAGCGGGTGCGGGCCACCAGTGGCGGTGCTGGTGGAGAAGGCGTCAACACTGAAGGGGCGGCAGCGCCAGGCCACCCAGGCTTCCGGGGCTCGTCCAGCGAGCGGTGCAGCAGGCGCCCAGCGTTGTGGACCAGGTACGCGACGACGCCAGCAGCGTCACATTGCTGTGTTCAGGGGACCGCGTCCGGCACCTGAACAGCGGTGGCGGTGAGTGCCGCCGTAGCGCCCGCCCCAGAATGACATCGACCGTTTCGCCGATGTCACCGGCGATCACCAGTGGATCCACCTCGACCCGAACAAGGCCGCGAAGGGCCCGTACGGAACGACGGTCGCCCACGGCTATCTGGTCCCGTCCCTCGTCCCCATGCTCCTGTCGGAAGCCGCGCGGACCGAGGGGCTGACCGCCGCCATCAACTACGGCAGCAACAAGGTCCGTTGCCCGGCCCTCACACCCGTGAACTCCCAGGTGAGGGGCATGGTGGAGCTGACGGAACTGCGGCGCGGACCGCAGGGAGCCCAGGCCGTCCTCCGCGTCACCGTCGAGCGGCGGGGCGGCGACAAGCCTGTGTGCGTCGCCGAAGTCGTTGCAGTGCTCTTCGAGTGAACCCACAGAGGAGAAAGCTGACATGAGAACCCCTCCCTCATAGCGGAGGGAGGCATCACCCCGTCGGCGACCTCCTCCCCACGGAGACCAGCCGCGGCATCTTCCCCTTCGGCGGCGTCACCACCCCACCGTTCGACCCGGTCTGCCTCCGGCCAACCAAGGCAGCGCCCTCCTCGACAAGCGGCGGCTGGGCGAACTGGCCGTCCAGCGAGTCGGCCAACTCCCCGCAGGCGAACTGCCACCCCCTATCGTCCCGATACCAAACTTGGATGTCCGCGGCACGCCGTGACTCACCCTTTACCTCGATCCGGCAGCGAGGTTCGGGCGCTGAGCGACTCGGCGGTTCGCTCGCAATGTCCCCTGCAGTCGGGGGTGGGCCGTCGCGTGACGCTGCGGCTGCGCCGGGCTCCACGGGCCCGGGGTGGTGCGGGTCTCCCCCGTTCTGGTCTTCGTCGGGACAGGACCGACGGTCGGGTGACGGCGGGAAGTTCAGAGAGTCGCCGCCCGCAGGTGGTGAACGCGTTGGCCCAGGGCCAGGTGGCCTCGATGCGGAGCAGGCGGCGGGCGTGCTTCGCGATGCGGGCCCGCAGGCGGCAGAGGCGAAAGCGCCTGGTGCCGGGCTCGGCATCGACCAGATCGGCGTGGTCGCGCACCGCCAGGAGCCTCACCCAGGCGTCGCGGTCGGCGGTCAGGTTGGCGGAGAGCATCCAGCCGCAGTTCCCATCCCAGGACTCGGGTGGGAGGTCAATCAGGCCCATCACCTTGTTCGTGGGGCACCCGGTCCTCAGTTCGCTTCGCTGTAGTCGTCACCGCGGATGATGCCCCAAGGCAAGCCCCCACCTTGGGCCAACCGGCCCTTGGCTCGCATCTTACTTACCTGTAAGTTAGAAGCATGGTTACCACCGTGGCCGAAGTGGCCGCATCAGACATCAAGGCCCTTGAGGCGTTCTGCGATCGATGGGAGAGGGCTTGGAACGAGCACGATGGCGATGCCGCGGCGGCGTTGTGCGCCGAAGACCTGGTGTACGACGAGCCGGCGCTCGGTGAGACGGCACACGGCCCCGACAGCCTCCGCGCCTTCGTGACGCAGATGGCACAGGCCTTTCCCGACTACTCGTTCACGCGTATGGGGTTGTACGGGGAGGTGACGCGGCGGGCCGTGCTGGTGGCGTGGCGCTTCTCGGGGACCCTCGCCGGCACGGGGCAGCGCGTGGAGTTCCACGGTGACGACCGTCTGGAGCTGGGAGAGGACGGGCTGATCCACGCCTACCGGTGCCTGTACGACCACCGCTTCGTGCTGAGTCAGATCGGCCGCGCGAAGGCCGAGAAGTGACCGAGCCCGGCCGCACCCGTAAGCCGGCGTCGGTGCGGCGGGCTGAGATCATGGAGGCGGCCGACGCTGAGTTCGCCCGGAAAGGACTGTCGGGGGCGGGCATCGAGGCGATCGCCGCACGGGTCGGCATCTCCCATCCCCGCATCGTGCAGATGTTCGGCTCGAAGCGTGATCTGTTCCTTCAGGTCGTACACGCGGCCTACGACGGGATCGAGGCCACCTTCGAGAGCGCCGAACCGACGCTGAGCGCGCTCGGTGACGCCTACCGGCATCTCCTGCAGAGCCGACCCACTGTCGGCCTCGTCCTGTTGCAGGCTTATGCCGCGTCAGGCGACGCGGTGGTCCAGGAGTCGGTACGGCGGCGCCAGCTCGACCTCCAGCAGACCATCACCCGTCTGACGGGCGCCGACCCGATGCAGGTGCGCTCCTTCTTGGCCACCGGTCTCGTCCTGACGGTCTCCACCGTGCTGGACCTGCCTGAACGGCGCACCGACACGGAGTGGGGCGCCTGGATCATCGGCCGCACGGACCCACCCACCGACGAGCCATGAGGCGCAAGCGGCGACAGAACTGATGCGCCCTGAGGGGCACCCGCAGCGCCGCGACACCGCGCGATCGACGAGCCGTCACCCTAGGTCGCCGCAGCTGTCGCCGCATCTCCACCCGCCGGCTCGTCCTGGCGGTGGCTCTTTCGGCGCTGCTCGGCAGCGGAGCGTTCGTGGGCACGATGCCCCGACGGGGCGCCCACCTTCCCGAAAAGGATGCACCATGACAGAACACCTTGAAATCCCATCGGCTTCAGGCACCTTCGACGCGATCGCAGCAGGACCCGCCGACGGGCGCCCCGTCCTGCTCCTGCACGGCTTTCCCCGGACCGCCGTCCTCTGGGAAGAACAAGTGGCCGCGCTGGGTGACCAGGGCTTCCGCGCGGTCGCGCCCGACACCCGCGGCTATTCGCCAGGTGTGCGCCCGATGCGTGCCGACGCGTACGGGGTGAGCGAACTGGTCGGGGACGTTCTGGCGGTGGCCGACGCACTCGCCTGGAACCGCTTCGACCTCGTCGGACACGACTGGGGCGGCGCCATCGCCTGGTGGACCGCGGCCCGGCACGCCGAGCGACTGCGCACGCTCACCACCGTGTCGACGCCGCATCCCAACGCGCTGGGCGAGGCACATCGCACCGACGACGACCAACGCCGTCGCTCCCAGTACCAGCAGGACTGGCGCAGCCCCGACACAGAGGCCCGCTTCCTCGCGGACGACGCCGCGCTCCTGCGTTCCCTCTACCAGGGCAAGGTTGCCGACCATCACGTCGACTCATACGTACAGCGTCTGTCCGAACCCGGTGCGCTGAGCGCGGCCCTCAACTACTACCGCGCCGACCGGCCTGACGCCGCGGTCGGGAAGATCCAGGTACCCACGCTCTACGTCTGGGGCACCGAGGACGTCGCGCTCGGGTCCACCGCAGCTCATGCCACAGAAAAATGGGTGAGCGGCCCCTACTCGTTCCACGCACTGCAAGGCATCAGTCACTGGGTCCCCGATGAGGCTCCCGAGGTCCTCACCAGCCTGATCATCGACCACCTGAACGAGCATGCACCGGCGCTCTGACGCAGTAGTCAGTACCAGTGCTTGCCCAGCGAGCGGGGAGTGCCCGGCATGGGCCTGCCGCCAGGGGCGGGACCGACGTCGGGGCCCTGGCCGTCGAGCATGCAGGAAACGGAATCTTGCGATATGACCTCACTCACCCTCGTCCAGCTCACTGAACGGCTCCGCAAGGACCTCGGTCGCCCCGAGCGTGACCTGCTGGCGCCGGGCAGCGCCTGGAACCTGTCCCAGACACTGCAGCACTGTGCCCAGACCGTCCGCTACTCCGTCTCCGGTTATCCCAAGCTCAAGCCCGCCCTGTTCCGGGCGACGGCAGGCGCTCTGGCCAAGTGGGTCTTCCTGCGCCGCGGAGCGATGAAGCACCCGCTCGGCGCGGAGATCGACGGAGCGCCGCCGCTGGACCCGGGCCTGCCGGTGAGCGAGGCCGCGGCCGGCTTCACGGACGCGGTGGCCCTGTTCACCGGCCACACCGGAGAACACGCCCCCCACCCCGCCTACGGACGCTGCACACACGACGAGTTCGCGCGGCTGCATACCATGCACCTCGCCGAACACCTCCCGGGACTGGCCCATGCCTGACACTGCTCCCGCCGGTGCTCGTTCATCGTGACGCAGGACGTGCGCGACGCCGTTCTGCGGCCGGGCGAATTCACCCTCCGCACGAAGCTGACAGTTCCCATCGAACGGGCCATGGCTCGCCCTGCCGTGATCATGGCCCCGACGGCAGTCGCACGAAGCTGACGCCGTGGGCGACTCGGCGTGACACGCGGCGGCGGACTGAACGGCACATCGAAGCTCCGGTCGGGCAGAACGACCTGACAGGTCACTCTGCCCACCGGAGCTTCGTCGCGTACGTCGTGTGCCACCTGGCATCGTCACGCCGCCGAGACCCGCCCACCTACGGGATCGTGGCGGTGGTCATACGGCCACCCGAGAACTGTGGCATCGCCCGCCCTACCCCTGTAGCGCCTGTGCCGCGTGCGGACCGGGCGGCTGTCGAGGGGCGGGGTTCTCAGCCGAGTGTCCAGTTGACGCTGTCGGTATAGGTGGAGCCGTTGATGGTCGCGGTGACCGTCACGGTGTTCTGGCCGGGCCTCAAGGTGATGCTGGGCCATCTGAAGATGTGGTCGCTGCTGCTCCGGGTTCCCAGGGAGGTGCCGTTGAGGGTGGCGGTGACCTGGCCCGCGTTGGAGTAGACCTTGAGTTCGGTGGTGGGCTCGGTGCGCTGGGTCCACCGACGGCTGGTGATGTAGAGGGTGGGAGTGGTAGCCCAGTTGGACTTGTACCAATAGAAGGCGTCCTTGCGGATCTGCCGGTCGCGGGTGACCAGGCCCTTGTCGTTGATGCCGGGCTGGCCCCCCTCGCTGCGGCCGTCGGAGGGGAAGTCGAACATGGCCCAGACGAACGTGCCCCAGATGAAGGGACGGGCGGCGAGCTGCTTCCAGGCCGCTTCGTGGAACAGCGACTGGTACTCCTCGGGGTGCCAGGATCCGCCCGGAGCCGGCTTGGGCGGGTTGAGGGCGTGCTGGGTGGTGCTGGCGCCGACGCCGTACTCCGACATGGCGATCCTGCGGGACGGGGAGGTGGCGTGCAGGTTGTCGGCCCACGCGCCGAGGTCGCCGTCCTTGGAGCCGTAGTACCAGCCGTAGTACTTGTTGAAGCCCGTGGTCTGGGTGTGCAGTCCCGCCTGCGCGTTGTCGGGGTCCTCGCCGCGGACCGCGTAGGTGGAGAGCCTGTCCGGGTCCTCGGCCTCGACGATGTCGGCCAGTGACGCGAGCAGCGTGTTCGTGGCGGTGCCGTTGTAGTCGATCTGCTCGTTGCCGATGCCCCAGAAGGCGATCGAGGGGTGGTTGTAGTTCTGCCGGATCAGTTCCCGCAGCTGGTTCTGGGTGCTGGTGGTGAAGGCGGCCGAGTCGGTGACGAGGTCGACCAGGGGAATCTCCGCCCACACGATCATTCCGCGTTCGTCAGCGAGGTTGTAGTCCTTCTGGTCGTGCTGGTAGTGCGCCATCCGGACGGCGTTGGCGCCGATCTCGCTGATGAGGTCGAAGTCCTGGGTGTGATCGGCGTCGGATATCGCCCAGCCCTGGCCGGCCCGGTCCTGGTGCAGGTTGACGCCATGCAGGTGGAGGTGGCTGCCGTTGAGGCGGAACCCGGTGTTGGCGTCGACGGCGATGGAGCGAAGACCCAGGCGTTCGGTCACCACATCCGTGATCTGGTCCCCGCCCCCGGTGACGTCATGGATCTCGACGCCGGCGTTGTGGAGGTAGGGATCCGCCAGGCCGTTCCACAGGTGCGGGCTGCTGATGTGGAGAGTCTGCTGGACCTCCGTGCCGGTGGCCGCGAGGACGGTCTGCGCGGTGCTGCTCGTCTCCGCGACGACGGTCCCGCTCTTGTCCGCGATGACGCTGCGCACGACCACCGATCTGGTGGTGGTGCTGTCGTTCCACAGCTTCGTCGTGACGGTCACCGTGGCCGAGGCCGCGCTCACGTTGGTCTGCCGGAGGTAGACGCCGGGGCCCGCGTAGTCCGTCATCCGGACGTGGAGGTCGTCGACGGCCCACAGGCTCACGTTGCGGTAGATGCCGCCCTGGAAGGTGTAGTCCGCGCTCAACGGGGCGATGCCGGTGTCGCGGGCGTTGGTCACCTTCACCGCGATGACGTTGTCCCCGCCCGGGACGAGCGCGGCCGTGGCGTCGAAACGGAAGCGGGAGTACCCGCCCTTGTGCTGCCCGAGGTACGTGCCGTTGACCCAGACGTCGGCGATCTGGTTGACCCCGGCGAACTGCAGGTACAGCCTCTTTCCGGCGAGTTCGGCCGGCACGGTGTAGCGGCGGCGGTACCAGCCCACTCCGCGGTAGTAGTCGTTGCCGCCGTCGGCACCGCCGACGGCGTTCCACGTGTGGGGGGTGACGACGGACGTCCATCCGGAGTCGTCGAAACCGGGCGCTTGCGCACCAGTGGCGTCCGCTCTGATGAATCGCCACCCGTTGTTGAGGTGGATCCACACCCGCGGATCCGGCGCCGTGTACGTCACAGCGGCGGACGCGGCACCGGCATGCGGGATCCCGGCCAGCGTGGCCAGTACTCCCGCTGCCGTCCCGCCGAGTACCTGTCGGCGACTGGGCAAACCTGTCATGTCAGAACTCACTTTCCGTGGAGTCGAGAAGGAAATCGACCTGGCGCGGCATTACGCCGACGACCGTGGCGGGCCGGGCAGCACCCGGATCGGGCTGACGGCCTGCTTCAGACAACCGGGAGGAGTGCCCCGGCCCGCCTCGCGTCCAGTCGGCGCTTCTCCCGGGCAGCGGCGCCGTAGTGGCACGAGGTGTGATTCTCGGAGATGCGGGGCCGCGCCGGCCGGCGCGGCCGTTGGTCATGTGGAAGCCGGGCGAGGTCGCACCTGGAGAGAGGGCCCCGGCACGTCGGCACAGTCGAGCGGAATGCCTCCCGATGACCCCATGGCCGAACCTCGCCAAGCCCGAGGAAGGACCGACACACGGAGCAACCCCCTATACCTGGGCTCACCACTCGGCTTCCGCCATCGGCTCTCGGACGACTGCGACGCGCTCATGGAGTCGGGAACCCGGTAGAGACAACGCTCGTGGCCGACCCTGCGCGCAGGGCACAGCCCGCAAGGCTGGGTGGGGTTGATCACGACCAGGCCACCGGGCTTGAGGCCGGCGACGGCCGGGCCGACCTCGGTGACCGTGCCCACGCCCTCGCGGCCGAGGATCAGGCCCTTCTGTCCGATGGCGTACTTGCCCTTCCGTTTGGTCATCAGACGGTGTGCGAACCCATGGATGCATCCTTGAAGACCGCACCGCTGTTTCGGCCCGTCGCTGACGAAGTGTGTGCCGGGAAACGGTCCTGACGAGGGCGGTGGGCTTCGCCGGGTCGCCTGGCCGGCCGCCATCGCCCCTCGACAGCGGCCCGGGGCTCGCCGAGCTCGGCACAGGCTCGCGCGTAGGCCTCGGCCCGGCCGATCTCGGAGAGGGGGATGCGGCAGGCGCCCGGCTCGAGCGGCATGCTCTCGTCGAGGGCAGTCCGCGGTCCGGGACCATCGTTCGGGGAACCGCCAGCCACCCCCGCCGCCGGGCCGTGCAGCGCCCGGTCGGCCCGCCGGCCCACGGTGGGCAGCAGCGTCGCCGACGGGCTCTGTTGCTCAGGCGCCCGGTGTGATGCGCAGCCTGATGGTGCGGGCTTCGGGGCGCAGCACGAACTCCGGCCACACGTCCGGCCCGCAGGACCGGGAGCCGAGTCCGTGCTGGACGGCGTCGATGATCAGGTGACTCGCGGTCGACTCCGGGAGCTCGAAGGGATGTGCGGCGCTGGCGATCTGCTGGGGGGTGTGGCGCCCGAGGGTGAAGCCGGGGCGCCGACCGCGGGCGTCGGGGAGTGCCACGAGCCGCAGTACCTCGGTGCCGCCGCTGGTCAGCGTGAGGCGCCGCAGCTGGGAGCGGTGGCCGGTCTCCTGGGGGCGCGCGTAGGCGACCGCGAGGTCCCCGATCGGGTAGGAGAAGCGGCCGGTGCGGGCCGCGCGGAGACTGTCGGGGTAGGACTCCAGCGGGCCCAGGCCGAACCAGTCCGCGCCGTCGACGGGTGCCGTCCCGTCGGGCAGTTCGAAGCGCACCCCGATCCGCGGCCACACCGACCGCCAGCCGCGCGACGGCTCGATCTCCACGCGCAGTTCGAGTTCGCCGTCCTCGATCGACCAGAGGGACTCCACGGTCACCGAGAGGGCGGAGCCCGCGGCGGAGACCCGGTCCACGGTGCGCAGGGCGTCCGCGGCCTGCTCGACGTCGAGGCGCCGCGTGGTCAGCCGGTCCAGGCCGTCGCGGCGCCAGGTGTCGGCGCTCGACACCCCGAGGACGCTGTTGTCGCTTCCCTCCAGCCGGTCGGCCCGGCTCTCGTCGTTGTCGGTGGGCGCGCGGAACAGTTCCAGGCGAGGGCCGGCCACGGGGCGCCCGGCGAGGCGGGTGAGGGAGCCGCCGGTGAACTCGGCGATGCCGAGCGTGAGCGTTCCCTCGCCGGGCCGCCAGTCGCGCCGGGGCCGGGCGACGGGCACCGGCCGCCGTACCGAGCGGTCGAGTTGGGCGGTGGCGATCTCATGCCCCTGCGGCGCCCAGGCGGTCGCCGTCGCCAGCACCGCCTCGACCGTCAGCCAGGTCTCGCCGTCCGGGGCCACCGCGACCGGCGGCAACGGCACCCGCCCCGACTCGCCCGCCGCGAGGACCGGGGCATCCCACTCCCCCAAGTCCACGAGGTTCCCGTCGTGCTCGACGCGCCAGCGAAAGCGCAGGTCGGACGTGTCGGCCGAGTGCCGCAGGTTGGTGATCACGAGCTTGTCGCCGTCGAAGGCGAAGCGGATCGGCGTCACGACCGCCTTGAACTCGTACAGGCTCGGCGTCGGCACGTCGTCGCTGAGCAGCATCCCGTCCATCACGAAGTTGCCGTCGTGCACGACCTCCCCGAAGTCGCCGCCGTAGGCGTGGTACGGCGTCCCGTCCGGGGCCGTGGCCAGGATGCCGTGGTCGCGCCACTCCCAGACGAAACCGCCGTGCACCCGCGGGAACCGGTGGACCAGTTCCTCGTACTGGTCGAGGGCACCCGGCCCGTTGCCCATCGAGTGGGCGTACTCGCACAGCAGGAACGGCTTGGTGCGCTGCCGGGCGCCCTGCGCGGGGGTGCAGCCGAGCAGCGGCGCGACGGAACCGTCCGTGCCGATCTGCTCGATCTCCGGGACCGTCGGATACATGCGGGAGTAGACGTCGGTGTACTCGCCGGTGTAATCGCCTTCGTAGTGCACGGGACGCTCGGGGTCGCGGGCGTGGACCCAGGCCGACATCGCGGCGAGGTTGGCGCCGGTTCCGGCCTCGTTGCCGAGTGACCAGATCACGATGGCGGGGTGGTTCTTGTCCCGCTCGACGGTGCGCTGGACACGGTCCAGATAGGCGGCGCGCCAGGCCGGGTCGTCGCTCGGGTTGTCGGCCCAGTCGACGTTCTCGAAGCCGTGGGTCTCCAGATCGCTTTCGAGGACGACCCAGAAGCCGAGTTCGTCGGCGAGGTCGAGCAGCCGGGGATGCGGGGGGTAGTGACTGGTGCGGATGGCGTTGACGTTGAACCGCTTCATGCGGGCCAGGTCCGCGCGGGCGTGCTCCTCGTCGAAGACCCGGCCGCGCTCGGGGTGGGCCTCGTGCCGGTTCATCCCGTGGAAGACGACACGGCGGCCGTTGACCAGGAGCCGGTCGCCGTGGATCTCGACCGTGCGGAAGCCGACCCGCAGGGCGATGCTCTCCGCGGCCGAGGACACGGTGGCGTCGTACAGGCGGGGCCGCTCGGCCGACCACGGCTGGACGCCCGCGATGTCGAGGGGCGCCACGTCGGCCGGGGTGGCCCAGACCCGCTCGACGCCGAGTTCGGGGATGCGCAGGGTGACGGGGAACGCGGCGGCGTCGGCGGTGACCTCCGGGTCGATACGGCCGTTTCCGTGGTCGTAGCCGGTGCGCAGCCAGACGTCCTCGACGCCCCCGGCCGGGCGGGCGAGCAGGGTGACGTCCCGGAAGATGCCCGGCAGCCACCACTGGTCCTGGTCTTCCAGGTAGCTGGCGGCCGACCACTGGTGCACCCGTACGGCGACGACGTTGCCGCCCGGTCGCACCGCGGACGTCACGTCGAACTCGTGGGCCAGCCTGCTGCCACTGGCGCTGCCGATCTCGACGCCGTTCACCCACACCCGGAACAGCGACTCCACCCCGTCGAACCGCAGCAGGACCCGCTCGGCGTCCGACCAGTCCTCGGGGACGTCGAAACGGCGGCGGTAGTCGCCGGTGGAGTTCTCGTCGGGGACGTGCGGCGGGTCGATCGGGAAGGGGTACTGGACGTTCGTGTAGATCGGCCGGCCGTAGGCGCCGTCGCCCTCCAGCACCCAGTGCGCCGGCACCGGGATGCTGTCCCAGCCCCGGTCGTCGAAGTCCTCGGAGGCGAAGTCCTCGGCGACGGCCGCCGTGGGCGACAGACGGAACTGCCAGGAGCCGTTGAGCGACTGGGAGGGAGCGTCGGAATGCAGCCAGGAGCGGGCCGGGCGCAGGGCGCCCCGCCACGGTGCGGTGTCCGACACATACGTGGGGAGCTGGGAAGGCAAGGGGCTCACAACCTTGTTGGGGCGTTCGGTGCTCACAGGTGCTGCTCCGGGGAAGTGCGGGGAACGAGTGGGGGGTTCAGGTTCAGCCCTTGTTGGCGCCCAGCGTGAGGCCGCTGACGAACTGCCGCTGGAGCACGAAGTACACGATCAGGGTCGGGATCGCGGTGAGCAGGGCTCCGGCTGCGACCAGGTTGGGGTCGGTGAAGTACTGGCCGGAGAGGTTGTTCAGCGCCGAGGTGATCGGCATGTTCTCGCCGGTGGAGATCAGCACGATCGCCCAGAAGAAATCGTTGTAGATCCAGATGGACAGCAACGTCGCCAGGGCGGCCATGGCGGGCTTGCACAGGGGCAGCACGATCTGCCAGTACAGGCGCCAGACGGAGGCGCCGTCGACCAGGGCGGCCTCGGTCAGCTCGTGCGGCAGGGAGCGCATGTAGTTGGCCAGCACGAAGGCGCAGAAGCCGGACTGGAACGCCACGTGGATCAGTACCAGGCCCAGCGCGGAGTCGTAGAGCTTGCCGCTCATGGTGATGCCGGGCAGGTCGATGAGCAGATACAGGCGGTACAGCGGGGTGATGATGACCTGCTGGGGCAGCAGGTTGCCGGCCGTGAACACCAGCAGCAGGAACAGATTGACCCGGAAGTCGAAGCGGCTGACGTAGAAGGCGACCATCGACGACAGGAACAGCGTCAGCAGCACCGCGGGGATCGCCACCAGCAATGTGTTGCCGAAGTAGTGCAGCATGTCTGACTGCTGGAAGGCGTTGGTGAAGTTGTCGAGGCTCAGTTCGTCGGGCCAGGAGACGTAGCCCTTGGTGCTGGTCTCGGCGTACGGGCGCATCGCCGCGTACATCGCCCACAGCAGGGGTGCGAGCCAGGCCAGCGCGGCACCGGCGAGGAAGACGTGCAGCAGGATCCGGGCAGGGCGGACGGGGGTGCGCTGCTTGGCCAGCGCGCCAGAGTTCAAAGGGGTGGCGCGAAGCGCCTCGTTCAGGGTGGTGGTGGGCGACGGGTGGGAGCTCATGCGCGCCGCTCCTTCCGGAAGGTCGCGATCAGATACGGGATGATCACGGCAAGCGAGATCACCAGCAGGACCACGGCGATCGCGGAGCCGTATCCGATGCGGCTGGACTCACCGATGATGTTGTTGGTGACCAGGATCGACAGCAACTCGGTGCCCTCGGCGCCCTTGTTGAAGACGAAGACGAGGTCGAAGGCGCGCAGCGCCTCGATGATCGTCACGACCAGGACGACGGTGTTGGTGGGGCGCAGGGTGGGGAAGATGACGTTCTTGAACGTCTGCCACTCGTTGGCGCCGTCCAGCGAGGACGCCTCCCGAAGCGCCGGGTCGACACCCTTCAGGCCGGCCAGGTAGAGAATCATCATGTAGCCGGTGTGGCGCCAGGAGGCGGCGATGAGGACGGACCACAGGTTGAGGTCCGGGTCGCCGATCCAGTCGATGTAGTGGCCGGGCTCGTTGGCGCCGATGATGCTGTTGATCAGGCCGGTGTCGGGGTTGTAGACGAGCTGCCATACGAACCCGATGACCGCCATCGACAGCACGACGGGCAGGAAGAACGCGGTCTGGTACACCTTGCTGAACCGGATCTTCTTGTCGAGCTGCACGGCCAGGAACAGGCCGAGCGGCGTCGGGATCAGGATGAGCACGACGAACCAGACGATGTTGTGCTCGACGGCGGGCCAGAACTGCGGGTTGCTGGTGAACAGCTCACGGAAGTTGTCCAGGCCGACCCATGTGATGGAGTCGAAGCCGATGCCGTCCCAGGTGGTGAAGGCCAGCGCGATCGAGGCGAGAGCTGTGAGCCAGACGAGCATGACGTGCAGGATCGTCGGCACCCCGGCCATCAGGCCGAGGGTGAGGCGGTCCCGTCGGGTGAGCAGCCGTCGGTGGCCCAAGGGGGCGCGCAGCCGCTTGGTCTGATTCTTGGTCACATTCTTCGGGTTGCCCGGGGGCGGCACTGCGGCCGCCCCCGAGGTGCTGGTGGTTCCGGTCCCGGTACCGGTGTTCGTGGTGGCGGTCATGCGGACGCGAAGATCGTCTTCTTCTGGCGCTCGATCGACGCCAGCAGGCTGTCGACGCCCTTGGGGTCGCGGACGAACTTCTGCAGGGCGGGCTGCATCACCGTGGAGGTGAAGTCCGGGCGGCTGTCGCGGTCCATGAACTGGGTGAGGTGCTTGGCGCCGGCGATCGTCTCGTACGCCTTCTTCTGGAGCGGGGTGTACGAGGAGGTGTCGGCCTTGTTGGAAGCCGCGACCAGGCTCGGGTCGGACTTCAGGTAGATCTGCTCTGCCTCCGGGGTGCCCAGGAACTCCAGGAGCTTCAGCGCGCCGTCCTTGTTCTTCGGAGCCTTGGAGAGCATGAAGCCGTCGGTGGGCGCCTCGACGGTGTCCTGTCCGTGCGCGGAGTCGATCTCCGGGAAGGGGAAGAAGTCAAGGTCGTCCAGGTCGGCCTTGTTCGTGAACTGCTGCGCCACGAAGCTGCCGAACAGGTACATGCCCGCCTTCTTCGAGATCAGCGTCTGGGCCGCGTCCTGCCAGGTGCGGCCGACCGCGCCCTCCTGGTGGTAGGGGAGGATCTCGGCCCAGTGGTCGAAGGCGGTGCGGACCTTGGCATCCGTCCAGGACGCCTTGCCGGCCATCAGCTCGACGTGGAAGTCGTAGCCGTTGGTACGGAAGTTGATCTGGTCGAAGGTGCCGAGCGCGGGCCAGGCGTCCTTGTCGCCGAAGGCGAACGGAACCAGGCCGTCCTTCTTCATCTGCTTGCACAGGGCGACGAGCTGGTCCCAGGTGGTGGGGACCTCGTAGCCGTACTTCTCGAAGACGCTCTTGCGGTAGAAGACGCCCCAGAGGGACGTGGAGATGGGCACGAAGTAGTACTTGCCGTCCGCGCCCTTGCTGAGCGCCTTCATCGCCTCGGGGAAGTTTCCGCCGATCTTCTGCCACACGTCGTCGATCGGGGAGGCGAGGCCCTTGGCGGCGAAGAACTGCATGCGGTAGCCGGCGAACCAGTTGAACACGTCGTCCGGGGTGCCCTGGAGGTAGGTGTTGATCTGCTCCTGGAACGTGTTGTGGTCCTTGGTGTTCACGTCGACCGTGATCCCGGACTGCTTCGTGAACGCCGCGTAGATCTCGGCGAACGCCTTCTTCGGCACCGCGTCCGACGCGTTCGACCCGAGGCTGACGGTCTTGGGGTCGGATGCCGTGCCGCTGCCGCTGCCGCTGCCGCCGCAGGCGCTGAGCAGCGGTATGCCGGCGCCGAGGACGGCTGCGCCACCGATACCGCGCAGGACGGTGCGTCGGCTGGCAGAAGGCATGGGCCGACCGAGGGAGGAAGAGTGCATTTCGGCTCCTGACAGGGCGGCCGTGCTCAGGCGGCACGTCGGCCCGCGGGGTGTGACGGGGAAGCGGTCGTCTACGCGACCAAGACTCAACACGATCGAACAAATTCGACCGGCGGTTGGGAGGAAGAGTGAACGCTCCGAGGAGTCGCTGTCAAGCCCCTTCGACCTGACCTCAGAGCTGACCGTACCTGTCGGCAGGACGGCCGGCCTACCGCCGGAGGGGAGCGACACCCCCGTTCCGCGAGCCGGCGCGAGAGCCAACTTGTATCCCTTGACCAGCAGATATGTCCACCACGGGGGCTCTCCGCACGGCGACTGCGACTCCCTTCGCCGACCGGCCGCCCTCCGACGAACCCGCATCCGCCCCTCGGAATCGATACCGCCGGAACCCTTGACGTACCGCTGTCGGCTACGTAGACATGACCACGCGGTCAGACCGCGTGGTCATACAGTTGACCGCCTTCGATGCAGACGTACGGCCGTCGGGAGACTTCATGGCAGCAGTGGTGGGACGGAGCGAGGGCTCCGCTGTGCCGCGCAGCGCGGACGTGGCCCGCCTGGCCGGGGTGTCACGCAAGACGGTGTCCCGGGTCCTCAACAACGAGCCGTACGTCTCCGAGGACGCCCGCACCAAGGTCCTCGCGGCCGCCGAGGAACTCGGCTACCGGCTGAACCAGGCGGCCAGGACACTGGTCTCCGGGCGTACCGGCTCCATCGGTGTGGTCGCCCTGGGCACCGCCGGCTACGGGACCGCTTCACTGCTCGTGCACATCGAGCGGGCCGTGCGCGACGCGGGCTACGCGCTCCGCGTGGTCAACACGCCCGACGGCGACCCGACGGGCATCGCGGGTGCCGTGGCGTCGCTGCTCGAACAAGGGGTGGACGGCGTCATCGTCTCCGAACCCATCGTGGAAGGAGACATCAGCGTCCGCGTCGGCGTCCCCGTCCTCTTCCTGGGAGCACCGCCCGCCTTCACCGCCACCCGCACCGTGACCATGGGTGTGGGCGCACAGGAACTGGCGCGGGCGGCCACCGAGCATCTGCTGGACCTGGGACACACGACCGTTCATCATCTCGCCGGTCCGCGGCGCTGGTACGCCACCAAGGACCGCATCGAAGGATGGCGTGCGGCGCTCGCGGCACGGGGCGCGCACGAGCCGCCACTGCTCAACGGTGACTGGTCGGCTGCCTCCGGCCATGCCGTGGGCCGGGCGCTGGCGTCGGACAGGTCCGTGACCGCTGTCTTCGCGGCGGGCGACGAGATGGCCATCGGGCTCATCCACGCCCTGCGGGAAGCCGGGCGCCGCGTACCCGAGGACATCAGCGTCGTCGGCTTCGACGGCAACCCGGTCTTCGCCTACGTCTCTCCTCCCCTGACCACCGTGCGCCAGCCCTTCGAGGCCGCGGCCAGAGAGGGCATCCGCCTTCTCGTGCACGCGATCGAGAAGCCCGACACCGACCTGCCGCAGGCGAGCGACCCACCGGTCGAACTCGTCGTCCGCGGCTCGACCGCGCCTCCGCCGTCGCACCCCGACAAGACGGACCGGCCCACCACCTGAGAGCACCCCGGCTTCGGAGAACACACCGCGCCCCGGGCACAGCTCCGCCACTCGCACCAGCCGTCTCACTCGCGAGGCGGATCGGTCCGACTCCTATGCCGCACGACACCGCGGTTCCTCGTACGCGGTGGACGTGCACTCCGGGCTCGCCGCTTCCCACCCGGTTTCGTCCCGGGCGGCACGCACCGGACCCTCCTGTCCCTCCCCTGCCCTGAGAGCCGCACATGTCCCCTGCACTGTTGAGCGCCAGACCCGGCGCCGCTCAGCATTCCCGCCCCACCACCCTGCTGTTGCTCATCCTGGCGCTGATCGTCGCCGCGGCGACGATTGTGCTGCCTGCCTCGGGGCGGGCTCAGGCCCTCTCCCGTCCCTCGCAGACCATGTACACCCCGCCCGCGGGTGCGCCCTCGCCCGGTTCGCTGTACCCGCGGGTGCTGCGTCTGCAGCACAACGGATCGGCCAACGGCACCCTGCTCGCCACGTTCGAGCAGTACACCAACGGTACGCCCGTCTTCCCGATCTACCGCTCCACCGACAACGGCGACTCCTGGAGCAAGCTCTCCGACGTAGCCGACACCGAGAACGGCTGGGGCATGCGCTGGCAGCCCGAGCTCTTCGAACTGCCCACGGCCATAGGCGACTTCCCGGCCGGGACCATCCTGGCCGCAGGTGACTCGGTGCCCTCCGACCGGTCGGCCACCAAGATCGACATGTACGCCAGCACCGACCGCGGTCAGACCTGGGACTTCGTCAGCAACATCGCCACAGGCGGCTCGGCGTTCGACACGAACGGCCAGACTCCCGTGTGGGAGCCGTTCTTCCTCGTCTCCGACGGCAAGCTGATCGTCTACTACTCCGACCAGCGCGACCCCGACCACGGCCAGAAGATCGTCCACCAGGTCTCCACCGACGTCCGCAACTGGGGCCCCGTCGTCGACGACGTGGCAATGCCCACCGCCGGCGACCGGCCGGGCATGCCCACCGTCGCGAAGCTGCCGAACGGCAAGTACGTCATGTCTTACGAGTACGGCGGCGCTCCCGAGGGCAACTTCTCCGTCTACTACAAGATCTCCTCCGACCCGGAGGCGTTCGGCTCGGTCACCGGCATCCCGCTGCGGACGACGGGCGGCGTGGTGCCGCAGAGCGCTCCCTACATGACCTGGCTGCCCACCGGCGGCCCCAACGGCACACTCGTCGTCAGCGCCAACAGCGCCGAGGACCTGTTCATCAACACGCAGAACGGCGCCGCGAACACCTGGACGCGCATCAGCGCCAATGTGATCGGCGGCTACAGCCGCGGCATGACGGCCCTCGCCGACGGGCACAGCCTGCTGATCCTCAGCGCCGGACGGGGAGGCAGCGGCCTCTCCAACCCGGTCACCTACAGCACGATCGACCTGGGCGGCGGCGTCTCCGACGGTGCCACCTACACCATGACCAACGCGAACAGCGCCCTGAACCTCACGATCGTCGGCGGCTCCACCACCAACGGCACCACCGCCACCCAGCAGAACCCCACCACCTCCACCAACCAGCAGTGGCGCTTCGAGCAGCAGTCCTCGGGCTACTTCAAGATCTTCAACGTCGCCAGTGGCAAGGTCCTCGGCGTCCAGAGCCAGTCCACCGCCAACGGCGCCACAGTCCTGCAGTGGGATGACAACGGCACGCCCGACCACGAATGGGCCATCGCGCCCCACCCGGCCGGCGGGTACAGCATCACCAACCGCAGCAGTGGCAAGCTCCTCGAAATACCCAGCGCCTCCACCACCGTCGGCACCGCCGCCGTCCAGTGGAGCGGCACCAGCTGCGGCTGCCAGCGCTGGAACCTCACCCAGACCGCCCTGCCGCCCCTGGGCACCGGCCAGTACGTCCTGGTGAACAAGAACAGCGGCAAGTACCTCGACATCCCGAACGGCTCCACCACCGCCGGCACCGCCGCCAACCAGTGGCAGAACACGAACTGCACCTGCCAGCTCTTCACCTTCCAGTCCGCCGGCAGCGGCGCCTGGAACATCAAGAACACCAAGAGCAACCTCAACCTCGACATCCAAGGCTCCTCCAGCGCCGCGGGCGCTGCCATCGTCCAGAACACCGCCTCCAGCGCCGACTCCCAGAAGTGGACCCTCACCGACGGGGGCGGCGGCTACTACAAACTCCGGAACGTGAACAGCACCCTCGTCGCCGGCGTCACCCAGTCCTCCACCGCCGACGGGGCAGCCGTCATCCAGTGGGGCAGCGCCAGCCTCGACGACCAGCTCTGGAAGATCGTCCGGATCAACTGACCGTCCCACCGTGCCATGACCAGGCGCGGGGACCGCCGGCGAAGCGGTTCCCGCGCCTGACGTCCGCCTCGGCCGACCAGCCGAGGCGCAGCCGACCGCTCCTCTCTACAGTGACCGATGTGAACCTCCTGCCTGCGACGGACGACCCGACCACGACGCGGACCCGCCGACAGGGCTGCCTGCGTGCGACGGGCGTCATCACACTGGTCCTGCTGGCCGCCGCGGACGTGCTCATCGCCGTCACCAACGGCAAGACCCTCTGGCCTGTGCTCCTGCTGCTGTCGCTCGGCCTCGCGGCCGTCCTGTGGCCCTCCGCCCGGCAACCCGCGTGGCTCACTCCCCAACTGCGGGCCGCCCTACCAGCAGGCGCTTCCCTGGCCTTGACCGCCGTGGCCACGACGACCGAGCGAATTCGTATGTTCGGCCCTGGGGAAGTGGCGGTCCTGCTCTGCCTGCTGCTGCTCGCCGTCCGTACCTGCCCACCACGATGGGCAGGCCCCTGTGCCCTGCTCGTCGGCGGGGCGGCCATCGCTGCACCGCTGCGCTTCTACGCAACCGGCACCCAGGACGACGCCCTGATCCTGGGGCTCACACTGGTAGTAGCGCTGATGACCGGCATCACCATCGGCCTCGGCGGCTACCTGCGCTCCCTGGACCACAGGCGCGGCGTCGCGGTCGCCGAGACCCGTCGCTCCGAACGCCTCGCCATGGCAGCCGACCTGCACGACTTCGTCGCCCACCACGTCACCGGCATCCTCATCCAGACACAGATGGCCCGCATGATGGTCAGCAGCGAACCAGATCGCCTGGACCCGGTCCTGGCGGGAATCGAGCACGCCGCGACCGAGGCGCTCGACTCCATGCGGTTGACCGTCGGAATCCTGCGCGAAGGCCCGGAGCAAACGGCCCGGCTGGAGCCGGGCGAGAACCACCTGGTGGGCGACCTGGCAGCCCTCACGGAACTCGTCGACCGATTCGGCGGCCCGACCGGCCCGAAGGCCGAACTGCACCGCTCCGCCTCCATGCCCCCGAATCTGCCCCACGAGGTACAGGCCGCCGCCTACCGCGTCGTCCAGGAAGCCCTCACGAACGTACGGCGCCACGCCGCCGACGCCACCGAAGTCACCGTCGCCCTCGCTCACGCCGACGACACCCTGCACGTGACGGTGCGCGACAACGGCCGCGCAGGCGCCCCGCTGCCCTACGCCGCCCGCGGCGGAGGCTTCGGCATCGTCGGCCTCACCGAACGCGTCACCGCACTCGGCGGCACACTGCACACCGGCCCACGCGAGGACCACGGCTGGGAGGTCATAGCACTCCTCCCCACCATGCGACGAGCGGGCCCTGGCAGGGCCGGGCATCGCTAAGGGCGCCGCCAACTCCCGCAGTCCACCCGCCCCCCGGCACCGGACTGAGGTCTGCCCGCCGGGGCGAGCAGGTGCTGCGTCCAGTTGCTGGAGCCGGTGAACGGGCGCAGGCACTTCCTACCGGGTCCCTTGTCCAGCCGTCGCCCAGTCCTCCAACAGGCGCACTGTGCGTCCGACATGTTCCTCGTGCAGGTAGTGCCCGGTGTCAGGCCAGTGTTCGACGCGGGAGCCGGGGACATGCAGGGTGCCGCGTTCCCAGGTGGCCGCTTGCGCCGAGGTCCATACGGTGAGCGCGGGCTGGCTGCGCCGGCGCAGATACGCCTCGCTGTGCGGGCGGACGCCGACCGCGCCGGAGTCGGTGTACATGCCCGCGTACGCCTGGGCGATGACGTGATCCGGGGTGCCGAGCATGGTGCGGACATGTGCCGTACGCAGTCCGGCCGGAGCGCCTGCCGGGAAGGCGCCGGCGATGAACTCGGCCGCGGCACGCGCCCCGCGTTCCCGGTACTCCGCGAGCCGGGCGGGAATCCCCTCCACTTCCGCCCCGTGCGCGCCGTGAGCCGGATCAAGGGCGATGACCGAGCGGACGAGCTCCTGATGCCGGACCGCGAGCAGGTTGACGACCTGGCCGCCCATGGAGTGGCCCACGGCGATCGCCGGCCCGGTGCCAAGGTGCCGGAGCAGCGCGGCGAGGTCGTCGGCCATCTCCGTCGGCGTGTTGCCCTCGTCGGGGACGTCCGACCGGCCGTGCCCGCGCAGGTCGGGGACGATCACGCGGAACCGGTCGGCCAGCGCCTCGGCGTGCGCGGACCACTCCCGGCCGTCCCCGCCCCAGCCGTGCACCAGAAGCAGCGGCACCGCCTCGTCGGACCCGAGATCGGTGCGGAAGAGGTGGACGCGTCTCAGGTCGTCGATCGTCATGCGGGGCCGTCCGGAAAGGTCCGGTACGTGGCGTGGGCGAAGTCCGCGTGGACACCGGCGCCGTCGAGGTCCTGCACCCACAGGCCCCACATGGCGCCGGTGAAGCCGAGAACGCGCAACTGGCCGTCGTGGAACTCGTCGGCGTGCTCGTCGGACAGGACGGTGGCGTCGAGCTCGATCGGCAGCGTCTGGACTCCCCCGCCGGTGTCGTACGAGAAGCGCAGGGCCGGAACGTCGAGTTCCGCGTGCAGGACGACCGGGCGTCCGGGCTTCAGCGGTACGGTCGGCTCATGTGCGACGAGACGGCCGGCTTCGCAGCTCAGTGCCCGCAGGACCGGGGAGCCGTCGTCCTCGGCGGTGACGTACAGGTAGTGCCAGTTGCGGGTGTTGTAGTAGGCCGTCAGACCGGCCAGATGGTCGGGGGTGCGGGGCGAGAAGGTCAGGCTGGTCTCGAAGGAGCAGCGCGGGGCGGTCACCCGCCGGGCCACCAGACTGGGCGTGCGGCGGCCCACCGGCGACTGACCGCCCCGGATGCGCAGCCGCCCCGGTGCCGGCTCGATCCAGTCGTCGCCGGCCGGGCGGCGCAGGGTGGACCAGTCGGGGCCGAGAACCGGAGCGTCGAAGCAGTCGTGCGCCGGTGGTTCGGCGACGGGCGCCGGTGGCAGCGCGGGTGCCGGCACCGCTACGGCGGGTACGGCGCCGGGGATGCGGGGCCAGCCGTCGTCGGTCCAGGTCACCGGTTGCAATGCGGTCTCCCGGCCGAGCACGCACCGGCCCCGCTCCGTGTGAGGGCGGGCGGCGATGTGAGCGGCGTACCACTGGCCCGTCGCCGTCTCGACGAGGGAGCAGTGCCCGGCCTTCTGCAACTCCAGGGACGGGTCGTGCCGGGACGTGAGCAGGGGGCCGGCCGGATCGGCCTCGTACGGGCCGAGCAGGTCGCGGGAGCGGGCCACGGCCGCGCCGTGTTCGTATCCGGTGCCGCCCTCCGCGTGCACCAGGTAGTACCAGCCGTCGCGCCGGTAGAGATGCGGGCCCTCGGCGACACCGACGGAGGTTCCGGTGGTGAGGGTGCGGGGTTCGCCGAGCAGGGCCCGGGTCTTGCGGTCGTACTCCTGGATCTCGATCCCGGCGAATCCCTCGCGGTCCGGACGCCAGTCGAACCGCATGTTCAGCAGCCAGCTGCGGCCGTCACCGTCCTCGTCATGGAACAAGGAGACGTCGAAGCCGCGGCCGTGCAGCGGAACCGGGTCGGACCACGGTCCTTCGATCGAGGGGGCCGTGGTGACGTAGTTGGGAAGGTCCTTCCATCCCTCGGCGTAGGTGTCGACGACGGTGAAGACGAGGTGGAACAGGCCGTCCGCGTACGACAGTCCGGGCGCCCAGATGCCGCCGGAGTCGGGGACGCCGGTGAGGTCGAGCAGGCGCGTGCTGTCCAGAACCCCGCCCAGGGACCGCCAGTCGACCAGGTCCCTGGAGTGGTGGATCCGGACGCCCGGGTACCACTCGAAGGTGGAGGTGGCGATGTAGAAGTCGTCGCCGACGCGGAGGATCACGGGGTCGGGTTCGAAGCCGCGCAGGACGGGGTTGTGGATCACGAAAGCTCCGCTCAGAGGGTGAACAGCAGGGTGCCGAAGCCCACGTGGTCACATTGGAACGCCGCGCCCTCCGGGCTGATGTTCCCGATGGCCGCGTACGTCCAGGGGGCGGGCAGGCTGCGGCGTTTGACGTAGTGGTTGAAGGCCATCTCGTAGATCGGGCGCAGATTCCCGCGCTCGACGGTGGAGATGGAGTTGAACGTGAGCCGGCAGGAGCCCCAGACGGTGTACGGCACGTCGTTGCCGGTGTTGTACTTCGCCGTGTACTCGAAGCCGGCCAGCAGCCGGTTGGCGGAGGCGGAGTACAGGTCCTGGCCCTGGACCCAGGCGATCTCGCAGGCCTCGGCCATGCTGCCCAGGATGAGCTGGGTGTGGGCCTGGTCGCGTCCGCTGTCCACGCACTGGCCGGAGTCCCTGATCACCCGGCTGATCTTGCAGCAGTCGTGCAGGTGGAAGGCGTCGACGGCGGCGTTGTAGAGGGAGGTGTCGTTGCAGAACACCCCGAACGCCATCATCGCCTTGATGCAGTTGGTGCCCCAGCCCGCGTCGCCGAACGTCCTCACCAGGGGCACGAAGACGTTCCTGAAGAGGTTCTCGGTCTGGGTGATCTCGGCCGCGGACCAGCTGCCCGAGGGGGCGGTGTACCGCATCAGCTCGGCTGCCGCCGCGAGTTTGAAGCCGTAGATGGAGGCCGCGAGCTGGGCGTCCTTGCCGGTGATCGAGGTGAGGGTGGAGGACCATGCCTTGATGATCTGCAGTGCCTTGGTGGCGTGGGCGGTGGTGCCCGTCAGGTTCCACATCAGGGCGTTCTGGTAGGCCGCGTTGCAGTCGTTCCAGAACTCCCAGTTGCCGATCTCGGTGGTGCCCCGGTCGATGGTCGTGCGCGGGCCCAGCATGGCGTAGGTCGACTGCGAGTACGCGTTCGCCCTGAACACGTTCCAGCCGCTGAGCCAGGGCTCGGTGGCGGCCGCGATCCGCGTCTTCATCCGCTGGATGTCGGAGAGTTTGTGCAGCACCCCGGGGTGGATGAAGGAGGTCAGGGCGTCCGCGGTCGGGGCCGCGGCGATCCCGGTGGCGGCCGCCGTGGTGCCGACGGCGGTGATCTGCAGGAAACGGCGGCGGCTCGGGGACGCGGGCGTGGCGGGCTGTGACTCGGACATGCGTCTTCCTCTTTCACTCGACGTTGAGTGTCAGGGGGTGGCAGATGAGGGGGAACCGGGCGTCGGCCCGGCTCCCCCGGTGCGGTCAGCCGGCCGCGCGCCGGCCCCGGTACAGCACGAGCGTGCTGCGCGGGCCGACCTTGGGACGCTGTCCGGCGCCGATGACGCGGCCGGTGGCAAGGTCGCGGGCCGGACCGAAGTCCTGACGGGCGGGCAGGGTGTACGTCCGTTCGGTGCTGGTGTTCATGGCGATCAGGTAGTCGCCGTACTCGCACAGATAGAACGGGGCGCGTCCGACGAGCATGGTCTCCACGCCCTCGAAGTCGACGCCCATGGCCGGGTCCGGGACGTCGGCCGGGACCGGAGCGAGCGGGTACACGTCACCCTTGAGTGCCTGGTGGAGGGTGTCGCCGGGGGGCGGGAAGCCGCCGGGCGGGATGTGTCCGGCCCCGGGATCGTTGATCGCGTAGTCCCACAGGATCCAGTCGTGGACCGTGTACGTGTCGTCGGTGGCGCCCGCCGAACGCTGGCGGATCGTCGCGGAGCGCTGGTCGGTGGGTGTGAGGTGGTGGATGCGGGCGTAGTCGTTGACGCCCTGCCGGGCGCGCCAGTACAGGGAGGCGAAGAGGAGTTCCTCGCCGTTCTTCACGGCCAGGACGCCGTTCTCCTCGTCGGTGAAGACGAAGTCGGGCCGGTCCCAGGCGGTGGGGATGCGCCCCGGGCGGGCCGGGAGGGCCTGGAAGGCGTCCCAGTCGCGGGAGACCAGGCGCAGCGCGGCGAGGCCGACGCGGGTCCAGGTGTGGTGGACGAGCAGATCGAGCTGCCGGTAGAACTGCCCGTCGTCGACCATCTCCTGGGTCCAGCCGACGATGTCCGGGTCCTTGAACACCACCGCCGACATCAGCGGGTGCGAGTCCCAGGCCGTGCGGGAGGCGTAGGCGACCTCACCGGGGTAGACCTCGTTGCGCCAGCCGACGACGGTCTCGATGCGGGAGACGCGGGCGCCCGTCTCGTCGACGTCGACCACCCGGAACCGCCCCCGGGCCTTGATGATCTTCACCATCTGCTCGCGCAGCTCCGGCGCCTCCTGGGCCCGGTATCCGCGCGTGACCGACTCGTACATCATGACCAGCCAGTCGTGGACCTCGCCGTAGCTGCCCACGTACCCCAGTTCGCGGGTCAGGCCGGCCCGGCTGACCTGGTGGTAGCTCTCACCCAGCGGCTTGGTGGGGTTGCCGTCCTTGTCCTCCTTGCCGAGGTAGGGCTTCATGCCGAGCGACTGGTACAGGTAGTCGCGGGCCTTGTCCTCCGGCAGTGCGAGGTCAGGGGCGAGCAGGCCGAGGCCGCGGTTGGCCTGGTAGAGGCCGATGGCGCAGATCTGCGACTGGTTGGTGTAGTGCGGGAAGTGCTGACGCCAGTAGTCCCGGCTCGACTTCAGCATGTCGGTGTAGGCGGCGCGCCGCACCGGCTGCTCGTGGGTTCCGGTGGCCTCGGGCGCGACAACGGCCAGGTCGTCGAACCAGGCGGTGCCCGGTCCGCTCAGCCGCAGATGGAACTCCACCTGGGTGGCGCCGGAAGGGGTTTCCAGGTCTATGGAGACCTGCTCCCACCCATGGGTTCCGGTGGCGGCGTACTGCCGGTGGTCGCCGCCGACGAGTTTGCCGCTCGCGTCGAAGAACAGCGGGTCGATGTGGGCGCCCGTGCCGGTGACGCCGTCGGTCCTGACCCAGGCGCCGTAGGTGTACTTCCCCTTGCCGACCTGGAGCTTCGCCGTGTTGTACGCCGTGACGAAGCCGTTCGCCGCGGTGGCGGCCAGCCTCAGCGACGCGGAACCGGACCGGTTGACGGACGCGTCCCGAGCCCAGGAGGCGTCGGCGGTCTTCCCCCAGCCCGGCACCTCCCAGCCCGACGGGGTGCCGGTGCCCTGCTCGAAGCCGGGGTTGCGCAGCTCGGTGGGCCCCACCATGTCCACGGAGTCGAACCAGGCCGTGCCGGGGCCGGACAGTCGCAGGTGCATCTCCACCTGGGTGGCGCCGTCGGGTGTGTCCAGGTCTATGGAGACGTATTCCCAGCCATGGGTGCCGGTGGTGGCGAACTGGCGGTGGTCGCTGCCGACCAGCTTGCCGCCCGCGTCGAAGAACAGCGGGTCGATGTGGGCGCCCGTGCCCGTGACGCCGTCGGTCCTGATCCAGGCGCCGTAGGTGTACTTCCCCTTGCCCACGCGGGTCTTGGGCGAGTTGTACACGGTGATGAATCCGTTCGCCGCGCTCGCCGTCACCTTGAGCGAGGCGGAGCCCGACCGGTTGACGGTGGTGTCCCGGGACCAGGAGGCGTCGGCGGTCTTCCCCCAGCCAGGTACCTCCCATCCCATGGGAGTGTCGCCGCCCTCTTCGAAACCGGGGTTGGAGATCTCGTACGGCGAACCGGTCACCTTCTCGTCCAGGCGGTCGCCCAGGTGCTCCCAGAGCAGCGCCAGCACCAGCCCGACCCGGCCGAAGCCCTGCCACTGCTGGTCGGAGCCGGTCATCACGGTCGCGTCGTTCTTCCACGCCATGTACCGGCCGTCGAGCGCGCGCAGGACGCGGTCCAGCGCCGCCGGGTCGTGGTACGCGGGGCTGCCGGACCAGAGGTAGCCCTCGGCGAGCGACTGGAAGGCGAAGGCGTCCATGCCGGCGGGGTTGGCCCCGGTCAGGTAGTGCTTCTGGTCCTTGGCGACCCGTTGACGCACCGCCTCCAGGATCTCGGGGCCCTCGACGGTACGAGCCTTCGGCAGCGGCGCGGGGCCCTGCACCTCACCCTTGGGCGGGACGAAGTACGGCTCGGTGTGGGTGTAGAGGCGGTAGATGCCCCGCGACGGCGTGGTCATCTTGTAGTACAGCTGGTCGACGTTCTGGCCGTAGGACCAGATGCGGCCCATCGAGCGGATCTCCAGCTTCACCTTCTTCCTGCCCCGGGTGAGCCGCTCCGGAAGCGGCAGGGTGTGGAAGAAGAACCGGCCCGGGGTGCGCGGCGCGGTGTCCAGGATGTCGAGGCTGTCGACGGCTCCCTCGTCCTGGTAGCCGACCTGCTTGCCGTCGCAGAACAGCTGCAGCCGCCACATGTTCGTGCCGGAGCCCGCCTGCTGCGAGGTGGTGTCGTAGTCGTCGCCCCACAGGCGAACGGTGACGTAGGTGGTGTCGGTCGGGCTGACGACTACGTCGAACTCGAGCGTGCCGCCCCAGTACGTGGCCGGCTCGGTGGGGTTGAGGACACGGGCCTTCTGGCCGAGGCCTCCGGTGACCGTGTCGGAGAGCGTGGCAGTGAGACCGTGCGCCGACTCGGAGCTCCCGTTGCCGAAGACGACGATGTCCAGGGGCTTGCAGACGGCCGGCTCGAAGGCGGCGTCCGCGGCCGGGGCCGCGGCGGCGGACGGGGAGTTCAGCAGGCCGAGGCCGGCCGCGGCGACGCCGGTGGTGCCGGCGTACTTGAGGACATCACGTCTTCTGGGTGCGTTGGGCACGGCTGATCCTTTACTTGAGGCTGCCCATGAGGATTCCGCTGCGCCAGTACTTCTGGAGCGCGAACATGAAGACCGCGAGCGGAACGATGGACAACAGGGACCCGGTGAGGACGAGGGTGTTCATGTCGCGGGCGGTCTGCGCCTGCTGGAGCCAGGAGTACAGCCCGAGGCTCACAGGGAACGTGCGCTCACCGGTGAGCATGAACAGGGGCAGGAAGAAGTTGTTCCAGATGTTGATGAATTCGAGCATGAAGATGGTGATGCCGCCGGTCCGCATCAGCCGCAGCGCGACCGACCAGAAGATCCGCAGCTCCCCGGCGCCGTCGAGACGGGCCGCTTCCATCAGTTCGGTGGGGACGGAGCTGTCCGCGTACACCTTGCCCAGGTAGACCCCGAACGGATTGATGAAGTACGGGATGAGTACCGACCAGATGGTGTTGGTCAGGCCGATCTGGGCGAAGACGAGGTACAGCGGGAAGGCCAGCAGGGTGCTCGGCAGCAGCGAGGCACCGACGATGACCGCGAAGAACGCGCCCCGGCCCCGGAAGTCGAACTTCGACAGCCCGTACCCGGCGGCGAGCGAGACCAGGGTGGAACCGGCCGCGCCGAGTGTGGAGTAGAGGATCGAGTTGCCGATCCAGCGGTTGAACACCCCGTCGTGGTAGGTCCAGATCTCCTGGACGTTGTCCGCCAGGTGGTTGGAGGAGAACCACAGTCCGAAGGTGGAGTACAGGTCCGTCTGGTTCTTGGTCGCGGAGACGATCAGGAACCACGTCGGGGCGAGTGAGTAGATCAGGAAGAGGACCAGCAGGCCGGTGGTGAGCGCCACCGCGCGGCGGGTGGGGCGCACGCCGCCCCCGGATACGGCAGCGCTCATGACATCTTCCTGTTCGTGGCCCGGTAGAAGACGAAGGCGAGGATGCCGGTGACCACGGCCAGGACCAGCGACTCGGCGGCGGCGTACTGGTAGTCACCGGTCTTGAACGCCTTGTCGTAGATCTCCATCATCGGAGTGAAGTCGGTGTTGATCGACTCCGGCGCGATCTGCCGCAGCAGCAGTGGTTCGGCGAACAGCTGCAGCCTCCCGATGAGGGAGAACATGCCGGTCAGCACCAGGATGCCGGTGATGTTGGGAATCTTGACCGACCAGGCGATCCGCCACTCCCTGGCCCCGTCCAGTCGGGCCGCCTCGTACAGCTCGCGGGGCAGCGCCTGTAGCGAGGCGGAGATCAGGATCATGTTGAAGCCGATCCCCTGCCAGGTCAGCAGATTGCCCAGGGAGAGGTAGGTGTTGAGGCCGCCGAAGAAGGTGATGTCCGTGCCGGCGCCGTGCGCGAGGTCGAGCAGCGGAGAGCCCGTCGGGCTGTAGAGGAACAGCCAGATCACGGTGGACACCACGGCGGGCACCACGTACGGGATGAGCAGCGCCGCGCGGAAGAACCGCACCGCACGGGCGGCCACCCCGTCCAGGAGCAGGGCGAGCAGCAGCGACAGGCCCAGCATCACCGTGATCTGAGCCGCTCCGAACAGCAGCGTGCGCAGCATGCTCGACCAGAAGGCGCCGTCGCCGAGGATGGAGGCGAAGTTGGAGAAGCCGGTGAAGACGACCCGGGTCGGGCCGAAGCCCAGCCCGCTGCTCTTCTTCTCCCTCAGGCTCTGGCTGAAGGCATAGCCGATCGGCACGACGTACGTGGCCAGGAAGCCGAGCAGGAAGGGCAGTGCGAACAGCAGTCCCTTGTGGGCTCCCCGGCTCCCGGCCCGGCGGGGGGAGGGCCGCCGGGCCGGGGAGTCGGTGGCGACCTTGGGGGGTCGCGTCAGGGTGGACACGGGTGTCTCCAGAGGTGGGTCCTACAGAGGCGGGGCCTACAGGGGAGGTCAGCTGCCGGCGACGGCCTTGATGCCCTTGCGGTTGAGGTCGTCCACGGTCCACTTCTGCAGCGAGGTCAGCATGTCCTTGACCGTCAGCTGCTTCTTCATGACCTTGCCCCACTGCTTCTGCATCTCGGAGTACATCGCCGCGTAGTTCGGCCCGTACTGCCACTGCTCGCCGACCCGCGAGGCCGCCGTGGTAATCACCTGCGCGCTGTCCGACTTCCCGTTGAACATCCCGGTCGGGATGATCTTGTCGACGTACGGCGAGACGTCCTTGACGGCGGGGAACAGGCCCGACTTGGAGTCCGGGTCGGTGAGCGCCGTCAGTGACTCCTTGCTGCTGCTCAGCCAGGCGGCGAACTCGGCGGCGCGGTCGGGGTACCTACAGCCCTTGAGGACGCCGGTGGTGTCGAAGTTACTGGAGGTCTGCGGCTTGGCGGTGTCGAAGGCCGGCGAGTCGGCGAGCTGCCACTTGCCCTTGGACTTGGGGAAGTTCGTGTCGTAGATCGGCAGCTGCCAGGTCGAGCTGGTCATCGCGATGGTCTTGCCGAGGTCCCAGGTCTTGAAGACACCCGGGTCGGCGTACGACGCGTTGGAGGCGAGGTCGTTGTCGACGAGCTGCTGGACGATGTCACCGGCCTTGAGCGCCTCGGGAGAGGCGAAGTCGATGACCCAGTGGTCGCCGTCCACCTTGTACCACTGCGCGCCGGCCTCCCAGGACAGGTCGACGAGCGAGCTCGGGTCCTCGCCCGCCATGTTGTAGATCTTGACGTCCTTGTCCTTCTCCTGGACCTTCTTGCCCGCGGCGATCAGGTCGTCCCAGGTCTTCGGGGCCTCGATCCCGTACTTCTGGAACAGGTCCGCGCGGTAGGCGGTGAACAGCGGCGCCGACCCCATCGGAATGCCGAAGGTGGTGCCTCCGGGGCTGACCGCGTTCCACGCGGCGACCGTGTACGCGTCCTTGTGCTTGGCCGCGACCTCGCTGATGTCGGTCAGCAGTCCGTCGGCGGCGAAGCTCGCCAGGTTCATCCCGTCCATCTTGGACAGACAGGGCGCGGTGCCCGCGTTCACCGCGGCCCGCAGCTTCTGGTAAGCGGTGTCACCCGCAGCGTTGACGAACTTGATCTGCGTCTCGGGGTGCTTCTTGTTCCACACCTCGGCCTGCGCCTCGATGCCGTCCGTCCAGCTCCAGAACTCCAGCGTGACGTTGCCCTTCGTGGCCGCCGAGGCGTCGGTGCCGGAGTCGTCAGAGCAGGCGGTCAGCAGCAGCGAGAGAGAAGCGGCGGCGGCCACCGAGACAAGGACCCTGGGGCGCATACCGGACTTGGACATCGGTCCTCCACGAAAGGAATGGGACGGCGCCTGCACGTGGGGGAACGGCGCGGTCAGGGCGACGCGAGGGGAGAGAAACGGGTACTGCGCGGCGAGGCAGTAATCGTTTGTTGTCGTGGACGGTACGACCGAGGGAGCCAGATCCACAAGAGGTGGCGCCGGATTGTTTCGCTCGACTTTCCAGAACGTTACCTGTCGATGCGCCTGACCATGGACGTTCGCGCCATCGCGGGGCAGGTGGGTGGACTCTCTGTGACGTACCTGTGTCGCAGAGCTGGTCATTGACCGGGTTCTCTGGGGCTTCTAGCGTGGAATACGTTTACTGTGACGCTCAGGCTTGTCGCCGGCCGATCCCGGCGCCCCTCCCCAGGAGCAGCATGCATACGTCAGTGCCGCCGTTCGCCCTCTTCGCCATGAATCCGGTACATCTGCCCGAACTCTTCCCGCCTCCGCTGCTGACCCGCCTCCAGCAACTGGCGCGGGTCGACCTCACGCTCGTCGCCCAGGACTTCTCCGATCCCGCCGTGGCCGAGGCCCTGGGCCGCGCCGAGGTACTGGTCACCGGCTGGGGCTGCCCGCACCTCGGCGCGGAGGTACTGGCGGCGGCGCCGCGACTGCGCGCCGTCATGCACGCCGGCGGCAGCGTCCGCCACCTCGTGGGTGAGCCGTTCTGGGAGCGCGGTCTCACCCTCTCCAGCGCGGTGCGGGCCAACGCCCTGCCCGTGGCCGAGTACACGCTCGCCGCGATCCTGCTGGCCGGCAAGGACGCCTTCGGGCTGCGCGAACGCTTCCGGGCCGAGCACGTCTACCCCGCTGCGACGGAGTACGTGACGGTCGGCAACCTCGGCCGCCGGGTCGGTCTGATCGGCGCCTCCCGGGTGGGCCGCCGGGTCCTGGAACTGCTGCGGCCCTTCGAGCTGTCGGTGAGCCTCCACGACCCCTACGTCGACGCCGCCCAGGCCGCGGAACTGGGCGCGGTCCCGCTGGGCCTCGACGAGTTGCTGCGCACCAGTGACATCGTCAGCGTGCACGCCCCCGACACCCCGCAGACCCATCACATGCTCAACCGCGAGCGGCTGGCGCTCATCCCCGACGGCGGCGTCCTCATCAACACCTCACGGGGCGCCCTCGTCGACCACACCGCGCTCACCGAGGAACTGGTGAACGGCCGGCTCAGCGCGATCCTGGACGTCACCGACCCCGAGCCGCTGCCCGCGGACTCCCCGCTCTACCGCCTTCCGAACGTGTTCCTCACGCCGCACATCGCCGGCTCCCTCGGCAACGAACTGGCCCGCCTCGGCGGCACGGTGGTGACGGAACTGGAACGCCTGACGACGGGGCTGCCGCCTGCCCACCCGGTCCACCGGGCCGAACTGGCGATCAGCGCCTGAGGACTTCGACGCCCACCCGCCGGCCGAGGACGCCGCCCGCCCGCCCGGGCTCCCGCAACGCCGATCCCGTCGCACCCCACCCCACCCCAGCCCGTCCCTCTTCCCTCGGAGACACCCTTGAACACCATTCAGGCCGGACCGGTCCACCCCTCCCCACGTGCCGTCTCACCCCTGCGTCCCGCCTCCGCGGCCCGCATCGAGGGCGGCTTCTGGGCCGAACGTCGCCGGGTCAACGCCCGGATCTCCCTCGCCGAGGGCCCGGGGCGGCTGGAGCAGGCCGGCAACCTGGCCAACTTCCGTGCCGCCGCGGCCCCGCGCACCGACGGCGCGGACACCCCGTCCGGCACCGGCTTCTCCGGCGACTTCCAGTTCCAGGACTCCGACGTCTACAAGTGGCTGGAAGCCGCCTGCTGGCAGCTCGCGGACACTCCCGACGAGACACTCGCCACCGAGGTCGAAGCCATCGTCGAGCTGATCGCCGCCGCCCAGCGCGAGGACGGCTACCTCCAGACGTACTACCAGCTCGGCGGCGGCATTCCCTGGACCGAGCCGGGCTGGGGACACGAGCTGTACTGCGCGGGACATCTGATCCAGGCCGCCGTGGCGCACCACCGGGCCACCGGTTCCGACCGGCTGCTCGCCGTGGCCCGCCGGCTCGCGGACCACATCGACTCCGTCTTCGGCCCTGGCAAGCAGGTGGACACCGTCTGTGGCCATCCCGAGGTGGAGACCGCCCTCGTCGAACTCCACCGGACGACCGACGAGAAGCGGTACCTGGACCTCGCCCGCTACTTCCTGGAACGCCGCGGTCACGGCACCCTCTCCTCCGGCGCCGACCGGGGCCACGACCGCGACCCGGGGCCCGAGTACTGGCAGGACCACACGCCGGTCCGCGCGGCGGACGAGGTCACCGGCCACGCCGTACGCCAGCTCTACCTCCTCGCCGGAGCCGCCGACCTGGCCGCGGAGACCGGCGACACGGAACTCCGCACGGCGCTGGAGCGGCTGTGGCGGGACATGGTCACGACCAAGACCTACCTCACCGGCGCCGTCGGCTCCCGGCACGACTGGGAGGCCTTCGGCGACGCCCACGAACTGCCGGCCGACCGCGCCTACGCCGAGACCTGCGCCGCCATCGCCTCCGTCCACTTCTCCTGGCGCATGGCCCTGCTCACCGGCGAGGCCCGCTACTCCGACCTCGTCGAGCGCACCCTGTTCAACGGCTTCCTGGCCGGCGCCGGTCTCGACGGCCGCACCTGGCTGTACGTCAACCCGCTTCATCGGCGGGCCCGTTCACACGAACGCCCCGGCGACCAGACCGCCCACCGCACCCCCTGGTTCCGCTGCGCGTGCTGCCCGCCCAACGTCATGCGCCTGCTCGCCGGGCTCCCGCACTACCTGGCCACAGCCGACGACAGCGGTCTGCAACTGCACCAGTACGCCACGGGCGTCTACGGCGGCGACGGCCTCACCGTACGGGTGACGACGGAGTATCCGTGGGAGGGCACGGTGACCGTCACCGTGGACGAGGCTCCCACCGCCCTGCCGCGCACGCTCTCCCTACGCCTGCCGGCGTGGTGCGCCGACCACACCCTGACCGTGAACGGCACCACCGTCGAAGACGGGGCCGACTCCGGCTGGCTGCGCATCACCCGCGCGTTCACCCCCGGCGACACCGTCCGCCTCGACCTCGCGATGCCGGCCCGGCTCACCGTCCCTTCCTCACGCGTCGACGCCGTCCGGGGCTGCGCCGCCGTCGAACGCGGTCCGCTGGTCTACTGCCTGGAGCGGACCGACCAACCGGGGCGCCTGGACCCGGACACGATCGCTGTGCCGCCGGACACGCCACTGACCGTGCGCAGCCGCCCCGAACTGCTCGGCGGGGTGCGAACGGTGAGCGTCGCGGGGAACCGGCTCCGCGCCGACGATACGTCCGGCGACTGGCCCTACCTGCCGTACACGTCGGCGACTTCCGGCGAACCCCACGAGAGCGTCGAGCTGACGGCGGTGCCGTACTACGCCTGGGCCAACCGCGAGCCGGGCGCCATGCGGGTCTGGCTGCCGCTGGCCGCCCGCGGGTAGACGTCGGCGCGGTCAACATGCCCGCAGTAATCGTTTACCAAGATTCGGGAACCGGTCGCACCCTTCTGTGTCCGCGAGGATGCTCAGTGCAGTAACGTCAAGGTGTGACAGCGAACGGAAACGGTTCTCCCCCAACGCCCGCCTCCCAGGCTTCTAGGCGTCGGCGCAAGAACCAGGCAGGTGAAGAGCGCCCCAGCACGATTCGCGATGTCGCCGAACGGGCGGGGGTGTCGGTAGCAACCGTTTCCAGGGCCCTGGCCGGCAACTATCCCGTGTCGGCCGCCACCCGGGAGCGCATCATGGCTGCCGTGGAGTCGCTGCACTACGTGGTGAACGTCCACGCCAAAGCCCTCTCCGGTCGGGTGGCCGGTCCCGTCGCACTGGTCCTGCGGGACATCACCGGGCCGTCGCTGGCCCATGTCGCCGCCGGGGTCGAGCAGGAGGCGGCCCTGCGGGGCCGGCTGAGCCTGGTCTGCGCCACTCACGGAGACACTGCCCGCGAGGACGACCTGGTGCAGTTGATGCGCGAGCAGCACGCGGCCGCGGTGGTCCTCGTCGGCGGGGCAGTGCAGGACGAGGTCTACTTCCAGCGCATGACCGAGTACGCGCGCGCCCTGGACGCCGCCGGGTCACGTCTGGTCCTGGTCGGCCGCCCGCCCCTGCCCGGGCATCACCCAGTCACCGTCGTGGACTACGACAACCGCGGAGGCGCCTTCCAGGCCGCAGACCATCTGTTCGTCCAAGGCCACCGGCGCGTCCTCTTCCTGGGCGGCGACCCACAACTCAGTACGGGGGCGCAACGGAGGGAGGGCTACCTCCACGCCCTGCGCGCGCACGGCGTGGAGTACGCGGAAGAACTGGACGTCCCCGGTCCGTACACCCGCGTCTCCGGCTACCAGCGCACGAGGGACGCGCTGAAGGCGGGGGTCGATTTCACGGGCGTCCTCGCGGGGACGGACATGGTGGCCCTCGGTGCGTTGGCCGCGCTCCGCGACGCCGGCCTGAACGTCCCCCGGGACATCTCCCTGGTGGGCTTCGACGACGTCCCCTTCGCCTCGGACCTGACCCCGTCGCTCACGTCGGTCCGGGTGCCGTACGAGGATCTCGGCAGAACAGCGGTCCGGCTCGCCCTGGAGCACAGCGAACGCATCAGCGGCGACGACCATGTCGTCCTCAGTACGCAACTGGTGATCCGTCAGTCCGTACGCCGCCCCCGTCCGTAAGGCCGTTGAGACTCCTCGTCCGTTCGGTCGGGAACCCTGGACGGCGGGAACAACTCCGCAGATCCCGCCCTGGGTCACTCCGCCCCCGCCAGGGCAATATCACCCAGTCCCGCAGTCCTCTTGGCAACCTCCCACTTCGTTCATACCGACTTCCACTCCAGAAAGAGGCCCGCAGCGGTGTACTCCCGCAGCCCGGACCACCACCCATCCACAATAGCGAGGGCAACGACCAACGCAGCACTTCGTGCGCAAGTCGCAGCCGGGGCGAGTGCAAACCCTCCGTCAACGCATTGGGTGCCCGTGTCTCCAGCCTGCCGGTGGCCCTTCGTCCTCTCACCCGGCGGAGGAGTTGGACAGCACGCGACGCAGACGCCCGGCGCACCCTGTCGTGAGCGCGCCGGGCGTCTATCCCCCGTTTGACCGTAGACGAGAAACTACTTGACGTCAGGCGACCGTCACGTCCACGGGATCCGATTCGGTCGATCCCCTCGCGTTGGTAAGGACGACCTTCAGGCTGTGCTTGCCCTTCGGAACCCCGGACAGAGCTACCTGAGGCGACTGTGCGTTCGGCGAATCGGCGGCCAGCTGGCCCTCACCGACGACTGCCCCGTCGAGGTAGAAGGTGTACGAGGTGGCGTTGGTGCCCCACCACAGGTTCGCGGTGGCGGTGAAGGTGCCGTCCTTGTCCCAGTTGTCGTGGCTGACCACGGGCTTGCCCGGGGCGGCATCCGTGACCGTGACAGTCGTGGTGTTCGTGGACGTGGTGCCCTTCGAGTTGATCAGTTCGGCCCGGTACGCGTAGGTGCCGTTGGGCCTGTCCTTGAATTCGGTCACGACTGACTGCGAGGTGCCGCTGACTGTCGTGGGCACCCGCGCGGCGACGAGCTTGTCGTTCTCGTAAAGACGGAAGAAGCTGCCTGGCGTGCCGTGCCAAAGGTTCATCTTCACGCTGTAGTTGCCGTCATGGAGGCCGTGGGTCCACCCGCTGGTGTTCGACAGGGTGCCGGCGCCAGCAGCCGAGGAAGCGGAGACGAAGTTCCGCAGAGCGTCGCGCGTGGCGTAGTACGCGGGCTTGGGGTTGTACTCCTCGTCGAACATGAGGGGCTTCGCGCCCGGCAGCCACGTGTAGGCGTGCTTGTCGGTGAAGCCCCAGAAGCTGATGTCCCGGATTCCGGCCGCCAGCGCCTCGGCCATGACGTCCCCGTAGATCTGCGTCTGCTGATCCACGTCGTAGGTGTGCACGTCGAGTTCGGTGATCGCGACTTCGAGTCCGAGCTTCTGGTAGGACTTCGTCATCTCTGTGATGACTCCGGGCTCGGGACCCGCCTGTGTCTCGTGCATCTCGAAGCCCACCCCGTCGATGGGCACACCGTCGGCGACCATGCCGGCCACTAGGTCGTAGAGCTCCTGGCGCTTCGCCGGGTAGAACTCCACCAACGCCTCGTTGATGAACAGCTTCGCCTCGGGGTCAGCGGCGTGCGCGATCCGGAACGCTTCCGCGATGTAGTCCTCGCCGAGCACCTCGTAGAAGTGGTTCGGCGCGAGGCCGGTGCCGCCGAAGGTGGAGAACGGCTCGGTCATCACGTCCCACCGGTCCATCTTTCCGGCGTAGCGGTCCATGATCGTGTTGAAGTGAGTCTTCATGACCGCGCGCAACTCGTCCGGGTCGGTGACGTCGGTCACGTATTCCGGGTTGCAGCACTGGGAGATGAGCCCGTGTCCCTTGACTACCATGTCGTTGTCTTCAACGAAGTCGACGAGCCGGTCGAGGCCCCCGAACTCGAAGTCGCCCTCCGTGGGCTGGACGAATTTCCACTTCAGCTCGTTCTCGGGAGACAAGCTGTTGAACTGTTCCGCCAGCACCTCGCCGAACTTCGGTTCGTCGAGATAGGTGGGGTTGGTCGCCCCCGAGCCGATGAGGATTCCCTCCTTCGCTGCCAGTTCGCGGAGGGTCGCGTCTGAATCAGCTGAGGCGCCGGTGGTGGGGAGGGCCACGGTCAAGAGCCCTATGGTGACAGTTGCGAGCGCCGCGCCGATGCGGTGCATTCTCATTGAATGGTGTCTCGCTTTCCTGTTGAAGGATGGTCCGAGGGCACGCTGCGGTATCCGGACGACGTGGACCGTACGCTGTCTCCCGGCGGCCCACGAACGCGGCTCGGCCCGAGACCGCCTCTGCGGGTGTGCAGAATGCGGAAATTGAGGGTGGTCGCTCAGCGGCCGGCGAGGGCCGGGACGACCTTCGTGGCACACAATTCCGCGAACCAGTGCGCGCTCAGTTTCGGAATGCGCTCGTGGGTGTCGTAGTCGACCCGGATGATGCCGAACCGCGGGCCGTATCCCATGACCCATTCGAAGTTGTCGAGCAGCGACCACACGAGGTACCCGACAACGCGGGCGCCCCTCTCGCGAGCACGATGAGCCGCCGTGACGTGATCGATGAGGAACTGTGTTCGGTCGCGGTCGACGACCACGCGCCGGCCACCCGAGTCGTCGACCACGTCCTCGAAGGCCGCGCCGTTCTCCATCACCATGATCGGCAGTTCGGGGAACTCCTTGGAAAGGGCGACCAGATGATCCTCGAGGCCTCGTGGTTCGATCCCCCAGTCCATCACCGTTCGCGCCAGCTCGTCGCGGCGGACGAACTCGATGCGCTCCGAGCCCGGGAAGGGCGTGCCGCCGGAGCTTTCGGCGCTGGGGTCGAAGTCCTGATTCAGACGTACGTGCATGACCTCGTAGTAGTTGACGCCGAGCAGGTCGATGGGCTGGTGGCAGATCTCCAAGTCGCCCGGCAGAACGAAGCTCCAGTCGGTGAAAGCCCGGGTGTCTTGCAGCAGATCGGCCGGATAGTTCCCGCGGAGCATGGGCCCTGTGAACACGCGGTTGGCCACAGCGTCGAACCGACGCGCGGCTTCGGCGTCCTCGGGGGTCTCGGCTTCGATGCGGAAGATGTTGAGCACCACGGAAATCTGTGCTTCGGCATTGGTCACGGTGCGCCGCAGTGCTGCCACCGCGAGTCCGTGGGAAAGGTTGAGGTGGTGCGCAGCCTTGAGCGCATCTGCATGGCTCTTACCGCCAGGCGCGAACACGCCATTGCCGTACCCGGCGAAGGAGTTGTTCCACGGCTCGTTGTGGGTTGACCAGACGGCGACCCGGTCCCCGAGGGCCGCCCCCACGATCTCCGCGTACTTCTCGAAGGCGAATGCGGTTTCCCGCCCTCGCCAGCCGCCGTAGCGATCCTCCAATGCCTGCGGGAGGTCCCAGTGGTTGAGCGTCACGATCGGCTTGATGCCGCGTGCGAGCAGTCCGTCGACGAGGCGCGAGTAGAACTCCAGACCCTCCGGATTCGCTTCGCCCTCGCCCGTGGGCATCACGCGCGGCCAGGAGATGGAGAACCGGTAGGCGTCGAGGTGGAGCGAGGCCATCAGGTCGAGATCGACCTCGACGCGGTGATAGTGGTCCGCGGCGACGTCCCCGGTCGCCCCCTCAGCAGTCTTCCCCGGGGCGTGGCTGAACGTGTCCCAGATGGACGAGCCTCGACCGCCCTCCCTCGCGCCACCCTCGATCTGGTACGCGGCGGTCGCGGCGCCGAGGATGAAGTCGGGCGGGAACGCCAAGTGCCCGCGGTCGATGGAGTCGCGATACATGGATCAGCCTCTCTGGTGACGTGGCGCCAAAACCTATCACCTGAACTGTTATCGGCACAGGGTTGCGTCAAGGCGAACTGCGACTTCACATTCGCGATGACTTCCGCTGCCGAACATCCACGTTGACCTGAGGGGAAGACGGCGATCGACTCACGATGGGCGTGCTTCTGCAGGGATCGACCAATCGGCGCACTTCGGACCAAGCCGTTTCGCCGTCACGGCAGTTGCGGGTGCGTACGGCAACGACGGCAGCCGACGAGGCGCTTGCCAACGCTGACCAGCGCAGGGCTGCCTGAACGCCACAGGTCCTGACCGACCATGGCCGGTGTCGGTGCGGTCCCTGGGCTGGTGCCGTCAGGCAGAGCGCCCCAGGTCGGGCGTAAGGTGGCCGTCGGGTTGCGGCTGGACGGCTCCGGCAGCCGGCGCTTGGAGGGTCTCGGTGGTGCGTCGCGGGTGACGAGCGCGGATGTCGCGCGGGAGTCAGGCGTGTCGCGGTCAACGGTGAGCTTCGTACTCAACTACGTGCCGAAACAGACCATCCCGGAAGCGACGCGACAGAAGGTTCTGGCGGCTGCCGAGCGGTTGGGTTACACCCCGAACGGGCCCACGCAGGCACTGTCGCGAGGACGCGGCAGCACTGTGCTGCTGCGCCTGCCGGACTTTCCGCCCAGCTCGATCGTCGCCGAGCTCGATCGGGGATTGGCCTCGCAAGGATTGATGCTGGTGACCCATACGGCCAGCCCGGGCCGCCAGCCGGCTCTATCGCTGGCCGCCCCGGTCGCGGTACCGGGACTGACCCCCTTCGACGCAAGGCAAGTCGTCGCATTTCAGGCACGCGGCGCCCGGGTGGTACTGCCAGGACCCGACGACCCGCCGCCTCCCCGTGACGACGCGGGCCGCGTCGTCGGCGCGGCCCAGGCGACCCACTTGGCCTGGCGCGGCACCGTCCGCATCGGCTACGTCCACCCCGCCGATCCCCGGCTCGGACCGATGTCCGACCGGCGCCACGCGGGCGCCGACGAAACAGCGCGCCGGCTCGGCCTGCCTATGGTGCCCTCGCGTCGCATGCCCGACGACGGGGACTTCACGCCGATACTGCGCAGTTGGCCGGCACAAGCGCCCGTCACCGCGATCGCCGCGTTCAACGACGACGTCGCCCTGGCGATCTTGAACGCCGCGTGGGTTCTGGGCGTGGAAGTTCCCTCCGAGCCGGCCGTGATCGGCGCGGACGACATCGCGGCCGCCCGGTACGCCTGCCCACCGCTGACTACGATCCGCGGCTCCAACAAGCCCTTTGGGGCCATGCTGGCCGGGTGGGTTCTGCAGCGGCTCGACGCCGGCGGAGTCGCGCCCCCCAGCTCGGACGAACCTCCGGTGTGGACACCGGACATCGTGGCCCGAGCGTCCGCCTGACCGGTTCTCCAATGTCGGAGTCTGCAGCCAAGGAGCCCTCACGGGTGCGGCCACCGTGGCCGTCATACCCGGCGCCACAGAGCCGAAGGTCAAGGCAGTTGTGCTCTTCGGCAACCCCATCCGCGGGTTCCCGACCTACCGTCAGGTGACCGGCACCTACCAGGCACGCACGCTCGACGACTGCGCGACCGGCGACCCGATCTGTGGCGGCGGGACGGACTCCGCCGCCCACGGCGCCTACTCCCAACCGCAACACAACGACTCCGCCGCGGAGTTCATTGCGGCACGCATGTGACGCAACATCCACAGTCCGACAACGGATGCGAGTCATGAGCACCGCTGAGACCGCCGCCTGACGGCCGCTTGCGCCTCCGGCTTCGCGCGCGAGCGGAGCCGGAGGTCTTCATCAACCCGGCGGACCGTGAACGACGCTCAGTCGGAGTCGTCGTCGCGGCGGTTGGAGTCGTCCGAAGCCGCCTGCTGCACCCAGTGCGCCCGAGCAGCAGCCACGAGCCGCCAGAAGGCGTCGATGGCCTCGACGACATCCAGGTCGTCCCGGTATCGCCGCTGGATCTGGAGCCCGTCCTGCAGGGCGGTCCCCAGCGTGGCGATCATCTCCGGGCTGATCCCCATCGGGGCACCTTCGGGCGCCTCAGGGCCGGGGTCGAGCGTGAGTGTCTGGGCTGCCTGGTAGTGCTCGACGAAGTACGGGTGCGCCGGATGATCGCGATCAATCGCCTCGGCCGAGAGGATGATGTACAGGGACGTCAGTCCCTCGTGCTCCGCGGAGTGACGCGCGACCTCGCGGGACCGCGTAGCGACATCGGTGGCGTGCTGCTCCGACAGGTAGTCGGCAACGGACGAATCGCGCAAGTTGAGCACTTCGACCAGGAGTTCTTCCTTGTCGGCGAAGTGGTGGAGAAGCCCTGTCTGTGTCAGGCGCATCCGCCTGGCGAGCTCACGCATCGACGAGTGTGCGTATCCGGATTCAGCAAAGAGCTCGGCTGCAGCGGCGACGATCTCCCGGCGGCGCTGGAGCCCCTTGCGATAGGGCCCCCGAGGCCCGGTGCTTTCCGCCATGCCTTCAACATACAGCGACGCGGCGGCCCGTTTGACCTGGGTGTGGGCGTGACGATGAAAACTCCACAAAAACTTGTCAGGTGAACTGTGTTACGTGATACTGACGGCCACCGCCACTCCGAGACGACATCTCAGCCGGGGACGCAGCGGCATACACGACGTTCGGGTGACGGGGTTCGCGCACGTCTCAGGAGCGTGGTGCGGCCGGGGGGGGCGGCTCCTTGCCGCCGCAACATCGCGGCACACCGCCTGGAAATAAGGAGTACAGATGCGATCCATTCGAAGGTCCCTCGCTGTGCTTGCAGCGGTCGCATTGACCGCCGTCACCGCCGGGTGCGGATCCAGCGACGAGGGCGATGCCGGCGGCAAGATCACCCTCAACGTCTCGACGTTCAGCGAGTGGGGTTACAGCGGCCTGCTGAAGGAGTACCAGAAGCTCCACCCCGACATCACGATCAAGCACAACCGCTTCGCCACGAGTGATGAGGCCAAGGAGCAGTTCCAGACCGCGCTCGGCGCGGGCTCGGGTCTCGCCGATGTCATCGGTGTCGACAACAGCTGGATGCCGCAGATCCTCAAGTACCCGGACAACTTCGTGGATCTCTCCTCACCGAAGGTCGAGGGCCGCTGGCTGGACTGGACAACGAAGATCGCCACCACGGACGACGGCAAGCTGCTCGGATACGCGACGGACCTGGGACCGCAGACGATCGCCTACCGCGCCGACCTGTTCAAGGAGGCCGGTCTGCCGAACGACCGCGAGGAGGTCGCCAAGCTCTTCGGTGGCGACAACGCGACATGGGACGACTTCTTCGCCGTCGGCGAGAAGTTCAAGGCCGCCAAGACAGGTCCGGCGTTCTACGATGCGTCGGCCTCGGTGGCGACCGGCTGGACCGACCAGTACGAGGTGCTCTGGGAGGACCCCAAGAACGGCGAGATCATCGCCGGCGAGAACAAGGACCTCCGGAACATCTACGACACCGTGATGTCGCATGAGGGCCTGTCCGCAGACCTCGCGCGGTTCAGTGAGGACTGGGTCAGCGCATTCCAGAAGGACAAGTTCGCGGTGATGCTCGCGCCTTCGTGGATGCTCGGCGTCATCAAGGGCAATTCGGCCGGGGTCAAGGGCTGGGATATCGCCGACGTCTTCCCCAACGGCGGTGTCAACAGCGGCGGTTCGTACCTCAGCGTGCCGAAGCAGTCCAAGCACCCCGAGGAGGCGCAGGCGCTGGCGGAGTGGCTCACCGCCCCGGAGCAGCAGATGAAGGCGTTCAAGGCGTCGGGCAACTTCCCCAGCCAGGTCGAGGCCCAGAAGAGCCCTGAGATGCAGAAGGTGACCGAACCCTTCTTCAACGATGCGCCCGTAGGAAAGGTCCTCGCCGAGCGCGCGTCGAACATCAGCGTGGTCCCGTACAAGGGTGACAACTACTTCGCGATCACAGCGGCATTCAACGACGCGGTCAACCGTGTCTCGGTCGACAAGACCCACTCCGCCAAGGAGTCATGGGACATGTTCGTCGAGGGACTGGACTCGCTGAAGTGATCGGTTCGTCCGCGCGCTCGGGGGCGCCCTCCGCGGACGGCGCCCCCGATTCACCATCGGAGGAAGAGCGCATGGTCCGTCCGGCAGGGAGCGCGTCACCCCGTGGTGATGCCTCACCTCCACACACGCCCTCGCCCTGGCATCAGCGTCTGGGCCGCTGGGACATGAAGGCGTCGCCGTACGCCTATATCTCCCCGTTCTTCATCCTGTTCGGGATCGTCGGCCTGTTCCCGCTGCTGTACACCGCCTACGTCTCGCTGCACGACTGGGACCTCATCGGTGGGCAGAGCGAATTCGTCGGGCTCGACAACTTCACCTTTATCCTCGACCAGCCGGTCTTCTGGGATGCGATGGGCAACACCGTCAGCATCTTCCTGCTCTCGACGGTCCCCCAGATTCTGATCGCCCTCGTACTTGCCAGCCTCCTGCACGCGAACATTCGTGCGCGCACCTTCTGGCGGATGGGGGTACTGCTGCCGTACGTGATCGCTCCGGTCGCCGTGACGCTGATCTTCTCGCGCATGTTCGCGGACCAGTCCGGTCTGGTGAACGCGCTTCTCGAGCAGCTGGGCATGGATCCGATCGGATGGCACCGGGACAGCCTTCCGGCGCACATCGTCATCGCAAACATGGTCAACTTCCGGTGGACCGGCTTCAACACCCTCGTGCTGCTTGCGGCGATGCAGGCGATCTCCCGTGACCTGTACGAGGCGGCGATCCTCGACGGCGCGGGGCGGATTCGACAGTTCTTCTCCGTCACGGTGCCGTCCGTGCGTCCGACGCTCATCTTCGTCGTGATCACGTCCACGATCGGCGGGCTGCAGATCTTTGACGAGCCGCGTCTGTACGACACGCAAGGGCTCGGCGGCAGTTCAGGGCAGTGGAAGACGATCACTCTGTACCTGTACGAACTCGGCTGGAACCAGCAGCGACTGGGCCGTGCAGCGGCCGTCGCGTGGCTGCTCTTCCTGCTGATCATCGCATTCGCTCTGGTCAGCAACTGGCTGTCGCGCCGCATCGCTTCCGGAGACGACGCCACGGCCGGCTCCCGGCAGACGCGCCGTGCCGCCCGACGCAGCGCACCGAGCGCAGCAGCTCGTACGCCCGACTCCTCCGCACCGTCCGGTGCCACGCCCGGGAGCAGCACGTGACCCCTCCTTCCATCCCGTACATCGAGCAGACGTCCGGTCGTGGAGCCGCCCGTGCGGCGCGCCGTCGGCGTGGACGGAACGACGGCGCTGTGCGCCGACCGGGAAAGACGACCTACGTCATCCTCACTCTGGTCGCGCTCATTTCGATCTTCCCGCTCTACTACGCGCTCCTGCTCGCGTCCTCGACGTCGGCAGAGGTCGCGCAGAACCCGATCCCCTCGCCGATCCCGGGCGGGCAGCTGGCCGACAATCTCACGCGGGTCTTCGAGTCGGACATCGACCTGCCGCGCGCGGTCTGGAACTCGGTCTTCGTCTCGGTGACAACGGCCCTCGCCGTCGTGTTGGTGTCCACGTTGGCCGGCTTCGCCTTCTCGAAGCTCCGGTTCAAGGGACGTGCCGGCCTCCTCACATTCGTGGTGGGCACCATGGCGGTACCCACTCAGCTCGGGGTCGTGCCGTTGTTCATCGTCATGCGCGAGATGGGCCTGACGGGAAGCCTCTGGGCGGTCATCATCCCCGGTATCGCCTCCGCCTTCGGCGTGTTCTGGATGACGCAGTACCTCCAGTCGGCGCTGCCCTATGAGCTCATCGAGGCAGCCCGCATCGACGGGGCATCAACGTTCCGGATCTTCCGCTCCATCGTGCTGCCGGCCGCCAGGCCCGCGGCCGCCATGCTGGGCCTGTTCACCTTCATCGGGGCGTGGACCCAGTACTTCTGGCCGTCGATCGTGCTCGGCACGACCAATCCGACACTCCCCGTCGCGCTGCAACTGCTGCAGGCCGGGTTCTTCAAGGACATCCCCCTCATCATGACCGGCGTTCTCGTGTCCGTGGTGCCGCTTCTCGTGCTGTTCGCCGTACTCGGCAGGCAGTTGGTCGCAGGCGTCATGCAGGGAGCCGTCAAGGGGTGACCCGCCCGCACCGCACTGCCGGACCGGGACATGTGCCGGTGCACTGACACGGTGCACGGCCCCGACCGCCCCGAGGGGGCCTGCACCCAGGCCCCGGGAACGAAATCGAGAGGAACTCCCACCACTCATGCCTGCGACGACTGCATCGGGCAGTACCACCTTCCGCGATCTCAACGGCAACGGGCGCATGGAGCCCTACGAGAACCCGCGGCTCAGCGCCGAGGAACGCACGGAAGATCTGTTGACCCGGCTCTCGCTCGAAGAGAAAGTCGGTCTGCTCTTCCACACAGTCATCGAGATGGGCCCGGGAGGCACCGTCCTCGAAGAGCCCGGTGCGATCAGCAAGTCACCCACCAGCGAGGTGATCCTGGGCAGGGGGATCAGCCACTTCAACACGCACCGAATCGAAGACCCTCGGGCAGCCGCACGGTGGCACAACGCGATCCAGCGGCTCGCAGAGAAGACCCCGCACGGCATCCCGGTCACGATTTCCAGCGACCCTCGACACGGATTCCTGGAGAACATCGGGGCTTCCTTCACTGCAGGTCCGTTCTCGCAGTGGCCCGACGCCCTCGGCCTTGCGGCACTGCGCGACCCGGACACCGTGCGCGAGTTCGCGCGCCGGGTGCGCGAGGAGTACCGCGCCGTCGGCATCCGCATGGCACTGCATCCTCAGGTCGACCTCGCCAGCGAACCCCGCTGGGCACGCCAACTCCAGACGTTCGGCGCCGACACCGATCTCGTGGTCGCCTACACGCGCGCGTACCTCGAAGGTTTCCAGGGCGCGGCGCTCGACTCAACGAGCATCGCCTGCGTCACCAAGCACTTCCCCGGCGGCGGCGCGCAGCTGGACGGCGAGGATGCGCACTTCCCGTACGGTCGCGAGCAGGTCTACCCGGGTGGTGCGTTCGAGGAGCACCTCCGTCCGTTCGTCACCGCCGTCGAGCACGGCACCGCCGCGGTCATGCCCTACTACGGCATGCCGGTCGGTCTTGAGATCGACGGCGAACCGATCGAGGAGGTCGGGTTCGGGTACAACAAGCAGATCCTCACCGGGCTGCTGCGCGAGCGGCTGGGCTTCGACGGGCTGATCGTCACGGACTGGGAGCTGGTGAACGACAACCACGTCGGGGACCAGGTCCTGCCCGCACGCGCGTGGGGGGTTGAAGAGCTCGACGCCCGCGAGCGCATGGTCAAGATCCTCAATGCCGGCGCGGACCAGTTCGGCGGTGAACAGTGCACGGATCTCCTGCTTGAGCTCGTACGGGATGGCGTCGTCCCGGAGAGCAGGATCGACGAGTCGGCGCGCCGCGTCCTGCTGATCAAGTTCCGGCTCGGTCTGTTCGACAACCCTTTCATCGACGAAGATGCCGCCGTGGCCGTTGTGGGCAACGCCGAGACCCGGCGGGTCGCCCTGGAGACACAGTCCCGTTCCGTCACCGTCCTGAAGAACTCCGTGGTCGAAGGAAGGCCAGTGCTTCCGCTCGCCGTGGGCGCGCGCTTGTACGCGGAGGGGATCGATCCGGAGGTCCTCGGCCGGGAGTTCACCCCCGTGACGACGCCGCAGGAGGCAGAACTGGCCATCGTGCGCATCGACGCACCGTTCGAGCCGCGGGACGACCTGTTCCTGGAGTCGTATTTCCACCAGGGGTCTCTTGACCTGCCCCCCGGCCTCGTACACCGACTGCGTAGGATCGCCCACTACGCCCCGCTGATCGTGGATGTCGCCTTGGACCGCCCGGCCATCCTCACGCCGCTCGTCGACGCGCTCGCCGGACTGACCGTCACCTTCGGTGTCTCGGATGACGCTCTGCTCACCGCCCTCACCGGCCGCATCGCTCCGGAGGGCAAACTTCCCGTCGAGCTTCCGCGGTCGATGCAGGCCGTACGAGAGTCCGCGCCGGACGCGCTGGCGGACACCGCCGACCCGCTGTTCCCCCTGGGATCGGGGCTGGAGATCTGATGTCCCGTTCGTGGAACCCGCACTCGCACAGAAGGATCACGTCATGACCGACGCACGTTCCCGCGCCATCGAGTTGCTCGGTCGCATGACCCTGCACGAAAAGGTCGCGCAGCTGACGTCGCTGATCCCGACAATGCTCTTCGACGCCAAAGGCATCCGCCCGGACGTCGCCGCGGCCAAGCTGGCGAATGGCATCGGCTACATCGAACCGCACATGGGGGGCTTTCCGGCGAACGCGGCCGAACTCGCCCGGCTCAACAACGCGGTACAGCGCCACCTGGTCGAGAACACCCGCCTGGGCATTCCCGCGATCATGCACATCGAGGCGCTGAACGGTGTGAACGCCCCCACCTTCACATCCTTCCCCACCGCGATCGCCCTCGCGGCCACCTGGGACACCACCGGGGTGGGCGAGATGGCCGCACTGACCCGTCGGCAGATGCGATCCGTGGGCCTGCACCACGCCCTGTCGCCGCTGCTCGACATCGCCCGCGACGCGCGATGGGGCCGAGTTCACGAGACGTACGGCGAGGATCCATACCTGGTCAGCGCGCTGGGAGTGTCCTTCGTACGCAATCTTCAAGGCGAGTCGCTGCTGGACGGGGTCATCGCCACCGGCAAGCACTTCCTCGGCTACGCAATGAGTGAGGCCGGTCTCAACATGGCGACCGTGCCGATGGGAGCGCGCGAGCTGCGGGAGGTGTACGCGCGCCCCTTCGCCGCCGCCATCCAGCTCGCGGGACTGGGCTCGATCATGAACTCGCTCGCCGACTGGGACGGAGTGCCCGCTGCCGCCGACCCTCGGGTGTTCCGCAAGATGTTGCGCGACCAACTCGGGTTCAACGGCACCGTCGTGTCGGACTGGCTGTCGATCGAGAACCTCGTGACCCATCATCGCGCCGCGCGCGATGCACGCGAAGCGGGCGTGCTCGGCATGCGGGCCGGCATCGACGTGGAAATGCCCGAGCCGTTCGGCTACGGCGACAACCTCGTCGAGGCCGTCCGCGACGGCGAGATTCCCGAAACGACCGTCGACGAGTCGGTCCTCCGCGTACTGACGCACAAGTTCCAACTGGGCCTGTTCGAGAACCCCTACGTGGAAACCGACCCGGTGGAGATCATGTCCGTGGCGCAGGAGGGCCGCGACCTCTCCCTGCGTCTTGCGCGCGAGTCCGTCACGCTCCTCAAGAACGACGACGGGGTGCTCCCACTCAGCGGCGCCCCGCGCATCGCGGTCGTCGGACCTCATGCCGAGGCTGTGGGCACGGCCTTCGCCCCGTACACCTTCCCCTCCTTCATCGAGCTGACCCGAGCACTGCTGAACGGCAAGACGAGTTCCATGGTCGGTGTCGAAAACCTCGACTCCTTCGGCCCCGACGACGCCTACGTGCACGAGGAGATCGGCGACCTGCTCGCCATGAGCGAGGACGAGTTCGCGAGGTCGCGCTACGAAGCGGTCTCCCTGGCGGACGCCCTCCAAGCCGCGCTACCCGACTCCGAAATCCTCGTCGCAACTGGATGCGGAGTCACCGACGGGGCCGAGGGGATCGGCGCGGCAGTCGACGTCGCGCGTGATGCGGATGTCGTGGTCCTGGCACTGGGCGGCGTGGCGCGATGGTTCTTCGGTGAACGGACGGAGGGTGAGGGTGCGGACACCGCCGATGTGACGCTGCCGGATGTACAGCGTCGGCTCGTGCACGAGATCGCCGCGCTCGGCAAGACGACCGTCGGCGTGATCTTCTCGGGCCGCCCTCTCGCCCTTGGTGACGTCGAGCCCGAGCTCGACGCCATCCTGCTCGGGTACTACGGCTCGCAGTTCGGCACACCTGCCGTCGCGGAGATCCTCAGCGGCACGGCCGAGCCGCAGGGCCGCCTGCCGTACACGATCCCCCGCTCCAGCGGTCAGGTCCCCCTCCATGCGGGCCAGCGGTTCGGCAGCGGATACCGCCGTCGGGAAGGCGATCCGCACGGCGGATACGTGGACGAGTCCGCGGCACCGCTCTACCCGTTCGGGCACGGCCTGACGTATACCGAATTCGTCTACTCCGACCTCCAGCTGAGCAGCACGTCGATCGCACCCGACCGCACCGTCGAGGTCACCGCGACCGTCACGAACACGGGCGACCGCCCAGGCGTAGAACTCATGCAGCTCTACGTCGAGGACGATGCGCCCGGCGTGTCGAGGCCGGCGCTCCAGCTCGCGGGGTTCCATCGCCTCGAACTGCAGCCAGGGGATCAGGCGACGGTGAGATTCGCTCTGGAACTCCCGCTGCTGGCCTACCTGTCCCTGGACGACAGATGGGTCGTGGATCCGGGCCCGATGTGGATCTCGGTCGGCTCGTCGTCGAGTGACCTTCGCCTGCGCGGTCGCCTGGACGTCGTCGGTGACACCGTGGACGTCACGCGACGGAGGGTGTACCTGACCCACTCTGCACGGACCGCTCCTACGACGGGAACGTGACACGCGAGACCGCCGCCCCGCCAGCAGCCCGTGGGGAGCGGACCTGACACCGCTCCCCACGGGCCTTCGCCTGGCCAACTATCCGGCATCGCGCCGCACCCCTGGGACGGCGATGGCTGAGAGCGCCGGCAGCGACCTGGCGCCGTCCGCCGCCCTCGCCCGAAGACACCGCTCAACCGGAAGACATCGATGGGAGCCCCTTGCAACACCACGGCATAGACCAGGCCACGGGCCAGCTGATCGTCGGCGGTACGCCGTACCTGATCCGCGGCATCGAGGTCCACAACTCCACCTCGTCCCACGCCGACTACCTGGAACCCGTGTGGAAGCGGTGTGCGGACGCAGCGGTCAACACCGTTCTTGCACCGGTCAGTTGGGAGCTTGTGGAACCGACGGAGGGAGAGTTCGACTTTCACTTGGTCGACGCCATGCTCTCCGGTGCGCGCGACCACGAGCTCAAGCTGGTGCTTCTCTGGTTCGGCAGCTGGAAGAACGCTTCGTCGAGCTACGTGCCGGCCTGGGTCAAGCTCGATCCGGTCCGTTTTCCGCTGCAGGTCGACGAGGCCGGCGATCCGCTGGACAACCTCAGCCCGTTCTCCACGAACAACCGCGACGCCGACGCGGCCGCTTTCGCGGCCTTCATGGAGCACCTCGCACGCGTCGACGGCCGCGAGAAGACCGTGATCATGGTGCAGGTCGAGAACGAGGTCGGGCTGCTCGGGGCACCGCGCTCCTACGGAGCGGACGCGGCAGCCGCATGGGCGGCTCCCGTTCCGGCAGCCCTTGCGGAAGCACTGCGCAACGGAGCCTCCCCGTACGTCCAGGCCCCGGACGAGCCGTCCACCCCGACGTGGGACCTCCTGACGGGCGACTCCGACCGGAAGGCCGAGTTGTTCATGGCCTGGCACTACGCCTGCTACATCGAGCACGTCGCCGCCGCAGGCCTGGCCCGCTACGACATCCCGCTGTTCGCCAACGCCTGGCTGGACTCGAGCGTGCCGAACGGATCGGAGTCCGCGAACATCGCCGTCGCCGGCGGCAGCGCGCCGGGGGTGTTCCCCAGTGGGGGGCCACTACCGCATGTCAGCGCTGCCTGGAAGCTGGCCGCTCCCTCGCTCGCGTTCCTCGCCCCAGACGTGTACTTCGGCGACTTCGACATCCCGTTCAAGCGCTACGCGGACACGAACACCACCTTGTTCGTGCCCGAGATGCGCGCCGACTGCCACGGGGTCTCGCACAGCTTCCTCGCCATCGGACAGTACGGTGCCATCGGGGTCTCGCCGTTCGGCTTCGACTCCCTCGACGATGACCGCACGGTGGAGCTGCGCCGTATCTATGCGCAGCTCGCGGCGCTGGAGAACGACATCCTTGCCGCACAGCCGCGAGGGCGCGTGCGCGGCTTCCGGGTCCCGGCCTCCAAGGAGGAGACGTTCGCCCTCGGCAAGTACGAGTTCGTGATCAGGGCCTATCCGGAACACGGCAACGGCGAGCGGTTCGGCTATGGGCTCCTGCTGCAGTTCGACGACGACGTGTTCATCGCCGTCGGCGACAACTTCACGGTCTGCCCGCGCTCGCCGGACGGCCGGCCGGTGGCCATCTTGCAGGCGGACGAACTCGTGGCAGGCACGGGCCGGCTCCGTCCGCGAAGGCGCCTCAATGGTGACGAGACGTTGTCCGGCACCGGCATCAGGATCGCGGAGCACCCGGCCCCGATGCACGGTTTCATGGCGACCAGCGGGATCCCGTCAGGGGTGGTGAGGTTCTCGCTGTACTTCCCCGGGGCGCCGAGGGGCACCGCCGCCCCGGACTACTGATGGGTGCCGCCGTCAATACGGATCTCCGTGCCGGAGATGAAGGCGCCGTCGTCGGAGATGAGCGTGGCCACGACTGCTGCCACCACCTCCGGCGACCCGTAGCGCTCCCGGACTGCGGGAGTGAGCTTCGCGAAGAGGCTCCAGTCGGTGTCCTCCGGCACCAGTGACGCGAAGTTCTCGGTCATGGCGCTGACGATGCCGCCAGGGCAGATGTTTACCGCGCGCAAGCCCTGCTTGGCGTACTCCTGGGCGATGCTGTGCGTGAAGGACAGGATCCCGCCCTTGCTGGCGGAGTACGCGGCCAGGAACGGATGGGCGAACTGGGCTGACGTGGAGCTGAAGTTGACCACGACGCCGTTACCCGTCTCCAGCAGCGCGGGCAACGCGGCCCGGGTGACCAGGAACGTGCCCGTGAGGTTCACGGCAAGGACGCGGTTCCACAGCTCGAGCGAGCACTGGTGTGTATGCGCTCCGCGCAGCATGCCGGCGATGTTCACGAGCGCGTCGAGCCCGCCGAGGGTGGCAATCGTTTCACCCACGACGTCGACGACCGCGTCCGCGTCCGCCACGTCCAGCGCCGCGGTGACGAGCCGCTCGCCGGTGCCGGCCTTCGCGGCCAGGCCGGCGGTCCCGCTGAGCCCCTCTTCCTCGATGTCCGTCGCGACGACCGCCGCTCCTTCCTCGAGCAGCCTCAACGTCGTCGAGCGTCCGATGCCCGAAGCGGCTCCGGTGACGAACACGCGTCTGCTGCTGAGTCGTTCCATGAGGTTCCTCCAGGTCTCGACGGTGCGCTTGCCCTGGCCGCGAATCGCCGCCCGCTCATTCCGGGATCGGTACCTGGCGGTACGGCGCGATACGGACCGGCCCCATGAGGCCGTATTGCTGCCGGGGCTTCTCGGCCTGACCCGGGAAGCCTTCCGTGACCCGAAGGCGATTGCGCAGCGGTGTCGCCACCCGGACCGTGATGCTGTTGTCTCCTTGCTTCACGTAGCCACTGAGATCGATCCGCCGGCCGACCTGGTCGGACGGTGGCAGCGTCGTGCCGTTGACCGTCACCTCGAAGGTGTCGGTGACCTGTCCGAGGTCGAGGTAGGCCCCGTCCAACCGCACGAGCCGTACCGTGGTGCGATAGGTGCCGACCCCGGAGACGTCCTCAAGGCCGGGGATGGCGGACCAGGGTGCAAGGCGGTTCAGGTGATGCTCGTGCTCGCTGACTTCGAGCTTGCCGTCCGGGCCTCGGTGCCAGTCCTCGACGGAGAGCTCCCACACGTTCAGCTCCTGGGCTGCCCCGGTGGGAGGAACGGTCACCCTCCGTTCGGAGCCGTCGTCAAGCTTCACGGTGTACGAACCAGCCGTTGAGCCCCGCAGGAGCAGACCGCCACCGGGCGCCGTCACGACCTCTCCGCCCGTGGTGGCGACCACATGACGGGCACTGCCCGGTACGAGAACGATGATGGTGGATTCGCCGGGTGCGAGCCGCACCGGGACTGTGATCCGCCCGCGTTCTGTTCGGTACTGGGCGACTGAGGTGACCGTGCCCGTCCAGGCATCCAGTTCGTAGGGGGTGCCTCGGCCCTCCAGGGCGACCTCCTCGGACACGGCTCTTTCCGAGGAGTTGTGCAGGTGATACAGCGCGCCTCGCGACAGTGTGCGACGCAGGGCGAGCACGGCGGGAGCGACGCGCGTGTCCGCTGCGGGACGGATGCCGAGCACCTCGAAGACGGCGGGCAACCCGCTCGGTTCGGCGACGTGGCGTACCGAGGCCTGCTTGAGCAACAGGTCCATCAACTCGGCCAGTGCCGCATCCTGCTGTGCCGCCCGGTGGGCGCCAGGCGTGCGGGTCGGCGGCGCACCGACGATCACTACGGGCAGGCCGCTGCGGGCGTGCGACAGCAGCAGTCGGGCGGTGGCTATGGGCAACGTGGGCTGGCGGTCGAGGATCAGCGCACGATAGGCGGGTCCTTCCGGGGCAAGGCGCCGGTCACGTACGCGGGTTCCGTCGAGTTGTGCCGGGCCGGCGAAGTCGTAAGTGAAGCCGTCCAGCCCGGCCGGGATGCGCATGCCGGTCCCGTAGGCGTGGCGGTAGACGACCAAGTCCACCGAAGGCCTGCCCTGGCGCAGGGCGAACTGCGTGCGCGCAGTCCAGTCGACGATCTTGCCGGTGTCGTTCCACGTGGGCTGGCGCGGCCCCCATGCCTCGGAGAAACCGTTGCCGCCCTGGAGGGTGAACGGTGAGAAGCCGGGCCAGGTGGTTCCCAGGCCCGCCTCGGTGGCGAAGCCGTGATAGACGACCTGGTTGACACCGTGGGCGAAGGCGGCGTTGAAGTGCTTGAGCATCTGCGGCCAGGTCTGCGCGTACGCCTCGCCGTAGATCGCGCAGCCTTCGAGCGAGAAGACGCGCTGCCCGGACAGGTGCACCGCACCGGACGAGAGCCATCGGTATGGCTCGTCGGTGTAGTCGGGCGCCGCGCCGAGCGACTCGGTCTCGTTGATGTCGAGGGCCGCGCCGATCGTGGGAACGTCGGTGGTGGTGCCGTAGGGCTGGGCCCGCAGTCTCAGGCCCATGGCGTGCGCCCAGGACTTCAGTGGCTCGACGTGCTCACTGATGTACAGGTCCGTGAGCGTGTGATAGTAGTCGTCGCGGACGCGGGCGCCACTGTCGTCGGTGAACGCGAAGTCCGGGGTGTCGTCGGGTGTCACGCTCGTGTACTGCCGGTGGATCCGGTCGATGAACAGCACCGGCAGGTTGTCGATCAAGGAGTAGCCGCGCAGCTTCTTGAAGCGCGCCGGAAGTTCCCGGGACCAGTGCTGGGCGGAGTCCAACTCCAGGGAATCTTCGAAGAGATCCCCTCCGTTGTCCTGCAGCAGACTGCGCAGGCGGGGCGTCAGGACGCGCTCGTCCCAGTAGCTGGTTACTGCCCGGGTACCGGCGGCACTGAAGTGGTCGACGACATACGCCGCCTCTGTCGTGGCGGCCTGGCCGACGACGGCGGCCTGGCCGGTGCCGCGCTGCCAGAACGCGAACAGCAGCCACTGCCCATCCGCTGGGGCGGTCCAGGCGAGGGTGCCGTCGCTCACCCGTCCTGTGAGGTCGATCCGGGAAGCCCGCTCGAGCAGTACGGGCTTCGCGTCGGTTGGGCCCGCGCAGCGAAACGCCTGGACCGCTATCAGGGTTTGCTCGGTGACGCCCGCGTGCGGCTGCGGGGCCGCCGGCACGGGCCCGTCGTATGCTTCGCCGCCCGCAAGGACCGCACGCCCGTAGGCGATCTCCTGGGCTGCTTCCGGGCTGTCCGGCGACAGCCCGGGGGCCACCAGCGGCCAGGCCGGGCCCACGGTGAGATCGATGCGCACCCCGTGCCTGTGACCGGCGGCGACCGCCTGCTCCAGGCGCTCGGTGAGCACAGCGCTGCCCCAGCCGTACTGCTGAGCGTCGGCGGTGACGATGCACTGGATCTCGACTGCGCCGAAACCTCGGCCTGCGATCGCCTCGATCTCCGCGTCGATGGTTTCCGCCGCGATCTCTCCGCACGGCCACCAGTAGCGGATCTTCGGCCGGGCATTCGCAGGCGGGTGAGCGAACCGCCGGACGAAGGCGCTGTCCAGCCCGGTCGACGAAGAGGCGGCAGCGCTCTTGGCCCCGGCCCACAAGGTCCCCGTGGGTGCCAGCGTCACCGCGGCCGCGGTCGCACAGAACTGTCTGCGGGAGAAACGGGACACAGCGGCTCCAGATGAAGTGATCCCCGGCAGTCGGGAGTTGGTGTGCCGGGCACCCTTTCATCGCCTGGGCCGTTCGGTGTCGGTCGATCCCGGTGACCGGGAGCGCCTCACGTGGTCCCTCAACCCTCAAGAAGAGGCAGCAGTCCCGCCGTCAGCAAAGTTGCGCCATCCGGCGGGGCGTTCAATCACCCTCGCCGCCGTCGAGCACCTGGTGCAACCAGGCGCGTTCGGCCTGGCTGATGCTGCGGACCATGAGCAGCATGCCGCGGCGGTAGGGATCGGCGGTCTCCTCCGCGGACAGCGGACGATCACCCTCGTAGAAGAAGCTCGCGGAAGTCTCCAGGAACTCCAGCCGGCGCCGCAGCACGGCGTGCTCGCCGGAAGAGCTCCGGTTTGCCGATCGCAAGCTGAAGTGCGACGACTCCGCCCATAGAGTTGCCGACAACGTCGGCCTGCTGCAGTCCGAGCCCGTCGAGCAGCGCTCGCACGGCCCGCGGCGCGGCCAGCATGGGGTGCCTGTCGGTCGGATCGCTGATACCGAAGCCAGGGAACTCCAGGACGAGACAGCGGAATTGCCGCGCAAGCGTCGGCAGGTTGTGCCGGAAGTTGCGCCAGCCGGTGACAACCGGGCCCCGACCCGTGCAGCAGGAGCGGGTCAGAGCGATCCAGAGAAGCGCTTCCTCCCGGGCGTGAACGCCCGGGGTTCCGCGCTAGATCAAGCTGAACTCCCCGGTCGCCGGCAGGGGGACCGGCGACCGGGGTCTGTACAGGGACCAGGAATCTACGCGCAGAGGCGCCGCTCAGGCCGTGCCTACGCGTGCCGTGCGCAGTGCGCTTTCGCCGAACAGGTCCAGAGTGATCCGCTGCGCCATGTCGTACACCAGCGGCGCGATGCGCTCCAGTGGCGACGCGTGCCCGGCGACCAGGGAAATAGCGCCGACCGGACCCTCAGGTCCCCGGATCGCCACGCCGACGCACGCGATCCCCTCGACGCACTCCCCCCGTTCGACGGCGAGCCCTCGGTCACGCCGGATACGGCCGAGTTCACGGTGAAGTGCGGGAAGGCCGTCGACGCTCGCGCCCGTCGCGGCCGGCACCCCGTCGGCGTACAACTCGTCGATCTCTTCCGGCGGCAGCCAGGCGAGCATCGCCTTGCCGAGCGCCGTGCAGTGCGCGGGTGCCCGGCCTCCGACACGGGAGGCGACAGCGGCAGCCCGGCGGCCGCCGACCTTGTCCAGGTACTCGACATACGTCTCGTCGAGGGTGCCCAGATGTACGACGAGGTCAGTCATGACGGCGAGCTCGTGCAGCCACGGCGCGGCGGCCGCGCGCAGATCCGAGTGCCCGCTCTCCCGCGCCCCCCAGGTCCGCACTCGCCGCCCGAGGTGGTAGCCAGAGCGGGTGTGCTCGACCCACTGCAGCCGCACGAGCTGGTCGAGGATGCGGTGCGCGGTCGACCTCGGAAGTCCGGTGCGGCGGGAGACCTCCTCCAACAGCAGCCGGGTCTTCGGTCCCTCGAAGCAGTCCATGATCAACGTCATTCGCTCGACCATCGAGGGCGGTCGCACCGCGACCTCCGGTCGTGACGACAGCGCCAGCGTCATTGTCAGCACCCTTCGGCCACTGGAATTGATTTCAATTCTAGTGACGCCACGGTTACTGCCAAGAGATGTGCATGCCTTTTATCAAGTAATTTTGAGCCCGCTTTCCTCCGCTACAGAATGGAGGAATCGGGCGAAATGGCCCCAACTTGAAGGACAGCTCGGACAGATGACTGTATGCAGCCAAGTAAGGTGTGCGCCCCTCGGGGAGTACCTTGGCAGGGCACTCAGCCCGCGGCGCTCTTCGCCGCGTGCTCCATCGCCAGGTAGCTGAACACCATGGCGGGACCAATCGTGGCTCCTGCCCCGGCGTACTCGTTGCCCATCACCGCGGCCGATGCGTTGCCCGTGGCGTACAGACCAGGGATCACGCTGCCGTCCGGCCGCAGCACGCGGCCCTGAGCGTCCGTCAGTACGCCGCCCTTGGTGCCCAGATCCCCCGCCTCCGATCCGGATCGCGTAGAAGGGTCCGCCGTCAATCGTGTCGAGATTGGGGTTCGGCAGTGAGTGGTCGCCGTAATAGTTGTCGTACGGACTGTCGCCGCGCCCGCAGTCCTCGTCCCTGCCCTTGGCCGCGAAGCCGTTGAAGCGAGCGACCGTGGCCTCCAGGGCGTCCGGCGGGACCGCGATCTTCTCGGCGAGTTCGCGCAGCGTGTCCGCATTCGCCACCAGGCCGCTGCGTAGAACGAGCAGCCACGGCGCGGCGGCCGCGCGCGAGACGACCCGCCAGGCCGCCACGCCCAGCATCCGCCGGGCCTTCCACTCGCGCCGGATCATCATGAGGTTACGCGCTTCGTAGCCCGTGAACCACAGACCGAGCGGCATGGGGACGTCCAGCGCTAGCAACTTCCGCTCCTCGTCCCCCAGTTTGCGGACGTCGATCGGACGCGGCTGGATGGTCCTGCCCGCCGCCCTGCCGCCGGGCAGCTCAGGGTGATAGTCGGAGTAACCGGGACACCAGGAGAACTCCATGTGCCGACTGACGCGATGCAGCATCTCGAGCACCTCGAGCCCGCAGTCGACGTAGGCGTCGATCCGATCGGCCGCGACGCGGTCGCCGACGACAGCCCGCAGATAGTGCCGCACGTCCTCGACATCGTCCGTCTGCCCCTCCTTGCGCGGGGTGGGATTGTTGGGGATCCAGATCCCTCCGCCGGACATCGCGGTCGAGCCGCCGATCCCGGCCGCCTTCTCGACCACGAGCGACGTGAGCCCGAAGGTGTTGGGCCGTGATGGCCCCGACCATTCCGCCGGCCCCGCTGCCGCCGATCAGTACGTCGACCTCGTGGTTCCAAATGGTCCCGTCAGTGCTGGGCACCGCTGCCGACTCTCTGCCACCCGCATGGATGTGCAATGCTTGATAGATGTCCCGTATCTCGGCATACGGGCTGCCGTTCATGGAGTGGTGGGGGAAGGGGAGTCCGCGTGGACCGGGTGCCCGAGGAGCTCGCGCTGGAGAGGGCGACGCTCAGACTCATCAACACGGTCGCCTTCATGTCCGGTACGCGGGCGCACAGCCGCGGGTTGCGAGCGGTGACCGGAACCGAACTGTCGCCCTCCGACCTGCGCTTCATCGAGCTCCTCGGCAGCCGTGGCGCGGTGCCGACCAGCACGGTGGCACGCGAGCTCGGCATCGATCTCGGCCAGACGAGCCGACAGGCGGCCCAGCTCGAGGCTGCCGGACACCTCGTACGCAGCACGGATCCTGCGGATCGCCGCCGGACCCTGTTGGAACTGTCGGAGCCGGCCGCGGCGACGCTCGACCGGTGGCTGCTCGCATGGAGCCGCGACTACCTGGTGGCGGAACCCCGGTGGTCCGCTGACGGCATCGCGGCGCTCGCCGAATGGTTCACGCTCGTGTATGACCGGCTGGTGACGGCGCTGCCCGACAGCCCCCGGTCCGCGGCCGCTGACCGCTGGACGGAGCTTGCGGGTGACGACTACGACGCCGGAACCCGCGCCTTCTTCCGCCCAGTCATCGGAATCGTCACCTGGGTCGGCCAGTCCAGCGGGTTCAACGATCTGCTGGAACTCATCGACGCGCCCGTACGGCAGACCGGGCTGTTCGCCCTCCAAGTGATCCAACGCAGCGGCCCTCTCCCCGTCGCAGAGGTCGCGGCCCGGCTCGCGATCGACCCTTCGCAGGCGAGCAAGCGCCTGCGCCAGCTCACCCAACTGCGGCTGGTGGACCGCGCGGTGGACGGGTTCGACCGCCGCAGCACACTGGTCCGCATCTCGCGCAAGGGGGCGGCGCTGCTCACGCGCGTGCTCGAAGTCCAGCTGACGGTATTCCAGAAGCTGATCGACGACCTCAGCTCCGAGGACCGACAGCGCTGGACGCCCTTGGTCGAGTCGTATGTCACCACGCTGCTCGACGCTCGGGGCTCGACCGGCCCGTCCGGAGGAGATCTGTTCAGCCGGAACTGACCGCATTCGCGGTCACCGCCTTGATGAGCGTCTTCAGCGATACGTCCGGATCCATGAGATCGGAAGCCGCGATCTCCGTTCCGGAGGCCAGCGCCTTCTTCAAGGCCATGAAGTCGGCGGTCGCGTTGACGGCCTCGACAGCCGCCAGTCGCCCGTCCCGGTAGTAGCCGACGAGGCATCTGTCGCGATCGCCGAATTGGCGTGTGACAGCAGTGTCGTCGCTCGCACGCAGTCCGACGATCCGGATGCGCAGGCTGCCCTGATCCGACCAGAACCACGGCACGCACGTGTACGGACGACGCTCGCCGAGGATCGTGGCGGCCGCGGCATCGGGCCGGGCCCTGCGCGGCGAGTTCCACCACGCGCACGCCCGCCAGCGGTCCGCTTCCGGTCGCCATCAGAACCCCTCGGGAGCGGTGCCGACGACGCCCTGCTCCACCAGGCCGGCGTACGCCTCCTCGGTCAGCCCCAGTTCACCGATCAGCACCTCGCGATTGTGTTCGCCCAGGGTCGACGGGCGCCGAGTGAGCCAGGCGGGCCGGCCTCGGTGGCGGAACGGGAGAGTCGGCAACGGAACCGTGCCGGCATAAGGCAGTTCGGCCGTTTCGTACGCGCCTCGTCCTGCGAGGTGAGGGTGCTCGTGCACCCACCGACTGTCGATGGACACGGCGGCGGGGACACCGGCCGCGAGGAGCAGACCGACGACTCATCGGCCTCACGCTCCGCGACCCAGGCGCCGATTCGGGCCTCCACCTCGTCCGCAGCCTGCCGGCCGTCACGGTCGGCTAGGGTTGGATCGGTGCGCCAGTACGTCGCCCGGCTTCCATGCCCGTCTCGACGGCCGCACCTGGCGGGTCGACGGCGCGATGTCGCACGATACGCGCGTGGCGCCGGGCGAGCGCCTGGCGCACCGAAGGGTCGTCCAGGACATACGAGCCATCAGGCGCCTTGGTCTCGGCGGCCCACGCCCGCACACTCGCGAGGATCTACTCGAAGGGCGCCGTGGCCACCACGGCGACGCGTTCGGTGTTGAGCTGACCGGTGATCATGGCCCAGCCGTTGTTCTCCCCACCGATGCAGTTCTCCACCGGCACCCGGACGTTGCGGAGCACTTTCTCCTTAGGGGAACAGGTCTTACTGTGTGGGACACATAACCGCTTCGCTGTTCGCAGGACACCTGCCAACAGCGCAGATGCGGGAGAACTAACGGCTTCATGACAAGCAAATTCCTGATGAGCGGCCGCCTGGAACTCACCGCAGCGGGCGCCCCGATGACGCCGCTTCATGTCGTTCCGCTCGACGGCATGGACTGGGACGACCCCTTGCTCCCGCCTCGCGTAGCTCCTGCTCCGCTGCTCGTGGGCGTTGCCACCGCGCCGCTCCCACCCGAAGCGGTGCCGGTCGTCGAGCAGCTCACGGTCACCCTCGGCGGCGGACTCGCCCCGTACTGCGCGGGGACTGCTTCGGATGTCGACGCCGTCCGTGCCACGGTCGCCGGCGCTCCGTAGGCTGCGCTGACGCTGGACGAAACGCTCCGAGCGACGCCCAAGGCGACGGTCGCCGAAGGACTGCTCATCGAGTCCCTCTCATACTCGATACTGCTCGGCGCCAGGGAGTTCGCGGCTTGGCGATCGCGCTCCAAGCCGCGCCCCACGGCGGCCTGTGCGGATCCGGTGCTCCTCGACCGGGACGACGGCACGCTACGGATCACTCTCAACAAGCCCAAACGGCATAACGCGTTCGGCCACGCCGTGCGCGACGGGCTGCTCGAAGGGCTGGAGTTAGCGCTCCTCGATCGAAGCGTGGAACACGTTGTGGTGAGTGGCGCAGGCCCGTCGTTCTGCAGCGGTGGCGACCTGGACGAATTCGGCACGGCGCCGGACATGGCGACCGCTCACCTCCTCAGGCTGCACCGCTCCGCCGCGCGTCATGTCGCCGCTCTCGGCGACCGAATCCGCTTCGAGGTGCACGGTGCCCGCGTCGGCGCGGGCGTCGAAGTACCGTCCTTCGCACCCCGCGTGACGGCGGCAGACGACGCGTACTTTCGGTTGCCCGAGCTGGAGATGGGCCTGATCCCGGGAGCCGGGGGCACGGTTGGCGTCACACGCAGGATCGGGCGGTGGCGGACGGCGTATCTCGCGTTGACCGGGCACGCCATCGATGCGACGCCGGCGCTGGACTGGGGACTGGGGGACGCACGTGCCGAGAGAGGGGATCCGCACCGGCGGAGCATGGAGGAACTCCCGTGCCGACACGGTCTTCCGCGACGTCGAGGTCGACGGCCGAAGGGTTGACGTCCACGTACGCGGTGCGACCGTCGTGGCGGTCGGTTATATCACCCCCGTCGCAGGGGCAGAGGTGGTCGAGGGTCATGGCGACGCTCTGCTGCCCGGGCTGCACGACCACCATCTGCATCTCCTCGCGATGGCGGCCGCCGCGTCCTCCGTCGACTGCGGTGTCCACGCGGGCGACCCTGACGGGCTGGCCGCCGCGCTGCGCTCGGCCCCCGGCACCTGGGTGCGCGCCGTCGGCTACCACGAGCGCACAGCGGGCCACCTCGACCGGCAGGGTGCTCGACGCATGGGTGCCCGACCGGCCGTGCGTGTCCAGCACCGCAGCGGGGCCCTGTGGATTCTCAACTCCCCTGCGCTGGCTCTCGTCCACCACATCCTGGACCACTCACCCGAAGTGGAACGCGATGCCGTCGGCCGCCCCACGGGCCGACTGTGACGCTACGACGGCCCTGTTCTCGTATAGCTACGGCGAGGGGGCAAGTAGCTCAGTGTGATTTCAGGGCCTCTGCACGGAAGATTTCAAGTCCAGTGAGACGGTCGTACACCGGAGGGCCGGCGGCTTCTTGCATCCGCTTGGCTGCACTCCGCGCGTGCTTGATCCGGTCCTTCGCTTCAGCCTTGCGACCACCGCGCGCGGCAGAGACAGCAGCGCGCAGTTGCAATGTCCCCCAGGCCCGAACAGCCAGCGGGTCACCGCGGTCGTACTCTCGCTGCACGCTGCGAATCGCCTTGTCGGACAGGGCAACAGAGTCGTCCCAGTCTGCCGTTGCCCACATGTCCCACACGCGCATCCAGTCGGCGACGGCAGGCATCACCGGGTCGCCCGACAGCCGCGCAGACCAAGCAGCTCGTTCGCATGCCATGGCCACCAGCTCCGGGTGTCCAAGCGCGTGCGCGGCAGTGTGGGCGAACTTGCAGCACACCGCGTAGATGGCATACGCCTCTTCCTGCTCATGGCCCGTGGCGACTTCGGCCAGGGCGCGCGCCTCACGGAACAGGTCGGGGAGCACCTGCACGATCGCCACGTTCGCGGCAGCGTCGCGGAGGCGATGCAGGCGGGTGGTTTCCTGCCACAGCTGACCGGCTGTACGGGGCGTTCCGTCGAAGACGGGAGCGAGGTCGTAGCGGCGCAGCTCGCGCATGATCGCGGCGGCAGACACCTGCCACTGGTTCTCGGCCGGTGCGGTGTTGTTGTACGGACGCCCGATCAGGTCGTTCGGGTGTACATGCAGTTCCGAGGCGAGCAGGTTGAGCAGGCCGACGCGGTCGAGTTCGATGTGGCCGCGTTCCATCTTGGACACCCAACCCTGTGTTTTGCCCAGGGCGGCAGCGAGGTCGGCTTGCGTCATGCCAAGGCGGAGCCGTGCGCGACGTGCGCGACGGCCGATCTCTTCGGCTTCTTCCAGCATCAGCGCGCCCCCCTGGGGGTGAGGCGCCAGCGTTCGAGAGGGCGGCGAGGCATCGTGCTCCATCCATCAGGGCTTGTCCCCTTGACGGTACCGAGGTCGCTGGGCCGAGTGTGGAGTGCCCAGGGCAGGAGGTGACTACTTGTGGTGCCTGGGTCAGTCCAGCCCCGACGAACCGGCGGCTGGCTGCCATGGCTCCAGCCCAGCCTGCCGGGCTGCACTCAACAGTTCCCTACGTTGTCTGCGGGACAGGGCGAGCCCTTCGTATGGTTCTTCCACCCAGGGGCGTCGGGCGTGGCTTTCAAAGTTCTGCCGCTTGGGGCAACCAGCGATTGGCCACCCGACGCCCCACGACGACTCGGCTGCCAATTAGGAATTGCGAATGATCGCTCCGTAGGGAATCGACAGCGAGGTCGTCCGTCGGGAGGCACCGAGCACACCCACCGCACGGAGGCACCATGGCCGCGATCTGGGCCGGCATCGACGCAGGCAAAACCCACCACCACTGCGTCGCGATCAACGAGAGCGGCCACCGGCTGCTGTCCCGGCGCGTCGCCAATGACGAGCCCGAACTCCTAGAACTCCTCACCGACGTCCTAGCCCTTGGCGACGAGGTGACCTGGGGCATCGACCTGGCCGACGGCGGAGCCGCCCTGGCCATCACAGTCCTCTTCAACCACGACCAGCAGGTCCACTACATCTCCGGCCGCGCCATCCACCGCGCCTCCGAGAGCTACCGCGGCGAAGGCAAGACCGACGCCAAGGACGCCGCCGTCATCGCCGACCAGGTCCGCATCCGCCGCGACCTGAACCCCTTACGCACCGGCGACGAGACCGTCACCGACCTCAAGATCCTCACAGGTCGCCGTATAGACCTGGTCGCCGACCGCACCCGCATCGTCAACCGGCTCCGGGCCCAGCTGCCCGGCATCTTCCCCGGCCTGGAACGGGTCCTGGACCTCACCAACAAGGGCCCGCTGACCCTGCTGACCGGCTACCAGACCCCCGCGGCCATCCGCAGACTTGGCGCCAAGCGCCTGGAGACCTGGCTGCGGAACCGCAAGGTCCTCCGAGCCGACCAGCTCGCCGAGGCCGCGGTCGAAGCCGCCGAACGCCAGCACACCAGCCTGCCCGGCGAGAAGCTGACCGCCCAGATGGTGCACACCCTGGCGAAGGAGGTGATGGCCCTCAACGAGCAGGTCGCCGAGCTCGGAAAGCTCATCGAGGCCCGATTTCGCGATCACCGACACTTCGAGGTGATCACCAGCATGCCCGGCCTCGGCATCATCCTCGGTGCCGAGTTCCTGGCCGCCACCGGCGGTGACATGGCCGTCTTCGGAACCCCCGACCGCCTCGCCGCCTTCGGCGGCGTCGCCCCGGTCCCGCGCGACTCCGGCAAGATCAGCGGCAACCTGCGGCGCCCGCAACGCTACAACCGCCGGCTCCAGCGCGTGCTCTACACCTCCGCGCTGATCAGCATTCGGCGGTCCGAGGCATCCCGGCGGTTCTACGACCGCAAACGCGCCGAGGGCAAGCGCCATACCCAGGCCGTCCTTGCCCTCGCACGCCGCCGCGTCAACGTCCTCTGGGCCCTCCTCCGCGACGGACGGCGCTACGAGCCCGCTCCGCCGACAAGGGCTGCCGCATAGGAAGGGACGCGACACGCTGCGCGCGGCCAATTGGCCTGACCGACCCCGTCAGACCAGGCAAAACTCGTTACCTTCCGGGTCTGCCATCACCACGTGATCCGGCCTGCCCTGCAACTCGTCCTCGCGGACCACGGTCGCGCCCGCAGTGGTCAACCGCTGCACCGCCTCGACCACGCGCGGCCAGCGCACCTCCCACGGGGTTTCACGGCCGCCACCAACTTGCACGTCGATATGCAGCCGGTTCTTCGCCACCTTCGGCTCCGGCACCTTCAGGAAGGACAAGGTGGGGCCCACGCCATCCGGATCTGACAGGTACGCCCCGTCATCCCACTCGTCCTCCGGAACCTCATGATGCGAGAACCACTCCTCCCAGCTCCCGAACCCTGCGGGCGCGGGCTTCTCCGCGTAGCCCAACGCCAGCGCCCAGAACGCGGCCAGTTTCCCCGGGTACGCACAGTCGATCGTCAAGCTCCACTTGGTCGCCATGAGCCCTCCCCAGTCGGATGAACGGACTGTACCCCGCACCTCCGACACCAGGGCCCCGGCGTTTGCCCGGGTCGTCCGGTTTGATCATGTGATGCCGTAGAGGCTGAGGACGAGGGTGCGTTCGGTGTGGGCTCGGCGGCCGGCGGCGGTGTTGACGTACCCGGCAAGCTTGAGCGCACCGCGGATCAGGTCGCGGACGGCGGCGAGGACTGAGGGCGTGTTGTGGGTCCTGACCTGGGACTTGTCCTCGTTGAAGGTCACATCCCGACACCAGTGGACGGTGTTCTCCACGGTCCAGTGCCCGCGAGCCCATGAAGCGATCTCGGCGGCACTCGCTTCCTCGGCGGGCAGGTCGGTGATGGCGTAGACGGTCTCGCTGGACCACTTCTTCGCTCCGTAGAGACGGCGTCTGCGCTGGATGCGCAGGACCTGGGCCGCGTGGGGAAAGAGCAGGCCGTTGACGGTGACGACCTGGACGAGACGCTGTTCGTGGCGGCCGTGGCCGCGGGCGTCGTCACGGTGGATGACGGGGATCTCCTTCCAGGGCAGGGCGTGGAGCTGACGGGCTTGGCCGCGCTGGTTGTTCTTGATGGTCAGCAGGTAGTGGGCGCCGCGTTCGTGCAGGTAGGTGGCGTGGTCGCGTTGGGCGTGGAGGGCGTCGGCGGTGACGACGGCCCCCTTGAGATCGGCGTCGTCGAGCTGGTCGAGCAGGGGTTGGAACTCGGGGATTTCGTTGGTCTTCGCGCCGATCTCGCGGGAGGCGAGGGTGATGCCGTCGCCGTGCCGGACGGCGGAGAGCACGAAGACGCGGCTGCCGTCCGGGCGCTTCGCACTGCGCAGGCACTTGCCGTCCACCGCGATGGCCCGGCGCCGGGAGCGCACCGGTTCGGCGCGGGCGGCCGCCCGGTGGGCGCGGCGCTGTTCGCGTTCGATGCCGCCGTCGGGCATGAGCGGCTCGGGAGAGTGGGACACCGTGGACAGCAGGGGCCGCAGGTGGTCGTAGCCGGCCGCGCTGACCTCACCGGGATCGAGCCGCCCCAGAACGGTGCGCAAGGTCTTCTCGCTCGGGATCCGGTAGCGGCCGCGCAACGGATGGTAGGGCAGACCGAAAGCGGCCAGTTCCTCAGGCGTCGCACGTCGGCACCACTCCGCCGCCGCGGTGATGGAGTCATGGCCCGCCGGGGTCATCGCACAGACCACCAGGGCCAGCAGCGAGGAGACCCGGTAGCGCACCCCGCACGCCCCGCGAGGATCGGTGACCGACTCGAACTCGGCAACCAGGCCGCGGACTTGGTCTCGCGCGGCATCCGAGCCGAGGGCCTCCAGGCGGGGCGCCGGAGAGACGGGAACGACGGCAGGGGATGATGGAGGAACGAACACGGCACCTTCGTGGATCTTGCAGCGTAGAGAACTCCATGATCCACAGGTGCCGTGTTCATCTGCTTCCGAGGCCCGCCAGCATGATCAACCGGCCCAGGCCGGGGCGATCCGGGCAAACGCCGGGGCCCTGCCTCCGACACCTCCTGCCCGCTACCTCAGGCGTGCGCCACGGCTTGACGAACGGCATTAGGAATCGCCGACCGCAGCCCCCGTTTTTTGGGGCCCCGGCCACGTGCTGAGATCCAGGGCTTGCCGTCGGCCCTCACTCGTGTCGTGGTTCTGAGCGCGCCAATCCGGCATGACTCGGTTCGGTGGCAAAAAGACTAAGTTCAATTTCGAAACAATGAAATCCGGAGCTCACCCGAGACACCAGCCGGACTATAGATTTGCCCACCAAGAGCCACGGAAAGCGAAACGACCTGCCAACGGAGTCGGCAGGTCGTCACGAAGGATCGAGCTTCTTTAAGGCCAGTCAGCTACTTTCTCGTTATCCATATAGCAACCGACGACACCTGGTCATTCCACGGCAAATTGGGTATGCCTTGATCGAAATTGAAGCGCTGGGCATTGTTGGAGCTGCTCGCCCTGAACCGTGTTTCGTACTCTCCGAGCGGCACCTGCCCGCCATTGTCTCGATAAAATTGCTGATGAATCGTGACTGTTTCATTCGGGTGATTGGCGCGCGACATCACACTCCCGAGAATGCGAAAGGAGGACATGGTGTCGCTCTGGTCGCGGTACAGTTCATGGAGGTCAATTGTCGATACCGTCGGCCCGTCATCGAAATTCACTGACCATCTGCTACTCGAGCCACTACCTCCCGCACACTGGTAATTCGTGTCGCAATACCCCACAGCAGTGAAGGTGGAATTGGCGAACGCAGCGGAAGGATTTGCGACCACAACGCCCGACGCGGCGAGAATAGTCGCAAGGCTCGTAAGAACGCGACGCTTTGGCGAACTTGATTGAGTCTTTGGCGTCACTCCAGAGGTTCGCATGAGATCTCCAAGAGTGCGAATTTTCAGATTCACTACACGTCCTCTCTGCAGGCGAGGTGTTTTAAAAGGCGCTTTCAGGAAGAAGCATACCGGCCCAAGCACTGGTTGGCCCCCGTTACGTCCGGGGCTTCCGTTCGCGCTCATCTTCGCGCTGTCTCGGCGTGGGCACCTCGACCGAAAGGCCAGAAACCTGCAGACCTTGACCCGCAGTCTGGCCGAATGGCTGAGGCGATTGGCGATCTGAAGTGCTAGCAGTTCGCTCCCGCCGTGGTTGCGTCCATGGAGATGGTGTACGGGTTCGACCTGATCCGGGGGTTTGCTCCGGCGTCGGGATGAGGCCCGCATAGATGAACGGCCACCGGCTGATCTTCGAGGTGTCGAAGCCTCGAAGGAGATCAGCACGATGACCGCATCCGACAGTCTGCCCCTGCACGCCCTCGCCGAAGACAACCTCGCCGCGGCGAGTCCCGATCTGCTGCGCGCGATGGTCAAGACGTTCGCTGACGCGCTCATGTCCGCGGAGGCGGATGCCCTCTGCAATGCTGAATACGGGCAGGTCAGCGAAGAGAGAGTCAACCACCGGAACGGATATCGCCCGCGCGAGTGGGACACGAGGGCCGGCACCGTCGAACTCGCCATCCCCAAGCTCAGGAGCGGGAGTTACTTCCCGCACTGGCTGCTGGAGCGACGTCGCCGGGCCGAGCAGGCCCTCATCTCGGTGGTCGCCACCGCCTACCTGCTGGGCGTGTCCACCCGCCGTGTCGAGAAGCTCGCCGAGTCCCTCGGCGTCACCCAGCTGTCGAAGTCCCAGGTCAGCGCGATGGCGAAGCACCTGGACGAGCAGGTCGCCGCTTCCGCAACCGGCCCCTGGATCAGGGCCCTTACGCGTTCGTCTGGGTGGACGCGCTGACCCAGAAGGTCCGCGAGGGCGGCCGGATCATCAACGTCCACGCCTTGATCGCGGTCGGCGTCAACGCCGACGGGCACCGCGAGATCCTCGGCATCGATGTCGCCACCGCCGAGGACGGCGCCGGCTGGCTGGCCTTCCTGCGCTCGCTGATCGCCCGCGGCCTGTCCGGCGTCCAGCTGGTCATCTCCGACGCGCACGCCGGCCTGATCGACGCCATCGGCGCGGTCCTGCCCGGCGCGAGCTGGCAGCGATGCCGCACTCATTACGCCCGCAACCTGCTCAGCCAGGTCCCGAAATCGGCCCAGCCCTGGGTGGCCACGCTGCTGCGGACCGTCTTCGAACAACCCGACACCGACGCCGTGAAGGCCCAGATGCAGCACGTCCTGGACGCGCTGGAGGCCAAGTTTCCCAAGGCCGCAGCCCACTTGGACACCGCCCAGCACGACCTGCTGGCCTTCACCGCCTTCCCACGCGAGATCTGGCGGCAGATCTGGTCGAACAACCCGCAGGAACGGCTGAACAAGGAGATCCGCCGCCGCACCGACGTGGTCGGCATCTTCCCCGACCGCACCGCCGTCATCCGGCTCGTCGGCGCCGTGCTGGCCGAACAGAACGACGAGTGGACCGAGGCCCGCCGCTACATGGGACTCGACCTGCTGGCCAAAGCCTGCCTCCACCCGATCGAGTCAGAAACCCACGAGACCGACCTGCCCACCGAACTCACCGCATAGCCTCAAAAGGAGATCACCGAGTGGCCGTCAATACACCACTCCAGCGGACGTGACCCCCGCCGTGGTCGCCAGTCAGGGGCATTGCGTGAACGAGATCTGTCTGGGCGCGGCGATGTAGGTCTGGCGTCCGGCTGTCCTGGCGGAAGACGCTGATGGCGAGGTTGCGCAGGGAGGCCATGGCGCGGGGCAGCTTGCCGATTTCTCACACACACCGAGGGACCCTGCTATCCAGGCAGGGCCCCTCGAAGCAGCTCAGTCACCCAATTCGATACCCAAACTGTCCGCGAGTTCGCGGAGGTCTTCAACCGAGATCTGGGGGGCTTTCGCCGCTTGCCGAGATGCCCAACGCTCCAAAATTTCGTCCATGGCGGCTCTGACCTGCACTTTCTCCAAGTGTCTTGACTCAAGTATCTGACGGAAGGCTTGTGTCCCTTGCGCTTGCCGGTGGGGATGAACAGGTCGGGCTGGATCTGCCCGACGGACTCGCCGCCGGCCCGGCGCCGGAGCACGGTGTGCAGCATGTCGTCGGTCATCGCCGGGGGCCGGCCGCCGTGCTTGCCCTTGCGGGCCGCGGTGTCCAGGCCCTCCAACGTGGACTCGCGGATGTTCTCTCGCTCGGTCTCCGCCATCGCCGCGAAGTACGCGAACAGCAGCTTGCCCGGGCCAGTGGGGTCGTAGATGCCGGGCAGGGGTCCGGCGAGCATCTCCAGGACCAGGCCGTGGGCGGTGAGGTGGTCGGTGAGCGCGGTGAGTTCGGCGGCGTCGCGGCCGAGGCGCTTCATCTCGTACACGGTGAAGATGACCCGGCAGTGCGGGGCGTGCGCCTTGACCTCCCGCGCGGTTCGCAGCGCCTTCTCGAACCGGGGCCGGACCCGCACCCGGGTGCTGATCTTCTCGCTGAAGATCTTGCCCCTCGGGATGCCGTGCTTGCTGAGCGCGTCGAGCTGGGAGTTGAGCGTCGAGCATCGCGCGTTAGCCGATGTGGATGTCCGCACTCGGCAGGTCCGGGTCGATCGGCGCCGGTGGCGGGGTGCCGGGCCGCCACGGCCGACCCCGGCCCACGGTCGGCCGGGGTCGGCACCCGCAGCGCCTTCTTCAGCCGGGGCACCTTCGTGAAGCGGCGGGTGTGGTAGGCGGAGGCGACCGCGCCGCCGCGCGAGCGGCACGGGGAACCGGGCTGGGCGACGCACTTCGGACAGGCGTGCTGTTCGGCGTCGTCGGCGTCCGACCGGTCGGTTGAGGAAGGAAGCCGAGGGTCCGTCACGGGCCCGGATCTTCGCACAATGCAAGTCTCAGAAGGAGGCCCGTCCTGCTTCTTAGTGAGAACGGGTTCTGCGAACGAACCCGGGATCGGCGGGGGTCCGGCGGCCCGCGATTGATCTTGCTCGCGCAAAGGACTGTTCATGAGAGAGCTCTGGATGAGACGGGCAGGCCGGAGATGCCGGCGCCTTCGGAGCGGCCTTGCCATCCACTCCGCCCCGCAATAACATTACGACAGTAAGCCATACGATCGAAATTCAATGTGTAAGGAGTCCGTCATGGCGACACAACGGCCGGTAGCACTCGTGACGGGGGCGTCATCGGGGATCGGTAACGCAACCGCTCGGGCCTTCGTCACAGCCGGGTTCGAGGTGATCGGAACCGGACGGAACACCTCGGGGCTCACCCCGCCCGCCGGTGTGGCCTTCCTCGACCTCGACGTGACCAGCGACGAATCCGTCACCGCCGCGGTCCGGGAAGTGATCGAACGGTTCGGACGGATCGACGTCCTGGTCAACAACGCCGGTCTGGGCTCGGCCGGCGCCGCCGAGGAGAGCTCCGTCGCCCAGGCCCAGCGCCTCTTCAACCTCAACTTCTTCGGTCATGTCCGCATGGCGAAGGCCGTTCTGCCGCACATGCGCACCCAGGGCCGTGGACGTATCGTCAACGTCTCGTCCGTCCTCGGCGTCATCCCGCAGCCCTACATGGCCCTCTACGCCGCCGCGAAGCACGCCGTCGAGGGCTACTCCGAGTCCCTGGATCACGAGGTCCGCGAGCACGGCGTCCGCGTCCTGCTCGTCGAGCCCGGCTACACCCGGACCGCCTTCGATGCCAATGCCGCGCAGCCCGACACCCCGCTGCCGCTGTACGCGGAGCGGCGGCGTGTCTTCGACGAAGTGGTCGCCGCGGCGATGAAGACCGGCGACGACCCCGCCGTCGTCGCCAAGGAGATCGTCACGGCAGCCACCGCCTCGAAGCCGAAGCTGCGCTACACCGCCGGACCGCTCGCCTCACGCATCACCACCGCGCGACGCCTCGTCCCCGCCGGGATGTTCGACAAGCAGATCCGCAGGTTCAACCGGATGCCCGGCTGAAACGTCGCACCCGGCCCATCGACCCGCAGCGCGCGCGAGAGGCGCGTTCAGCTCTGACCTGACAAGGAGCATCACCATGGGAATGAGCACGGAAGCGCAGCAGTTCGCGCAGTTCCTCGACAGCGTGCGTGCGAAGGCGTCGACGCCGGGACTCGATCTGGCCGTCGTCCGCGACATCGTCGACACACATGCTTCGGCATCGACCGAGCCGGAAGGCGTCACCTACGCCGACGTGGACGCGGACGGCGTCCCCGCCCTGTGGGTCATCCCCGAGGGCGCCGACCCCGACAAGGCGCTGCTTCACTTCCATTTCGGCGGATCGGTCGCCGCCTCGATCGCATCGGACCGCAAGGCCGCCGGCCACATCGCCAAGGCGGCCGGAATCCGCTCACTCGTCGTGGGCTTCCGCCTGGCGCCCGAGCATCCCCACCCGGCGCAGATCGACGACGCCGAGACCGCCTACCGGTGGCTGCTCGCTCAGGGCTACGCGCCGCGGAACATCGGCAGCACCGGCCACTCCATCGGAGGCACCCTCGCGATCGCGCTGCCGCTGCGCCTGCTCGCCAAGGGCGAGGCAGTCCCCGGCGCGGTCGTCAGCATCTCGCCCTGGACCGACCTCACCATCAGTAACCCGAAGGTGGACGAGAACGAGGAACTCGACAGGATGCTCAGCCGGGGCATCCTCGAGCTGTTCCGAGCGGCTTGGCTGCAGGACCCCGGCGTGGACTTCACCGACCCCGCCATCAGCATCGTGAACGCCGACCTGACCGGCCTGCCGCCCACGGCCCTCCACTACGGCGAGCACGAAACGCTTGCCGGCGATGGCGCCGATTTCGGCCGCCGACTGACCGACTTCAAGATCGTCTCTGAGGTCCGCCCGCTGCCGGAGGGCCAGCACTCGTTCATCCTGGGCGCGGGACGCGTGCCCGAGGTGGACCGGGCGATCGAGCAGATGGGCCAGTGGCTTCGACGGCACCTCGGCCGCTGAGGTGGAAGCTGCCCGGACATGCGCATCGTCCGCCGAGAAGACAACCGAGAAGATCACGCGAAGGGACGGCTGACATGAAGGCGTTCGTCGTCGAGAAGTACGGCAAGGGCGGCCTGCGCGCCGCTGATGTTCCCGAGCCCACCGTCGGGGCCGGCGACGTCCTGGTCCAGGTGAGCGCTGCCAGCATCAACCCGCTGGACAAGATGGTCCGCAACGGGGAGTTCAAACGACTCCTGAAGTACGAGCTTCCGTTCGTGCTCGGCCATGACGTCGCCGGGATCGTGACGCAGGTCGGGCCGACCGTGCGCGGCTTGACGGTCGGCGACGAGGTCTACGCACGTCCCCGCGACCTGCGGGTCGGAGGCTTTGCCGAGTTCATTGCGGTCGACCAGGACGACGTCGCGCCCAAGCCGGCGTCACTCACGCTCCGCGAGGCGGCCGCGGTGCCGCTGGTGGCCCTGGCCGCCTGGCAGATCCTCGTGGAGCGCGCCCACGTGGTGCCGGGCCAGAAAGTGCTCGTCCACGCCGGTGCCGGTGGCCTCGGATCGACGGCCATCCAGCTCGCCAAGCACTTCGGTGCCACGGTGGCCACGACCACGAACTCCCGCGCCGAGGAGATGGTCAGGAGCCTCGGCGCCGACACCGTCGTCGACTACACGAAGGAGGACTTCTCGCAGGTGCTGTCCGGCTACGACCTGGTGCTGGACTCCCTTGGCGGGGCGAACCTCGAGAAGTCGCTGACTGTGCTGAAGCCGGGCGGCCTGGCCATCGGTGTCGCCGGCCCGCCGGACTCCGGGTTCGCCAGGCAACTCGGCGCGCCCTCGTTCATGGGCGTGGCCATGAACGCGCTCAGCCGCAAGGTGCGCAAGCAGGCCAAGGCCCTGGGTGTGCGCTATGAGTTCTTCTTCATGCAGGCCAGCGGCGCCCAGCTCCGTGAACTCGGCGCCCTGTACGACAGCGGACGGCTCCGCCCGGTCATCGACCGGACGTTCCCCTTCGACCGGACGCTCGAGGCGATGGCGTACGTCGAGCAGGGGCGTACCACGGCCGGAAAGGTCGTGATCTCGATGACGCCCGGCGACGACTGAACCAGGCCGGCCGCGCAGAAGGCGTGGCGGTGCTCCAAGACGCCGCCCGCACACCATTAGAGTGCGTTCGTAATCCAATATGATGGCGAGGCCGGCGGAAAGCGGGCGACCCTTCCGGCGCACGAAGGAGCGAGCGCGTGACTCGTTACGGGAAAGAGCACAAGCAGGCGACCAGGCAGCGGATCATCGAGACCGCCGGCCGCCGGTTCAAGCAGGACGGTATCGATGGCTCGGGCATCTCGACGCTGATGGCGGACGCCGGACTGACCAACGGTGCCTTCTACGCCCACTTCGCGTCCAAGGACGACCTCGTGGCCGCCTCGGTCGCGGACCAGCTGCGCACGCAGTACGCCAACGTCATCGACCAGGCGGCCCCCGGCATCGCAGGACTCGAGCAGATCGTGCGGTGGTATCTGTCGCCCCAGCACCGCGACAGCCCCGACGACGGCTGCCCCTCCGCCGCACTCCTCGATGAGATCGGGCGCTGCCCGCAGGAGACCAAGCAGGCGTACACCGACGGGGTGCTCGCCGTCATCGACGGCATCGCCGCCCGCCTGGCGCCCGCCGATCCGCGCTCGGCGCACACGAAGACCCTCAGCGTCTACGCCATGATGGTCGGGACACTGCAGCTCTCCCGCGCCCTGTCTGACCCGCGACTCTCCGACGAACTCCTCGAAGAGGGCATCCGCAACGCCCTCACGCTGCTCAGCGCACAGGAGTCCCGCTGACACGCCGCAGCAGCCTCGCCGAGCCGGCCCGGCGAAGCCGACATCCGAGGCAGCGGGCGCGCGCCCGAGACCGAACGGGCGGGAGAGACTTCGCCGGCTCATCGACACCGCCTGATCGATGAGCGGCCGTCCCCGCTCCGAGCGGTTCCCGGCGTCGGCCCGGCTCTCCCCACCGCCCGGCCGTGACCACGGGATTCTGGGTCGAAGCCGCAGCCGACGGCTTCGACCCGGAATCGCTGGCGCTACCGCTGCGCGGCGCTCTCCCCGGCGGGCGCCGACTGCGGTTCGTCCGCTCGCTGGCCCGGGACGACTACAGCCGACTGGAGATCTAGCCGGTTGCTCATGTCCAGCTCGAACCGGCCGTAGGGGTTGACGTGAGTCCAGAACAGCGGGGACAACGCGCGCCGATCGGCATCGCCGAGGCGCTCGACCCCCTTCGGCTCGGCCAGGACCTCTGCAGCAGCAGGGTGTTGACGTGGACAAGGGCAGCCTGCAGCAGGTGCAGGGCGAGCATCGAGATCTCCTGGCTCTCGCGGTCGGCGCCGGTCAGGTCCCCGTCCTTGCCGTAGAACAGGTCGTGGTTGGCGGAGTTCCAGTTCTCCACCACTTGCAGGCCCTCGTGGATCTCCCGCCGTAGTTCGGGGCTGGCCAGGTAGTCGCAGACGAACGCTGTCCGCACAGCGCGGCCGAGCTCCTCGATCGCCCGGTAGGTCGGGTGCTTCGGGCCGCCGCAGGTGAAGCGTCGTAGCACCTGCTCGGCCTCGGCCGTGCCCAGGCGGAGCGCGGTGGTGTATTTGACGATCTGGTCGTACTGCTGGCGGATCAGCTCCCAGTCGATCGTCTTGCTGGACAGCACCGGGGCCAGGTGCGGCCACGTCTCGTCCTCGCCGGCAACCGGCCGGTACAGCCGGGCCGAGCCCACGTTCTTCAACCGGGGCAGCAGGTTGAAGCCGAGCATGTGCGCGAAGGCGAATCCGACGAATGGACGGGCCGGGCGCTTGACGATGCGGTCCTGAGTGGTGTGGTCGACCGCCACGAGCCCGTGCTTGGGGCGGTAGCCGTCCCAGCACTTGAAAGTGGACGTAGCCGGTGACGGGCAGTCCGTCGTCGATCAGCCGGTGCACGACGCGCAGACCTGCTCGGATGTAGTCGATACGCTTACGTGCATCGCGGGATCCCGTCAGCGGGTGCGGGTGCGTCTTCCGCCAGTGAGACGACTTCCGCCTGGCGGTGCAGGGGCGGCAGGGCGAGCGACTGCGTCAGGCGGGGGCTGCGCAGGATGTGTGCAGGAGGAGTCAGTGGACCCACCGAAGACTGACCTGTTGGGCCTGGGGGCCCCGTGCTCGCCACACAACCGTACGGCCGTAGGCACATCGATGTGCCTACGGCCGTACGGCGATTCCCTCCGTCTAGTCGGTCTTGATGGCCATGAGCATGTTCAGTCGGGACGCGTTGCGGGCCGGCCACATGGCGGCCAGGAGTCCGACGAGCGCTGCCAGCAGCAGGAAGAGCGCGAACCGGCCCCACGGCAGCACCAGCGCGTACCCGGGGATGTCCGCCTTTACGATCTCGCAGACGGCCCAGCCCAGGAAGGAACCGACTCCGATGCCGATGACCGCGCCGAAGAGGGAGATGACCACGGCCTCCAGCTGGATCATCCGCGTCACGCCTCGCCGGTCGAGTCCGACGGCTCGCAGCATGCCGACCTCGCGCTGTCGTTCGAAGACTGACATCGCGAGGGTGTTCACCACTCCCAGCACCGCGATGGCCAGGGAGATCGCGAGCAGTGCGTACAAGACGTTGAGCGCAGCATCGTATGTGCCGCTGAACTCGTTGCGGATGGCCTGCTGGTCGTCGATCTTGATCCCCGGGCGCCCGGGGAGGGCGTCAGCGAGCGCCTTCCTGTCCGTGCTGCCGTCCGTCTTGACGTAGATCTTGGAGAGGGACGCCGCGAGGGTCGATTCGATCACGTCCGCGGAGACGACGACAGGGAAGACGACCTCGTTGGACTCGAAGATAGCCCCGACGGTCACCCTGCGCTTCTTGCCGGAGTCCCCGTACACCGCTGGCAGGGTGTCCCCCACCTTCCAACCGTGGGATCGCGCTTCGTCCTCGGCAACGGCGATCTGCCCCTTGGCGAGCGTGCCCTGTGAGCCGGAGACCACCGGAAGGTCGAGTGCCTTGTCGAACTCCGCCGGGGCGATGGCTGTTACATCCTCCTGGATGCCGTCGATCTGCATCCACGACTGCTGCTCTGGCGACACGGCCCTGACGCCGGGGAGCTTGCGCACGGCGGCGACCGCCGAGGTGTCCAGGTCCACAGCAGTGGTCGTGATCATATAGTCGGCCTTGACGATGTCCGTGGTCATCCTGTCCATGGACTGACCGACAGTGACGCCGAGCACGGTCAGAGCACTGACCAGTGTGAGGCCGATGGCCAGTGCGGAGGCGGTGGCGCCGGTACGGCGCGGGTTGCGTACGGCGTTCTGGCCCGCGAGCGTGCCGGAGACACCGAAGCCCCGCCGCAGCAGCGGCCGTACGAGCGCGATCACCGGCCGGGACAGCAACGGGATCAGCACGAGGACACCGATCACCGCGAGGAAGGCACCGAACCCGACGATCATCGCGCCGCGCGAGCCGCCGGTCCCGGCGCCCGCGACGACGACCGCCGCGCCGAGCAGCGTGAGGATGCCGCCGAACACGTTCCGCAGGATCAGGGACCTGATGGTGGAGGGCAGGTGTGCGCTGCTGATCGCCGCGACCGGCGGGATCTTCGCTGCGCGACGGGCCGGCAGCCAGGCGGCCACCATGGTGACCAGCACACCGACGAATGCTGAGACCAGGACAGTCGTCGACGTGACGATCAGCGGCCCGTCCGGGAGCTTCCCTCCGCCGAAATCGACCACTGACTGTGCTATGGCGGCCATGACGGCACCGAGCCCGAGCCCAGCGACCGCACCGGCCGCGCCGACCACCATCGCCTCGATCAGCACGGAACGGGTGACCTGCCTGCGGGAGGCGCCGACCGCACGCAGCAGAGCGAGTTCCCGGGTGCGCTGGGCAGCCAGCATGGTGAAGGTATTGGCGATCAAGAAGACGCTGACGAAGAGCGCGACACCGGCGAAGGCAAGCAGTATCCCACTGAGCAGCGAGGCGTCTCCCTCCGCCAATTTTGCCTCGGCGTCGGCGAGTTGTTGACCGGTCTCGGCCTTCGCGGAGTCCGGAAGTACCTTGCCGATGGCGGCGGCGAGCTTGGTGCTCGAAACGCCGGGGGCGGCGGTGACGGTGACGTTCTCGAAGAAGCCCGGCTGGAGGTAGAGCCGCTGTGCGGACGGTGTGTCGAACAGCACCAGGCTGCCGCCTCCTGCCACCAGCTGGTCCTCGGTGGTGAAGATGCCGGAGAGCTTGTACTTCTTGGCCGGACCCGTCAGAGCGACAGGCACGGTGTCGCCGACATGGTAGCCACCCTTGTCGGCGCTGTCCTTGTCGAGCGCGATCTGCATGGCCTCTGTGGGACCGCCACCCTCGGTGAACGCGTAGAGCGGGTCCTTGCCGTTCTTGCCCGGCGCGTAGTTGGCGCCCGAGTTGAACGCGCCGCCGATGAGTCCGCCGTCTCTGTCGGAGACGTAGGCGAGTCCGTCGACCCGCCCGGCGGCTTCGGCGACCCCGTCCACACGGGCGACCTCTTCGAGCGTCTTCCGACTGATGCCGGGGGAATCGGAGTAGTGGTTGGGGTCCGGGTCGACCTGGACGTCCACGTGGGCGAAACTCTTGGCTTTCTGGCTGCTGGAGGAGTTCGTGTAGGTGTCGGTGAAGATCAGAGTGCCGGAGACGAACGCGACGCCGAGCATGACGGCGAGCACGGTCATCAGCAGTCTGGCCTTGTGCGCGAGGACGTTGCGCAGCGCTGTGCGGAACATGGTGGTGTGATCCCGGTGAAGTGAGGGGAGCTGAGGACGGAGGGGGTGCGTACCGGTTGGTCGGCTCTGCTGCGGGCCGCTCAGCTCGTACGGAACGGGGTCTCGAACGACTTCATGAGGTCGAGGACCCCGTCCGCGGTGGGCTCGTACATCTCGTCGACGATCCGGCCGTCGGCGAGGAAAACGACCCGGTCCGCGTAGGAAGCGGCGACCGGATCATGGGTGACCATGACGACGGTCTGGCCCAGCTCCCGTACCGAGTCACGCAGGAAGCCGAGGACCTCGCCGCCCGAGCGTGAGTCCAGGTTGCCGGTCGGCTCATCCCCAAAGACGATGTCCGGCTTGGAGGCGAGCGCACGGGCGACGGCGACGCGCTGCTGCTGGCCGCCGGAGAGCTGGGCGGGGCGGTGGCTGAGCCGGCCCGACAGACCGACCATCCGAATGACGCTGTCCAGCCACTCCTTGTCCGGTGTCCGGCCCGCGATGTCCATCGGGAGCGTGATGTTCTCCAACGCGGTCAGGGTGGGCAGCAGGTTGAACGCCTGGAAGATGAAGCCGACCTTGTCCCGGCGGAGTTTGGTGAGTTGCCTGTCCGTCAGTGACCCGAGCTCGACATCACCGACGCGGACCGAGCCGGAGGAGAAGCTGTCCAGCCCCGCGACACAGTGCATCAGCGTGGACTTCCCGGACCCCGAAGGCCCCATGATCGCGGTGAACTGGGACTGCCCGAAGCCGACACTGACCTGATCGAGGGCCACCACATTGGTGTCGCCCTGTCCGTAGACCTTGGAGAGCTCAGTGGCGCGGGCGGCGATGGCAGGGGCGGCGGCGCGGGGGCCGGTGGACGGGCTAGTGATCATGGGTAGCACTCCGATCGGGATAGAGACAGCGAGGGGCACGTGCCACGGGCCGTGCAAACGGCCACAAGAGGCCCATGGACGCGAGAGTCCGGGTCCATCCCGCTGGGAACCTCTCTATCGTCCGGTTCCCACAGATCCTGCGGATCAGCTGAATTGCCGACCACCTGAGGCTGATGCGAGAAAGGGTTTCGTCAGCCTCAGGTATGTCGTCGCATCAGCTCCTGGGATGACGCCCAGCGAAACAGCCTGAGAAACTGGCACGCGGTAGGGATGGTGTCCCTGGATTGGCACGGCGTGCATGCCTGCACCCCGGGACGTTAGGGCGCAGGTCAGGTGCCAAACTCACCTCGAGCTCACTGATGCAAGGCAGATCCCCGCACAGGAGACGCGCCAGAGGCTGCGACCTACGCGCGCGGGGTATCAGCCTTTCGGCCGAGGACGCTTGCGACCGCTTCGTTTCCTGGCCGTTCGGCCGAGGTGGGGCGGTTGGGCGGGCAAGCGGGCTCCCTGCCATGTCTACCGCACACCCAACTGCCCTCGTCGTCAGCCTGTGCATTCCCACGGCCCACACCGCAGTGGTCGCCTCTTCGGCCCGGACTCGGTGGATTGGCCGTCATCGCCCTTGATGATGGCAGACCGACCCTTGACTCTATAGGGGATCACCGCGCCTTCTGCTTCGCGCTGGCCGAGCACCTCTATCAGGACCTGTTCGGACCCGGCCAGGCGGAGATCCTGGTCCGGTTGCGTGCCGAGCACGCCGTCTGCTGGCCGCACGGGGTACCGGGGCGGCGGCGAAGCAGGGCTCCTGTGGGCCGAGGGGCGTGGGCTTGTGGTAGCACAGTCCGGTGCCGTGCAGACAGATGACCAGCAGGCGCGGCTGGCGTCGGCCGGTGCGCGTCTCCACCACGGGTTGCAGATGGTTTCCTCGGCGAGGACGGCGGCAGTTCGACCGGGCGCTTGCCGGGGCTACGGAGCCTACTGCGATCCGGGCCGATGTTGCTTGACGGGATGGTGCTGCGCGCGGACGTCCACCGTCTGGGTGGGACGGGGCCATGGCCGGTGCTGCCGAGTCGGCTGCTGAACGGCAAGCAGACCTCCTTCATGGCCAGGCCTCTCAATCTGTTGCCGCGGCCGAGCGCGGGCTCATGGCGATCATCCAGGACACGCGTGGCCGCTTCGTCTCCGAGGGCGAGTAGTACACCGGGTGGGACATCGAGACGTACAGGGTGCTGGGCGCCCACGGTGTAGCGCTTAGCTGGGGATGCGGGACACCGTGGGCACCGGATGAGGGGAAGCCTTTCAGGGTGTAGGGGCGGACTCCGGCGGAGCGCCCAGTGGCTGTCCGCCCGGCCCGCCGGAGAAGGTCAGCCACGGCAGAGAGGGTTGCTGGGCCACGCCTGGCTCGCGGTAGTCGCACACCCCCTCGGGGAAGGCCTTCCGCAGTCGGCCCCATTGGGCGTTGGAGAAGTCGACGGTGTAGTCGTCCCGGTTGAGTTCCTTGAGTTGGCACTTGAGGATGTTGTTGGCCGTCGGGCCCCCGGCCGCAGTCCGGGGCACACCGAAGTAAGGGTAGGTGGCGCGGCAGACGGACATATCGGAGATCTTGCGGTTGCCGATCCAGCACGCGTCGACAGCGTCGGCCGGCTTGTCGCGCACCACCTTGGTCTCGATCGGGTCGTTGGACGTGTCGGCTTCGATGCGGGTCAGCCATCTGTCCATGAGCAGGAACGCCTTCTCGCGGGCATCGCCGTCGGTTTGCACCGGAGGCACACCCGTCCAGATGATCTGATTGTCATGGCCACCGTTGGCCTGGTCGAAGCGGGCACGCATGGCGTAACTGTGGAAGTCGCTGTGGATCTCCCAGTTGCCGGGAGAGCGCAGATCGATGACGGGGACCTTGGCCGCCTCGCGGGGGTAGGTCACCCGACCGGAGCGGTATGCGACTTCCAGCGCCGCAGGGTCGGCTTCACTACGCTCCGGCTGCCACTTCCAGTCGATGTCGAGCCCGCCGACGCTCTCGTTGAGGTCGACGAACTGCTCAGCGGTGATCGTGCCGGACTCGACGGCCTTCAGGCCGTACTGGACACCGGTGTTGTCGTACGGCCGGTTGGCGAAACCGCGTTGGATGCGTTGTTCGACCGGCCCCCATGAACTCGCGGGCCTTCGGCCCCAGACGGCCACGGCGTAGTCCTGAAGAGTGCACCGCTCACCGGCAGGATTTGCCTCGGCGTCGTACACCCACGAGCGATTGGGCTCCAGAGTGGTGTGGCCGGCCAGGAATCCGCCGAGGCAGCCGGCCCCGTTGTCCGGGTCCAACCAGGTCTTGGAGTACTGCCCGTTGCCTGTCGGGTTGTCCCAGAGTGTCCGGCACACCGTCTCGAACGCGTGGCCGGTCACCGCGGTTCTGTGGGTGGTCAACGCCCACAATGGAGACCTGTCGAAGTGGTGGTCGAGTACGTGACAGTCCTCGGCCTCCTGCAGCGTGGACCAGACGTCGGGGAAGCTGCAGGAGGGCAGGATGCCGTCCAACAGACCGGGGTAGTTGGAGGTGATCCAGTGCTGCTGCATGGAACCGCCGGAGCAGCCTTGCCCGATGGTGTAGCGGATCGGGCCGTAGTTCTCGACGAAGTGCTCCTTGAGCATCACCAGCGCTTCGGTGGAGACCACGTCGTTGCAGTTCTGCCCCAGCATGTTCAGGTTGGACACCGCGACGGCGAACCCGCGGGACAGAGCCGTGTCGTTGAGAACGTTCTCCATGGGTGCGTCCTGTGAATGCCGCGGCGTGCAGTCGCCGCCGAACGGCACAAGGAGTTTTCCGTTGAAGCCGCCTTGCGGTGCCCACGGTTGCCACGGCTTGGCCGGGTCGTACAACACCGCGATGTCGTAGATGCCACGGTCCATCACGCCGCGTTCCCGGCGTACGACGTACGCGACCCGCTTGCCCTGGTCCGTCGTTGTGTATGCGAGGTCTGCGGGCGGTCTTTTCGGATCATATGCGGTGAACTGGCCGGTCAGCCAGGACTTGTAGAAGAGCTTGTACTTCGCTGGAGTATTGCACGCGACATCCTGCGGCTTCCCGAGGCCGTTCTCCTCGGTCGCGCACACCCACGGCTGTACCTGTGGCCCGGCGAACAGCGGTCCGCCGATGGGATGGCCGGTGATGGTAAGGCTTGCCGCGCCCCCCTGTGTCCGGGCCGTCATCCTGTTCTCGCCGACCTGGAGGCCGGTGACCAGGCCCAGGAAGCGGCCGTCCGGCCGGACGGCGAAAGCGGATGTCACATCCCGGCCGTCCACGTCCACGCGCACATTCTCTGGTGTTCCCCCGGAAGGCAGGGCCACCTCGACGAGGGCGTCGCCCCCGGACACCAGATCCGCGCGATTCGACAGCACCCTGATCTGAGGCGATTCCCCTGAGGCGGAGTACGCGATTCCAGTCAGCATGAGATCGAAAGCCATGACGAAAACAACCAGCCATCTGGTTCTGGCCCGTGGCGTGAGCCTGCCTGGGGGCCGTTCTGCACTGTGAGCCATCGGCTTCTCCGGCTTCGGTTGAGTAGCGACGCCGCAAGCGGCTCCACGGGTGCGGGCCACATCAGGCGGCGGAGATCCGTACCGATCCCCTCGGACGCGGTTACGGCAGCGGAGTGGCCGTAACCCCGAACGCATCCGTATGGCTGGCTGGTTGCGGGAACGTCAGTGAGTGGTGTAGCTCAGGCCGATCTGGTCGCGCACGGTGTCGAGCGTGCGCATCACCGCCACGGTCTCGTCCAGAGGCATGATCTCGCTCTCCAACTCCCCTGCGCGTAGCCGCTCCTGGACGTGCCGGATCTGGCGGTGCAGGCCGCCGCCCGCCGTGTCGTCGCCGTCGCCCTCGCGGGCGGCGGGCAGACTCAGGCGTTCGGTGGTGCCCCGCGTCTGCACGGTCAGTTCGTCCGGGCAGTGCATCAGGAACGGCAGTTCGATGTGACCTTCGGTGCCGGTGATACGGGCTGTGCAACCGAGGTTCGCCCGCATGGAACTCTGGGCCAGCGCGACCGCCCCACTGTCGTACCCGGAGAGGACAGCGACATGCTCGTCGACGCCGGTCGAGCCGAGTGTGCCGTACGCCGTGACCCGGTCGGGCGTACCCAGCACCATGCTGGCCAGCGATAGGGGATACACACCCAGGTCGAGCAGGGAACCGCCACCCAGCGCGCGATCGAACAGACGGTGTTCGGGGTCCGCCGGGAATTGGAAGCCGAAGTCGGCCTCCAGGGACTGGACTTCACCGATGACGTCCTCGGCGAGCAGTTCTCTGACTTTGACATAGGCCGGCAGGAACCGGCTCCACATCGCCTCCATCAGGAACAGGCCCCGTTCCCTGGACACAGCCACCATTTCAGCGGCCTGCTCCGCGTCCAGCGAGAACGCCTTCTCGCACAACACTGGACGCCCCGCGTTCAGGAACAGCAACGTGTGCTCGTGATGGTGGGAGTGGGGCGATGCGACGTAGACAATGTCGACAGTGTCATCGGCGGCCAGATCTTCGTACGAAGCGTGCCGGTGTCGCGCGGCGATGCCGTGCTTCTCGCCGAACGCGTCGGCCCCTTTCCGACTGCGGGAGCCGACGGCGACCAAGTGGGCGTCAGGCAACCGGCCCAACGCGTCCGCAAAACTGTTTGCTATGACACCAGTGCCGGCGATGCCCCAGCGGAACGACATGAGAACTCCTTGTTGCTGTGATGGTGATCATGGGATGGCGCTGTGGGCACCGGAACCACGAGGTGGGTGCGGCCTACGGCGGCGACGAACCGCCACCTGGCGTCGTTGGCTCTGATCCAAGGCCGACCGGGCGGTTGTCCTGCGGTACGGGGATGGTGGAGCCAGGCCAGGTGCGTTCGCCACAGTCCATGACGTTCATCGAGACGCCTGCTCCGCAGCCGCATGCAAATTAGGTCGCCCGCCTGACGCGCGCAGTGACCTGGACCGTGCGTGGCGCGATCTGGTCGTTCAGCGCCGCCGATATTCGTATGCGACGCTCGCCCTGGGCCAGTTGCGTGCATGTGGTATCGAAGACCTCAAGGCCTGTCGGCGCCGCTTCGAGGGCGGACTCGGCCACGCCACCCAGCGGGCGAACGGCTCATGCCGAGGTAGCCGTACCGTGTCCCAGGCGGCGGCTCATGTTGGCATCCGGTTGATCCGGGCCACGTCGCCATACCAATGTGCCGATGGTTTGACGACCCGCTCCTGAGTGCTGCGGTCGACCGCCACGAGCCCGTACTTGGGGCCGTAGCCGTCCCACCACTCGAAGTTGTCCAGCAGTGACCAGTGGACGTAGCCGGTGATGGGCAGTCCGTCGCCGATCAGCCGGTGCACGACGCGCAGACCTGCTCGAATGTAGTCGATACGCTCGCTGTCGACGTCGGTCGCGACACCGTGCTCGGTGAGGACGATCTCCTTGCCGGGGAAGAGGCCCGCCACTCGCCGGGTCGTGGCCTCGACCGCCTCAGGAGCCCACAGATATCCCATCTGGGTGCGGCGGCCCTCGCCGACGGGTGCTCCTTCCGCAGACACGGCTGCCGCTTGGCGGCGCAGGTACGGCAGGGCGAGCGACTGCGTAAGGCGACGGCTGCGCAGAAGCGCCGCGCTGAGGGGTTTGGTGATGCGGGGGGCGTTGACGTCGAGGCGGGTGTAGGTCTGGACGCCGATGAAGTCGTCGTCGGCGGTCTCGGCGAAGAACCTGTCTTCGTGGAGTTCCCGAGCCCATTCCATCGCTGGGACTCCGCCGGGATTGGCGTGCCAGTCCTGCAGCGCATGGGCCATGCCGACCTTGACGCCGGGTGCGAGTTCACGGATGACCTCTCGGGCATTGCGGTGTGCGGCGATCACTCCTGAGGCTGCGGCGTCGAACGCGTCGAGGTTCCGGACGAAGGGCGGAGTCGGGAAGGTGCCCAGATACCCCCGCGTGATCATGTTGCCGGGCTCGTTGATCGTGCAGATGTAGGGAGCACGGTTCTGTAGATGTTCCATCACGTGCCTGGTGTAGCGCGTGAACCAGGCCGGGAGTTCGGCATTGGTCCAGGCTCCGGCGTGGGTGACCCAGGCCGGCAACGTGAAGTGCTGCAGCGTGATCATCGGTGTGACGCCGTGGGTCAGGCAGGTCTCGACCATGTCGGCGTAGTGTTGGAGCGCCTCGCGGTCGAATTCTCCCTGGCGGGGCTCGACTCGTGCCCACTCCACGGAGAAGCGGTAGGTGTTCAGTCCGAGTTCCGCGAGCAGCGCGATGTCGTCCTTGTAACGGTTGAAGTGGTCGCACGCCATGCCGGAGGGCCCTGCCATGGGCGCCTTGGGCGCTGGGTCGGTCTCCCATTCCCACCAGTCGCTGTTCGCGTTGTTGCCTTCGACCTGATGTGCGGCTGTCGCGGCCCCCCAAAGGAAGCGCTCGGGGAAGATCAACGGTTCGGGCACGATCAGCAGCTCCTGAGGTTCTGAGTTCGTAGGGATCAGGCGCGCGGTCGTCGAGCAGAACGAATCTGCATGTCTGCGGACGACCTCGAACCCCGCACGGGCTGCGTGGGTTCTGCTCCGCCGGAACACGGAGCAGAACCGATCGTGCCCCTTCAGGGGTAAGCCGTGGATTGGCACCGGCCCCTCTCAGGGCCCTTAGGGGGTGGTTGTCGGAGCGGCATGACGAGTCCCCGTGGCCACGGGGACGCCCTACCGACTATTCATTCACTAACGCGCGTTAGTGAGTGCGGGTACAGTACATCAGGCGTGGTACACCCACAAGAGCGGAAGGGGCGATGGATGGCGGGCGAGGCCGCTGCTCGGCCGGAGGGCCGGGTCACCAGTTCCGACGTCGCCCGGGAGGCCGGAGTCTCCAGGGCCACTGTCAGCTTCGTGCTCAACGGCACCAAGGGGCAGACGATCTCCGAGTCGACGCGGCAGCGCGTCCTCGAAGCGGCGGCCCGGCTGCGCTATGCCCCCTCGGCGGAGGCCCGGACGCTCAGCCGCGGCCGGAGTGACGTCGTGCTCCTCTATCAGCCCCCTCAGTTGCCGCTGACCGACCTGGGCACACTGGTCGAGTTTCTCTCGGCGGAGTTCGCGGCCGTCGGGCTCACTGCGGTGATCCATCCGTGGTCCCGCAGGCCCGATGGTGATGTGTGGACCGTCATCACGCCCGTGGCCGTCCTCGCATGGGACCTGCCCGATAATGACGTCGCCGCGATGCGGCGCAATGGCGTACGCGCCGTGGTCTCTCTCACCGCCGAGTCCGACCCCGTCGCGCAGTGGATCTGGGGAGCCCGGGAAAACAGCATCGCCCGGCTGCAGGTCGAGCGACTGCTCAGGGCGGGGCACCGTCGGCTCGGCTACGCCCGCCCGCACGACGAACGCCTGGCCGAGGCGAGCGAGATGCGCCTGAAAGCACTGCAGGGAGCCTGCGCCGAGCACGGTGTGCCGGGCCCGGTGGCTCTGGCTGTTCCCTGCGACGAGGTGGGAGCCGGAGCCGCTGTCGAGGCATGGCGTGGGATGACCCCCGCCGTCACCGGCGTGTGCGCCCACGACGATGTGGCAGCCTTGGCCGTCCTCGCGGGTCTACGCGAGCAAGGACTAGCCGCGCCGTCGGACCTGGCCGTGATCGGCGCGGTCGATTCGCCGGCCGCACGCCTCGCAGCCCCGCCGTTGACGATGGTGGCAGTAGATATGCGGGACACCGCACGACATCTCGTCGAGGCGATCATCAGTCTCCTCGACGGACGGCCCGTCCCTATCGGTCCTGAGGTCACCCGGGTGATCGAGCGTCGCTCAGTCTGATCTCGGATCACGCCCCGCCGCGCCGCAGCAGGCTGGATGCTGTCTCCTCCGACCGCGGTGAGGGCGTAGGATGGCGCTTGCGCGCGCTACTAACGCGCTTTAGTTATTGTGGATGATGAGATCGAGACGGCAATGCCTCGTCGGCGCGAGGACCCGGGCGCGACTGGTTACTGCGGATCCGGCGACACGATGCGACGGTCAGGCGAGGCGCAGTCGTTGAGCCGGTCACCTCGCTGATCGCCACAAACGCCCTCACGGAAATCGTCTCCCTAAAGGCGGCCTAGAGGCGTCCCGGCCCAGGGTGTGTAGCACTGCCCGGCACAGCCTGTCCTCGGCGAACCGAAAGTGGTAGTCGGGGTTGACGGAATAGTCGACGGCGATGGCCCGTACCATCGCCGAGCACAGCAGGGGCCGGTCCAGCAAGGACCGGGTCAGGGCCACCAGCCGATCGCCGACGGTGGCGCCCGGATCGTTCCCAGGGGATTGCCAGCAGTCCTCAACAAAGCCGTCGATATGCGTCTTCCACAGCGCTGCGAACAAGTGCACCTTGGAGGGGAAGTAACGATAGAGCGTGCCGAGTGCCAGGTCGGCGGCCTTGGCGACCTCCTGCATCTGCACTCGTTCGTAGGCCACATCGGCGCCCAGCTCGGCAGCGACTTCCAGAATGCGTTCGCGCCGTGCCACCTCCGTCGATGACGGTCAGCTCGTACGGGCGGGCGTTGGCCTGATCGGCACTGAGGGCGGTGGTGGTGGAGCGACGGGGATTTTCCTTTGCCCGGGTGAGGTTACTCCTTCGGTAAGATACCCAAGGGGGTATCTTACCGAAGGAGTGTGGGTTGTGGAACTGGCGATGGCGGCTGAGGAACTGAAGACGGTGGTCAACCGGCTGCGCCGGGCGCAGGGTCAGATCGCCGGTGTGATCAAGATGATCGAGGAGGGGCGGGACTGCGAGGACGTCGTCACCCAGCTCGCCGCGGCGTCCAGGGCTTTGGACAAGGCCGGTTTCGCGATCATCGCCACGGGGCTGCAGCACTGCCTGACCGATGCGGACATGGCTGCTTCCGGTGACCGGGAGCAGATGCGTACTCGGCTGGAGAAGCTGTTCCTTTCTCTGGCCTGAGCTGTGGTGCCGCGACGCCGGATCACCCGCCCGGTTCGGAGCTGTTGGCCACATGGCCTGGATACGAAAGGGGAGGGATCCGGAGCCAGGTCCCTCCCCTTTGTGGTGTGGTTCAGCGGTTGCGTAGTGCGGCCAGTGTGTTGTCGAGGTCGGCGGCGCGGGGGCGGTTGTGGGGGAGCTTGGCGAGCATGGCGGCCATGCCGCAGGTGTTGGTCAGGGCGGAGTAGACCAGACCGCCCGCGATGCCGGCGGAGATGAGCTGGAAGGCGGGGTGGACGACGAGCCCGAGCAGCAGGCCGAGCAGCACGGTCACTCCTGCGGTGAGCCTCACCTGTCGCTCCATTCCCCAGGTGGCGCGGGAGGCGCCCTGGGGGCGGTGGAGCTCGTGGCCGTCGGCCGCCCAGGCACCGGTGCCTCCTGACAGGGTGGCGGTGGTGACGCCGTTCTCTGCGAGGATCTTGCAGGCGTTCTCGGAGCGGGCGCCCGAGGCGCAGACGACCAGGACGTCGCCGCGGTCGGTGGCGTGACGGATGTCGGGCAGCGCGCGCCGGATCTGGTCGAGGGGGATGTTGAGCGCGCCGGGGAGATGACCGCCGGCGTATTCGCCCGGGGTGCGCACGTCGATGATGGTCAGTTCGTGCAGGCGGGTGCGCGCCTCGTCGGTGGCGAGGGCCGTGGGTGTGGTCATGGCAGATGTCATCCTTGTGTGTCGGAGTGTGCTGAGCTTGATCTGGCGGGAGCCGGACTGAGGGCGGTCCTGAGATGCGCGGTGGGGCTGGAGAAGCTCTCCTGGTCCTGGTCTGAGCCGGTCGCGGCCCTCGTGTTCAGACGATCACGTCAACGAGCATGAAGGCCGCCACTGCCAGCAGTACGCCGGCGAAAACTCTCTGAAGAGTGGTGCCGGAGATCTTCGTCGCGAGGCGTTTGCCGTCCCAGGCTCCGAGGATCGCGGCTCCGGTGAAGGGGCCGATGACCTCCCAGTGGAGCCCGCCACCGGTGCCGGTGCGAGCGGCGAGCGCGGCGAGGGAGTTCACCGTGATGACGAGCAGGCTGGTGCCCACCGCCCGCCGCATGGCCAGTCCCAGGACGCCCACCAGGGCGGGCACGGCGAGGAATCCCCCGCCGACCCCCAGAAAGCCCGTCACGGCGCCGAGTCCGGCACCGGCGCCAGCCGCCCTGCCGGGACGGATCCGGTCCGGCGGCCCGGACGCGGACGGACGCAACATACGCAGAGCCGCCAGCGCGGCGATGACCGCGAACGCCGCCGTCAGCACCGCTTCGGGCAGGCGCCCTGCAACAGCTCCGGCGAGAAAGGCGGGGACGATGCCCGCCGCAGCGAACAACGCCCCTGTCTTCCATGCCACGTTCCCGCCGCGGGCGTGGGCGTACAGGGCGGTGGCGGAGGTGGCGGTGACGATGATCAGGCTGGCGGTGGTGGCGGCGGCCGGGGTGAAGCCGAGCAGATAGATCAGTGCCGGTACGGCAAGGACGCTGCCACCGCCGCCGAGGGCCCCGAGCGCGAGACCGATGACGGCCCCGGCGATGAGGGCGAGAACGAGTACGGTCACGCTATCCGGCCGCTGTTCCCGCGTTCGTCGACGACCGGGTGCCCGGCGGCGGCCCACGCGTTCATACCGCCCTCGACGTCCACCACCTGCGCTCCGCGGTCGGTGAGGAGCTTCGCGGCCTGCTGGGAGCGGTGTCCACTGCGGCAGATCACCACCAGCGGACGGCCCTGCGCCTCGGCGGGCAGGATGGCGCCGGCGACCAGGTTCGTCAGCGGTACGTGGATGGCGCCCGGGGCGTGGCCCGAGTTCCATTCGGGCTTCTCGCGGACGTCCAGCAGGACGGCGTCAGGCCGGTCGCCGCTGGTACGGCTGTGTGCCTCGTCGACCGTGACACGGGGCCCGTTTCGGCGAAAGAGGAACATCACACGCTTCCTTCCTTGCGGGAGATCGGCCGAACTCAGGCGGAGGCCAGGGGCAGCCCGGCATCCGCCGCGGCGTCGAAGGCGTCGTCGACGGCGACCACCTTGCGGCCGGCGGCATCGAGGAGGGAGGCGGCGATCGCCGCGCGCATCCCGCCGGCGCAGTGCACCCACACCGTCCCGTCCGGCACCTCGCCGATACGGCCGTGCAGCTCGTGGATCGGGATGTGGACCGAGCCGTCGATGTAGCCGCCTACGCGCTCCGAGTCCCGGCGCACATCCAGGACGACCACCTCGTCGCCGCGCTCGCGCACCTGGGCAAGGTCGGCGAAGCGGGCACGCGGGAAAGAAGCGAGCCTCTCGCCCTCATGGACCCAGCCGGCCGGGTCGCCGGTGGCGGCGGCGGCCGGGCGGTCGATGCCTACCCGCGCGAGTTCCCGCTGCGCGGCGCTGATCTGCTCCGGGGTGTCGGCGAGCAGGGTGACGGGCTTGCCCCAGGGGATCAGCCAGGCCAGGTAGGTGGCGAGCTTGCCCTCGCCCTCGAAGTTGAACGAGCCGGCCACGTGCCCCTCGGCGAAGGCCATGCGGCTGCGCAGGTCCACCACCCACTCACCGGCGGCCAGCCGGGAGGAGATTTCGCCTGCATCCGCACGCCTCGGCGGGGTGAGGTCGACGGGGGCGGGGCCGGCGGCGTTGGCCGGGCCCATGTGCGCGTAGTAGGCGGGCACGTCCTCCAGCCCGGCGAGCATCCGCTGAACGAAGGTGTCCACGTCCAGGGTGAGCGCGTCGTTGCTGGTGCGTTCCTTGCCGATCGTGGTCGCGTCCCCCTCGGCCTGGGCGGAGGAGCAGAAGCTGCCGAACCCGTGGGTGGGCAGCACCGGCACCTCGTCGTCCAGCTCGGCGGTCAGGCGGTGGGCGGAGGCGTGCTGGGCCCGGGCCAGCTGCTCCGTCAGCCGAGGCTCCACCAGGTCAGGGCGGCCCACCGTACCGATCAGCAGCGATCCGCCGGTGAACGCCGCCACGCCGCGCCCGTCCTGCTCCAGGACGTAGGAGGTGTGGTGCGGGGTGTGCCCGGGCGTGGCGATCGCACGCAGGACCAGACCCGCGTCCACGTCCACGGTGTCGCCATCGGCGACCGGGGTGCGGGCGAAGGACACGTGCGCCGCGGCCGGCACCAGATAGGAGGCGCCGGTGACGCGGGCCAACTCCAGGCCACCGGTGACGTAGTCGTTGTGCACGTGGGTCTCCGCCACGTACGCGATGCGCACCCCGCGCCTGGCGGCGGCGGCGATCACCTGGTCGATGTCGCGCGGCGGATCGATAACCACCGCGGCAGCGGCCCCGCCGGCCAGGTAGCTGCGGTTGCCCAGACCCTCGAACTCAAGAGTGTCGACGAAGAACACGACTGCGGCTCCTCCACAAGAACGGTGTACCCCGGGGGGTATTCGGCACCTACCCTAACAGGGGTACCCCGGGGGGTATTCCTGTGGTCCTGGACGTCCCCCATATCTCCGGGTGCGGCATTGCGTCCGCTGCGCCGGGTACCCGGCGGGGTATCAAGGAACCGGGTTTTCCGCCTCACCGAAGGAGCAGCGCACCGTGTCCTACGACCGCACCGTCCGACTGGCCGTCACCGACTTCGACGCCGCCACCGCCGCCGTCCGCCAGGCCTTGGCCGACCAGGGGTTCGGCATCCTCACCGAGATCGACGTCCAGGCCACGCTGAAGGCCAAGCTCGGCCACGACATGGAGAACTACCTAATCCTGGGCGCCTGCAACCCGCCGCTCGCCCACCACGCCCTGGAGGCCTACCGCTCCATCGGCCTGCTCCTGCCCTGCAACGTCGTCGTCCGCCGCGACGGCGACCACACGCTCGTCCAGGCCCTCGACCCGGACACCATGGTCACCTCACCGGCCTGGACGCCCTCAAGCCCGTCGCCGACGAAGCCACCGCCCGACTCGACGCCGCGCTCAGCGCCCTGGCCGCCACCTGCCCTCTCCCCGGTTCGGCATCTGGCCGACCCCGGCACGCGGTGCGCGGATCGTGCCCACGCCTGGCAGCAGGAGAGTGGTGAGCCGGGCCCGTTTCAGTACGGAGGCCGCGGTCTCGATCCACTCCCAGTCGGTGTGCGAGCCGGGCCCGTAGTTGACCGAACTGCCCGCCAGACCGTCGCCGTGTGCGATCTCGATCGCGTCCACGCCGGCCTCGTCGAGCGCTGTCACGATGCGGGCGACATCGACAGGGCTGATGCGGTGGCGAACGGCGTGCATGCCGTCCCGGAGGGTGACGTCCTGGACGTAGATCTGCGTGGTCATCGGCTGTCCGCCTTCGCTGCGGCGATCCGCTCGGCGACTTGGAGTCCCGCCGCGGTCATGATGTCGAGGTTGCCTGCGTAGGCGGGCAGATAGTGTGCGGCGCCCTCGACCTCCAGGAACACCGACACCTGATGGGTGGGGCGCCGGGTGCCGGCTTCGAGCAGGGTGTCCAGTGGCTGGTCGCCGGGGATCTCGGTGATCTGCGTCTGCTGTTTGAGCCGATACCCCGGGACGTAGGCCGCCACGTCGGCCACCATCTTCTCGATGCTCTGCCGGATATCGGACCAGGCGGCCGGGTCGGGGGCGTCGACCAGGACGAAGACCGTGTCACGCATGATCAGCGGCGGCTCGGCGGGGTTCAGGACGATGATCGCCTTGCCGCGCTGTGCGCCGCCGACCTTCTCGATCGCTCCGGCGGTCGTCGTGGTCTCGGATCGCACGAAGGCGCGGCCTGCTCGCGACTTTGGGTGAGCGAGCCGTGGCGGAGGCACGGCTGATGTTCCCGCATCAGCCTCCAAGCGCACGAGTCCGGCTGGACGCCCTCGGACCGAGCCTGGCGGACGAACTGGCACGGATGCACAGAAGGGCTCCGTTCCGCGGCAGCACGGCTCTCAGATCGTCGTTCTCCACGGACCTCAGACGATCCTGCTTTCCTACCGCAGGAGGTGAGCAGAGCCCGATGCGAGCATTTCCTACTCGCCATTCCTGTTCACCGGGATCACTTCCAGGGTGCGCGAACCGTGCACCCCCTCGACCCGGTCCAGCCCGACGTCGCTGGTCGCTGAAGAACCGGAGATCCACGTCAACGGACTTACCGGTTCGAGGCGTTCGAGGCCCTGCGGCACCGCGGAGACGACCTGGTCCGGGACCCGTACGACGCAGATGCGCTGGTCGGGCATGAGCGTGATGCGGCGGCGGCCCTGGCCGGGGGAGCCGTCGAGGACGACGGTGCCGGACTCGGCGACGGCCACCGCGCACGCCGTCACCACACTGTCGATCCGGTCCAGCTCGTGCGGGGTGCTCGGCCCGGTCCGGGACCTGCTCGGCGTCGGCGTCCGCGAGCCAGGACTGCTCCAGCCCCGACGGCACCAGGACCGTCTGGAACCCCGCGCCGCCGGCATCCCGGCGAGCGTCGCGGGCAGGTCCGCTGCGGTGCAGTGGTGCACGATCGCCCGGTAGTCGGCGAGGTTCTCGGCCAGGAGGTCCGCCGTCTCCTCGACGCCGCGGTCCCCGTGCTCCCGCAGATACGTCCGCTCGATCGGAGCGTCCTCGCCCGAGACATCGGACAGCGCGCGCCGCACCCGGCCCAGGATCCGCTCCCTGCTGCTCACTTCGAGCCCCCCTTCTCCGAGCGGCCGCCGTCGGTCCGCGGCCACCAGTCGCGGAACGGCTCCACGGGTAGGGCCGGAAGATCCCGGGTACCGCTCCAGGCCTGCCCGGCCCCGGAAGCGAACGCGGATGCAGCCGCCGGGTGCGCGAGGTCGGCCGCTGTCCGGTGCGCAGGACACCGGGGCGGGCGAACGCCCAGCGGGCCGCCCGCATCGCCGCCCGCTCGGCCGCGTGCCCCTTGGCGGGCTTGAGCACCACCTTGTTGCCCTCGCGGACCACCAGCCCGCCCTGAACGACCCGTTCCCGCAGATGCACCAGCACCTCGGGGATGTCGATGGCGACCGGGCAGACCTTGTAGCAGGCCCCGCACAGCGAGGAGGCGTACGGCAGCGGGGCGTCGATCTCGCTTTCCGTGCCGCGCAGTTGGGGGCTGAGGATCGCACCGATCGGGCCCGGTTAGACCGAGCCGCAGGCGTGGCCGGAAGCGTGGCCGCAGGCCCACTCGTAGACCGGGCAGACGTTGAGACAGGCCGAGCAGCAGATGCAGTGCAGGGCCTGGCGGCCGACCTCGTCGGCGACGGAATCGGAGCGAAGCGGCCGACTTCGAAGAATCGGCACGCTCAACAGGAACCGGGTCCAACGCCCGCGCGGATCACCCCCTGCAGGAGACAGGCATACTCGAATCCCGAACGTTGATAGTTTTCTGATGTGGACCACTTCCAGATCGGCGTGCGGTCAACTCCTGGCGCCGCCCACACGCCGATGGGCTCCTCAGTACCGTCGTGCACCCGCGCCGCTCACCGGGGCTGCCGCCCGGTCGGCGTCGCGCGGCTGCCGTGCCGCCCGATCCCATCCCGCCGGCCCGGACGCCTGCGTCAGCCTGCTCGTCAGTCGCTCCCCCTCGATGTCCATGTCCGGCAGCGCTCGGTGCAGGAACCGGGGCAGCCACCATGCCTTACGGCCCAGGACCGCCATCACGGCGGGGACAAGCGTCATCCGGACAACGAACGCGTCCAGGAGCACGCCGACGCCGAGCGCAAAGCCCATGCCTTTGATGACCTGCATGTCGGCGAAGACGAACGACCCGAACACCGCGATCATGATCAGCGCGGCAGCGATCACGACCTTCGCGCCGTGCCCGAATCCGCGGACCATCGCCTCGACCGGCGGCAGCCCATGGGCGTACTCCTCCCGCATCCGGGAGACGAGAAAGACCTCGTAGTCCATAGCGAGGCCGAAGAGGATGCCCACCAGCAGCATCGGCAGGAAACTCAGGACCGGGCCGGTGGTCTTGATGCCGAGCAGGTCGGAGAGCCAGCCCCACTGGAACACCGCCACCAGCGCGCCCAGCGAAGCACCGAGGGACAGCAGGAACCCCAGGGCCGCCTTGAGCGGGACGGCGAGGGCGCGGAACACCACGACGAGGAGGAGGAGCGCCAGGCCCATCACCAGCAGGCAGTACACGGGCAGGGCGGAGGAGAGCTTGTTCGCCACGTCGATGTTGACGGCGGTGGTGCCGGTGACATTGATCTCGGTGCCGCTGTTCTTCTCCACGGCGCCTCGGGCGTTCCGTATCTCTGCCAGGACCCGCTTGGTCGTCTCGGTCTCCGGGCCACCGGTGGATGTGACGCTGAGCAGTGCCGCATGACCGGACTCGGCACGGACCGCGGGGGTCACGGAGGCCACCCCAGGCAGGTCCCGCACCACACCGGCCATGCGCTCGGCGGCCGGGACGACCTCCGTCCTTTCACCCTGTACCAGCACGACCAGCGTGCCGCTGTAGCCGGGGCCGAATCCGTCGTCCACGAGCTTCTGTGCCCTGCCCGCGGAGGTGTCGGGATCCTGCGTGCCGCCGAGCCCCAGTCGGAGATCCGCCGCAGGGACAGCGAGGACGCCCAGGCCCACCAGAGAGACGAGCAAGACGCTCCACCGGCGGCGGGCCACCATGGCCGCCCAACGCTGCCCTGCGGGCTGACGTGCCGAGACGGGGGCGCGCTCGACGGAACGACGCAGGACGGGGACCGTGCTGGTGGCGATGTTCCGTCCCATCAGGCCGAGTACGGCCGGCAGCAGTGTGACGGCGATCGACACGGAGACGACGACCGTCGCCGCAGCACCCAGTCCCATGACGGTAAGGAACGGGATGTTCACCACGGAGAGCGCGGCCAGTGCGATGACGACGGTCGCGCCGGCGAAGACGACCGCTCCACCGGCCGTCCCGGTCGCCAGGCCGGCCGACTCCTCTGGTTCCATGCCCGCCCTGACCTGGGTCTGGTGCCTGGAGACGATGAACAGGGCGTAGTCGATGCCCACGGCCAGGCCCAGCATCACGGCGAGGATCACCGAGGTGCTGTCCATCGTGACGACGCTGGTCAGACTCAGCAGGCCGAGCACACCCACGGCAACCCCGACGAGCGCGGTCGCGACGGGAATGACCGCGGCACGCAGGGAGCGGAAGACGAAGACCAGAATGCCCAGGGCGATGAGCACGCCCACGGCTTCCCCGGGGCCCATCACCTTGACCTCGACCTTGGAGAAGGCGTCTCCGCCGATCTCCCCGGTCAGCCCCTCGCGACGTGCCTCGGCCACGAGTCGCTCGACGCCGTTGGTGGTCGCCTCGGAAAGGGTGCCGGTCTTGTCGGTGGTGAAGGTCAGTGCGGCGATGCCCGTCCGGCCGTCGGCCGAGACCGTCCCCGACGACGCGGAGGGTGCGGTGACCGACCTGACGCCCAGAACATCCGCCGCCTCATCGACCGTTCGCCGTACGATGCGGGCCACGTCGCCGGTCGTGAGGGTCTCACCGCGTGGGGCCCGAAAGACGATCCTTCCGGTGAGGTGGGACTGGTCGCTGGGGAACTCTGCCTGCACGACGTCGAGCGTGCGCTGGGCCTCGGTACCCGGGATGGTCGTCGAGGTGGTGAACGGCTTCATCAGGCCGAGGGCCGCCAGGACCGCGACGAGCAGCAGTACGGACCAAGCGCCGATGACGGACCATTTCCGCCGGTAGGCGAAACGGCCCAGGCGGTACAGCAGGGTGGACACGCGAAGACTCCCGATGGCCGGGGAATGGGAAATGAGCAGTGCCCCGACCGGTGGAGGACGCCAGTCGCCGAGGCCTGCCTTATCCACCGTAGGAACGCCTCCGGGCCACACTCCGCGAAACGGCCCTTCGGGACCGCTGTTCACACACAACTCCCATGGAACGCGCCACGCGGGTCGGAGACGATCAATTGAGCACCGAAGGCGGGCAGGGTCCCGCGGCACTGAGGAAAGGGTTGACGCGCATGCCCGACGAGAACGCCGCAGCCGTGGCGGAGTCCGAGCCACCGCTCGGGCGATTGCTCGTCGTCGACGACGAGCCGGCGATCCTGGACACCGTCGGCCGTTTCCTGCGGTTCATCGGCTACGAGGTCCGGACGGCCGCCACGGTGAAGGAAGCCCTTGCCGAGGCCCGCGACCACCTTCCCGAGCTCATCCTGCTGGACATCATGCTCCCGGACGGCGACGGCATCGAGGTCATGCGGCGGTTGCGCGCCGACGGCCTCCCGCACGCGGTTGTCTTCCTCACCGCACGTGACACACGTAAGGACCTGGTCAAGGCACTCGCAGCGGGTGGTGACGACTACGTCACCAAACCGTTCGGTCTCGACGAGGTGGCCGCCCGGATCGGTGCTGTGCTGCGCCGCACCCGCAGACCCGAGCACGAGAGCTCCGTCCTGCGGGTCGCCGACCTCGAACTCGACCCGGCCACCCACTCCGTACGCCGCGGCGGCACTGCGATCGGTCTCTCCCCGACCGAGTTCCGGCTGCTGCGCTACCTGATGCTGCACAGCGGTCGGATCGTGCCCCGGGCCCAACTCCTCGAACACGTCTGGTCGTACGACTTCAACGGCGACGACACCGTGGTCGCCACGTATATCAGCTACCTGCGCCGCAAACTCGACGCGCTCGGTCCACCCTTGATCCACACCCAGCGGGGCATCGGCTACGCCATCCGGGAGCCGGGATGCTGAAGCGGTTGCGCCGGTCGCCGCTTCGCGCGCGCCTGAGCATGGTCGTCACGGTGCTGTGCGCCGGCGCCATGGCAGCCACGGCACTCAGCTGGATTCTCAGCGGCGATCCGGCCGTGATCGTGCTCGTGGAACTGGCAGGGCTGACCGGTGTGGCCCTGGTGAGCACTACTGTCGTACGGCGGGAACTGCGCCCGCTGGAGCGGGCTGCGGACACGGCCGACACCATCGCCGCCGGCGACTTCGCCCAGCGGTTGACCGTAGCCGCCTCAGCACCCACCACGGAGGTCGGACGCCTCGCGGACGCCTTGAACGGGATGCTCGACCAGATCCAGGCCGCGCTCACCGCCCGCGAGCAGTCCGAGGAGCGGATGCGTCAGTTCGTGGCGGACGCCTCGCACGAACTGCGCACGCCGCTCCAATCCCTGCGCGGCTACGCCGAGTTGTACCAGAGCGGGGCGCTGCCGGACCGGGCCGCGGTGAACGAGGCGGTGGAGCGGATGCTCTCCGAGATCCATCGCATGACACGGCTGGTCGAGTCGCTCCTCGGGCTTGCCCGGTTCGACGAGCAGGACGAGGCAAGTCTTGAGCCGGTTGACCTGAGCGGGCTCGTACGCGACTGCTGCCGCGACGCCAGGGCAGTGGAGCCGTCACGGCCGACCGGGGCGTACATCGAGCCCGACGTGACAGTCAGCGGGGACGAGGCCCAGTTGCGGAGCCTGCTCAGCAATCTGCTCGGCAACGTCCGTATGCACACGGCACCGGATGTTCCCTGTCGGGTCACTCTGAGCACGTCGGGCGACGAGGTGATGCTACGGGTGGAGGACTTCGGCCCGGGTATCCCCCATGAGTCGCTCACCCACGTCTTCGACCGGTTCTATCGCGCCGACAAGGGCCGCAGCCGTGTCGACGGAGGCAGCGGGCTGGGACTGGCTATCGTGGCGGCGATCACGGACCTGCACCACGGCAGGATCCGTCTGGACAGCGTCCCCGGCCGTGGCACGCGGGTGGACGTCCTTCTGCCCGCGTCCCGCACCGGGTCGGTATCGGTCGATCGGGACACACTGCCGCGCTCGTCGGCAGATCGCGCTGAATGCTGACTTCGGCGGCCTGTCCCGGGGGCCCGCTCGTGACGAGCGGGCAGACCCGTCTGTCGGACACGGCCGTCCAAGGCCGCGAACTTCTTCTCCAGGTCAGCGAGGAAGCTGTCGCCACCGGGCAGCATCCCGGCGATGGCCCGGACCGTAGTGCCTGTGGAGCCCCTGAGCCGCCCTCGATGAAGGCGGCGGCCTCCGGGACGTATGCGGTCATCAGTTCCTTGAAGGCACGGGCCGCCTCTTCGCGGTCCAGCAGGTCGTCCATGCTCATGTCCACCGACAGGGGCGTTCGTTCGGCGGGGTCGGCGTCGAACGGAACCGTCCAGGTGTGGCGGCCCGAGCCCACCTCGACGCCGTCGCTGTCGCCGGGCAGGACAACCTCGGCGGCGGTGTTCGACGAGACGAGGGCCGTGACCGTCAGTTCGTGGTTGCCCTTCATCGTGGCAGAGTCCCGCGCCATGGACACGAACTACTGCTGAGCCACCGGCAATTCGCCCACGAGCTGTACCAGGTCGAGCACCGGGTGCTCAGGTTACTCGACGGGTTGCGTTGGTGACCCCGCGCTGGGCCGGATCCGAGAGGGCGGCAACCGCACTGTCGGCCTGGCCTTTCGTCGTACGCGGAAAGACCGCCCGAGATGTCGTCACTGGCGCCAGTCAGGATGCCATTCACCTCGTACCGCGAGGTGAATTCCGTCGACCGGCCCTGCTCGGCCGCCTCCACAGTGCCCCAGGTGTGTCGCCCCCTGAAGCGGGCTTCCAAGACTGCCCCGTTCGCCGCGGGCGCACGGGCGTCTGTCACGCGCGGCAGTGCCGATCTGGACACAGAAGATGTGAACTCCCCCAACTACCTTGCCATGAGCCGGACGTACATGAGCGTCACTCAAGGGTCCTCGCGGATCCATGAACTCTCCGAGGTACCAAGAGCTCCAGTTCGGCATTGGTGCCCGCGAGCCGACCGAGACTGCGCTGATATCGGCGCCAAGGAATGGCAGTTGTGGGGGTGTACCGGATAGCGCGAGAGCACCGGCTGCCGCGCGAGGCGGCGGGGCCTGTGCCACATGGCCCGACCACCGCGCGGCTCCTGGACGGCCCCTGACACGCCCGGCAGGTCGGTCTCGGCCAGGAACCATCAATCCCGGGCCGGCACGCATCAGCCGTCCCGCCTGAAGACATTTCCGCAGGCCGTGATCACGAAAGGCGACCGCCACCAGCAGCGAAGAATCCGCTGGCCAGCCCCCCGCCCCTGGCAGACGACCACCGCCACTCAGTGCCCCGTCAGCGGCTCATCGGCCCTACTGCTCGCCGCGCCACCCCCAGCCGCAAGGCGAATCAGTACACGACCTCGCACCACCCTGACCAGCGGCAATACGCTCCACAACCGAAAACGGTGCGGATTCGACCCGGATTCGCCCCGAGGGCCCCAGACTCCAAAACGAACAGTAGTTGACCTGCAGTGATGCTGATTCTTGCCGCTGTACCGAGCATCCACCGACAGAGGAGTCTCACAATTGAAACTAAGTGGACATTTTTGGGCGATTAGCGCCACGTAGCGAGTAGTCGCACCCGCCGGCGCCACCTCCGGCTCCCCCGAGCGCGAACCGAACAGCAGCACCACCCGGCGCTCCACTCTGGCGACTAGGGGGCTGACAGAACAGGGCTCTGACCAGCCCCTTTACGGAAGTCCTTCCGCCTGACAGAAGACGTCTTGCCGAGCCGATGCAAGCCTCACAACCCTGTTTCCAACCACGGCACGCGGGGCGACGGAGCCCCGCCGACAGAGACGGGAACTGCCATGCCGCACATCACCGCTTTTGCTGGAAACCAGTGGTTCTTGGCGGGAGCGATCAACGAGACGCTCTCGCAGTGATCACTTCCAGGGCCTGCCGCAGGGCGCCCCACCGGTGATCGAGTTCAGCCCGAGCTGGTCGACAAGAAGACACCTCGTACATGTACTTGTGAACCTGTCCGGCGCCTGGATGTCCACTACAGACCGATGCCGGACCACCTTCATCGCCCGGAATGACCGCATCTGCCGCATGTCGGTGGGACGGGAACGACAATACGCGAACCCGAATTCGACCCGGATTCGACCCCAAGTGTTTGTTTATCAATTAAACATAGCCTCTGACCTGCGGAAATACGGGGCGGCAGACGAGTCAGGCTATACGCCGGGTACTGGCCGGGGCGTCCAGCGCCACCAGCAGCCGGGCTCGGGCCCGGCCGACCAGAGCGGTCAGCGCGTCCGGTTGAGGGACGGTCTTTTGTTCGCCCCGCAGGGCGGCGGTGCCGCGGGCAGGGTAGATCAAGGTCCTGGGCCAGGGGTCTTCCAGGTGGGCGGCGATATTCCCGACGAAGACCGAAGGGATCAGCAGGAGACCGTCGCCGGCGAGGCGGACAGTTCCGCCCTGTCACACCGGTGCGGGTGGCGGGAAGTGCGTGGCGCGGAACTCGGCGAGGGTCTGCTCCACACCGGCGATGGTCAGACGCCAGAAATCCCAGCCGTCGATCTTGTTGCTGCCGGTCGCGGCCCTGGCGGCGGTGGTCGGGGTGCGCCAGGGGCGGCCCAGGACGTTGATCTGGCCCTCGTGGTTCAGGACCGCCTGGTGGACCTTCTTCTCGTGCCGGCCCGTGAAGGTGATGCCGGCCTTCAGGTCGTCCGGGTCCAGATGTTCCAGCAGGTCTTGCAGGTCGACTCGGGAGCGTTCCGGGTCGACGGTGGGTGTGGGCGTCGTTGCGGCCGGCGTGGGCGCGGCAGCGGGCCGGTCGCAGGCGCGCTGCAGGGCCAGGGCCATGGCGGCTGCTGAGCTGTATGGCGCCTTGGGCCCCACCTTGTCGTCGATCAGCTGCTGGATGGCGGGATCGTCCCCGTAGCGGGCGAGTACGGTGACCGCCCGCATGAGGCGGCTGCGGAGCGGGACGAGGTGGGAGTCGTTGAGCGCGAGGATCCGTATGGTTTCGTCGGCGCGGCACAGGCCGCGTTTCGCTTCGGCCTGCGAGTAGGGGGTGCTGCTGCGCCGGGCGTAGCCGGCGCTGTCGAAGCCGAGCAGGTCGGGGTCGCTGTGGTGGGCTGGGAGCAGCGGCTGTTCGCGGTCCAGGTCATCGGCTGATGCGCGGGCGCGGGTACCGCCTATGACCGGGAACTGGCTGCCCTTGGCGCGGCCTTCCCGGACACCGTTGTAGCGGGCTCCGCCGCTGTTGCAGTGTCTGCAGGCGATGCCGTAGTTCGACACGTCGCAGGCCAGCCACCAGTGACCCGGGTGGCCGGGCACGTCGCGTACTGGGCACCGAAGATCTCGGCTCCCGCACCGAACCCGTGCTGCTCCGGGAACACGGCCACGGGAGGAAGATCCGGGGGCGCTCCTGGCTGACTCCCGGCCGTCAGGCGCGCAGCAGGGTGACGGTGCGCCCGGAGGGCGTGGTCTGCTGCGAGAAGGCGGTGCGCTCGTGGACCGTGGCTGCTTGCGGGCGGGTGTCGAAGACGACGAGGGTGCCCGTGGACAGCTCCATGCGGTCCAGGTAGTCGTCCAACTGTGCCAGCCCCTCGGCGAGTGGGTCGGTGCGGCCCTGGCGCCACACCTTCAGCTCCAGCGCCTCGCGCTGCACCGCCCGCGAACGGTCGGCAGCGGTGTAGGGCTGGCGGATCAGCAGGTCCACGCGCCGCCGGCCGATCCCGTACTCCCGGTCGATGAAACCCGCCCCGTTCACGATCCGGTGCAGGTAGGCCATCATCACCAGCTGTGCCGCGGCCTCCGGGTAGGTCGAGGCGGTGGCCAGGATCTCGCCGTTCTCCCGCCAGAACTCGGCAAAGGAGCACAGCAGCTTGTCCATGTCGATCCGGCCGTCCGGCAGCCGGAAGCTGCTCGGGGCGGCGACGACCTGGCCCTCCGTGTTGTTCCCCAGGACCCGGACAATGACCTCCTGGTAGATCGGATTGGCCACCCGCACCGGCGCGTCCGGAGCGACCAACCCCAGGTCGCGCACGTACGCCAGATCGTCGTCGTACGTGTCCGTCGGCAGGAGCAGCTCGCCCGCGATCACCGGCTGGATCACCCGCCGCACCCGGTCCTCGCCCAACCTGGCGGCCAGCGAGTCCAGATGCGTCGCACGCGCCAGGATCAGCCGCTCCTTCGCCTCCTCCATGTGCTCGGCCGTGATCGGCGTGTCCGACGGCACCCCCATCTCCTCGACGACCTCCCGGGCCAGCGCGTTGACCAGCCACGGCTGTCCCTGGGTAAAGCCGAAGGCACACTCCAGCGCATCCACCGTGAAATCCTGGCCCGTCTGCGTGGTGTGCTGCCCGTACAGCTCGGCGACCTCGGCCTCGGTGAAGTCGCCCAACCGCAGCGACGCCACCTTGATGTTGAACGGACTCGACGTACCAAGGCGCCCCGGATCCCCGCCCGAGGCCGCCTTGTAGTCACGCACATCCCGCAGCCCGCACAGCACCACCGCATGCGGGAAGCCGCCACGGCTGACAGTGAAGCCATCGCGCAACTGGCGCAGCACACTGCGCAGGCTCTCCCCCCGCAGCGCGTCGATCTCGTCGAAGAACAGCACCAGCGGACGCGGACAGCTCCGCACCCACTCAGTCAGCCCCCGCGTGAGCCGGGACCCGGGCACCGCGTCGGGCCAGGAGGCGGGGGGCGCGAGCTCATCAGCAAGCCCAGCGGACTCCGCGGACCGCCGAATCGCCTCCAGCACCAGCAGCTCGGCCTGGCCGTAGTCCTCCCCGGCCACCTCCGCGCTCTCGCACGAGAAGTGCAGCGCCGCGTACCGGCCCGAGGCCGTCAGTTCCCGGGCCATCGCCGCCAGCACCGTCGTCTTCCCGGTCTGCCGTGGCGCGTGCACCACGAAGTACTGGCCCTGCTCGATGTACCCGCGGGCCCTGGGCAGCCGCTCCTGAGCCGGCACCATGTAGTGACGCGTGGGGACGCACGGCCCGGCCGTATTGAAGTAGCGCATACCGCGCACGCTAGCCGACGGCACCGACAACCTGAGGCGACCGTGCACCCGACCACCGGCTACACCGCCCCGTACGGGCACGAGTGCCAGAGCAGCGGTGCCCCGGTACGGGATCACCCGGCGGGCAGACGCAGAAACGCGGCCAGCGCCCGCTGGGGCGCGGTGACCGCTGGAGCGCCTCCGGCGCCCGCCAGGGCATGCAGGTCACCGCGGCACAGCTCTTCACGTGCCCATCAGCTCATCCGGGGCACCGCTGTCGTCCCAGTCGGCCTCATGCATCCTGCCCTTGCCGAAAATCTCATCCGGGCTGGTGAGCGACCGAGGCGCGCACTGCGGCCAGTGCCTTGTCGGACAGTTTGGCCGCGGGTCAGGGGCCGGTTCCCCGCGACCACGAACGCCGGAAAGCGGCTGTACCTGCTTCGTCACGGCGGCAAGGAGTGGCTGGACGAAGATCGACACAGTCGCATCGCCGTGGAGACCCGCATGGGCCGCGAGGTCGCCGGCGTGGAAGGTCTCCACTCGCACGTTGCCCTGCCATGGAGCAGGAGATTGCCGATTCGCTGCAAAGCAGGTGGCTGCGCCGTTCGTGGTCGGCGAGGGAGGGCACTGGAAAGGCGCCATCTCCCACTGCTCTACCATTCGATCTTGAAAAGTGGTGGAAAACAGCAGGTCAAGTCCGCTCGGTCAAAGTCGTCATAAGTTCGTTCATGAAGTTCATCTCCCACAAGAGCTTCATGCCGTTCGTCTGGTACCGCATCGCCCTCGGTGTGGTGGTGATTGTGCTGGTCAGCATGGGTGTGCTCAGCCCGCACGCGGGCGAATCCGGCGGCTGAACCAGGGCCGCACAGGCAGCGCTATCTAGCATTTCCTAGCGCCTGATTGCAGCACCACGCCATGATCATCTCCCACTTGTCTCCCACTCATCTCCCACCGGGGAAGACGGATACGCCCCACTAGGACGTGTGCGTCCGCAACGTTGGGGATGACACGGAAGGGCCCGCACGTCCGTGCGGGCCCTTCCGTGCAGAGGGTGCGGGTCAGCTGAGGTTCATGTCCGGCCAAGGCCGCGACCCTCGCCACGCGGAAACGCCGCCGCTCATCCACCGTGTCCCAGGCAGCACCCGGTGAGGTCGTCCAGCGCCGCGGCCGTGAGGATAAGCCAGCCGAGGCGCGCTTCCATGTCCTCCCACGCGTGCGTCACCTCGACTGCCTCACCGTGCAGACCCGTGCCCCGTACACCGCGATGGCGACTTCCCCCATGTCCCCATTGATCGCGAGGACCTGGAGGAGCCGGATGCCCCCAGCCGCCGGTGATCCCATCCGGCGCGCGGCCCTGGAGCTGGTGCTCCACCACCGCCGCGCCGTCCCCGCTCACGGCATCCAGGGCAACCATGGCCGTCACGATGACGTCCGCGAACTCCTTCGGCACACCCCACGCGTGAGGCGCCCTTCCGCGGGTTGGCGCCGAGCGCGCCGTGAAGGGCCTCCGCGGCCTCGCCCAGCTCCTGACTGATCTTGAGCACGCGCACCGGCTCCGCCGCACGCCGCCCATCCCCGAAAGGCCCCTCCACCAGACCGACTCACGGACGCTCCTCGCCCGCCGTTCAGCCCACGAGATCTGCACCGTCCCTCGCTACCGCGCACGACGCCGTGGGCCGAGCCACACCCGATCGTGGCCCGAGGGCCGGCACACCGGGATATGACTGGACGACGAGGACATCGTCTGCGCTGAGCCCTGGCCGATCCTGCTCGACTCGCGGTGTACAAGGTCACACAACGCCATCAATACTGAGCGGCGGTCTTCGCACAGCTCGCGGCGAGCCAGATGTGGTGCCAAAAACGCAGCGGCGTCTCGCCATGGACATCTTCGAGTTCCGGTGGTGTCCCTGAGGAGACAATTTGCTTCCACCGGCCGGACGCGACAACGACGCTGATCGCCGAAGCCCCGAGCAAGACACCGATGAGACCCGTCAATGCACCAGCCGGGACACGCATCGGCCTCCGCCAAGACCCTTGATGGCCTCACACGAGTAGGCCCAGTGCCCGACGCGGAACAGCGGCGCGGGAGCGGTCAGTTCTTTCGCCACCAGTACCTCGATCACCTGGCCGTGCGTCAGGTCCGCCCGCGAATCCGGCGGCCGCAGCCCGTCAACGATCAGCGCATTTGGGCCGCAGCGTGTGGGGGACGAGCCCCTGCGTGATCTTTTCCCTTGCCTGGCCCCTGGGGGCGCTGTGCTAGGGAAGACGGCGCGAGCACGGGGGACAGCACCATCCTGGTGGTGTGTGAGGTTCGACTGGATGACCGATCAGCAACGACCGAAACAGATCCAACCCGCCACACCTCTGATCACTTTGAGTCAAGTAGGCAACTCTGCCCCTTCCGTATCAGATACTGCTCTGACTCTCGGTAGTCGCACGCGTATGCCGTCCCGGGAGCGGGGTTGGGGACGATGTCGGGAGTGAGATGCAGCTGACGCATGCCGAAGTGATCAACTTTCGCGCCCTGGAGAGGGTGGACGTCCGAGTTGACCCGAAGGCCACTCTCATCGTTGGGCGCAACAACAGCGGCAAGACGTCGTTCGTCAATCTCTTCGAGAAGTTCTTCGGTGAGGAGGACACGAGGTTCGTCCTGGAGGACTTCTCCACCTGCCGTATCGCCGACATCGAACAGGCGCGGCAGATCTTCGGCGAGGCTCAGGCGCATGCCGGCCGTGGAGACTCCGAGACGAGCGAGGACCTGCTGGCCAAGGCCTACGACCTCGTCCCGGCCATCCGCTTGGTCCTCACCATCGAGTACACGGAAGACGACGACCTCGCGCCGCTCACGGGTGTGATCCTCGACCTGGACGACACCTGCTTCGAGGTCAAGATCGAAGCGGCGCTGGAGGTGGCCCGCCCGCACGACTTCCTCAAGGACTTCTGGTCGGCCAGCCAGCGGGAGCAGTTCGATCGCATCAAGTGGCTGCGCAAGAACTTCTCGGACTACTTCGCCCCGGCTTATCGCGCGGTCAGCGCCTTGAACGAGAGCGTCCGCAAGGAGATCAAGCGCGGCGCCGCCGAGGCCATCCTGTCGGTCAAGTTCGTCTACGCGCAGACCAAGATGGATGACACGCCGAGCGACAAAGCCCGCACGCTGTCGAAGACGTTCGAGGCCTACTACAAGGTCAACAGCGGCAACGAAGACCGTCACCAGAGCATCGAGCAGATCGAGACCGCTCTGGCGTCCGCCTCGCAGCAGCTCGACGACAACTACGCCACGCTGTTCGACCCGATCTTCGAGGACCTGCGCACCTTCGGAGTGGGCACCATCACCCCGGTCCAGAAGCCCCGCATCGTCTCCCTCATCGAGGCCTCAGGCATCCTGCGCGGCAGTACCCGCATCCAGTACCCGTCCGGGGATGACGACTTCCATCTTCCCGAAGGTCACAACGGGCTGGGCTACAGCAAGCTGATCTTTACGATCCTGCAGGTCATCAGCTTTCACCAGACCTACGAGCGCACCACCCCCAAGCCGGCGCTGCAGGTGCTGTTCATCGAGGAACCCGAAGCCCATCTGCATCCCCAGATGCAGGAGACGTTCATCAAGAACATCCAGGACTTCATCGACCGTAAGACGGGCTGGAAGGTGCAGGTGGTCATCACCACTCACTCCTCCCACATCGTCGCCAGCAGCGGCTTCCACACGGTGCGCTACTTCGACCGTTCCGAGCCGCAGCTCACGGTCAAGGATCTCTCGACCTTCGAGGCCAACGTAAAGGCCACTCCGCAGGGTGACGAGACCCTGCGCTTCCTGCGCCAGTACATGGTCTTGCACCGGTGCGACATGTTCTTCGCCGACAAGGTGATCCTGATCGAGGGCACCGCGGAACGGCTGATCCTGCCGGAAATGGTCCGGCGGTGCGCCAAGGGGCTTCTGCACCAGTACGTATCGGTCATCGAAGTCGGCGACGCCTACGCCGTCCGCTTCCGGGAACTGCTCGCCTTCCTAAACGTCAAGACCCTCGTCATCACCGACATCGACTCCGTGTGCCCCAAGCACCGCAAGGCCTGCCCACCCGGCCAGGGGCCGACGGTCACCTCGAATGCGACGCTCAAGAACTGGCTGCCCGCAAAGTCCAGCATCGCCGAGCTGCTCGCCACCGACCCGGCCGACAAAGAGCAAGGACACGTCCGCGTCGCCTACCAGATCCCGGAGAAGGATTCGGGAGCCTGCGCGCGGAGCTTCGAGGACGCCTTCATCATCGCCAACGCAGAACCCCTCGTACGTGGCTTCCGCCAGCTCGTCCTGAAGGCGGCCTTCGTCAAGGAGGTCGGGGCCGACCCCACCGCCGACGACATCGAAGCCAAGGCCTACGACATCGCACAGCAACTCAGTGACCACAAGACGGACTTCGCCTTCGACGTCATGCTCCTGGAGGACTGGGCCGTTCCCCGCTACATCGCCGAAGGACTGCAGTGGCTCGCCTAGACACCCTCGAAGCCGTCACCACCGAGCTGGAAGCCCGACGCAGCTTCCTCGTCGAAGCAGGGGCCGGCGCCGGCAAGACGACCACCCTGGTACGCGCCCTGCAGCACCTCCTGACCCACCACCGCGTAGACCTGGAGGCACACGGCCGGCGGATCGCCTGCATCACCTACACCAACGTCGCCAAGAAAAAGATCGTCGAACGCATCGCCGCAGACCCGCTCGTCGACGTCGACACCATCCACGAATTCCTGTGGAGTGTCATCCAGCCCTACCAGTTTGAGCTCTGGCAGCAGATCCTCGACTACAACAAGGACCTGTCCAAACCGGAAGACCTTGATGATGTCACCGATCCTCCCGTCATCGAGTATTCCGACCGCGGGCGCAGGCTGCACGAGGGGCGCATCTCCCACGACGACGTCATCGCGCTGTCGCTCCGTCTCGTCACGGCCCACCCCAAGCTCATACGCATCATCACCAGCAAGTACCCGGTCATCTTTGTCGACGAGTACCAGGACACTTCGCCCAAGACGATCCAGCTGTTGCTGGACCACCTGGCCGGTGCAGGCCGCGAGAAATGCGTGGTCGGTCTCTTCGGCGACTCCATGCAGAAGATCTACGAGTCGGGCGTCGGCGCGGTAAAACGGCCCGGCCTTCTCACCGAGATCACCAAGCACGAGAACTACCGGTGCTCGCCTCCGGTCGTCGAGGTGCTCAACCGGATGCGTCCCGAGCTCACCCAGGACGCCGTCGGCAAGCAGCAGACCGGCGAGGTCCACTTGTTCCTCAACAGCAGCGTCCCGGCCGGCCCTGCGCGACTCACCGCCGCCGAAGCAATACTCGCCCGGAACGGCTGGACACGGGAGAACAGCAAATACCTGCTGCTCACCCACCGAGGGATAGCCGGCACCCTGGAGTACGCCAACCTCCTAGAGCAGTACCGAAAGCTGGGCCGCTACGGTCCCGACGACCTCATGGCACGCAACGAGCCGTACATCCAGTACCTCACCCGCATCGAGGCCATCAGCGCCGCGTTCCGCGACAACGACTTCGCCGGGCTGACCGATCTGCTGGACGAGGGGCGGACACGGATCACCCGTCACGCCAACAAACGCGCCATCAGTGACGCGATCCGTGCACTCGACGCCGTACGCAGCACCGGCACCATCGGTGAGGTGCTCGATCTGATGGCCGACGGCCATCTCCTCGCCCAGCCGGGAAAACTCAAGGATCTGGAACGCCGGAGATCCGCAACGGACCTGGACGAACGCGACCAGCGACGGGCGGACTTCTCCAACAACCTCCGCACCGTGTCCTACCGTGAAGTCATCAGCGTCACCCACTTCATCGACGAACTCACCCCGTTCTCAACCCAGCACGGCGTCAAGGGTGACGAATTCGAGAACGTCGTAGTGGTGGTCGACGACCGCGCCTGGAACAGGTACAGCATCAGCAAAATGCTCGCCGGCACCGACAAGCCCGACCGTACCGAACGGTCACGCAACCTGTTCTACGTCTGCTGCTCGCGAGCCCAGCGTGGCCTGGCCGTGGTGTTCATCGACGATCTCCCGGACGGAGCAGAGCCCACACTCCACACCTGGTTCTCTTCAGGCACCATCCACCCGTGAAATACGTACCACGCAGAGCAGTTACGCATCCCGGACTCCGGGACGTGCAGCGCAGACCAGCTACTACCAGTGGGCACATTCGCCCTTATGTCGCAGGTAAGCAGCCGCACGCCAGCTCCGGGTCTGCACACTGTTGCTGCGCTGTGTGAGGACCGCGTGGGGATGCCGGGCGGCAAGTAACTTCCCGAAAACTTACCGGACTTGACGATCGTGTTCGGGCAGGTCAAGCCGGGGCTTCTGCTGCTGTGATCATGCTGCCAAGGCGAGGTTGTGCATGTGGGCGACGGCCTGGACCGCATGGTGGAGGCCGTCGCCGCTGCGCTGGCGGCAGTCACGCAGGATCTTGCAGTTCTTCATCCGGGCGACGGCATGCTCGACGCGGGCACGGACCCGACGGTGCTCGGCGTTGTCTTCCTCCTCACCCGCGGGGAGTGGCCGGCCGGGCCGTTTTCGGTGCGGGGCGACCAGGCCTGTGTTGATGTAGGCGCCGTCGCCCAGCACCGTGACGCCGTCGCAGTGCTGGGCAAGACCGGAGTTCCGCCAGACCTGGGCATCGGCCCGGTTGCCCGGGCCAGGCAAGCGGCGGGCACGACCAGCCTGGTGCCAGCATTGATGATGACCTGCACATTTGCCGAGAACCGGTAGTTGCGGCTCGAGGCGCCGATCTTCCGGTCGCGGACCGGGATCAAGGTGCCGTCCACGATCCACAGCCGGTCCGTAGTGTCGGCGGGCCGGGAGATGGGCTCAAGGGCGAGGAGGGGCCGCAGCCGCTGGATGACCCGGCACACCGTCGCCGGCGAGACAGCGAACAGCGGCGCGAGCTGTCGCACGGTCAGGTTGGTGCGGTAGTAGACCGCCACCAGCAGCACCCGATCTGCCAACGGCAGGCGCCACGGCCGCCCGCCGCCAGGACCGCTGCCGCCCCGTTCCCGCACCACCCGTAACAAGCCTTCGAACTGCCGCATCCGCAGGCCCGTGAACGTCTCGACCCACAACGGATCGGATGTCTGGCCTGATGGGCACAGGGGCGGAGCCGTGTCGTCAGGCGATCTTTGCACCGAGAGCAAAGTGGGCACGTCATGAGCGGAATATTTTGAGGTATGTTTCTGCGTATACTGCGCTGGGTTGTATGGTGGTGGCACGCTGACGAGCCTGAGCGCGGGAGGTGGGTGTGGTCGTGGATGACATTGTCGACTTGGTGGCGCAGCCCGCCATGTTGACGCTGGCCCGTGAGTCGCGTGGTTGGACGCAGGCTGACGTAGCACGGGAAATGACATGCCGTGCGGCCGACGACACGGTGTCGCAGGGGTATGTCAGCCGAGCCGAAGCCGGTCGCCTGGCAGTGAGGGGCGAGCGTCTCGCCCTGTTCGCCGCAGCTCTCAGGTACACGCCCCAGATGCTATGCCGCGCCACTGACAGTGGCGGGACGGGCGTTGGTCTCGTTCACCACCGGAAGCGAGCGTCCATGGGCGCGCTGGCACTGCGGCGTGTGCACGCGACCTTGGCAGTTACCCGTCTCCAGGTGGATGCCCTGACGGCAGCGGGTCACGAAGACGACAAGCATGCGTTCAGGCACATCGCGGTGAACGACTTTGATACGCCGGCTGATGCCGCGGAGTCGCTGCGGTTGGAGTGGGGGCTCCCGCAGGGCCCTGTCTCCAATGTGGTAGAGGTGCTCGAAGCCGCCGGCGCTCTGCTCGTGATCCGCGATCTCGAAACTCGTGAGCTGGATGCCGTGAGCCAGTGGCCGCACAGTGAACGCCCGCTCGTCCTGCTCAACTCGACTGCCCCTGCGGACCGTTATCGTTTCAGCCTGGCGCACGAACTCGGGCACATCGTGATGCACACTGAGCCTGGGGACGGACGCTTGCAGGAACAGCAAGCCGATGAATTCGCAGCCGAATTTCTCATGCCGCACGAGAGCATCGTGGCCGAACTTCGGCCGCGCGTGGACTTGGCGCGGTTGATGGAACTGAAGCGTCGGTGGAGGGTCTCGATGGCAGCGCTCGCCCGCCGAGCCAAATCACTCGGCGTCCTCACCGAGTGGCAGTACCGCTCGCTCATGGTGGAGATGTCCGCCCTGGGCTACCGAACCACCGAACCCGCTACGTTCGAGCTCGAGACCCCGCGTCGCCTTGCCGAGGTCGTGACCCGACTGAGGCAACAGCACAACCTCGACCTGTCCCAGGCAGCCCACCTAGCCGGTCTGGAACTCGAGGAGTTCACCGAGATCTACTCGTGTCCTTCCTCCGCCCCGGTGACCACACGGCCACCGGATTCACCAACAAGTAGGTGACAATGGCAAACTCGCCGTTCCCCGGCCGCACCCCCGCCCTGCGGGTCCTCGATGCGTCGGTACCGGCCACGCCGCTACTCCAGGGGCGTGTACTGCTGCATGAGAACGCCCGCTTCGTACCGCAGATGCGGACTCCGCTCGACGATGACCTCGGCGGCGTCGTCATGAGCGGGGAGAAGGCGGGTGAACGCGCCTACCAGCTCCGAACCTCCGGCTACACAGGCGCCCTGCTGATCGACACTGCGGCCTACAAGACGCACACCGCGACAGCCGATGAACCCTTTCTGCTGGATGGCAACGAGCTGTTCGACACGGTCGACACCTCGCTTGAGCTGCAGAAGGCCCGCGGTGCCAGCGCCTCTCTCACACCGACTGGATACATTCCCCCGGGAGCCTCCAGGGCGCTCAAGGCGGTCATGCGCCAGTCCGAACGCCTCGAGCGGGCAGACACAATCGTCAACCTCCCGATCGACATCGCCTGGCTCACCGATGAATTCCTCAGCCAGCTGATCGCAGTCTGCAAGCGCATCCCGCAACCGAAGGCCTTGACCCTGTTCCGGCAGTTCGATCCGATGGAGCAGGCCAAGAGTGTTCCCGCCAACCTGCGCCGCGTCGTAGCCGAGCTACCTGATGTCGCCCTCCTGCGGACTGATCTGGCCGCACTGGACGTACTCGCCCACGGCGGGCTGTTTGCCGGTATCGGCGCCGACAGCGCCAGTCGGCACAGCATTCCCCCTGGCGAGCGGGCGTTGTTCAACCCCAACGGTGGTGGACCCCAATATCCGTCAGTGCTGATGCCGAGCCTGATGTGCTTCAAGGGCACTCAGTCACTTGCCCGCCTGTACGCCAATCACCCGCCAGCAACCTGCAGCTGCGACGTCTGTGACGGTCGAGGCCTGGACCGATTCAACGATCCGGGCGGCGAAGCGCGGCGCGAGTCGGAAGACCACAACATCAGCACCTGGAGCGCCTGGGTCATCGAGATCACCAGCAGGAAGCCCGGGATAGAGCGCAAAGGGTGGTGGCGCGACAAGTGTGCCGCAGCCGTCGCGCACTACGCCCTGGAAAACCAGCGTCTGGGACTGTCGGCAAATTCGAAGGCGGGCTTTGCAGTCCCTGACCCGCTGGAGGCCTGGGCAACGCTGCCGATCACGCCCTGAGGCGGCTCACCGAGCCAAGAGCTGCTTATACGCCTCTTCCACGAACCTCCAGCCGGCCACAGTGTGCCGACGCCGAACGAAGGGGCGAGGCGGGACAACGACCTCAACGTCATTGCTGGTCGCGACGAGTAGCCCAATGCCGTAGAACTCTGCCTCCATCACGGCGTCATCTCGACGCCGCAGAGGCCGGTCGATCAAGACAGCCCGCGCGCAGAAAGGTGTGAACCATTCGGCTTTTTCCTTAGCGGAGGCCCAGCCCTTACCCGGGACGACGGCAAGATCGACTCGGATGGGGTGGGTTGCTTCGCGGACGACGACGTTGTCATGCCGGGTAACCGTTCCCCTAGGCATCCGCCTCAGCACGCGTCGCTCTGTGTCGCTCAGCGAAGTGACCGGTACAGGCTCGCCCAGTGGAAGGTTCATCAGCAGGTCCAGCGCCCGAGGATTGGTGAGCTCCAGCGTGCCGACGCGAGCACGTCGCTCGATCTCGTCCTCGTTTTCGCTGTATGCAACTACGGCATCGATACCAAACATGTTCAACACGCCAATATCTGCACCCTGAGGGAACAGAGTGCCAGGCGCCGCCGCTCCGGAGATCGCTTCCGCCGGACCTCGCGCCGCCACAGCCATGTTGCTACCTCTGCCCTCGCCTCAAGGAGGCTCGCCCTTCACAGACGACCGCCTACTTACCTACCGGTAGGAAACCTTTCACGGAATGGTCTGAACGCGCCAGCACTGCAGGCCGCGGCTGCCACTACCCACGACGACCACGCCGCCTACCAGGCACAACTGAGACACTGCTGCCCGGGTCACGGGCACGAGCCCCTGTCTTCAGATCAGGCTAGTGCTGCCACACCTGCCCCGTCGCAGGAGCGACAGCGATGACCCTAGTGCGAGCCCTCGGCACTCCACAACGGTCGTCTTGCCATGCAATCCAAACGTTTCCCGCTCTTGATCGATCATACGGAATGCTCGCCCCAAGTCGTTCAAGACCCGCGCACTGATACGAAGATCCGCTCTAGGCCGCGACCCTCGCCACGAGGGAAACGCAGCCGGTCATCCAACGTGTCCCAGGCATCGCCGGTGAGGTCGTCCAGCACGGCGGCGGCCGTGAGGACGAGCCGGCCGAGGCGCGCTTCCACGTCCTCCCACGTGTGTGTCACCTCGGTCGCCTCGCCCCGCGGGCCATGCCCAGCGCCCCGTACACGGCGGTGGCGACCTGCCTCATGTCCCCGCTGATCGCGAGGACCTGGACGATACCCCCGGCCGCTGCCGGCTCGTCCACCGTGCGGTCCTGGAGCTGCTGCTTCACCACAGCCGCGGCGTCCCCGCTGACCGTGTCCAGCGCGATCATGGCCGTCACGATGACGTCCGCGCTCCTTCGCCACGTCCCCCCACCCGTGTGACGCGCCCTTCCTCGGGTTCGCGCCGAGCACGCCGTGCAGGGCCTCCGCCCCCAGCTCCTCGCTGATCTTGAGCACTCGCAGGAGCCGGGCGTCTTCCAGCGTCGTCGGCGCCGCGTCCGTGTCGAGCCACTTCCGCAGCAGCGTCACGTAGTCCCAGGTGTCAACCTTCATGCCGTCCTCCTCGGGCGGTTCCTGCATCAGGGTCAGAACAGCGCCGGCGCCGAGTGCTCCACGGCGGCCGGGTCGGTCACGTCCAGGGGCGCCGTGGCATTGAGCGCCAGGGCGACCGTCAGGGCGGAGTGGTCCGTGAGCAGCCGGTCCTCGTCGGTGCGCGGCTCGTGCACGTACCGGGAACCCGTCACGTGGCGCGTGAAAGGCCCGGAGACGTGGGCGTGGTCGTAGCGGTAGCCGTCGCCGGTACGCCCCACCCAGGAATACTCCAGGGCGTCCGGGGCCAGGAGGCGGAAGGCGTCCCGGTACCCGGCCGTGGCGAGCCCGGTATAGAACTCGTACCCCCAGGCCTGGAAGGTCCGGTATCGCGGGACGTGGGTGGACTCCAGGATGTTGAAGCCCCCGAGGACCAGGCGGTGGCCAGCCTTCCCGGTGGGGAGCGCGGCGGCCAGGCCCTCCAGGAACGTGCGCTTCCTGGTGACCTTCGCCTCCGTCTGATCGCGGGACGGTACGTACACCCCGACGACCTCCAGGGGCCCCGTGTCGGTCTCCACGGTCACGGCGGCCACCCGGTGCGGGAGGTAGTCCACCGGCAGCGGGAGCGGGCTTGTGGCGAGGCGGGACACGATCATCGCGCCCCCTCCCGGGTGCCGTGCGGCGGCCGGGGACGTCCGCGTACGGCTCCGCGACGAGCAGAAAGTTCCGATCGTCGCCTACTCGACCTACGGGGAGTGGGCCGCGCTCCAGGCCCTCGGCACGGCCGGAATGGTCGAGTACCTGGCGAGTCCGCGCCGAGCTGGCCGCGCTCCACCCGGACGTGCAGACGACGGTGCTTCCCGTGAAGACGACCGGCGAAGGTGGAGGGGAAAGGCGCCTTCACGAAGGAGGTTGACGCCGCGCTCCTGGCCGGTGACGCCGATCTCGCGGTGCACTGTGTGAAGGACGTCCCCGCGGACCGGCCGCTCCTGGCCGGGGCCGTGTTCGCCGCCTTCCTCAAGCGCGACGACATCCGGGACGCCCTCATCCACCCCGGCGGCGTCACCCTTGACGAGCTCCCGGCCGGCACGCGGATCGGCACCTCCTCCGTCCGCAAGATCGCCCAGCTCCCCGTATACCACCCGCACCTGGAGTGCGTCCCGATGCGCGGTAACGCGAACCGCCGCCTGGAGAAGCTGGGCGCCGGCGAAGCAGACGGGCTCATCCTGGCCGTCGCTGGCCTGGAGCGGATCGGCCGGCGCGAACGGAGACCCTGGCCACCGACGTGATGATGCCGCCCATCGGCGCCGGAGTCCTCGCGCTCCAGTGTCGCCAGCACGACACGGAGCTGATCGACCTCGTCAGCGGGCTCGGCGACCGCGACGCCTACCGGGAGACCGAGGCGGAGCGCATGTTCCTCCACGTCCTCCAGGGGCACTGCGACTCCCCCATCGCCGGGTACGCCCAGGTTGAGCGCGGCGGGGAGCTCTCGCTCCGCGCCACGGTGTTCTCCCCGGACGGGAAGGTCATGATCTACGCCCACGAGTGGGCGGGCCGCCTGGACCCGGCCACGCTCGGCACCTCCGTGGCCGTCTCCCTTCTTCGTCAGCGCCCGCGAGTTGATCGACGGCATCCCGTATTGAGCCCTCCGCGAGGGCGTAGCGGCGAGCCTCGCCTGCCCGTCCGCGCCCTCGCCGGGACCTCCCTGCCGAGGAGTCGGCCGAGTTACGTCATCGGGGGCGGAGCTCGGCGGCCGTTGTCGGTGCGGGCCCGTACGATTTGTCCATGTCCTCCCCCTCCAGGCCTCACGGTCGGCTGCAGCCTGCTGCTGCGCGGATCAACACGGCGATCCGACGACTCATGGAGGAGCCCAACACACCCCGGCGCGCGGTGGAGTACCAACGGCTCCTGGTCGAGTGGGAGAAAGCCACCCGGGCCGATATGGTCAAGGCGGCGTAGCGCACGAGCACCCCGCCGACTGGGCGGGTCCTACCGGTAGTTCGTTAACCCCGCCGGTAGCTGTGGGTTGACGGCTGGGTGGTTCGGCCGCAAAGCGGTGGGTACGAGTCAACTGCCGTGCTGGGGGCTGAAGATGACTGCCCGCCGTTCGTGTCCGCCCGCGCCAGGTCCATTGGAAGAGTACGCGAGCCGGTTCGACGACCTCTTTGCCAGCCTCGCCCAGCGGCGGGGGTTACTTGACCCTAGAGCGGAACAAGACGATCACCTGTCTGGCCGGAGCGGAGCCGGTTGTCGGCGCGCGAACAGCTGCGGCGCAGCGATTGCAGTACTTTCTGTCCGAGTCCGTCTGGGACACCGAGCAGGTCAACGGCCGACGGCTTGACCTGATGCGCGGTCAGACCGCGACCGCTCCGCACGCCGACGGAGTGATCGTGATCGACGACTCCGGGGACCGCAGGGACGGCACGGCCACCGCACATGTGGGTCGGCAGTAGCTGGGCCGGTTGGGCAAGACCGACAACGGCGTCGTCACGGTGACCACGGTGTGGACCGACGGCCGTGTGTACTCGCTTGACCACCGGTTCACTCCGGGGCCCGAAGCCTCTGATCTCCAATGTCCATCAAAGCGGACCGGGCAGTTTCTGTGTGTGCCCTCAGGTCAGCGCAGGCCGTCTGTGTCGTCGCACTCTTCACCGACTGGGAGTGGCCGATGGTCGCCCCCCAGGCTCTCGCTGTAGATGACCGAGGAGACCGCCCTGTCGTATGCATCGTTGAGGCCGTTCCCGCTTGTGCCGAGCATGTTCTCCCAGTCAATTCCCATACCTACGAGCCTATCCGCACCGCTCGAGACACTGCGGCCCTGCGGCTGAACAGCCTGGAGCTGCATCCGATCGAGGGCATCTATGTGCACGTGGGCGAGTCGAAGGCCAACCGGGACAATGTGCTGCCCGACATCGTCGTCCTGCCTTTCAGGCGGACGTCATCGAGCTGTGCGCTGTGCGGCACCGGATCACCGATGGGTCTGGTGGCGGCCTCTACGACAGAAGACGCCCGTAAGCGTCGGCGGACGATCATGCGGCAGCTGCACAGGTACCAACTCGACGCGCATGTCTTCGGTGTCGGCGGCCGTGCGAGGCTGATCAGCGGCGCGGACCTCGCCTCGCCCGCTCCCCTGCTGCGAGCGACGTACCGCAACAGGAGGGACGTACGGATTCAGGAAGCCGGTGTGAGCGGCGACGCGCTGCACGCGATGCTGCACAGGCGCATAGAAGAGGCCGGGATGGATCCGTCGGCATCCGGCTTTCACCGTCTGTGAGCAGGGCACGTCACTCAGGGAAGACGAAGCGGCGCGAGCACCGGGGGAATCATGCGGGCCGGCCGGTGGAGGAAGCCCGAGACGGCGTCTACGACCGGGAATTCAACCCGGCCGCCCGCAACAGCGTCATGCGCCTGGGTCGGTGATCTCTCCGGCCGGCTTGTTGCGGACATCACGCATCCGGGCGTCGAGAGCGGCCTGGGTCTCAGGGTCGAGCTCGTAGTCGCCGGCGGTTTCCGGGTTGACGTCCAGCGCGTGAGAGCGGAATGCCTCCCGCTCGGCGGACAGATGCTGGATGGTCTGGGTGATCCGGTGGATCTTCTGGCGCAGCCTCTCCCATTCCTGCTCGGCAAGGGCGAGTTCGGCGAGCTGGTTCTGGATCTCGGCTTCGTTTTCGCGGGCGTAATTGTCGCTGACCAGTGTGACCAGAGGGACCCCGAGAGCCTCGGCAGCGGTGACCGCCTCGTCGAGCCTGACCGCGCGGGTCTGCTGCTCGATGCGTGTGATGGCGGTGGAGTCAACGTTCGTGCCGAGCAGGGCGGCCATACGGCGCGCTAGCTCTGCCTGGCTGATGCCGAGGCGTTCGCGTTCTTGACGAAGTCGGCGGGCGAAAAGGTCCCCGGGCAGTGGGTTCATGGCGGCTTGGTACTTCCTGGTCGAGATCGCGATCGACGGGGTGCGTGAGGGCGACCCGCCTCGAAATCGAGCAGGCCAGCGCCGCAGCAGTGCTGGAGCGGCACATTACACATCTCACACTGCGGATTCCACAGGCTTCCGCCGCGACCCTGCGGTCGCGCGTCGCGATGCCGATTCGCCTCGTTTCCGAGCCCCTTTTGGGTCTTTATCAATAGACCCTTTCACGGCCTATGTGACTAGCCATTCGAATGAGGTAGATTAGTCACTGCAGATGCGCACGTATACGAGCCAGCGGGGGGGAGCCGACAGCATGTCTACCGACCACCCCGGCTTCTATCACTGCCCGACCGGGCGGATGAGCTGCGCTTGTTGCCTTGTGACTCACTGTCATGCCACCGAATGATTCGAAAGGCGAGAGGAAAGATCCATGACGAAGATCTACGAGGCAGCCGTCCTCACACAGGCTTCCCTGCCGAGTGCAGCCTGGGACCTGACCAGCTTCCTGCAGAACGCCAAGTCCCAGATCCAGCTCTGGGGCGGTCTTCTGCTCATGCTGCTCGGTGCTGCCGGCCTGGTCTGGGGCGGTGTGCTCCTGATCAAGAAGCTGATGGCCAACCCGCAGTCCGCGGGTCAGCAGCAGGGCTGGGGCACGATCGCGCTCCTCATTCTCGTCGGCGGAGCCCTGGGCACCGGCGGGTGGTCGCTGATCTCGACGATCGGTTCCGGCGGCCAGCAGACCATCACGGACCTCGGCGGCGGCACGGTGATCGTCCAGACCACCGATCAGTTCAGCGGGTTCCTGAGCGGCCCTTCCAAGTAAGAGGCCGTCACAGACGTGCACACGACCGGGGACAGAGGCGTCGAGCGAACCGGGTCGGTTGAGGTGCCAGGCCTCCTCCGGCCCGGTTCGCCATATCCGGGCCCGCAGCACGGTGCAGGCACGAAAGAGAGCAGAACATGGGGATCAAGGACAAGGCACTGGCCTTCAGCAGGAAGTTCAAGCTCGACTCGCACCACGCGATCGAGCGGTTTGGGGTGTTCTTCGGCATCTTCGCGGTCACGGGCGCGATCGTGATCAGCGCATCGGGTGCCTCGGCGTACCAGGCGGGGCGTGACTCGCTGTCGCAGACGGCGCTGTACACCAGCGACTTCAAGACGTCGAAGACGAATCTCGACGGCACCGTCGACGGGGTCTACACCAACGAGAGCGGCAGCAAGGCGCTCGTGATGATGCACTTCAGTCCGACCGCTCAGATCTCGTACAACGCCGCGGACTACAGGGCGTTCCTGCTCGGGTCGGACACCTCGCTGAACAGCGAGCCGGTCAGCACCAGCGGGATCAAGGGCTCCTTCTTCGCCTTCGGTTCGACCGGATACGTCGGGGTCCTCCTCAACGCCGACCGGCCCTTCGACCGTCAGGTGTTGAACCTGACGGTCCGTGCGAATGCCGAACTCACCACGCCCGGAGCGGAGCAGGCGCACAGCAGCGGCAAGCTGGCCGGCGACGAGACCTTCTCCAAGTACGACCAGTGGCGGGTCTTCTTCAACCCCGGCGCGTCCGGGGTCCAGAAGATCGCGGCGCTCGACGCTCTGACCTTCGACCCTGCGCAGGCCTACTACGAGGTCGCGCTCAAGGAGATGGAGGCCGAGGCCAGGGATGCCCTGGACCAGAAGCTCGTCGAGATGCGCACGAATCTGACGCAGATTCAGTCGTATACCTCCGACCTGCAGACGACGAAGATCGACGGCCTGTTCCTGCGTCCGCCGACCGTCCCGGTCTCGATTGCCACCGACAAGATCACGGGCGTCTCCGCGGCCGCGGCCAAGGACGGCGTCTCGACGCTGGCGCTGCAGACCAAGCATGTCGTCCCCGGCGGCTTCGACCTCAACTGGCGTGCAGGCAACGTCTACGACGGCTACCTCGACGCCCTGGTGCCGGCCGGTCAGAGCTACGCCCAGTTCTTCACCAAGAAGCGTGACGAGGGCTCGGATCCGACGAGCCAGCAGATCTCGGACATGCAGTGGATCCTCTCGGACGGCACCAGCCTCACCAAGGACTACCAGTCCTCTGACGTGACGATGCGCCCGCTCATGAACATCATGAACAACCTTTCACAGGCGTATCAGGACTACTCCCGAAACAAGTCGCAGTACGAGTCTGATCTGTCGCTCGATCTGCTCCGACTGGACGTGGGTCTGCGGGACGTGCAGTCCAACAGCACCATTCGCGACGACAAGGACTTCCTCACCACGCTCCATTGAGTGCAGCGATGAAGTGACGCATCCCGCTGCCTGGCATTGACCCGGAAAGGAAAACGACATGGCCACCGACAAGCCGAATCGGAGTCCCAAGAAGGGGACGACGAAGGACCAGCCGAGCACGTCGGTGAGTCAGGGGATGCCCCGGCAAGGTCGCGGGACCAAGAGCCTCGGCCCTGAGGAGGGCATCGAGAAGCCTCCCGAGGGCAAGGCCAGCGTGCCCAAGCAGCTCCCGGCCCCGGGAGCTGCTTCTTCTGGTCCTTCTGGCGCGGCAAACACTGCGCCGAAGATGCCGGACGCGGCAGACACCGCAGAAACCGCAGGCAAGGCAGCCGGTGCCGCGAATGCTGGGTCGAAGATCAAGCAGGGCATGAACGGCGTTGCCGGGAACATGGCCGGAGGCGCGGCCCAGAAGGCGATCGAGGGAGACGGCAGCAGCGCGACCCGCCGTAACGCCGGGCGTTACGCGGGAGCTGCCGTCTCCGGTGCCGTGGCCGGCGCACAGGCTGGCGGGCTTCCGGGAGCTGCCGTTGGCGCAGCGAAGAACGTCGGCGTCGAAGGGGCCCAGGACGCCGTCAAGGGCGTGTCCAAGGTCACCGGTGGCAGCCCGGACGCCAAGCCGGCCGACCAGCGCATGCTGGGTGCCGGCGGCACGGGCTACGAGCACGGTGCACCGAAGGACGACGAGGGCCTGGGCTCGAAGGCAGCCAAGGGCGTCGCCGTCGGCGGTGGCGCGGCTGCTGTTCCGCCGGCCATGGGTGTGGTCATGGCCATGGCCTTCCTGAACTGGCTCAAGTCCATGTTCTTCGCCGCCATGGCGATGGCCGTCAACGCCGGGAAGCTGCTGTGGACGCTCATCGTCAGCATTGTCAAGGCGGTTGGTCATGCGATCGCTGCGCCGTTCATGGCGATCGGCAGCTTTATAGCCAAGGGGGCCGGCGCGGTCCTGGGCGTCACTGTCACGGCGACGATGGCCCCTGTAGCGGCAGCGATGTCGGGTGCGGTCGCGATGACCGCCACCGTGGCCCTGTTGGGCACGGTCTTGACCGGCCTCCTCAACTCGACGGCGCTGACCGAAGGCAGCATCAATACGAACGGGACGGCGTGCGTCGTCAACGCGGGTAGCGTCGGCAACGGTTCCGGGGCCACCGTCCCGGCGGACGTGGAGAAGAACGCCAAGGAGATCTACTCGGTACTCAGCAGCTGGGGGATGCCGAAGGAGAACATCGCGGGCATCCTCGGCAACTGGTCGCAGGAGTCTGGGATCGACCCGACGAGCGTGCAGAACTTCCCCTCGGGGACGTATGCCATGACCGCCGAGAAGGCCAGCGCCGCACAGAACACGGACAACGGCATCGGTCTCGGGCAGTGGACGTTCGGCCGCAACACGTTGCTGCGCCAGTACGCGAAGAGCAAGGGCGTCGACTGGTTCACGATCAAGGCCCAGCTGGCCTTCATGGTCGATGGTGACAACCCCGGCGATGTCACGGTCTTCAAGGACATGCTCAAGACGTCGCAGGGCTCGCCGCGTACGGCGGCGCTGCACTTCCACGAGAACTGGGAGCGCTCCACTGACGGCGCGGCCGGGCTCACCGCACGAGGCGACAACGCCGAGATGTGGTTCGGCAAGATGAGCGGCTGGTCGGTCGACAGCTCGATCGTGGGCGACGTCAAGGACATCGTCGGCGGGATCATCGAGAACATCGTCAACGGCATCAACACGATCCTGGGCAACTGCACCTCCAACGGCGGCAGTTCCGTCTCGCTGAAGGACGGCGGGATGACCCAGGAAGAGGCTCAGGCCCTCGTCGACCTCTTCAACAAGGAGGGTGACAAGTTCCTCGACGACCGCTACGGCGACCAGGGTGGTCCCGGCTCGTGCGGGAGCAATCACGCTGAGAACTGCGTCTCGTTCTCGACCTACTTCGTGAACAAGTACACGACGTTCCAGACCTACCCGGCGGGTGACGGCAAGGAGACGGCGTACACGATCGCGGGGGAGACCGGCAAGCAGTTGTCTTCGACTCCGACGGCGTATTCGGTGGGTTCCGGCCCGGGCTCCGGTCCTGCCGGCCACACCCTCATGGTGCTCGGCGTCCAGGGCGACAAGGTCATCCTCGGCGAGGCCGGCTACTGCGCCTTCATGGGCCGAATCCGTGTCGACAGCGCGGCGCGGATGGCGGCCGAGGGCTGGAAGTTCGTGGACATGTCGGATTCGATGCTCCCCTCCGGCAAGATCAAGACGGTCTGATGCGCTGCATCTGATCTGGGAGTGAGAAGCCGGTGCCGGGCGATCTGGGCACCGGCTTCTTCATGTCCGGTGCAGGCCCTGCGTGCCGGCTTCACTTTTCGGAGCCCTTATCGAATGGATTCAGGGTCTATTCCGAATGCCTTTCGAGATAGACTTGAGTCGTTTATGAGGGCAACGTGGAGTGAGGAGTGTGTTCCGTGACGACAGCCCATGACGAGTCCGAGAGCTCGGGCCCCGATCAGGAGACCGGGTCGATACCCGAGGAGAAGCCCGCGGCACCGAAGACGCGCAAGAAGGTCACCGGAGCCGAGCTCGAGGAGCGCTTCGCGGGCTGGACGATGCGCCAGCGCGAGAAGGTCCAGGTGCGCACCCCTGAGGACAACACACGTTTGATCCGGCGCAGCGTGACCGCGGTGATGGGCGTGGGGATCCTCGCCCTGGTCGTCGCCACGGGCGTGCTCGGCGAGAGCTTCAAGGCGAGCACGGCGGACAACGACGCCCAGATTGTCCAGCTCAAGGGGCAGCTGGACAATGCCCAGTCCACGCCCGTAAAGGCGGACGCCGGCGCGCAGTTGTCCAAGCTCACCGAGGCGGCAGCCGCTGATGCGAAGAAGGTCGCGTCCGGGGAGCAGACTTTCGCCACGTTGTACCACCAAGCCGGCATCCAGCCCAGCCCGGACAACGGGTCCCCGAACAAGGCCACGCTGGAGATCATCAAGCACCGCCGAGACATGGCACCGCTGTTCAGCAAGGACTCCTTCCTGGTCAGTGACAAGGAGGCGTACAGCACCTCGTCGCTGACGCCGTTCGATGCGACCACCGAGATCGATCCGCGCCACGCCTGGTACATCCGCTACGACGGCCAGAACGCGGCTGCCCCGAGCACGTACGCATGGAAGGTCGAAACGGTGATGCCCGATCTGAGCGTGAAGGACGGCTCGGGCGCGACGAACCAGGCAAAGGTCGTCTGGCTGTGCCGGGACACGAAGAGCGGTGAGGTGCTCGCCTGGGCGAGCGCGCGCTACGTGCGCAACGGCTCAACGGGGGCCTTCAGCGACCTGGCGCTCGTGGTGACGGCCACCGGTGCTCAGTACGAGAACCCCGCGATCAAGCAGCCGACCGGGTCCGGAGTCCCTGAACTCAGCGGCTCGGGCGCACAGAAGAAGGGTGGGAAGCGATGACGGAGCAGACGGCAGTACCCACGCGGCGGGGGTTCTTCCGGCGCAATCTCTCGGTCCTGGTGACGGCAGCGGTCCTCACGATCGTCGCGACGGCTGCCGGTGTGACCTGGGGCAGCCAGCACGCGGCCCTGGCTGAGCAGGAAGCCCAGATCAACGACGTCGAGGGACATCTAGCAGGCATCCAGAAGAAGAACGCCGAGCAGGTGAACGCGGACGTTATGGCGGCCCTGGGGGTCAGTCAGAACCGGCTGAGCACCGACGGCGGGCGCATCAAGTTGCTGCTCTCGATGGCCTTCACGTGGGACTCGGGACAGAGCTACGAGGCGGCGCGCGAGAGCCTGAAGAGCCGGTTCGGCCTCACCGAGAACGAGACGTTCCTGAAGTCGTTCATGCCTTCGTCGAGGTTCAACGAGGACTCCCAGGAGCGGCGTTACTACTACATCGACACGGTCGGCCTGAACTCGGCCCTCGGCGCGGATCCGGACATCGAGGTCGTCGACGTCAAGGCAGGCGTCTACACCTACGCCGTCCTAGCCGACGTCGAGGTCACCTCCGACGCGGTGTCCCAGAACAAGGCGAGCAAAGCCAGTGTCACGGCGCACCGGCGCGCGCTGCTCTTCGTCACGGTCGACGCCCAGGGCAAGGTCTCGAATCTCTCCGGCGTCCCGGCGAGCGGCGAGACTCGCTATTCCGGATAACCAAGACTCCCTTTCGACTCGTCTCATTGATAGAGTTGTCCTGGTATTCGAGTGAAACGGCGAGTTGAGGACTAATGGCATCGACACAGACCGATGAGTCGGGTGGGGGCGCAGTGCGCAAGACGCGCTTCGTCGCGACGTCCGCGTTCTCACAGGAGGGCGCGGACACTCCTGCGCAGACGGAGCCCGCGGGCGGCCTGCGCAAGCGCACCCTCGCGGCCGGCGTGAGCATGGGTGTGGGCGCACTGCTGTGCTTCGTACTCTCCGCGGGGTTCTCCGGCGGTCAGAGCGCGGTGAGCGATACGGCTGCGCCGGAGATCCCCTCTCTGCAGGAGCAGATCAGGATCACCGAGGCGAAGACGGCGGCGCTGCCGAAGGCCGACGACGCCGAGCGTGGTCTGACCGCGGCCCTGACGGCGGCTGGTCAGGTCGCGAAGCTGCAGAACGACTACCGCTACCTGACGCCCAGCGTGGCGGCAGACGGCGGCTCGCTCGACACGGCGACGTCTCAGTCGACGCTGCGCAACCTCATCCCCTACTTCGCCCCCTCGGTGCACCAGGCGGACCTGGGGCCGTGGTACCTGCTCGCCAGTGACAAGGACGTGGCGGCCGGCGTCGGGATCCCGATGAGCTTCAGCTCCGGCTTTGAGTGGGTCGCCCAGGTGCCCTACCTGGTCAACGACGACAGCACCATCACGGTGACCTGGCTGGCAATGGAGACCAGGACCGGTGCGGGCGAGAGGCCGGCGGTGCTGGCCTGGGCCCGCGCCGATTACGACCAGGTCCGCAAGGCGTTCGTGAACATCCAGACCGGCACGACGGCCACCGGCGAGGCCCTGAAGCAGGAGGTGAAGACACCGTGAACGAGGAGATCAAGGACAAGCTGCGCCAGCACGCCAGGAAGATCCTGCTCGGCGGCACCGGGGCGCTGCTCGCGCTCTCGGTGGTCACGCTCGGAGCCAGCCTGCTCAGCGACGGCCCGGCCGTGTCGGACACCCAGGCCGATGCGGTTGTTCACAAGCTCGAAGGCAACCTCGGCGACGCCCGGGCCAAGCTCGCAACACAGCACACGGCGCTGCTGGCTCAGCTGCCGGGCATGGACATCGAGCGGGTGAACCGTGACAGGGCGACGGGCCGGTCCCTCCTGCTCAGCCTCACCGACAGCTCGGCGTCGGCCCGGACCGTCAAGGAGCAGCAGGTACTCCTCGACGCGCGCTACGCCTTCCTCGACCACAAGTCGCGGGTGCTCACCGAGTTCGTACCGGAGTGGATGACGGCGACCAGAGCCACGAAGGGCGCTGGGACGACGTACACGCTCGCTGATCTGGACATCGATGTGAGTCGGGTGCAGGGCCTGAACTACTCCTACACGGGGGTGGCCCGGTTCGATCCGGTCCGCGTCGGACCGGATCAGAACAGCGCTATCAAGAGCGAGTTCGTGGTCTTCACCTACGCCACCTCTCAGGACGGCACGGCGACGTCGCTGGACGCCTACCGGGCCTCCAGCAAGACCCGCGACGCCCTCGCTGCCGCCAGCGAGGAACAGCCCTCCCCCAAGCCGACCGGGTGAGCGAAGCGCCCACCGCTTCAGCACGCACCAAAGAAGACCCCGACGAGACGTAAGGACACGAACATGTCGACCCAGACCCTGGAGAAGACCGAGACGACCGCCCCGACGAGCACGGCCGCGACGGCGAAGAAGACCAGGGCGAAGCCCGCGAAGGAGCAGAAGGACTCGAAGCTGCGCACCGGATGGCGGCGTCTGGCCCCGAAGAAGGAGACCGGCAGGTTCTCCGTCGTGGTGTGGGCGGGGTTCTTCCGGGTCATCGTCCTTCTCGCCGACTGCCTGCTGGCGTTCATCACGGCCATGGTCATCATCCCGCTGCTGGGCGCATGGCTGCACCAGCAGTCGGGCGCATCCAGGGGTGCGCTCAGTGCGGACGGAACCATCGCCATGTGGCTGATGCCGCTCCTCTTCCTGGTCGCAGTGCTCGCTGCGGGCGAGATCGTCGTGATGCGCGGCATGTGGCGCTGGGCAACGCGGATGATCGCGAAGATCCGGGACGCCCGGGGCGAGGCGACCGGGGCCGACGTCACACCGAAGTCCACGACCAGGACCACCAACCAGAGCAAGACCAATCGCAAGAGGAGCACGTGATGCGCACCGCAGGACTGACGATGAACGACGTGTGGGCCCACCGTGTCCTGCGTGAACGGGGAGTGGAGACGTACCGACTGGAGGGGGTGACCGCCGAGCTCGGCGTCATGGTCGAATCGCTCGATCTCAAGCACCGGGGCAAGGATGAGAACTACCGCCCGTATCTGCACATGACGGGCGAGCTGCGCTCGGTCACCCCGGCCAGGGCCCTGCCGTTCGGCATCTCCCAGGTGACCTACTCCCCCGGCCAGGGCGAGAAGGTAGACGCCTTCTACGAGTTCGACGACCAGCAGCTGGTCGCGCTCGCCAGCAAGGGCTACTTCACGAGCGGCTTCGCCGTGCCCGAGCAGGTCACCGGGATCGAGTGGGAGCTGCCGGCCACGGCGGACATGCTCGTGCTCGCTCCGTCGGGGGCGCAGACCGAAGGCGATGCGCCCGTGGTCTTCACCCAGATCCACGACATCGGGGGCCTGGAGATCGATCTCGAGTCCAGCGGCTACGACCTCGCGGGCTACTTCGCCGACCACTCCAAGGACGGCGTCCCGCGGGCTGAGGCTGTGGTCGATGCGCGCGGGCTGAAGGCACGTTCGGACGCGATCAACTCGCTGTTCACCGAGGACGAGCTGGGCCTGGACACCGAGGTCAAGCAGGTCGTTGGAGCGCCTGTGCCTGAGGCAGCGCCGGTCGCTGACGGCATGAGCGCGCGTCTGCAGCAGATCGAGGCGGAGATCGCCGCCGAACGGGAGCAGTACCAGACCGAGCGCGCGAGCACCGAGGGCACCACGGAAAACCTCTACCGGGAGCGCGTGGCGGCAGCGTTGCAGACGGCTGAGGAGCAGGAGGAGCCGTTCGCTCCCCCGGTTCCGGCCCATGAGGCGCAGCGCGACCTGAACCTGGATCTCGACCTGGAGCTGGAGGAGCAGGAGCAGGAATCCCGACGACGTGAGGTCAAGCCCGCTCCGAGTCTGGACGAGCGCAAGCGCCAGGTGGCCCAGCATGCGGCCGATCTGGACTTCGGCGAGGACGGCGAGCAGAGCCTGGGGTCCTGAGGACGGACCAGGCATGACGAGCGCGGCCCCGGTTGCTGGCGGACAGCAACCGGGGCCGTAGTGCATCGGTACCGAGACAGGAGGGAGAGCGACGTTGGGCCTGAAGCAGGACATCATCGTGGTCAACGAGTTCAGTGTGCCGCTGCCTAGCGGCAAGGGATCGCGTGGTGCGACACCGGGTGACTACGTCACCCGGTACATGGCCCGCGAGCAGGCGACCGAGTCGCTGGCTCCCATCCAGCGTCTGCGCACCGACGACTTCATCATGCGCTACATGGCGCGGGAGTCGGCCGTCGAGCGCGCCGGTATCTCGCGGGGCGCGGCGAAGCATGAGATGCGCCAGGCCCAGGGTGACGGCGGCGTGGCCTTCGGCTACGGCTCGGTCTCACTCTCCGACGAGCAGCTGCGCGCGGCTGGCAAGGACATCCAGCACTACTTCGACGCCGGACACACCGTGCTCAAGACGGTGCTGTCCTTCGACGAGGAGTACCTGCGGAAGCACAAGATCGTCGACGAGGACTTCCACTGCGAAGCCCGCGGCAACTACCGCGGCCACATCGACCAGATGAAGCTGCGCATGGCGATTATGCACGGTCTGGAGCGGATGAGCTCGGGCACCAGCGGCTTCGACGACCTGCGCTACGTCGGGGTCATCCAGGTCGACACCGAGCACGTCCACTGCCACCTGGCCATGGTCGACGGCGGCCGGGGCCAGGTGACGAAGAACGGTACGCAGCGCGGCAAGCTCCTGGACCGGCACAAGTCCAGGCTCCGCCGCGGTGTTGACGCCTGGCTCGATGAGAAGCAGGCGGTGGCGCATCTCGCCAGCGCTGTCGGCTACGAGCGGCGCAACGTCACCACCTTCATCAAGCGGTGGGCGCACGAGCGGATCCGTGCCGAGTCCCTGCCGCAGTTCCTGCTCGCCTGCCTGCCGGCAGACCGAACGTTGTGGCGCGCCGGCTCGAATGACGCCCGTATGCGCAAGGCGAACCAACTGGTGACCGAGCTCGTGAAGGAGCAACTCGACCGTGCAGGGTCCCCGATGCCGGAGGCCATGGAACGCATCGTCGACTACGCCAACGAGCGCCGCGCGAAGGAGTCTCTGAGCACGGAGGAATGGCAGAAGCTGGTCGAGCAGGGACGTACGCAGATCATGGAGCGCGCCGTCAACGGCGTCTACCAGATGCTGCGGGCCATGCCGGAGTCGGAGTTGCGGGTGCGCACGCCGATGCTCGAAGTCATGGGGATGGACTACCAGCAGATGGCGGTGCTCGCCGCGGACCGGCAGGGCGAAGACCAGAATGCTGAGGCCGACTTGGTCTCCTTCGGCTTCCGACTGCGCAGCTACGCCTCACGCCTGCAGCATCATCGGGAGAAGGCCGGGGTCTACCGCGACCTCGCGCACCAGTGGGAACAGGCCGAGAAGGCCGACGTCGCCGCCGAGGACTCGCGCCCGCTCTACGACTTCTACCGCTTCGAGGAGAACTACCACCGGCGGCTGATGAGCAAGTACCAGCACTTCCTGCCCTTCCTCGGGGACGCCGGCCAGTGGTACGAGCAGCAGCAGGACGTGGCGACCTACGGCCAGCGGCTGCTCTCGCTCATGGCGCTGCGCGCGGATGCCTCCCTGCAGCGGATGAAGGACCCCGAGGAAGCCGAGAACCTGGGCCGGACAATCTACGATCAGCCGGGCGGCCGGCTTCTGACTGAGGGCAAGCGCGGCCGGGCGGTGCTGGACGCGCGCATCCGGACGATGAAGCAGTCCTATGACCAGAAGCTGGACGGCCTGCGGGCTGATCTCGCTTCCTCCGGCCTGGTGCTGCGCGTGGGGTCGAGCGCCGAGGACCAGGCGAGTACGGAGACCGACGCGGTCAGCACGGACTTCAAGATCGTCGCCGGTGCCGCGTATGACTTCGACGAGGTCAAGGCCCTGGACCTGCACCACCTGGGACACGACTTCGTCACCGACGTCGAGATCGGGCCGCACGCGCGCCAGACCTTCGTCGAGATGACCAGGGATCGCCGGCGGCTGCTGCTGGCGGCGATGGACTACCTGGACCAGTCCGGCCAGGCCGAGGCAATTCCTGATCTGCCGGTGGACGATGTCGCGGCGATGACACGGGCCTCCCGGGAGCTGACGCTTCAGCAGACGGACGAGGAAACCGGCACGCTCGTGTTGCGTTCCCGGATCGCGGAACTGCGCGCCGAGCGCGGGCAGGCCGAGCGGATGCGGCGGTCCAAGGCATCGTCGCTGGACGCCGGCCTCGTCGTGCGGGTCCAGGCCCAGGTCGATCAGGCTGTGACCACAGCGGATGCCAGGATGGCATTCGACTGGCAGTCACCTTCCATCTCGACTGACTTTGGACGTGAACAGAAAGACTAGTCACAGCCTTGTCGAATGCTCTATGAGAGTATTAGCGTGAAGAGCGTTCGGCGGGACTCAATACCTTGTCCGGACGATGTGACTGATCGCGGCCGACTTGTCAGAGGGCAGTCGGAACGAACGGAAGGAAGAGATCATGGCACTTCTCAAGGGCAAGGGCGCGATGACCGGAGTCAACCTCATCGCGAAGGTCTACAAGAACGGCGTCACCAAGGACGGCAAGTCCCAGTACGCCGACGTCCAGCTCGACGCTCGAGATCCGCGCGGTCCGGAGCAGACGAACCTGCATCTGAAGTCCGATCGGGTTCAGGGTGAGGACGGCAAGGTCCGCTACAACAACGGCGCTCCGTACTCCACCGGTCAGATGGAGGAGATTGCCAAGGCTGCGGGTCCGAACACCGAGCCGATCCTGAACAAGGACGGCACTGAGGTCGGCACCATCTACGGCTTCAAGGGCAACGTGATGCCCGCGACGCGCGGCACTGGCCTGGTGGTTAACACCAAGTCCGTCGAGGCCTCCGAGTTCAAGGTCGACGACAAGACGCTGGACAACCAGTTCGCGTCCATGCGCGCCGCCCGCGAGGCACGGGCGGCGGCCAAGGAGTCGCAGGCTCAGGCCCCGGCTCCCGAGGCCAAGCAGGAGCAGGCAGCTGAGGTCGAGGTCGACGAGCCGGCGGTCGGCTGAGACCGAGGTCGAGTTAAGCCCTATTCGAAAAGCCCCTGGATGTCACTTGGTGAACTCGCCGTCGTCGCAAGCGGAATGCTCGCTGTCGGCCTCGCTGCCGTGGGTGCCTCGACGTACTCACGGCGCCGCTCCCGTCAGGGCGATCAGCCAGCTTCGCACGGCTGATCCACAGATCCCCAGCGCGTCCGCCGCGCTGGGCGGGGGCCGCGTCTCCAGCGTCCCCCGCACCTCGACGAACACCTCCAACCGAAGGTTTCTTCTCATGCGATCCGCCATCCGCAACGCCGTCATGACGACGACGGCCACCGCGGTCCTGCTCGGCGGCCTCGCCGCCGTCGCCACGCCCGCGTCCGCCGTCGGCTCGTCCGCCTGCACCCGCAACGACCGCAACCACTCCGTGTGGGGCCCCAACCTGGAGTGGCCGAACATCCGCACCGGCCCCGGCGTGGCCTACAAGTCCAAGGGCCACCTCGACTCCGCCGGCGAGTTCTGGGTGGAGTGCTCCGCCGTCAACAAGTACGGCAACCGCTGGTACTACGGGGAGAGCCTCTCCTCCAGCTCGTACGGCACGAAGGGCTGGGTCGCCGCCAGCTGGTTCTAGCACCACCGCGCGACGCCGACGCGACGCGCCCCCAGACCGCTCCCTCCTGGAGCGACCGGGCAGAAACGCCCTGACCTGACCACGGCCAGGCCCGCCTTCCGGGCCCCGGCGACGCCGGTGACACGACACCCCGCCAGCGCCTGCCCACCGACCTCTCGCCGAGGCACACCCCTACCCAACCACACCCCTTTTATGGAGGTTTGCACATGTCTGCACGTCGCGTAGCCGCACTCGCAGCCACCGCGGCCGCCGTCGCCCTGCCGCTGCTGTCCGCCCCGGCGGCCACCGCCGCGCCGCAGTCGGTCGCCACCACGGTGCCCGCCTCGTCCTGCACCACCAACCCCTACCTTCCGTGGGCGGTGCACGGCACCAGCGCGGTGACCATCCGCTCGAAGGCGACCACCAAGTCGACCGCGGTCGGGGTCCTCTACAAGTCGCACAAGTTCACGGTGCACAAGACCACCAAGGGCGCGACCTGGGTGTACATCACCGACAAGAACACCAAGAAGACGGGCTGGGTCTCCGGCAAGTACGTCTACCGCGACGTGCGCATGTGCCTGGACTGAGGCACCGCCTCACTTCCGTGCCCCGGGCCGCCCGGCCCGGGGCACCTCCGCCTGGCCTGCCCCCTCGGCGCCGCGCTTCCACTCCAGCCCTCACCCCAGTCCGGCAGGGTTCCGCGAGTCCGAATACGGCGGGTGAGCGACCCGCGACCAGTGCATGGAACGAAAGGCCCCGGAGTCCACTCCGGGGCCTTTCGCATTCTCCATTCAATGCCCTATCGAATGCTACCGTGATAGGATTTCGACTGATTTTTCAGTTAAATCTTCAGTCCAGTCGAGAGGTCTTGCGCGGCATGTTCCACGAGGCACAGCTCAACGAGCGCTACCCACTCCTGTCCAAGCTCTCGGAGCCACTGAAGAAGGCCGAGCGCGACATCGTCGGCCGTGAGCACGAGACGATGCAGCTGCTGGCCTCGATGAGCCGCCCTGAGCTGTGCAATGCGCTTCTACTGGCCGAGGCCGGAACGGGAAAGACCGCATTGGTCCAGGCCACGATGCTCGTGGATCCGGGCCGCCTCTACCTGGAGGTGGACCCGGCGCGCATGATCTCCGAGGCGGGCAACGCCGAGAACATGGCCTCGAAGCTCAAGGGTTTGTTCGACGAGGCCGAGGACTTCGTCAAGGACGAGAAGCACGAAGTGGTGCTCTTCATCGACGAGTTCCACCAGATCATCCAGCTCTCCGACGCCGCTGTCGAGGCCATCAAGCCGGTCCTCGCGGCTTCGGGAACCCGAGGCATCAGGATCATCGCGGCGACGACCTACGAGGAGTTCCACAAGCACATCTCGCCGAACCAGCCGCTCGTCGAGCGCCTGCAGCGCATCAACCTCAACCCGCCGGACCAGGCGACGACCATCAAGATCCTGCAGGGCATGGCCGAACGGTACGGGGTGGCCGGCGAGTTCTACGACGACCACGTCTTCCGGCAGATCTACGAGTACACCCAGCGCTACATGCCGGCCAGCGCCCAGCCGCGCAAGTCGATCCTCGTGCTCGACTCCATGGTCGGCTGGCATCGCCTGACGCACCGGCCGATGGACCGGGACCTGCTCTCGGACGTGCTCATGGAGTCCCTGAACGTGAACGTCGCATTCCGGGTCGACGGCGCGAAGATCAAGAAGCAGCTGGACGCCAAGGTGTTCAGCCAGGACTGGGCGACCGGCGCGGTGGCGCGTCGTCTGCAGTTGTCGGTGGCGGACCTCAACGACAAGGGAAAGCCGATGGCGAGCCTGCTGTTCACGGGATCGACGGGAACGGGGAAATTCTGCACCGACTCGACGCAGGTTCCTGTCTACTCGAGCGACGGCGAGACCACCTGGAAGCTGCACGGCGACCTGGTCCCGGGCGACAGAGTGTTCGGTCGCCAAGGTCACCCGGTCGAGGTGCTCGGACACTTCCCGCAGGGCATGCAGGACGTCTACCGGGTCACGCTCTGGGACGGCCGGACTCTCGACGTTGGAGGACCGCACTTGTGGACGGTCTACACAGCCAAGCAGCGGTCGAAGAAGCATGCGGGCAAGGACGTCGCGCCGATGGTCCTGAGCACGCAGGAAATGGTCGAGCGTGGCGTCGTGCGGACCTACCCCGGCGACTCTCGGGAAGATCTGAAGTTCTTCATCCCGGCGAACGGACCGGTGCACTGGCCGGAGCAGGACTTCGACGTCGACCCGTACGTCTTGGGCGTCCTCATCGGTAACGGGTGCCTCACTGAGAGGCAGCTGACGCTCTCGTCTGACGGGGACGACGCCGACCACACCGTATGGATGGTGGGCGAATGGCTGGGGTCGGCACCGAAGTCGTACGGACGCAACTACAGCTGGGTTTTCCCTGTCGGTGTTGGCCCGGTGGAGGACCGCCGCGATTCGCTGTACCAGACGAAGGACGTGCTTGCCTCGGTTCCCGATCTGATCGGTGCGCGCTCGGCGGAGCGCCGTATCCCGGAGAGGTACAAACACGGATCGGTACAGCAGCGGTGGGCGCTGGTGCGGGGCCTTTTCGACACCGACGGATCGATCGGTGCCTCGAACGACCGCTTCAACGTCTCGTACTCGACGTTCTCCAAGGGGCTCACGGAGGACCTTAGGGAGGTGCTGTTCTCGCTCGGCGTCTCGAACACGATCAAGTCGTGGACACGCACGAAGGAGGGCGGGCGCGAACTGGTCGAGTACGGCGTGCACGTGAAGGTCGGCAACGAGGATAAGGCCCGGTTCTTCTCCCTCCCCCGCAAGCACGAGATCGCACGGCGCGCGGCCATCGAGACCTCGGGTCGTAAGCGCGTGAAGAAGTTCGACATGGTCGGCATCGCGTCGATCGAGAAGCTGCCGGAGCAGCAGAGCTCGTCGTGCATCTACGTCAACGACGAGGAGCACCTCTACCAGGCTGGTCAGTTCGTGGTCACGCACAACACGGAGCTCACGAAGCAGCTGGCACGATTGCTGTTCGGTGACGACCAGCGCCACCTGATCCGGTTCGACATGACGGAGTACGCCGAGGACTCGTCGTTCGCGGCGTTCCGTTCTGAGCTCACCAAGCGCGTGTGGGCCCTCTCCCACGCTGTGCTGCTTTTCGACGAGGTCGAGAAGGCCTCGGCGATGGTGACACGCGTGCTGCTGCAGGTACTCGACGACGGCCGGCTCAACGACGCCAACAACCGCGAGGTGAGCTTCCTCAACACCTACATCGTGCTGACGACGAACGCCGGCTCGGAGATCTACAAGGACATCGCGCAGTACGCGGCGGACGACACCGGGTCGGGCAAGCAGCTGCTGGAGTACGAGAAGCTCATCCGCCGCTCGATCTCCTCGACGACGGGCGACAACCGGTTTCCGCCCGAGCTGCTGGGCCGTATCGACGCGATCGTGCCTTTCCAGCCGCTGTCGCTGCTGACGCAGCAAAAGATCGTGCGGAAGAAGCTGCGCCAGATGGTGCAGGAGGTGTTCGTCAAGCACAACGTGCGCATCGACGTCGATGCGAGGGTCCTGCAGTACCTCATCGAGGACAAGGGCGATACCGCCTCTGATGTCGGCGGTGCGCGTGCGGCTGTGGCGAAGCTGACCGACGAGGTCACCACCGCGGTGGCGACCTTCCTCAACGAGCACCCCTCGGAACGGCGTATCCGCATCGACGTCGTCGGCGACCTGGTCAGCGACGACAAGAACCTGCTGAGTTCCGACGCCTACGTCGAGGTCAGCGCGGTGCGATGAACCGGTCCGAGGACGGCGAGAACGAGTCGACTCATGAGTCGATAGCCCACCCATGCCCCATGATTGCCTATCATGATAGAGAGGCGATAAGATACTCATAAACCAGGTGAACTGTGCTTTATTAGCGGAGGGATCGCGCATCAATGGGCATTCTGGGTACGGCAACGGGAAGCCGCAGGAAGGAGCGGAAGAAGAAGCCCGACGAGCTTCTGGCCTCCGTGGTGAGAGAAACGGCGATCCCGGCGGCGGTAGAGCTGCTGCGGTCGAACACGCAGTTCGTCTTTCCCAGCGGTACGGCCTGGGTGATGCTCGTGCTCGCAGCCGACTCGATCGGTGGCTTGAACAAGCGGCACGGCCGGGACGAGGCGAAGGGCTCGATCATCGAGCTCATCAGCTCCGACCAGATCCGCACGGTCGCCACGGCGGAGATGCTCGAAGAGGAGGTCTTCGGCATCATCCCCACCGACGAGACTCTCGCGCGCATGGAGGAGTACTCGCTGCTCACCGGTGCCACCTACGCCTGGGCCGTCGTGTGGCAGAAGCCCAGCGGCGATCTGCTCGTCGATCTCGTGAACGATGCGACCTTCGCGCAGGCACGCTTTGTCGCTGCAGGTACCACGAGCCTCGAAGAAGCCGTGGGCAAGGAGGCATGGGAAGAGCACAGCGGCCTGGTCGCCGAGGCTGGAGCCACTGCCCCCGCGGTCCTCGGGGAGGACGAGGGGGATGCGATCTTCGACGGAATCCCCGGTGACGAGGGGGCTGCCGAGGGCCTGGACGACGAGCCGCTCTTCAGCGACGTCGTCGACGCGGATGAAGGGGCGGACGCACCCATGCTCGGCGAGGACGCCGCAGGTATCGACGACGCGGGCGCCGTCCCGGTCGAGTCGGAGCCGGACTACGACGGCGACGAGGTGGCCGGCTACGAGGGTTTCGACGAGACCGACGCCGGCTACGGCGTCGAGGGCGACTACCAGGAGGCCGGCGACACTGTGCTGCTGGCCGATCAGGCCCAGGTGCGCGACACCATCGCCCGTCGGTTCCTCTCCGAGGAGCTGGACCTGGACGTCCGGCTCGATGAGTTCAACGCAACCTTCGCCATCGGCGCGCCGGTCGTGCAGATCGCTGTGCCCGAGGGCGCGACGGAGTGGCTCGGGGACCAGGTCGCCCAGCTCAACCGGCAGGCCAACGCAGACCTGATGCAGCTCCGTTCCGCGCATGAGGATGAGCTGCGTGCGCTCTACGTCAACCTCATGTCGGCGCACACCGAGCAGGTCATCCGCGATGTGGCCACCGACCGCGCGGGCTCCCGGTACAAGCTGCTGAAGGACGCCGCCGAGGCCGAGCACCAGCAGCGGCAGACGGAGAAGGATGAGAAGATCCGGGCCCGCCGGGCGGAGATCGCCAAGGACTACGAGTCTCAGGCCTCCAAGGTGGCCCAGCAGGCGGCGCTCTCGGCGGAACTGCAGTACAAGGAGCGCAACCGCTCGAAGATGGAGCGCGAGCAGACCGACTCCATCGCCGGGATCGAGCGGGACATCGAGGACACCCACGCGCACAACCAGCAGGAGATCCTGCGGGTCCGGCGTTCGGACGCGACGCTGAAGATGCAGACCGGGCAGACGCGGATCTTCGAGGTGCTGGCCGAGCGGCAGTCAAAATACCTGGCGGCCGAGGAAGAGCGCCTGAACCAGTGGAAGTCCGAGATCCAGCGGATCGTCGACGACAACCGCAAGGCCGACATCGCCCAGTCCGAGGCGCTGGCCGAGCACCTGCGGACCACGGACGAGATCGGCGCCCTGCGCCGGGAGCAGCAGGACCTCCTGGAGTCGGTGCGCTCTGAACACGCCGACCGGATCCGCCGGATGGAGGAAGAGCTCGAACGCAACCGCAAGGACGCCATCACGCAGATGACGGCTCGGGACGCCGAGTGGCAGCACAACCTCGACCTGGAGAAGGAGAAGACCAACTCCCAGGTGGCACGGGTCACCGACCTGCTCCAGCAGCTGTCGACGGTCGAGGATTCAGTGGCCAGGCGGTATGAGGTGCGCCTGGCGGAGATGCAGGCCGACAAGGAGTCCTACGCCAACGAGCTGGCGCGGGCCTCCGAGATGCAAAGCCGCTCGAACAAGATCCTCGTCGTCATGATCGTCACGCTCTCGCTCCTGATGGGCGCGGCCGGCTTCATCGTCGGGGTGGTCTTGATCCGTTGAGCGGACCGGTCATGACCGACGGGGTGATCTGACGGCGCATGGGTGCATTCCCCATGCGCCGTCGTCGTCTGCGCAGGCAGGCGCACTGGACAGCAGGACAGCAGGACGAGCGAGGCTCGAGATTAAGGGATCACGATGGCCACGAACAGGCGGAAGGCAACACGGCCGAAGGCGAGCAGCTGGGACAAGATCTCGGCGCGGACGCCCGGCGAGACGCTGACGAACCGAGACGTCCACGACAACCAGCAGCTGGACCGCAGCACGTTCCTGACTCTGAGGTCGACCAGACCGGGCATCGTCGTCGCGGTGATTACCGGCGTGCTGGTGACAATCGTCGCCTGGGTCTTCTACTCGCTCATCGCCACGGCGGTGCTCTCGGTGGGCGCGTCCGTGGGTTCGGGCGTGCCCGGCAACGGCACCGGCAAGCCGAGCGTGTACTACGTCCAGGACACCACGACGGGTGCGGGCGGCTCGGCCGTGAAGTGCTACCGGCCCCTGGCCAAGGACGGCAACCCGGACGTGAAGGCGAAGTGCTACCACAGCGCTGAGGCTGTTCCGGTCCCCAGCTGGTACACCGCGGCGAAGGACGGCAAGCCCAGCGCCGAGAAGCCGGCTGAGCCCAAGAAGAGCGCGACGACGGTCGGCGAGCAGCTGGCCGACGTCTCGGGGTTCAAGCTCTTCATCACGCTCGGGTCGGGTCTGATGGTCGCCCTCATCATCGGTACGTGGTTCTCGCGGAAGGTCGCCGCGGCGAACCTGATGAACACCACGAGCGACATCAACCAGTACCAGAACGACCAGCACATCTCCCTGCCGGAAGAGATCCAGCAGAACTACGACTGGTTCCCCGACGCCGGTGCTCACTCAAGCGTGCAGGTCAGCTCGATGCTCAGCCACATGATGCTTAAGAAGAAGGGCCTGGGCACCGTCGAGGTCGCCCAGCGCGCCAAGAAGGACGTCATCGATGAGGAGGGGAACCTCGTCTACTACGCCGGCGAGGTCATGGACGACGACGAGGGCGATCCGCTGACGCAGACCCTGCCGATCATCGACGAAGACTTCGGCGACGAGCTGTTCGAGGCATCCGGGCTCCCCGATGACAAGACGCTGCGGCAGAAGTACGACACGACGCGGATCCCGTACAACCCTGACGGCAAGAACCGGGACAAGCTCGGCTTCGGATCGGACACGTACAAGACCGTCGCTGACCTGATCAAGAAGGACTGGGAGTTCCCGGCGTACGAGGTCCAGCGCCCGGCCGGGGCGTACGTGGTCGATACCGCGCCGGTGAACACCATGGTGCTGGCCATCACCCGAGCCGGTAAGGGCCAGACGTACATCGAGCCGATCATCGACATGTGGTCGCGGGAGAAGAAGCCCTCGAACATGGTCATCAACGACCCCAAGGGCGAGTTGTTGGTGAAGAACTACGTGCCCCTGGTCACACGCGGGTTCGAGCCGGTGCAGTTCAACCTGATCAACTCCATGAAGACCGACATCTACAACCCCCTGGGACTGGCGGCCGACGCGGCGCGTGAGGGCAACTTCACCAAGTGCGCGCTGTACGTGGAGAACATCGCCGGGATCTTCTTTCCGCTCGACGGCGGCGAGGACCCGGTCTGGCCCAACGCCGCCAACAACGCCTTCAAGCGCGCGGCCTACGGACTCATCGACTTCTATCTGGAGGAGGAGCGGGAGCTGCGCAGCGCCGCAGCCGTGCTGAATATGGACCCGGCGCTGCTGGAGCAGAAGCTCGATGACCTCTGGGGCAAGGCCACGCTCTACAACTGCTACCAGCTCTTCGTGCAGATGAGCTCGAAGAAGATCAAGAACCCTGAGGCCGAGCTGGAGAAGCGGGTCAAGGCCGGCGAGTTCGAGAACAACGAGGACGCCCTGGCCGAGGAGCAGGAGAAGGCTGCGGCCCAGGCCTTCATGTGGGAGGGCAAGGCCGATCAGGACATGCTCAGCCTGTACTTCAACGCGAGCGAGGAGCTGCCCCGCAACAACATGCGCACGCTGGTGGGCAACGCCCACAACGCGCTGCGCTCGATGGCCGGGGCGGAGAAGATGCTGGCCTCGGTGTACGGAATCGCGATCACCGCCATGTCGTTCTTCACCGACCCCACGATCTCGACGCTGACCTCGGGCAAGCCCTCGCAGAACACCGACCTGGCCGGCCTGAGCTTCCCGCGTCGCCTCGGCGTGCGCTTCGCGCCGAACTACGTCAAGCGCGACCACCTCGTCGGTCAGCAGGCCGTGTGGTCGGCCTACGCGGACCCGATGTTCACCGAGAACCTGGGTGAGGACTTCGAGCACGAGGAGATCGTCGGCCGCGAGGGTTGGGCCCGGTACAACTTCAAGGGCAAGTTCCCTGACGACGAGGCCTGGCTCAAGCTGGAGCTGGTCAACCCGCAGACAAAGATGCTGGTGCGCACCTTCTACTTCAGCTTTACGAAGAACTACCAGGTCTCGCTCAACGGCCGGCACTACGTGGTCGAGCCGGTGACGGGCAATAAGATCGTGAAGAACGGCGTGATGCGTGAGCTGAAGCCGGTGCGTAAGGGCGGCACCCGGGACGGGAAGATCCTGTCCTTCCAGCCCGGGGACACGCTCTACCCGGACACGCGACTCGACTTCTCCGGCGTCGGCAACCCGGAGAAGGTCTCGTACCAGGCACGGGCGATCACGCAGACGCTGTCGCGCTACTCGGAGTCCCCCAAGGCGCTGTTCCTGGTGACTCCACCCCACCTGATGAAGTACGCGAAGCTGATCCTGATCCTGGTCAAGCAGCTGTTCGACGTGAGCGCCGACCAGGCGTACATGACGAAGTCGAACCAGAAGCCGCTCTACCGCACGCGGTTCATGCTCGACGAGCTCGGCAACCTGCAGTCCGAGGGCAAAGGCATCGACGGCTTCGAGACGATGCTCTCCATCGGCCTGGGCCAGGAGCAGCAGTTCACGCTCATCCTGCAGACCCTGCAGCAGCTGCGCGACGTCTACGGCGAGAGCGTCGACAAGATCGTGCAGGGCAACACCTCGAACATCGTCTTCTTGAAGTCCACGGACGATTCGATGATCGAGACGCTGGAGAAGATGAGCGGCAAGACGCACCGGTCGTACCGTGACAGCAAGCAGATCAGCCAGGATCTCGACAAGGTCATCGGCGGCAAGACCGAGGGCCGGGTCTCCTACACGATGAACACCAAGGAAGAGCCGCTGATCAGCTACAACGACATGGCATTCCTCTCGCCGCGCAACTCGATCGTCTTCCGGGCCGGCGACGCGCCGATCTGGAACCGCAACCAGACGATCCTGCCGATGTCGTTCCGGCTGCTGGGCAACACGATCAAGCACCCGGGGCACACGTACTCGCTGCAGACGATCCCGACGCTGTCCAGTGCCATGGACTTCGACGTGCGGATGAACCAGCCGGACTTCGTGAAGATGCTGGAGAAGCGCATGCGGCAGGCAGTCAAGGCCGCAGACGCGAAGGCGCAGTACAAGGAGATCTACGGCTACCAGGAGGTCGACATCGAGCGCCTGGATCCCGATGTCTACGCCGACGAGGTCATGGAGGTCATCACGACGATGACCACGGTCGACGAGGGCCAGGACCCCAACGCTCCGGTGGTCGTCGACCCCGACGCGTACGAGGGGATGAGCATGTTCGACGAGGACCAGTTCATCGAGAACGTCGAGGTTGGGGTTGCGGTCGCCGAGAGTCAGGCGGTCAGCATCGAGCGGCAGCGTCTGCTCTACGCCGAGGGGACGATCAGCAAGGAGATGCTGGTCAACCCCGACGGCTCGGCGAAGGTCAAGAGCCTGGACATCGAGATCGGTGAGGCCTACAAGTCGGCGCAGACCGAGTTGGAACAGGATCGCGAGCACTTCTCGGTCGGCGGCGACGGCGAGCTGCGCAGCGCCGACGGGTCTCAGACGTACATCAGCCAGATCCGCTCGGACGCGTACGCCCATGCGGCCCGCCGGATCAACGGCCATGTGAACGACGAGGACTCGCGGGTGTTCGCGGAGGGGGACGTCACCGAGGAGGACCTGAAGTCCCTGGCGACGGTGATGGTCCACTCGGCCTTCTACCAGTACCTGGCCTCACTGCCGAGCTGGGAGGTGCTGGCCGACGGCCGGTTCGACCGGGCCATGGCCATCGAGATGAACTCGAAGTAGCCGACGGCCACTTGGGGGCCAGCCAAGGATCACGGCCAGTGCCGAGGTCGTCTCTCGACTAAGGGAGACTGCCTCGGCACTGGCCTTTCTGGATGACTCCTCACTTCCTTTCGATAGGCAGAGTAGGCTCTATACATACTTATGTAACCCCGAGCGTCCACAGGAGGCTGATTGACTATGAAGAAGGCACACGGACTGCGCAGGTACTTCTATGAGTACGTCTACTACAAGGCAGTCGAGCAGGCCCGGGATCAGACCGGACAGGTCATCCCGATCTCCCAGGCCAAGGCGATCCGCGCCCGGGTCGACGAGATCCTCGGACAGCGCGGCACCGCGCTGGCCGACCCGCGGCTGGGCGTCACGGACTGCCTCACCGCCATCGACCAGGCATTCGCGGAGAAGGTGTCCGACTACGAGCCGCAGTTCGGTGACCATTCCCCGCAGAACGAGAGCTACCAGCAGTCGCAGCGGGAGTTCATCCGTGCCACCGGCGTCGGTGCCCAGGCCGACCCGAAGTCGGCCCGGCTGCCGATCAGCCCCTACGACCCCGACTGGTCCGAACGCGCGACCGTGAAGCGCGCCGGGACTGCGCTGGTGTACCTGCCGGACGAGACGATCGCACGCGTGGCCGGCGGCGAGGTGGAGACCCTGGCCGATCCCCGTCGCGGGAACATGGTGCTCTGGCGCATCGACGACGAGGGCAAACCTTTCGAGGCCGGCCGAGCGATGACGAACGATGACGCCGCTGGGCTCACCGCGCTGATGGACAAGATGAGCCAGCAGGAGTACGACCAGGTCCGCGAGTGGGTCATCGACGGCGGCCGGGATCCCCAGACGAACCGTGTCGACCACAACCGCTTCATGTCCCGGCGCGCCGTGGCACGCTCGGCAGCACTGCTCGAAGAGTTGAAGGCCCAGGGCGTGTCCTACGAGGTGATGCGCGACCGCGAGCCCGGTCAGATCAAGGCGAAGATCGCCCAGACCGGCATGGAGATCCGCCTCACCGACACGCGCCAGGAGGAGTATGCCGGAGCCCGGATCTACGACAACGGCACTGTGCTGCGCTACTCGACGAACTACCGGGTCCCCGGCGGCATGGCGGTCTACTCCCCCTCGCCGACGGAAGCCGTTCAGCTGCTGCGCTTCGCCCAGGGCCACCGCATCGAGCGCACGGATCTTCCGGGGCACGCCGCTGGCGAGATGGGCACGACGCACCAGGAGCGCGGCCGTGGCCGCACGCTGGTGGATGTGCCCGACAGCTACCACGTCGACCGGGAGTCGATGTTCGTGGTCGGCAACTATGTGGCCCCGGGCGAGTCCGGTCCCCGGCCCGGGTCGAAGGTGATGCTGCGCCGGGACGCGAAGAACCGCTCCCTGCCGACCTTCTTCATCGACGCCCAGCCCGCTGAGGCCTACGCGAAGGCCGCCGTCGAGAGCGCGCGGGAGAACGTGCAGGCAGCTCTTGGCGTCGAAGACCTGATCGCTCGTGCTGAGGCCGAGCTGGAGCGAACCGGCGGACAGCTGGATGCGATCGAGCCGCCGGAGTACTCGGCTGACTCTGAGGTCGCTGCGATCCAGCGCTCCTACTGGGACGTCCTCACCGGCGCGCACAGCGATCTGCTGCGCCCGGGGGCGACCGAAGAGATGTACCAGGAAAGGCTGGAGGAGATCGGCGAGTTGCAGGCCGAGGAGGTGCCCGAGATGGGCAACCTCGTCTACGGCGGCACCGCCGTCGAGAAGGTCCGGCAGCACGCCGAGGACGTCCCCTTCGAACTCATCGGGACCTGGGAGGCGGAGCCCCACGACGTCGACGGCGAGTGGGTCGACCAGCGCTTCAACCCGGACCGGGTGGCGCGGTACATGACCAGCCCCACCGGGCAGTGGTCGAACCTCGACAACCTCGCCTCGGCGCTTCGTCGTTGCGGAATCTCCCCCGACGAGATGATGGGCTCGACCTTCCAGACGACCCGGTTCAAGGACCGGCTCGTCCGCTTCGACGCCGAGCGCTCCGTGCCGATCGCCGATCACGAATCTGCGTTCATGCGGCGCATCGGGGCCACCGTGCGCGAGAGCATCGAGCGCAACGCGGCGACGGTCTCCGAGATCCTGGTCGACGAGCAGGGCGTCATCCGCTGGAGCGGCGAGAAGCAGCGCCGTGACGGCAAGGGGACTCCGATCGCCGGTGAGATCGGCCAGGTCTTCGATGTCGGCGAGTACGGCGAGATCACCACCGCCTTCGCCAGCGGGGATAACGCCCTGGTCGTGCCGGGCTACGAGGCCACGATCACGGCCCAGACTCCGGGCGAGGCTCCGACCTCGGTCGAGGAACGCACGCGCCTGCGCGGCTACGAGCAGCTCATGCACGAGCGCATCCAGTACCAGATCGCCGGCGACCTCATCGCCGGGCGCAGCGAGACCGGCGAGCCCTCCTCGCTCAACGCGGTCTACTCGCAGCTGTACGGCACGAAGCACCCGATCGACTTCATCGAGCGCGCCACCACGTACCAGCTCGACGAGTCCACCGGCGAGATCAGGGAGCACCTGGACGAGTGGACGGCCGCGATCCTGCAGACCGAGGCGCGCCGTGTGCGCTACTCCAACGAAATCAAGGCCGGCTCGACGATCTACGCCGAGTACCGGGCCCAGCGCGACCAAACTGACCCGGCTGACGACAACCGCTTCGACGCCTGGCGGCTCACCGGCGGGCGGAACATGACGGTACTCACCGGCAAGGACCGGAACAACGTCGCTGCGCCCAGCGGCTACTTCGACCCGGTGATGACCGGAGGCGCGACCAACCAGGGCATCGTGCGGTACCTGACCACTCAGGCCCAGGTCGACGCCGACGGCCGGATCGTGCCGGGCGACGAGAGCGTGGCCGGACAGCGTGCGCCGCTCATGGCTCTCCCCGAGCTCGAGACGCTGCGGTACGACCCGTTCGACCGCCAGCAGATGACGGCCTCGACGATCATGCAGTCTTCTGAGGTCACCGCGCCGGCGAAGACGGCGCTGATGACCTTCGGCGGCTGGACGGCTGATGACCCGATCGTGGTGTCGAAGGAGTTCGCCGAGCGTCACCGCATCCGCGGCGCCGGCGGCCAGGAGCGCGATCTCGTCGTGGGCGACAAGATCTCGGATCTGCACGGCAACAAGGGCGTGATCTCGCTGATCGTCGACCGGGACATGCCGCTGCAGGACGCGCAGGAGCAGGATGTCGTCGAAGAGGTCAACTGGTTCCGGGCCAACCCGGGCCTGGACGTGGTGATGAGCCCGTTCAGCCTGATCTCCCGGCGCAATGCGGGCTCGGCGCGCGAGCTGATGAGCGGAAACGTCTCCGACCTGCGCTCCCCCAACGGAGAACTGCGGCCGAGTGCCCTGGGCGAGATGCGCTTCGTGGTCACCCACATGGCCGTCGACGAGAAGACGAAGATCTACGACGACGAGCAGGTGCGTGCTGGCAAGGGCCGCAAAGCCTCCTCGCAGCTGGCCTGGGCGCTGCAGTCTCAGGACTGCCCGGCGATCATGCGCGAGTTCTACGGCCACAACAGCGGGGCCGAGTCGAACCTGCGCGAGTACCTGCTGGTGACCGGCATGGACATGGAGGCTGACGGCACGCTGCGGGTGGTCGGCCAGGCCGAGGGCATCGACGAGCGCCCCGAGCGCCGGTTCATCCCGATGCCCGAGCTGCTGCGCACTCAGCCGCGCAAGGCGGGCCAGCTCCCGGGACTGAACACCACGGCGATGCGCAAGTCCTTCGGCGATCTCATCGGCGACCGCGGCGGCGACTTGGAGATCCCGTTCCCGCTCACGTATCCGACCGGTGAGCAGACCGAGACGGTGAGCGCGAGCTCGTGGAAGCTGCCGGTGATGTCCTCGCATCTGCGCAGTGGCCAGGAGTTCGAGGACGGGTCCTCCGTCACGCACGACTACACCCGCAGCTACCAGGACGTCTTCGTCGAGGCCTGCCGCTACCGCTACATGACCGAGCAGCTGGACGGCCAGGGTCTGTCCGCGGAGAAGCGCTCCGAGGTGCGCCGCGGCATGAGCGAGTCGGTCTCGCGCGCTCAGCGCGCCTTCGAGGCGATCACGACCGACGTGCAGAACCGGGTGCTCACGGGCAAGAACAACATCTTCAAGACCGGGCTGATGGCCTCGCGGCTGACCGACTCGGCGACGATGGTGTGGACTGCGGACCCGCGGCTGGACGTCGACCAGGTTGCGCTGAGCTCGGTCAAGGCCGAGCAGTTGGGGCTGGCCGAGGGTGACCACGCGCTGGTGTGGCGTGACCCGGTGCTCCGTGACGCCGGCGTGCGTTACATGCGGGTCGCGATCGACGACCGGCTCACCGGTGCCGCGATCAACCCGGTGATGGACGCCTGCTTCGACGGCGACTTCGACGGCGACGCGGTCGCCGTGGTGAAGCTGCACAGCGAGGCCGCCAAGGGGGAAGCCCTGGCGAAGCTCTCGGTGCCGGCCAACCTGCTGGACACCGGCGTGGTCAAGGGCGACGGCTCGCACCCGCTGGCCATGCAGGTCTCGCTGGACACCCAGGTCGCGCTCTCCAAGGACACTGCTCTGGCTGAGGAGCTGGAGAGCTCGCGCAGCGAGGCGAACCGGCTCCGGCTGCAAGCGCTCACGGGCGCAGAGTCGCCTGAGGACATCAAGCTCGACCAGCAGGTCGTGACGGAGGAGCTGAGCGCGCTGTACCGCCAGGCGCAGCGTGGCGAGTTCGGCGCGGCACTGACGTTCTCGGACCGCGAGGCGCACCTGCAGAGCGTGCGCGAGGTCTGCGTCGAGACCGGTGCCAAGGGCAGCGAGAAGAAACTCACCGACTACGCCCGGAACCTGGGCGATGCGCAGGGCACGCCCGGCATCACGCAGGCCGACCAGGAAGCCTCGATGTTCGCCACGGCGATCAAGGCTCACGGCACCGGCCTGGGCGGCTCGTTCAGCCAGCGCGCCGTGCGCGCGCTGCGCGGCGAAGACCTCAAGGCCGTCCTGGAGGTCACCTACCCGGTGACCCAGTCGATCCTGCAGGCCAAGCACGACGCCGCCGAGGCCCGGCACAAGTACGCGATGCTCCAGGGCCCCGGCCGCGAGCTCTGGAGGGGCCGCAGCATCGAACACGTCGGCCCCGGTCAGTGGCGCACGGCATTCCTCGACGGTGAGCCCGTCCAGGCCACGGCCGAGGAGTGGGAGAAGAAGTTCATCGAGTTCTACGAGTCCAAGGAGGGCTTCGGCGTCACGGTCAACCCGGACTACGTGGCCCGCGTGGCCAGTTCGCTGGAGGACCCGAAAACCGGGCTCATCCGCAACCTCGAAGAGGACCCGTCGCTGCGGGGCACCGTGATGGACCGGATGGCCTACGGCGGTGGCTTCGAGGCGCTCGTGCAGGCGGCCAAGAACCGCGAGAGCGTCTACGACGGCGAGAAGAACGAGCAGTTCGCGTCCTCGGGGACCCGGAAGGCCCGGGCGGAGATGTCCCGGCAGCTCGATCAGCTGAGCTCCGCCGAGGCGCAGGGCCTGGACAGCGCTGCGATCGCCGTCGATGACTCGGCGGTCAAGCGCGACGTGATCTCTCAGGACGCGGGGACCTCCCGCACCCGCGGCTCGCACCGCCGCTCTGCGCATGCCGTGGGCGTGGGCACGTCGCGCCCGGTCTACACGCCGAGCATCGAGATCGATCAGCCGGAGGGCGACGACGACTACGGGGCGGGCTACTGAGATGGCACAGCACAAGGAACTGGGAACGGGCCCTGCGGGCCGCCCGCGCGCGGCCAAGAAGCTTCCGGTGGACGACGATCGGCAGCAGGCCGACGAGCCGCAGAGCAGCGCATACGCCTACTGGGACTCGCGCTCGAACGAGCCGATCGACGCCGAGGTGATCGACGAGCCCGGACCGGAGGACGCAGACGGTTCGCGCGCCTGGCGCGAGCGGCTCCGGGACCGCGCCCGCGGGTTCTTCGGCGCGAAGACACAGGATCGGATGGCCGACCGCGAGCGCGTGCACGGGATCGACGTCGACCGGGCAGAGGACGAGACCGAGGGCCTGGACCAGCGCGAGCAGCTGCTCAAGCTCCGGGCGGAGACGCGGCTGGCCGGCGAGAAGTACATGGCCTCGCTGCGTGACTCGAAGCTGCTGGTGCCCGGCTTCAACGACGAGGAACGGACGCAGGAGCTCGGCGTCATGCACCACGTCTACATGCAGATGATGATGCAGTCGTGTCTCAAGCCGCTCTCGCGCGGAGTGAATGCCAACTCGATCATCCAGGCCGTCGGCATGGTGATGACGATGCGGATGCTCGCCCCGGACTTCAAGAAGGAGATGGACAGCTACCTTCAGCCCCTCAAGGACAAGATCCAGGAACGCATCGACACCCGGACCCGCGGCATGATCGCCTCTGCCGAGAGCGGCATCGCGCACCGGCAGAGGATCTTCAAGGACGTGCCGAGCGACGCCCGGCGCGAGCGCCTCATCGGCAGCACCGATCCGCGTGACCACCTGACGAAGAAGTGGCGCAAGCGCTTCGACGCCATGCAGCACCGTGAGCGCGGCCACCGGGAGATGTTCACCCCGGACTCGGCAGCCATGACCGAGGTCGCGCTCATGGAGAACGCCTTCTGGAAGATGCGTGAGCCGGGCGCGGACGCCGGCCTGATCCGCGACAGCTACCGGGCGATGCGCAAGCGGCTGCACGAGCAGATGAGCGAAGACGGCCTGGAGCGCCAGGAGGTCGTCCAGCGCGCGCGAATGATCATCGGCGAGCGGATGGAGTACGAGCCCGAGCTGCGCACGATGTTCAACGGCGTGGCCCACGGCCGGATCGTCAAGGCTCCCGCGCACGAGGAGCGGATCGCAGGCTCCGACCGGGTCCGCACGGTCTGGAGCGGGGAGTTCGACGACCAGCTGGGTCAGCGTCTGCCCGATGACGGGATGTTCACGCTGCGCCGGCCCATGGACGCGGACGCCCACCAGGTCCAGTTCGCCGAGACGATGAAGACCTCGCTGCTCGACGCGCTGGGCCGCGGCGACCAAGAGGGCTACGGGGGCAACATGCTCGGCTACCTGGTCGGCTTCGCGGCACAGAAGCAGGGCCTGGACACCAGCGGACTGCCCGACACGCTCCAGCACCGCCTGGACCAGTCCGAGGTGATGATCGCGAGCATGGACATCGACGGCCTGCCGCCCGAGGAGCAGCAGCGGGTCTACTCCAACGCTTACGTCGACGCGATGGAGGCGGTGAACGAGAAGTACCCGGATCTTGAGGCCGAGCTGAAGCGGAGCCTCGGGGAGAACTGGCAGCAGACGCTGCAGACGGCGGTCGACGACCCGGGTGCCTTCTTCGAGGAGCAGCGGCTCAAGCCGCGGTCGCGCCCTACGGGTCCGTCGTCCGAGCAGGAGGCCGGCCCGCAGAACGAGAGCCCGAACGCTGAGGCCGATTCCGAGGACTACCAGCCCGCCTGAAGGCGATCCGAGAACAAGGAGCAGGAGGAAGGGCCATGAGCCAGGAACAGAATGAGGGACAGCAGGTCAGGTTCGGCTCACGTTTTGCGCGGATGTTCGGCTACGTCACGCCGGAGGACCGGAGCCGATGGGAGCAGCAGCGGGCGCAGAACAAGCCGAACGTCAACGCGATCAAGCAGGGCACGAAGTCGGCGCTGGGCTCGATGATGGAGTTCGGGGAGCGCAACATCGGCGCGAAGCTCGATGCTGCCCACCGCGTAGCGGCGCAGCAGCGGTTCGAGGAGTCCCACGACAGGGTCGTGAACCAGCGCCGCGATCCGAACACGCGGAACATCATCGAGTCGGTCGACTACGAGCCCAAGGACGACCGGGAGGAGATCGAGCCGGATCTGGAGCTCTAGCCGAATGGGCCAAGACAAGCGTATCGAGTGGCACTCTATAAGCCCACCTCTCCTTCTCGACTCGTTACTATCTTCGATAGACTGGTTTCTCAGCGAAACCGCGTCATGAAGGACGACAGGACAGGGTGTGGGTATGGAGACGACGACGAATCCGCGTGTCAGTAAGCGCGAGTTCATCTCTCGGGTCGCGACTCGCAGCGGGTTGCCGATCCGGGTGGTGAACAAGGTGTACGAGTCACTGCTCGGCGAACTCACGGGCGCGGTCAGCTGCGGAGAGACGGTCGTGCTCACGAGCTTCGGCCGCTTCTACCGACAGGACCACAAGGGCCACAAGGTGCGCTTCGGCAAGAGCAACGTCGACGACTACGTGGTGCTGAAGTTCTCCGCGTCGAGCAGCTTCAACCGCCGGCTCGGCGGCGATGAGGACGAGATCTCACCGGAGACCAACGGGATGATCGAGGATGCCGACGAGTTCGAGAACGTCATTGAGGATCGTGAGCTACGGGCCGCGTCGTAGGCAACGAGGAGCCAGCAGAAAAAGAGAACCCCCGTGATGCACAGGCATCACGGGGGTTCTCTTTATGGCGGAACGAGCCCAGTTGCGACGCTCAGCCGTCGGCGATGGCAAAGATCAGCACGAGCACGATGACCGGGACGATGAGCACGCCAGCCCCGGCGAGGAGGTGCTCCCACCCCAGCGGCGAGTTGATCCAGCCCATGAAGTCGTTCCGCAGGCCGGCGACGGTGCTCGCGATCGAGGCGAAGAAGCCGGTGACGCATCCGCCGATGACCGCCAGACTGACGCCGCCGATCAGACCGAGAGCGATGATGGCACGAGCACTATTGAACATGGTCCTGAACATGACGCCCCGTCCTACTTCCGGTCCTCGAAGAGCAGGTAGTACAGCCCGATGTGCGGGATGACGAGGGCCGCCAGCGCGATCCAGGCCCGCCCCGGGTCCTCGACCACCCAGCCGATGAAGTCCTTGACGGGTCCGACGTAGGCCAGCACGGGGGCGAACACCTCAGTGCGGAAGATGACGTGGAAGATGCCGTAGGCCATGCCGAGGGCGATCGCCAGTCCGATGCCGCGCCGTACGAAGAGGGCGCAACGAGGACTGATCCACCGGCGGCGACCCGCGGTTGTGCTGGACTAGGGTTCAGCATCCAGAGCTGCCGCCTGGGTCACTGGCTCGTAGTCGTACATCGCCACCATCTCGCTCTTATCAAATAGCCATTACTTCCATTCTATGAGAAACCATCAATGGTCAGAAGAATCGCGAATTACAGGTCACTCGAACTGGAGGTCAGGCTCATCCGCGGATGGCGTGCCGAAGCTGCTGATCGAGCGCTGTCGGGGTCGTGAGGGACTCGCGATCGGCTCGCGCTGCGCAGCCAGCTCGGCGAGAGTGAAGCCCACGGGGCGACCGAGGCGCTGGCCGGCCATGTAGTAGGCCTGCCCGTTCGCGCGTTCACCCAGGGCGATGATCTCGCGGGTGACGGGCTCACCCGGGCGCTGGGGCGCGCGCTCCCGCCAGACGATCCGGTGCGAGGGCTTCGCATTCGGATCCGCGCCGACGTACGTGGTCTCGCAATCAGAGAGGTCGGGATAACTGGGCATGTACTCCAGCGGGTGCGTGCTCGGCGCGCCCTGCTGGATCCGGCCCAGCTGGTTGAGAGCCACGCGCAGGAGCCGGTCCTCCGGTCCATGAGGGTGCATCACCGCGGCGTCGTGAAGCGTCTGGAGGTCCTCCTTGAGACCGGTCGTCGGCAGAAGGCGGACGGGAGACCGACGCTCACTCATCACGCTTCTCCTGCTGGGCCGCACGATGCGCATCCGCCCACTGCTGACCGAGCGGGCCAAGGCTCTCGGCGAGCTCTTCGATGGTCATGCTCGCCTCGCTGGAAGCGTCGGACTCCTGGATGCGACGGGAGAGCTCGGCCTGGAAAGCAGCCTCAGCGTGGACGTGGGCCGCGTGGTCGTACTTCATGAGGCGCACGAACGCGGCGAAGGGGATGATCGCGGCCTCGGGCTTGTTGCCGTCCCCGAAGATCAGCGGCGTGATCTCGCCGCGGCGATAGAGGTTCAGCATCGTGGCGAGGTCCTCGCGCCTGAGCTGGTCGGTCGGGATGACATTGACGGAGAACTTCGGGAGCTCGGCGTCGGGAGTGCCGTTGTCGTGAGCGTTGCTGTTGTGAGTCATAGCTTCAGCCTAATCAGTCGGGAATAACTTGTCATCGACTCGCATACGACCGTGTTGCCGAGTCAATAAGGGCATTGAATGGCCGATCACTCCGCCGTTGAGAGGTGGTGCGGTTAGGAGAAAGAAGAGACCCGCGCCCCAGTGCCGCGTGGTGCGGAGCCGGGGCGCGGGCCCTGGTGGATGGACGGTCGTGACTTCAGAAGTTCCCCTCGTCGACTTGCAGGCAGACGATGCCGGTGAGCGCCACAGGGCCATCGGATGCGGTGATGACGCGTGTGCGGGTCAGCGGGTGGTGTGCCGGGTGATCGCGATGCGGATCGCGGTGATCAGGCGGGCGGTGTCCTCGGCAAGGTCCGGAATCCCGGCGGGATAGAAGGCGTCACCGGGGAGGTCACCGGCGTAGCCGTCGGGGTAGCAGACGGCGTGCCATCCGGCGTGCTCGGCGGGCGGGTACGCGAGTTCGCTCTCGTGGGCGCCGCTGGCGGTCACCTGGATGACTCCCCCGCCGGTGCCGAAGGGAAGCTCGACGTAGTCGCTGGCCCTGTCGCCGTCCTCGACGGCGGTCCATCCCGCTGCCTGCAGGGCGTTGAGCAGGTAGGCGCCCGCGGAGGATGCAGGGTCGGTAACGGTCACGATGTCTCCTTCAGGTCCATAGTGGGTTGAGCAGGTGCGACCTTGCGTGTGGGCTGGGCAAGCCCTGCAACACGCAGCACCCGGGGGCGGGAGCCGAGAGCGGGGGCGAGTGCGGATGAGGCGCGGGCTTACGGCGCTGTGCGGGCAGGTTGCGTATCGTTGCCGGTGACGGCGCGGATGGAAGCGGCGGCCAGCTCGGCGAGCGCTTCCAATCCGTCACCGGCACAGGCCCCTTCGAGGTAGACCCCCGCGTCGCAGTCGAGCACCCGCTTCGGCAGCTCCGTATCCTCGAAGAAGTCGTCGGTGGAGCCCCAGAACTCGATGACCAGGTCGCCTTCCTCGTCCACGAGGAACGTGAACTTCGCCGCGCGCGGGCCAGAGAGCCTGCCGGTCGTGCCCCAACTGTCGGACTGGGCGCTCCATCTGCCTCCGAGAAGGTGGGCGGTGGTGCGGGCGATGTCGGACACGCTGAACGGGTACTCCGTGCCCGGCGCCGGGACGTACGGCTCGCTCCCTGCCGGGAGCACGGCACCGACGGCCAGGGAAGCGTCGGTCTGGAAGGGGGTTCAGAAGGGGAAGGTGGTCTCACAGAGCGCGGTCGAGGCCCAGTCGGCGTCCGGGTGATTGCTGCGCACGAACCCGAAGACGCGCCGTCCCGGCTCGGCCGGGACGGGCGGCTACTGCTGGATCGCCGCCCAGTCGATTCGGCGTGCACCACCCGCGAGTTGGCCGAGCGCGGCAAGCACGGTGCTTGCCGCGGTGCAGGAGGCGAAGAGCCGTCCGACGTCGTTGCCGGTCAGGTGCCGTTCCCCCTTGGCGACGCCCCGGACTGGCAGGGCATGGCTGCCGGGCTTGTGGGCGACGGTGTGGGTGGCGCGGCTGCCGTGGGAGTCGGACGGACCGTGGACGACTTCGAGGGCGTGGCCGGTTAAGTGGGCGGCGTATCCGGCGACGCACAGGGTCGTCCTGGACAGGGGCCGGTGCTGCCGAGCGGGGTGTCCGGGCGGAGCAGGCTGGTTCAGCGGAGCCAAACGGCCGTGTCGTAGTGGCGGGGACGAGTGACGATTGCGGTCCGGATACGGGCAGCGAGTTCAGCGTTGGGCATGCTCGAGTTCCCTCTCACTGGGTGGGGTGCGCCGACACTGCCCCATGGGGGCCAGCCGCGCACCGCCGGCTCACAAGGCGCCTTCGGTCACGACGAGCTGCTCCGGGTGGCGTTGGATGGCTGCACGCCCTTCAGCACGGCAAGTTCCCGCTGTACCGCGGTCAACTTGGCCAGATACTCCGCGGCCTGCGTCTTCCAGTCCGCTGGCGCGTCCGGCCGCAGGATGACCCGGCCGGTCATGAGGCGGTCCCAGCCATCCAGCGCGTACTCCAGGTCCCGGATACGAGCCCGCAGTCCGTCCGGGTCACGGTCCTGCTGTAGTTCGGCCACCTCATCCTTGAGACGGCGTACGTCGCCGGCAGTGCGCAGCTTCTGGCGTTCCTTGCCCTTGTCGAAGCCGCGGCCAAAGGCGGCACGGCGTTCCTCGCGGGGGCACTCCTGGATCCACGGCGCCAGGTGCGCGGCCGCGTCCCGGTGTTCCTGGGCGCGTTCGGGGTCTTCCTGCTCGAGCTCGGCCAGGGGCCGGTAGTCGTACTGACGGGCCAGCTGGTCGGCCAGGCGCTCCATTTGGGATGGCAGGGTGATGTCGTCCTCGGTGGGATGGCCGGTGACAGAGGCGATCCGGTCTGCCTTCTGCTGGAGGGACTCCGGGGGCCGCTCGGCGTTGACCGGGTCGTCCGGCAGGCTGTCCAGCAATTCCTGCCTCCTCTGTTCCTCCATCACGGCTCCTCCACGCTGTCATTGATGCGTTCGACGGAGAGACCGGGCAGTTGAGGGATCTCGGTGAACGTGGTTGATCGGCCGGAGTTGAAGCGGACCCTGCTCCCGCGGTCGGGAAGGGACGAGCCCGGTGCGGCGGGGCGGGGTCTCTGCGCGCAGCTCAGGCCGTGTACGGCGTCCCGGTGGTCGTGAGTGCGTTCATGGCTGGTGTCCCTCCGTATCGAGGCTGGTGCTTCAGTCGGCTCCCGGAGCAGAGCCAGGGAACTCGCGCACGACGGAGACCAGGAGCGGCACGAGGGTGTCGAACGGGTCAGCTGCCTGCTGTTTCCCGTGTGGAGAGGCACTGTGGAAGAGAGCAACAGGGTCCTCCGGCAGGGTTCCGGACTCGCCGCACTTGGGGCACGCCCAGGTCCAGCCGACGACGGGAGCGTGGACGATCTGGCCGTCCTGGATGATCCAGTCGAAGCGGTCGGCCAGCCTGTGCTCGTCGGAGGCGAAGAAATCGGCGTCGAACAGCTCGTCGGGCACGGTGAGTTCAGGCATCAGTGGGCTCCTCTCAGCCGGTAGCGGGCCCCGGCAGCGCCGGGGCATCGAAGGACGAGGCTTCGATGGAGGGCTCGGTACCCGTCAGTCGGACGACCTCCAGGACGTGGGCCTCGATATCGGCGCGGGCCTGGGCGACGACCTGCTCGCCGGCCTCCACGAGTGAGTCGACGGTGAACTGGGCGTTGCTACCCGCACCGGCGACGGCGTTCTCCAGTGCGTTGAGTGCTTCCTTGGTGGCCCTCACTCCCTTCTTCTCGTGGATCGCCTCGTGCAATGCCGCCGTGGCGGCCTTGACGCGGGCGTACATCCGGTCGGTGACCTCGCGAACCTCTCGCAGGTTCTCGGCGGTGCGGGGCTGATGAGGGATCTCGGGTACGAAGGCGTTGTGCTCGGTACGCCGGATGGTCACCGGGACGCCGCTGCCGAGCCCCATGGAGGACACGAGCGAGCCCCACTGCGCGAGGCTCATCTCGATCTCCACGAGCTCTCGGCCCGGATGGACCCAGTCGTGGTTAAGGTCGCGCTTGCGTACGGCCTCGTGGACGGAGAGCGAGACGGTCTCGTTGTGGAGCAGGTCGGACTGGAACAGCGAACGGCCTGATCCATGCCTGCGCGTCACGACCGCGACGCCGAAGGCGGGGTGGATCTCACCGCCGTGCTCCGCGTCGATCGCTGGGTCCTGGTTTTGACGGCGGCTCATGCCGGCACCGTCTCAGAGGTCTCAGCCTGCTGGGCCTGGTGCTCGGCGGTCTCGCTCAGAAAGTCCGAGTAAGCCTGGGCGTAAGGGTTGGTCGGTTTGGTCATGGCGGGTGTACTGCGCTTCCTCTGAGGTGCAGGGGGATGTTGTGGATCTGGCGGCGAGCACGACGGCATGACGAAGCCGGGGCCTCCGTTGAACTGAGACCCCGGCTTGCCGTACGGGGCTCAGCTGACCAGCACGCTCTGCTTCTCCTGGGCCGGGAGCGTGGCGAGGACGACGTCGGCCACTTCCTTCGCGGGGGTGTCGAGCGGCATCTCGCGCTCGTACCCGTGGCCCCATGAGAAGTCCTGGAACTCCGCGGTGTCGGTGAGCGTGGTCGCCTCGATGGGATACGAGCCGTCCGGGGGCCAGGCGTTCACAGTGGCGCTGTGAAACTGGCAGCCGCCGCACCATGCCCGCCGGCGCAGCGGCTGGGTACTCGTCGTCGGGGCGCCGGATTTCGACGAGGTGGACCGGGCGCTCGGTGCTGTCTGCGGGCGCCAGGTGCGGGAGAGGGGCGTCAACGGTCGTCATCCAGGGGCTCCAGGACGTCGGCCGCCGTGATGTCGCCCCGGATCAGCAGGAGGGCGACAGCGTGGGCCCGGTCGTGCGTGCCGGTCTTCTTGTAGATGCGCCGCAGGTGGGTCTTGATCGTGTCCTCGGAGAGGAACAGGTCCACGCCGGTCTTCGCGTTGGACATGCCGCGCGCCACGCGGACGATGACCTGCTTCTCGCGGCCGGTGAGCGGGTGCGTCAGCGAGGGCGGGAGCATCCCCAGGTCGCGCAGGTGGCCGCGCCTGCCCCGGTGGAACGCCGCCTCCAAGTGGGGCATGACGGCCCGCAGGTAGGTGGCGACGACGTTGCGCTGCGACAGCCAGGCCGCCCGCGTCTTCTCTGTGGCGTCGGCCAGGTCGTGGGTCAGTTCCTCGCGCCAGGTCGGGGGGCGCGTCTCGGTGGGTTGGGCTAAGGACATATCAGCGCTCCTTGCGCTCACGGAACTTCGAGAATTGCTGGCCGCGCGTGGGCATCGAGTCGGCCAGGGCTTGGGCCGCCTCGGGGCGGCAGTTGGGACAAGGGCGTTTCGTCTGGTGGGTGACGGGCTGGCTGTCCCGGGTACGGTCGGCTGTCGGCGCCGCGCTCGGGCTCCTGCTCGACGGTGTCGATCCAGCCCGCCACACACGGAGGCTCGTGCGTGCACCTGCACTCGGCCCACGGGTACGGTGCCCGGCTAGCCGAAGTGGTGCTCTGCGGGCGGTGGGGCCGCCGGAGGCCGGGAGCCGGGGACGTAGTCGGGGGTCGCTCACGGGTCGTCAGCCGTACGCGGCTACCGCTCGAACGTCGGCGGCCCTTCCAGCCCGCAAGGTGCCGAGCGTCACGGGCTGGAAGGGCCGCCTCGGCGAGGGCCTTGAGGGCGCGGGTGATGCGCGGTTCGAAGCACGCAACGCCTTCGGCTTCAGGAACCGAGCCAACCAGCGCCTGCGCTCACGCTGTGCGATCACCTGGCGCAGCCGACGGGAGGCGCACCCCTGCTAGTCGGTATCCGGCGGCGGGGCAGCGGCGCGATAGCTGGTGCGCGTGCCGGTGCGTGGCCGGAGTCCGGGCGCGCCTCAGCCGGGCTAGACGGGGGCCGAGGCCGGCTTCACGCTCCCTCGGCGTCCCAGGCCGTACGCGATGCGGAACGGATCGGGCATGTCCCAGGACCCATCGGTACTGGGGTGCACGACGCCAGCAGCAGTGAGCTCTTCGAGGAGGTCGTGGTAGCGGGCTAGGTGCCGCATGCCGCCGGGGTACGGGTCCGCCGTGCGGGAGCCGAGACGGCGAAGACGGTCTGGCAGGCACGCGTGGTCCCACTGGGCGATGACCTGGTCGGATTCGATCGGCAGCTGCTGCCCGGCCAGCGGAGCGAGTGCCGCCCGCACCCATGGCATGGCCTGCTCGACTTCTGCGGCGCGGGCACGCGCTCCCTCCGGCACGCCCCGGCGGATGTCCCGGTGGTGAAGGGCGCGCGGGTGGTCGGGGTGATCGTCCAGGGCGTGGCGCACGGCCTGCCTCAGTGCGATGAGGAACGGGCGCGGGCTGAGTCCGCCGACACCGTCCTGGAGATACGTGAGCATGAACCGGTACGTGGAGCCCTTGCGGGCGGTCGCGCCCATGTACGGGTCCGCGATCACGGTGAAGAGGCGATCTTGCGCGGCGGGATCGGAGGTCAGTTGCTCGGGCGCGCTGAAGCGACCGTCGGGGGTGAGCCTCCAGCCCGGGGTCAGAGAACGGAAGGCGGCGGCACCTTCACTGGGGTGGTTCGCCAGGAGCTGGAAGAACAGCCCGTAGAGGTGCGTTCCGGTCACCTGGCCCCAGTGGTCCGGCGTGCTCCAGTTCAAGTCGGTCGTACGCAGAGCACGTCGGGCCTCGGACCTGAGCGCCCACAGGGCCGCGTCGAGGGTGTCGGGGCGTAGGAAGACCTTCGCCCTCACGCGCGGCCCGAGGCGGGCCAGGTCGGCAGCGAGCTGGAGGACTCCGGAGGCGAGGCGGTCCGTAATGCGCTGATCGGGGTGGAGACGGTCCAAGCTGTCGAAGACAACCAGATGAGTGTGGCCCTGCGAGTTCAGGTCGGCCACGGCCTGGCGCAGGGCGTCGGGGTTACGCAGCAACCACTGCGCGCGGTCGCGCCAGCTGGGCAGGTGTGTGAGGTCGCAGACGCCCAGGGCGGTCAGGGCGACAGCGGTCCACACCGTCACGGGGCGGATTCCTTCGCCGATCAGTGCCTCCAGCTCCGGCGCGGCCGGATAGCCGTCGCTGTCTCCTGCGGCCCCTGGGGCGGAGATCACCCGGGTATCCTCCAGGCGCGGCATCTTCAGGTCATAGGCGGCTGCCGCACGGAGGTCAGGGTCGGTCATCAGGAATCCTTCGGAGTGCAGTAGGGGGCGCCGGGGCAGGGGCCGAAGCCGTTGTGCTGCGAGCACTGGAGCTGTGACGGATTCGGGCCGCCGTCCTCGGCGGGGTCGATCAGTTCCGAGGCCCTGCGCATTCCGACCTCGTACTCCTCGCGCTCGTAACGGCCGAACGAGTCGCGACGGCTCCAGGAGTCGTCCGCGTATCTCTTGCGCCGGCGCGCGAGACGCCAGCGGTAGAGGGGCTCGGCACACGGTTGGACTTCCGCCGGTTGTGCCGGCGGCAGAGCATCTGGCCGTTCCACAGTTCAGTCGCCCCGCCGCGGCTCCAGGGGTGTATGTGATCGGCCTCAGTTCCCGGTGCCGGGCACCGGAACCAGAGGGGCGGCTTGTGCTCGCACCGGCCGTTGGCCTGGCGGATGAGCTGCTGCTTCTGGGGCCAGCTGAAGAGCCGGGTGGGATCACGCCAACGCCGCTTACGGCCAACGCCGATGGCGAGACACAGGACACCGAGCGCAGCGACGGCCAGGCAGGCGAGCAGCACAGTCGGATCTGGCTGCATAGCGCTCAGTGCAGGTCGTTGCCGAAGGAGATCAGCTCACGCCTGGTCACCCGGAACAGATCCTCGGAGTCGATGGCCGTGACGAGACTGACCTTGCCGAGGTAAAGGTTGGCCCTTCGGGGCTCACGATGCTCTGCGCCGGGGCGGGGCTCGGAGACGATGCGGTACTCGGGCATGGTCGAAGGCTGCTTTCTGTACAGGAACGCGTGAGCCGGACAGCGAACCGCCGAGGAGACTGGAGTGGCGCCTCGGCGGTTCAGATGGGGGCGTCCTCAGAAGTCGATGGAGTACTTCGGGGGACGGCGCAGGATCACCGCGGCGGCACGCAGGTCCTTCTCGTCGTCGGGCGACCTGTCGTCCTCGTCACGGAGGTCGGTGAGCGTGAAGGCACCATCCGGGAGCTGGTAGCCGTCCTCGGACGGGACGGCGTCGCGCATGCGGAACTGCAGCCCGATGCCGGTGTCCCAGTCGTTGATGGTCTGCAGGCTGTCGCTGTTGAACAGATCGACACGACCGTCGAAGACGTCGGTGTCGCCGTTCTTCCAGGTGATGTGGGCCTCGATCCGCGAGCCGGTGTGCTCGCTGCGCTTGATATTCAGGTCACCGATCACCTCGGCGAACGACTCTCCCAGACGCAGCTCGAAGGCGATCGCCCGCAGGTGGTCGAAGTTGATGTCGTACTTCCGGGAGAAGTCGACGATCTCGGCCACTTGCTTCTCGGCTACTCCGGGCACCTGGTCGCGCAGGTAGGTGGCCACCGTCTCGGGCTCGGGGTAGGCGAAGCGCATGTGGTAGTGGAAGCGGCCGGGGCGGTTGAGCATGTAGTCGTTGACGCGGTGCAGCTCGTTGACCGACAGGACGTAGAGGCGCTTCGTCGTGCTCAGCCCGTCGAACAGACTCAGGAACTGGTTCTGCGACTCGTCGTCCTCGTTGGAGAAGATCTTCTCGAACTCGTCGAAGACGACGACGACTTCGCCCAGCTCGTCGAGGAAGGCTGCCAGCCCCGGTGTGTCGTGGTGTACGAGCACGGTGGGCAGGTGGTGCTCCTCGCGCATCCGCTCGGCGAGCAGGCGGAGCATGAGGCTCTTACCCATGCCCTTGTCGCCGGAGAGGATGACGCCGAGCGAGCGGTCCATGGCGGAGTAGCCGGTGACGATCCTCCGTACACGGGAGGCGTGGCTGCCATAGACGGTCTCTCCGGCGCATGCCAGCGGCTCCGTCTGGCGCAGGCTGTAGCCGGTCGTCTGAGAGAAGGCGATCGTGTAGGTGGCCACGGGCAGGTCAGCGAAGGTCTGCACGGAGTCCCCGTAGAGGCGGAACTCCCCGCCGGAGGCGACGATCGTGGATGCGGGCATGAAGACTTCTCGCTTTCGCGGGAGTTGAGTGGATGGAGATGGCGGCGGACCAGCGGATCGGAAGCCCCCTGTTGTCCGAGGGCAATAGGGAGGTGCCCCAGGGAGTTGTGCAGCTCCGCGATGCGACCCTGGTGAGCGCCGAGTGCGACGACGACGAAACTCTGGGAGCGGCGGAACAAGCCGCCTCGCGTGAGGGTGTGTATTCCGCCGGAGAAGAAGCCGCGCCGACCGGGACCTTGCCGTCGTCGTCGAGGTGTGCCGACAGGCTGAGGATCTGGTCGCTCAGCCGCTGGACGGTGCCGTCGGTGAAGTAGTTCTTCATGAAGTAGGAGCGGTCGATCACGAGGTAGACGGCGGCGCGGTCGCCGAGGCCGCCGCTTTTGCGGAGGCCGCTGCGCGCCGCTCGTGGGACATGGCGGCGCGGGTCTTCTTGCGCTGGGCCCGTTGCGGGCGTGCGGGGCGGTGCTTGGCTCAGTGGGTCAAAAGCTCGTCGAGGAAGCTGTCGATATCGACGGTTTCAGACTCCCGGCCTGCGGGGACGACCTCGAAGGTCTTGGCGAGCCATGCCTTCACGGAAGCTGCCGGCCCTTCAAGGCAGGCGTATCCGCCGGGGGATTCCAGTTCGATGCTGAAGCAGCGGTTTCGGTGAGGACCGATCGGAGTGATCTTCACGTCCCCGATGCCAGCGGGTGTGATGAGGCCCTGGTCGAGCAGTTCCCGGGCGAACGTCCACCGGACCACCTCGTCAGGCGTGACGTCAAAGGAGAACTGCACCGCGTACGGGTCGGAGTCCGTGTAGTACAGCCGCACGGGGACGAAGACACGCGCGTCCGGGCCGGCCACGAGCGTCATGCGGATCTTCAGTTCCAGGCCGGGAAAGTCCATGGGTGGATTCCTGTTCTTCGGCGGGAAAGCGTGGTGGAGGCGGGAGGCAAGGCCCGGCGCTGCTCAAACACCGCCGTTCCGCCTAGCTAGGTCGCTGTGCGGGAGGGGGACATGGCGGGTGCGGCTTGCTGCGCCTGGCGTTCTGCCAGGGCGTTGATGGCGAAGAGGACCTCGCCCTGGATGGCCCATTGGACGAGGTAGGTTTGTGCAATGCGGAAGACCGCAGGGGCGGGTGTCTCGCTCGTCGAGAACACCCGCCCCTGCGGCATGGGGTGGCGGCGGTTGGTCAGACGGCCGCAGTGACCGCAGAGCGATCTTCGGTGTTGCCGGGAGCAGCGCTGTCGTTGTCGTCCAAGAGGTCCGGATCGATGCCGAGGGCGCGAGCGGCGTTCCTCTTGTCGCGCTCGGTCAGAGCCGTCACGATCTGCTCGTAACTGCTCTGGATCGGCGGGTTCTTCACGGTGCCGTAGCCGAGTACGTACTGGCTCTTCATGGCACGGGTAAAGGCGACGTAGAACATCCGCTTGACGTCCTGGGTCATCTTCGTGTCCTCCCTGTAGAGGACGACAACGTTGTCGAATTCGAGACCCTTGGCACCGTGGATCGTCGAAACGACCAGGTCGGCCTTGGACTCGAGGTTCTTCCGCTTGCGCTCCTGGTTCTTCTGCTTGTTGATGTTCAGCTTCTGCTGGTTCCGCCGAATCTCGAAGGAGAGCAGGTTGTCGCGCAGCCGATCGAAGAACGCCACGTGCGTGAGCGTGCCCTGGTGGCAGAGCGTGACCCAGCCGTTGATGGTCGCGCTGTTCTCGATCCACCACTCGGAGATCGTGCGCAGGATCGCCTTCTCAACGTTGGCGTTGGCAGCGTTCTTTGTCAGCTTGCCCATGTTGTCCTTGATCCCCTGGGAGACCACGAACGCGGCGTTGGCCGGCGGTGCCTGCAGGACGTCGTTCCAGAAGAACTTGATGTACTTCGAGAAGATGTCCGTGGCGTAGACCCGATCGCTGACCAGAGAGGCGACGTGGCGGTCCGGGTAGCGCTTTTCGAGCACATCCTGGATCAAGGACACCTCGCGGCGCGAGTAGGCCAGGAAAGCCACCTGCTCGCCCCGGTCCAGGCACTTGTCCACGTAGTCGGGGATGACCGTGTTACGCACGATCGCCTGCAGGTCCTGGGTGACGAACCCGGTGAGTCTGGCCACCTCGCGGTACTCCAGGGTGACCTTCTCCTGGAACGAGTCGGCCGTAGGCATGGCGAGCGAGTTCGCCTGCAGCTGGATGTTGGCGAACTGGTTGGTCTCCAGGCCGCCGAGCACGACGTTCGCGAAGTCCAGGATCTCCTGGTTGCTCCGGTAGTTCGTCGTGAGCTTGAAAGTCGCGAAGACCCCCGAGCCCTCCAGCGTGTTGAGCGCGCGCGGGTTCGCTGAGCGGAACTCGTACAGCGTCTGCGAGGCATCGCCGACGATGAACAGGGACTGAGCGTGCTTGGTGATGTACTTCAGCACGTAGATGAACTCAAACACGCTGTTGTCCTGCACCTCGTCGATGATGAGGTACTTCGACTGCACGTGGGCCGGCTCGGCCATGTCGTCGATCTTCTGGTAGCAGATGATGATCTGCAGCTCCAGCGACGTCTGCTCGATGCGGTCGAGCAGGGCGATCACCTCGTCGAAGTGGCTCTCGACGAAGGTGTTCAGGGCCGTGAAGGCACCGGTCCTGTTCTGGTCGACCTCCAGCAGGCGGTGGCGGAACGTCGCCGCGAACTGGCTGTTCGGGTAGAAGATGTCGATCGAGTTGATGATGGTGTCGATGGCCGAGACCTTGTGCCTCGGGTGGTTCATCGAGTAGATGTCGATGATCATCTTGGCGATCGTCATCGAGCCGACGTCCGGGTTCTTCTCCGTGATGTTGTCGGCTGCGGCGTTGGTGAACGAGAGCACCGTGATGTCCGAGGCGGGGACGCCGCAGGCTTCGAGGTACTTAATCCGTTCGAGGATCACGGTCGACTTGCCGGTGCCGGCTCCCGCCTGCGTCATCACCAGCGGCTCGTGCGTGGTGAGCGCGTCGAGCTGCTGCTTGGACAGGTGGGGCGGCAGATTCGGAGGCGTGGCCGGCTGCGCAGGCACGATCAGCTGAGGCTTCATCTGCTCCAGGTGGTCGAGCGTGCGGTTCATCAGCAGGCTGAGGTTCTGCTTCGACAGCTTCGTGGCGATCCGGTCGGAGAAGGTCGCATCCAGCTGCTTGTGGATCTGGCGGTAGGCCTCCAGCGGGACGTTGTAGTTCTCCAGGTAGCGCAGCTGGACGGCGAGCATATTCAGCTGCTGCTCCGTCGGGCCCGCGGGCATGTCCTGGATGTAGCGGCAGACCTCGTCGGCAATCACCTCGGAGTCCCAGATCTGGGCCAGGCGCGTGATGCGCTCGTAGATCGAGTACTGGCGCATCCACTCGTCAAACTCATCGCCGAGGTTGGAGGCCGTCAGGCCGGCGGATGTGAGCACGTCCTGGACGTAGTCACGGGCGTTCTCCAGCGGGCTGGTGTCCCACTGCAGGAAGACGGCGGCGTCGTGGTTGCCGTAGCCGGCCGAGCGCGAGACAGCGGTCGCGTACTCCGGGTCGGGCAGCCCATTCTTGAAGAAGTACAGCTCCATCCGGTACTGGATGACGAGGTCGCGCGTGGACTTGCCGCCGGACTTGTCCTCGTAGAACACGAGCGCCTGCGGGGTCATGTCGAAGGCGACGTCCCAGTCGTCGAATCGGCTGGACGCGGTGTCGACAGCGAAGCGGTCGTCGGCGTGCGGGCTCGGCAAGGTGAAGGACCCGCCGGCGTTCAGAGCGCGGCGCGTGATCGGCGCGAGCGGGATCGACGTCGTGGTGATGTCATGCTGCGTCGAGCTCTGCTTGACCTCGATATCAGTGGCCATGGCGTAGGCGGTGTTGGTGGCAGTGTTGATCGGCAGCAAGGACTCGTTGAGCAGGCCGATCTTCTTGCCGTTGCCGGTGAGCTTCGAGGAGAAGAACTTCGGGTCGACGGCCTTCTGAGCAACGGCATTGGCCGAGAGGTCGAGGTCATCAAGCAGGACAGGCATGTCGCTGCCTTTCTTGAGTGGATTGAGAGGCGGATTGATAGAAGGCATGAATCACGCCGCATAGCAATTCCGACAAGATATTAACAGCAAGTCGAATGCTCGAAGGTGAGCGAAGAGCACAGCGACAGGGCTGGACCATGGGGGCGCAGGTACGAACACGGGCGGGGCTCTCGTCAGCCGACGAGCCCCGCCCGTGTTCCTCTCAACCCACCCGTCAGGGGCCGTTAGGCCCCTGAGTCCGGGGTAGGTGGCGAAGCCACGCCCCGGACACCGCGCGCTACCCAGGCGCGCGGTCGTTCATCAGCGGCAACTCACCTCACGTCGAGGTCGACTCCGAGCGGCGCCGGTCGGTTCCATCGACGGCAGCATCGTCGGCATCGAGATCCCAGGGACAGGCCGTGACGAGGGATCCTGCGGGATCGACCTCGATCAGGCCAAGCATGAGGCCCAGTTCGCGGAGTTCATCGGTGCTCCGGACATGGGCGGTGAGGTTCGTTCGGGCCGCGGCGGAGAGCTCCATGGCTCGCTTTCGGTGCTCTTGGAGCAGAGGTTTGGGGAGCATGGTGGACATGGCTGTCCCCCTTTCTGAGCAATGAGGGCGTGGGGGCGAGGTACGTCGCTGGCGTGCTTCAGGAAGACGAACGGCAGCAGATAGTCCTGATATTGGTGCGGGCTCAGCGGGCCGCGCAGCACCTCGGCGGCGCCCAGCAGGTGCCTCTCGAGCTGAGAGAGCGACAGTGGCATGACGGACGTCCTTTGCACGGCCCATGGGCAGTGGAATCAGTGGTGCCCGGCCGGGAGGCGGGGCGCCGAAGTCGTCTGGTGGGGAAGGGCGGTCCGGCCAGGTGCGGGCTGGCCCGAGCCGTCGCTGGCCCGTGGCCGCCCGATCAGCGTGTCGATCACATTGGCGGTCACGGCCAACGCGGTACTCCCGAGAGGGTTGTGGCGGGTACCCGGCCCGTTGGGCCGGGGTTAGCGCACCACGTCACTACCGCGAGCGCGTCGCCGGTCGGACATCGCGTGCTCGACTCGCGTCCCTGACGGGTCACGCAGTCGGCAGCTGGACGGCGACGGTTCCGCCGGACACGGCCCGGGCGATGAGTTCGACCAGCATCTGGCGAACCACCTGTGAGTCCGCTGTCTCGGGGTTTTGGTGCCCGGCGGCCGCGGCAAGCAGCACCGTCAGCGCCTCGGCCGCGGCGAAGGAGTCGTCCGTCGCGCCGGGTGATGACGGACGAGCGGTGATCGCGTACTCCAGGTGCCCCAGGAGACCGGAGAGTATGCGGCGGCGGATCTCGGCGAACCGGCTGTCGTCCTCGGCCGCCCGCAGGTCGACCACCCGCAGGACCACCTCGTGCTCCCGCCAGAACGCGAAGAAGGCGTCCACCGTGCTCCCGGCCGCGTGACGCCCGCCGCCCCACCAACTGCCGATCTCCGCGTAGATCAGTCCGTCGCTTCCCTCCTGCGCCACGGGCCGGGCCAGCTCCAGGGCGGCCGCGTCGACGTCTGCGAAGTACTGATAGAAGGTCGCGGGCGAGGTACGCGCGCGACGGGCGACATCGATCACTCTCGTCGCGTGATAGCCGTGCTCGGCCAGCAACTCCTTGAGACAGAGCAGCAGTTGGCTGCGAGTCTTCAGACCGCGTGCCCCGATCGGGCACCCTGCGGTGCTCCGGATCTCCTCGGTCATGTCACTTCCTGTTCGGTGGGGTGGCACCGGCCCGGCGCCTCGGAGCCGGGCCGGCGGCGGCCGCTGTCTGGTCCAGGCCCGGCCGCCCGACGCGGGAGCGTGTTCGCCCCCGCGATGCTGGTCAGGGCCGGGCCAGCGCCGCTGTGATGTCGTCGACGGACTTGACGCCGAGCGCTCCTGTTCCGGAACATCCGGAACAGGAGCGCTCGGTGCGATGTGGACGGCTGCTCAGTCATCCGAGGGGGATGCCGAGGCTGTGCCGCCGGTCTGGGCAGCGAGCAGGTAGTCCTCGATCCAGGTGCGAACTGCCTTGCGCGCCGGCCGCGCACCCTGGGAGTCCACGTAGGTGGTCTCTTCGATGGCGCGCAGCTCGTCGTCGGGCATCGACGCGGGAAGCGCCTGGGCCAGCCGCGGCTTGGCCTCAACGATCCGTTCACGCTGCCGCTCGTAGTCGGCGGCCATGATCTGTCGGTAGGTCTGCCGGTCGATGGGGTTGAACCCCACGACCAGTGAGAACCGGCCCAGCAGCTCGGCGTCGAAGAACTGCTCCAGTGCCTTGTTGAGGCTCTGGTTCGAGATGGTCTTCGGGTTGTTGCCGAAGCCGATCATCTTGCCGTCGAGCGAATCACGGGCGGCGTTGGTCGTGCAGATGACCAGGGCCTTGGAGAAGTCCAGGATCTTGCCATGGGCATTGCGGATGTAGCCTTCATCGAATGCCGAGAGGAACAGGCGCTGCACGGCCTTGTCGGCCTTCTCGAACTCGTCGAGCAGGATCACCCGGTGGGGGTTGGACTCCAGCGTGTCGAACGGGAGCTCCTGGTTGGAGTCCGATCCGACATAGCCGGGAGGTGCGCCGATGATCTTCGACGTCGACCACTCGCTGTGGAATTCGGTCAGGTTGAGGATGATCGGCTCGGTGCCGGTCGTCTCCTCAGCGATGATCTTGACCGCCTCGGTCTTACCCACACCCGAGGCCCCGGCGAACAGCCACGTCGTGGGCGTCTTCGTCGGGAACAGGTCGAGCTCTTCGCGGGCCAGACGGTCCGTGAGCTTGGCGAGCACGTCGTCCTGGCCCTGCAGGCGGCTGGTGAGCGTGGCGCTCAGCGCGGCAACGTCGAGGTCCTTGCGCTGGGCGTTTCCGGTCATCAGGCGCTTGGCCACATCGAGCACACGGGTGCTCGTCAGCGGCACCTGCGGAATGGACCGCAAGGTCTGCGCGAGCGCCGTGTCGCCGGCGACCTCGGCCTGGACGATGAGCTTCTTCTGCTCCAGGACCCGGTCAGCCATCGCCCGGTCGAGCAGCGTGATGGCGTTGTCCGGACGGTGCTGGCCAGCCCGGGAGTTCGCTTCGGCTATCTGCAGCACCGAGGCCAGGACGTCGTCGGAGACCCCGATCTGGTGACGGTAGTGCGCCATCAGGCCGGGCCGGACCGTGGTCATCACGGCCAGCGTCTGTTCCACGCTCAGCTCGTCGACGATGAGCCGGGTGAAGCGACGAGCGAAGGCCGGGTCCTCATCGAAGGCACGAGACTCCGTGCTGGTGGTCGCACCGATGACGGACATGTCGCCGCGGGCCAGGGCCGGCTTGAGGATCTGCGAGATCTTGCGGCCGACGGCGTCGCCATGGCTGCCGGACCCTCCGGTGATCTGGTGGATCTCGTCCATGAACAGGATGGCCTTGTTCTTGGGGTCCGAGGCGAACTCGACGATCGCCTTGACCTTCTCCTCCAGCGAGCCGACTATGCCGGTCCCGGCGATGATGTTGGTGATGGGCAGCTCGTAGATCGTGTAGTCCTTGAGCTGGTCGGGAATGAGGGCGTCGCCGAGCGCGATGCGCCGTGCAATGTCCTCGACGATCTTCGTCTTGCCGACGCCGGCGGAACCGACCAGCAGAGCGTTGGGCTTGGTCTTGCTGATGATGACCGAGAGGACCTGCCCGATGAGCGTGTCACGGAACATGGTCGGATCGGCGTTCTTGAACTTCTCGTTGTAGTCGACGAGGAGCTCCTTGACGTCATCGGCGCTGCCACCGCTGGACGGCAAGGCCGCGGACGGGAACTGCGGAGGGAAGCTGCCGCCACCGCCGTTGCCCTTGTCGTCGTCGGAGCCGCCGGGTGTGAAGTTGCTGAGACCCACCGGGTCCTCCTTCGGTGCGGGTCGCTCGGCGTGGTGGCGCGCTGGGTGGATGCGCCACGGTGTCCCGAGCAGGGATATGGATGAGTGAGAGGGAAAGTCAGGGGTCGCCAAGAGCGGTGCCAGCCAGGGGAGTTGGTTGCACGGCACCGCTCTTGGCGGTTCTTGAGGCAGCAGGGTCAGACGACCATGCCGAGGAGCTTCTGCCGGATGCTCGGATCGATGTGCTGCATCGAGTCGGCGTAGCGTTTTGCCAGGTCAACCATGAACGACCAGTCCATGGCGGAGCACGGTGCGTAGTACAGGTTCTTCGGGTGGTCCTGGCGCGTGGACGGCGGCAGCCAGTCGAAGTCGGTGACCACGAGCGAGAGCCTGCGCTGGCGCACGCGGCTGGCGTTGATGTACCGCCAGATCTGGGTGTACTCCGTTCCGCCCGACACCTTCGGGATCCTGCGGAACTCCTTCCAGATCTGAGTCGTCGACTTGTTCTCCGTGCGCAGCATCACCTCCTGGGACAGGAAGTGGCTGAACGAGTTGAAGTACAGGTTGATGTTGAGCTTCTTGGCGATCCGGATGAGCATCATGACCGCCTCCTGGTAGTTCTCCTCGGAGATCGAACCGGAGGTGTCGATGTAGATGTGCAGGTCGGGCATGTACTGCACCGAGGTGATCCGGCCGGGCTTGTTGCAGTCGTCCGGGTCCCGGCGGTTGGCCTTGAGGAAGGTCGCCTTCGTTGTGCGGAAGATGTTCTGTGACTTGTTGACCTTGCCCATCCGGCGCAGCACCCGGGTGATGTCCTTGAGCAGGTCGAGCTTGCTCGGCGGCTGCTTGCGGAACGCCACCTGGGCGCTACGGCTGCCAGGCTGGCCCGGTTGCTGCGTGGCTCCCAGGGCGGCGGCCCGGGCGGCGGCCCGTGGCAGCGACGTGAGCTTGGACAGCGACGTGTTCGAGACGACCTTCACCGGCGAGGCCAGCGACTGGTTGATGAGGTTCCACTCCCCCGTGATCTTCGCCGCGGTGGCCCGGGCATGGGCCTCGACGTTGACCAGGACGAGGGAGCGCGGGCAGAACAACTCCCCGATCGTGAACGGCAGGACGCCTGTGTCCAGGGCGGTGTTCTGCTGGCTGGCCTGGACCCGCTGCTGCTCGATGTAGTTCATGAGCATGTGCACGAGCACGCGGGCGAAGGAGTGCTCATCGTTGGCGTCAGAGTCGTCCTTGCGCACCAGCAGCGACTCGGTGAGCCCCTTCAGGGACAGGGCCGTGAAGTCGTTGAGCAGCTTGGTGGTGGCCAGCGGCAACGCACTGGCCATCGTCTGTGTCTGCTGGGACAGCCAGATCTTGAAGTCGTCGAAGGCCGCGGAGGACTGGAACCAGAACCCGAGGGTGTCGGGGTGGAAGGTGTAGGCGATCGAGGCGAAGAAGGCGCTCTCGTCGCCGGTCCCCGCCAGCAGAGCCTTCGCGGCCGGGAGGACATCAGCCTGCGCGGTGTAGAGCACCCGCGGGGAGGGCGCGGGCATCTTGTTCTGCTGTCCGGCCTGGACGGCGAAGAGCTCGGCGACCGGCAGCGGTGTGCCCTGGTCGAAGTTGATCAGGGTCTGCCCGAGCAGCTCCTTGACGGTCTGCTCGCTGGCCACGTTCAGCGTGTCGCCGAGGCAGCTCAGGACCAGATCCGGGATGTTCCCCGTCAGATCAGCGCCCTGGGCGTCGGTGATGCTCGCCGGGGCGTTGGGGTTCAACGGCTCCAGCAGCGGGTCGATGAGGGTCTGCTGGATCGCCGGCATCGGGTCGTAATCACCGGTGCACGAGATGGTGTGCAGTGCGTCGAGTACGGCCGGCTTCTGGTTCGTGACGGTGATCGTCATGGGTCGTGGTCTCCTTCTGAGGACAAGGCAGCGGCAGAACGCCGCCGGTGGTGGGGAGTTGCAGCAAGGACTGCACCGCAGTAGTCCCCACCACCGGTGAGCGAGCGATCAGAGGAAGGCCGAGAGGACCGGCTTGGCCTGGTTGACGATCGGAGCGTCGATCTCCATGAAGGCCTCGAGGTTCTGGCGGTCGATCTGCTGGCTGGTCACCATCTCGATGAGCGTGCGGGTGTGCTCCGGCTCGATCTGGGTGATGGCCTGGGCCAGCTGCTCGATGAGGCGCGCGTTGTCCTTGCTCTCCTTGAGCGCGTACAGCAGCGACCCGGACTTCTCGTTGTCGGTCAGCGTCGCGATGACCGCGGCCATGTCGGTCATGGTCGCTGCGGCCTTCAAGCTCTGGTAGCAGTTCGGCTTCGGGACGTTCACCCGGTTCTGCTGCACGCCGCCGACGTTGCTCGCCAGGTCCTGGGCGATGGTGGCCACGAGCTGCGTGGTGAACATGGTGTCCCCGACGTAGGCCTCGATGGCCTCGTTCAGCAGCGAGGTCTCGCGGTCGCCGATCTGGATCGGGGTGGCCAGATACTGCGCCAGCTGCTGCGGGTCGGCCGCGTTGAGCCACTTCGACAGGTTGTCGATGGTGCGCGGCGTGGTGAGCTGGTTCATCTCCTCGCCGCCGTCGAACAGATCGGCCATCGTGACGTTGCCGTTGTCGTCGTCGTCCTGGCCGTCGGCGACGATGGCCTCGGGCGTCGACTTCTGGAAGACGAGCCCGGGGGCTTGCGTGAGCACCGTCTTCACCCAGGGGTTCATGTTGTCGCCGAGGACGGACATGAGGGTGGCGGCGTCGGGCTCGACGTGAAAGATCGCGAAGCGGGACAGGCTTGCCTCGTCGAGCGAGGTGACGTTGCCCCTGTCGTTGCCGGCCACGACGATGCGGACGTTCTTGGGCAGGTCGACGTACCCCATGCGGCGCAGCGTGACCAGGGTCAGCGCGCCGGAGGTGACGTCGGAGGTGGTGCGGTTGATCTCGTCGAGGAAGAGGATCGGCCACTCGCGCGGGTTCTTCTCGGCGTAGTCGATGCACTCCTGGATCACCTGGTGCGGGTAAAAGACCTGCTTGTAGCTCTGCGTGCCGTCGTCCTTGGTGTACGGCACCAGGCGCGCACCGGTGAGGTCTGCTTTGTCGGCGAGCTGGTTGCACGGCAGCGTGAATGCCTGCGTGCCCATGGAGTAGGCCAGGTCCTCGACGAAGCTGGACTTGCCGATGCCGGGTTCGCCCATGAGAGCGGGCGTCGCGCCGACCTCAAGGGACTGCTTGATGAGGGTCGTCAGGGTGTCGTTGAACTTCATGTCGACGTCTTTTCTGTGCGGGGGCGAGGAAGAGAGAGAAAGCCAAGAGATGTCGGAGGACGGCGCTGCTGCTCTCGGCGTCGCCGAGGCTGCATAGGCCGTGAAGGGTCCTGTGGCGCGGGCCGCGCCGTCGGAGCCTGGCGGAGACCTGCACTCCCGCCATTGGTGGCGATGGAGCCCCGCTGCACATCGCCACCCGATCGCGCTCCGCGCGATCCAGCACTGTCCTCCACCTGTGCCCGGCCCCGCCGCAGCACCCGTCACCCACCCCACCCCCGTTGCCGGAGGCAGCAGATGAACCAGGAGCAGAAGCAGCAGCAGGAACAGGCACAGAGCGTCAGTTGGTCGACGAGGAACGGGCCTCGCGGTCGGCCACGAGCGCAGCCGCCCGGTCGAGGAGGAAGGGCCGGCCGTTGCGCCGCTCGCGGTGCTTGGGGCGCGCAGGGATGACATCGACCGCCGCCTTGTAGAGCAACCACGCGGTGTCGCCCGTCGAGTACTCGACGCCGAGGGCGCTGTAGGCGCGCAGTTGCGTCCGCATCCAGCCGTAGAGCGAGGCGAGAACCGAGAATTCCCAGCGGGACATGTCGTGGTTGAAGTCGCCGGGATCCCGGAGCTGATGGCGTGCACTGGCCAGGGCCTGCTCGACGATCGCCTGCGAGTACGGGATGTCGGGCATGTCCTCGGTGGTGTCGACAGCTGATGCTGAAGCACCGGAGCTCTCGCTGGCGTTCACGGCCAGCTGCGCGTAGAGGTCCTCGATGGAGGCGAAGGCCGGCACATTAGTTGCTGTGTTGACGTGAGCGACGATGCGATCGGGCACCGGCTGGCGGGTGAAGGTCGACCAGTGGTCCAGGAGCAGCTCGTACCAGCCGTGTTCCTCACGCAGGACGCGCTTGCCGGCGGCTACAGGGAAGTCGTGGAAGTTCTTCGGCAGCGGCATGACGAGATGGAAGCCCTGGCCGGACATCGACAGCTCCGAGTAGAGGATGCCCGGCAGCCGCAGCAGGTCTGTGGCCACTCCTGGCGGGCAGTCGGCCTCGATGTCGAGGACGAGCAGCCCGTCAGTCTGGGCCTGGAGGTAGAAGGCGGTGTTCGCGGCGTTCGGTATCGCCGCGGTGAGTTCGTCGAGGGTGAGCAGGCAGGTCTCGTCCAGGGCGAAGGCTCCGCGTAGTGGGCTGGCGTGCTTGCAGCTGGACGTGCAGCCGGCGAGCAGGTGCCGTACGTCGATCGGGGCCTTGCGCTTCGGCGGCTTGGTGGGATTGTCGGGGGTCTCTTCCCCGATCTGTCCGGAGATGGTCCACCGACAGGCACTGGCGAGAGTGCGGATCGCGGGGTTGCCGTAGAACTGCGGGAACCAGGCATGGGGGTCGGCTGGAGTCATCGTGGGACGCACGCTTTCGGTCGGAGGCGTCAGGAGGGGAAGAGAAAGACAGGACCCCCGTACCGCACGGATGCGAGTACGGGGGTCTCATCGAGGGTCAGCGTGGATCAGCCCTGGTAGGTGATCCCCGCCTGCTGGGCCAGGCCGGAGCCGTTCCAGGGGTCGGTGGCCACGGGCGAGCCCACGGCCGAACCGGCGTCCTTGAGGGAGGCGTTCTCGGCCTCAAGGCGCGCGAGCTTCTGCTCCAGGGTCTCCTGCTGGGCAGGAGCCGCGGCCGGAGCAGGAGCCGCAGCGACGGGCGCAGCCACGGCGGTCGCCGGGGCCTGAGCCTGAACGGGAGCCTGCGCGGCCACGGCCACAGGTGCGGACGCCGGCTGGGGGGCCGGGAAGGACAGGCCGTCCTCGACCTCCGTCGCCACCGGGACGGCGGCGGCAGGGGCAGCGCTGGCAGGAGTGGCCTGAACGGGACGCGGCGTGCCGTTGAGCACGATGCCACGCGCAGCCAGCTCAGCCTGGTCGATGCCGCCGGCCTTGTAGTAGCGCGGCGCCTCGTGGACGATCACCTGCTCGAGGGCCAGGCCTCGGTTGTTGAAGTTCTTCGGCTTGTAGGTGCGCAGCACGAGCGTGACGTCGAGGCCCTGCGCGAGCTCCTGACCGGACTCGTCCTGGTCGTAGGTGCCGTCGCCCTTCGGAGAAGGGATCGCGATGACCGGCAGGGTGCTGCCCTTGGAGTCGATGGAGTAGTTGGGTCCGGTTTCGGGCCGCTTCGGGGAGTCGTAGCGGCGCTCGGAGACGAACTGCTCTTCGAGGGTGGGGTTGTTCGGATCGGCGAACTGGACCTCGGCGTGAATGATCGTCGCGGTGGTGTGCGGCTTGCCGACGGGGCTCATCCCGTTCTTCGTCTTGCGCTGGTCGCTGGCAACGAGCTCCGCGCCTTCGATGAGGCGGGCGAGTACGGCGAAGCCGAGCTTCCCGCGGATGAAGACGTTCTTGCCCTCGGTGATCTGGCTGGCGGAGATGGAGTAGTTGGCCATGGTGATGCGGTTCCTTCGTTCGGTCTGGCGGTCGGTGACTCAGGGGTCCATTGGGGGGCTATCGGACAGGATTCGGACTGCCATCCAATCCCTTATTCTATCAACTTCAGTTCGACTATGAGTAGAATGCCAATGCCGGACATGAATGATTGTGTGTGCTATTCGCAGAGGAGTCGGAACAGGGATGACGGCTACGATTCAGAGGCCAGTGGGGACGACGTCGAAGCCGTCGGCGCAGACGAGAGCAGCTGCCGGGAGTCACGCCGGCCCGATGGGCTTCGGCAACGGACCCGTCATCGCCGCCAGCGTCATGGTGGGCGGAGCGGCGCTCTTCGCCGGATGGGGCCTGACGCAGCTCGCGACGTCCGACGGCGGCTTCATCCAGGCACTGCAGGGCAATCACGCCCCGGTCGAGGCACCGGTGAATCCCGGCGAGAAGAACGCCGGAGGCGGCAGCGCCCAGCAGCCGAGCGAGGGCGGCACGGGGAAGCAGGACGAGAACGGGGCGAGTCAGGATCCGACGCCGGGTCGCGGCGACGAGGACAAGCCCAACGGATCGGGTGCACCGGCCGAGGCGAAGCCCGCGCCGAAGGCGAAGCCGTACACCATCAAGCCAGGCGATACGCTCACCGCGATCTCGGGGACGACGGGGATGCCGATCGGCATCCTGGTCGAGACGAACAAGATCCAGAATCCGGATCTCATCTACGCGGGGGCCTCGCTGCTCATCCCGCCGGTGTGACGACCCGGCAGGGCGGCACTGCCGCGTACCGAGCCTGATTCGATGCCCTGACCGCCACGAGGCGGTCAGGGCATCGTCGTCTTCTCAGGGCGGAGGACTCTGCTTCCCGGCGGGCCCGCAGGTCCATCAGGCGCGTGCGCAGCTGGTGCAGCTGCTCGACCTCGTCGTTCATGGACCGGATGCCATCCGGCGTGTAGTCCTGCGGGTATTTGAGCTTGTACTCGCTGAGCAGCTCGATCTTCGCATCGACGAGATCGAGCGCTGCGCTCAGATCGAGGACGTCGTCCAGCGGGAGCCCGGAATCGGCGGAGGCGGTCATGCTTCGGTCCTGGGCTCTGCCGCCCAGTCGCTGCTCGAGGTCGGGGGGAAGGTTCTGGTCGACGGTGTCGGAGACGAACTGCGTGGGCCTCGTAGAGCTCACCGCGAGGCGTCACCCGGGACCGGCGTTAGCCGGTCCACGGCATGTCTCCCCGCAAAGCACTCGGCCTGGGTTCGACACCCGGATCAGCTGTGCTGATCCCCTCCCCTGTTGCGAAACGCAGCACTCGTAACAGCGTCAGAGATCAGACGACCCCCGCCGGCCAGGCTGCCGGCGGGGGTCGTCTGAGGCACGAGGTCGTGGTCTCTCACGCCGCATCGGTGTCGTCGGACTCACCCCGGCCAAACAGGAATCCGCGGACATCACCGTTCTTCATCATGTCCTGCAGATGCGCCAGGAACACCGCACGCTGCGTGGCCCGGCGATCGGCCAAGGGGTCGTACTCGCGCAGTACCTTCAGGTTGACGACCCAGCCGTTCTCGCGAGAGATGGACTGGTCAAGCTGAGAGTCCGGAACGACGTCCATGCCGGTGAAATCGTGGTCGAACTCGGGCGCGATGCCGAGGTGTTGATTCGGCTCGTCGATGTAGAGCGTGTCGACGCCGACCTGCTGGCCGGCCTTGTCGAAAGCCACGAGGAACACACGGTCTGCCCTGGTGGTGTTGTCGACGTGGACCGCTGCAACGTTCGTGTCACCGATGAAGCTCGTCTGCTCGAACCGTTCGTACACGCGGGCACGAGCTTCATGGCACCACATGATGCGCCGGGCTTCATCGAAACCTTTGAACTCGTCAGAGTTGGACGCTTCGGGGTGGGGGTGGATCATCGGTGCGCTCCTTCATATGCGGTGGCTCCAACCACCTTTCAGCGCCCGCCTCCTGGTGCGTGCAGCGGTTCACCGCCGCGGGCTTTGTCGGCTTCCCCGTGGGCAGTTTCGGCTTGAGCCTCACTCGCCTCATGGTTGGCCGGGCTTGCATCGGCAACGCTAGGCATATGCGCGTGGCGATGCCATTTCGCCGGTGCACAAACTGGCCGTTGACACCTGTCGGTATTGCACCAGTCGGCTACATGCCGGCGCGGAAGTGCACCTTCCTCATGACAGGGGTGTCGGGGTTGCACACTTTCAGGCCCCACGCGTAGCTCGTCTATCACTTGGCAAACTTCCGCCCCATCCTGAACACCACGCCACGAACGGCAGGTTGGTCGATAAGGAGACATTTCCCGGTGGTCTCTTGCGGTGGCGTGGAAGGTGGTCTAACCCCATACTGACGAGCCGTTTTTCCTCGTGTCTTCCTTCGTCCCGCGAGGCGTTTGTGGTAGCCCTCCGATGTGATCGACCTTCCCTCCGAGCCAATGCTGGCGAATCCCGTCGAGACGTTTGCACTTCCCTTGAACTGGTTTGCCGAACCGAAATGGGATGGCTTCCGGGCGTTCGCGGCACACGATGCTACCGGTCCTACGGTGCTGCGCTCGCGCACGGGCAGTGATCTATCCGCGGCCTTTCCGGAGATCACCTCAGCCCTTCGGCGGTTGCCCTTTTCCGTCGTCTTCGACGGCGAATTGGTCGTGTGGGAGGAGAACAGGCTCGCGTTCGGGCGGCTCACGCAGCGGTTGCACCGCCGGGGCGCCGTCGCTCAGCAGGCCGCGGCTGCCCAGCCGGCCCACTACGTCGTGTTCGACCTGCTCCACGTCGAGGGCCAGAGCCTGCGCGAACGCTCATACGTCGAGAGACGGCGGGCACTCGAAACCCTGTTCCAGCGGGAGGGGCTGGCTGCGCCGTGGACGTTGTGCCCGTCAACAAACGATGCCGAAGTGGCCCGAGGGTGGCTGGCCTGGTCCGTGGCCGGCGTGGAAGGCTGCGTGTTCAAGGACGGCGGCGAAAGCTATCGGCCAGGAGAACGCTCCTGGCGGAAGTTCCGGGTGCGCGACACCCTGGAGATGATCGTCGGTGCGGTCACCGGGGCGCCCCACCGTCCCCGGACACTGCTGCTCGGCCGGCACGACTTCGACGGACGACTGCAGTATGCGGGACGCACGAGCGCCTTGCCGGGAGTTCAGGCTCAGATCATGGGGGGTCTCTTGCGCCCGGTAGCGGATCACCCGTGGGCCGGGTGGTCTTTCTCCGCCGGCTGGGGATCACGGGAGAAACTACAGGTGTCTCTGGTCGTTCCGGAGACCGTCGTCGAGATCAGCGTGGATGTCTCCCGGGACGCCCGCGGCCGTCTGCGCCACCCTGTGCGCTTTGTGCGGGTGCGTGCGGACATGGCCGTCGAAGACGTGCCGCCCCTCGACGCGCTGCGAAGGCCGGCCACATGAGGAAGAAAAAGGAGGGGTCTCTCTCACGCCGAGTTCTGTGACGCTGAGGCGCTCAGCAGGCAACGACAGACAGTCCTTGCTGATCTGAGGGCAGATCAGGCTGGCCCGTGACGACATGAAGTGAGAACTGCAGATCGCGTACGCCCGCGAGGGTGGCGAGATCGCGCTGCATGTGGTTCTCCACGGCCCGCAGATGGGAACGCACTGTGACCTCGGAGAGACCGAGCGCGCGGGCTGCCGGCTCGACGTGCGTGTCGAAGGTGAGCCAGGCGAGCGCCGTGGACTGGAGGTCACGCCGGTCTGCCTGGACCGGTTTGACCAAGGTCTGTGCCCAGGCGTGCACCTGGGGAGTGTCCAACAGCCGCGCCAAGGAGGGCGGTTCCGCACCGGCCAGCCGCGGAGAGGCGGAACCCTCTCGTTGCGTGACCAGTTCCATGGCCAGGGCGACGGCTACGCGGTCGCTTATGGACGTGAAGTCCATGCGTAGGAGTTCGGCGGCTCGTGAGGCGCGGCGCATGACCGTGTTGCGGTGCAGGCGCAGCCGGCGGGCGGCCACCGTGTATGGGTAGGCGAGGGCGGCCGGAAGGGTTTCGCGCATGGACTCCCACTGCGTCTCGTCGCGCATCAGCGGGTGCAGCAGGCGGCGGGCCCAGTGTTGCGCTTCCGCCTGCGGCAGGAGACTGACGAGGTCGGAGCCGTGCACGGAGAGGGCCACGGAGTCAGGCTGGAAGGCGGCAAACCTCTGGGCGGTGATGGCCTCGTGAAGTGCGTCGGCGAGCAGGGCCATGGAGTAGACCCCGCTGCCCCCCAGAGACGACGGCGGCCCCAATGCGCCCACCAGGCGGGTGAGTTCGGCGGAGACATCCTCCCCGGAATCCTCGTCGGGGCGGATCGGCTGCACTATCAGTATCCGCCGGTCGTCTCTCGGGGCAGGCACGACGAGGGCATGCTGGCCGACAGATGTCCTGCAGCGGCGGACAGTCAGCTCCCGGCGTGACGGCTGGGTCTCCACAACGAAGACGCGGGCGGTTTCCGTTTCCAGAAGTCCGGGCGCCAAATTGGCCATGACACGCCGCGCCTTTTCAACCTCGCCGTCTAGAAGAAGCTCGAACGCTGCGCTGCGCGCCGCTTGGGAGGCACCGGAGGCTGCCCGGTATTCGCGGTGCGCCTGGTCCACGAGGCCCAGGAGTTTCGCCGCATGACGCAGCAACCGCAGATCCGCCTCGTCGAATGGGGTTCTGCGGGCCACCGCGAGTACGGTGTCCGCGGCCGAGGCCGGGGCGAGCGAGATGAGCTGGGTGTGGGGTCCGGAGAGCGTCTCGGGGAGAACTCCGTCGACGGACTGCCGGATGATGGCCTGAGCCAGCTGCTCTGCTGCCGTGGCCGGTGAGGCGGCGAGGACCCGCTCCGGTTCGCTGACCAGAACCTGGCAGTCGAGGACCCGGGCGAGCCAGTCCGCGATGCGCTGCATGGCCCTGGAATCGGCCAGCTGGGCCGGCAACTCCTGTACCAGGGAGCTGAGTTGGGCGGCACGACGCTCAGCGAACCTCAGGCGGGACTGCTGGATCTCCTCATGCACGCCTTCCCAGCACTCGGTGGGAGCAGACGTGATCAGCAGGGCGATGCCCAGCCCACTGGCCCGGTCCACGATGACCGGGGGGAACGGCTGGCGCGCCCCGGGAGCTGCACTGACGGCCAGACCTGCGCCGCCGTCCCGGCTCATCCGCTGCAGCAACAGATCGAGAACCGTGGTGATACGGCCACGCAGGCGGAAGGGAGAAATTCCGGTGATCAAGACGAGCGAGCCGTCAGGCAGAGCCGACGGGACACCGTCTTCCAGCAGCTGCTCCGGCGTCACCGTCACCACGCCGGTGATCTCCGCGGTCTGGGCACGCAGGGAACCGCTTGCTACGAATGTCAGTTCGAGTTCCGGCCGGTCAGTGGGCAGTGAGCCCAGAGTCAGCATGGTGCGCTCCTCGGGAGTCGGGACGAGGTCGTGAAGTACCTCCGGTACCGGCTGGCCGGCACAGGCACTCAGTGATCACGACCTCATGGCTCCGCTTCCGTCGATTCGCATTACTGGTCCTGGAGGTGCGCTTTGACCCACCCGCGCGCCAGCAAGAAGAAGCCGGGGGCGTGGAGGTGCCGCCCGCTCGAGACGGCGTCCCGCGGGAGGTACCGCGGGATGCACGAGGCGCTCGGCCCGGCGCCATCTGCGGGCGCGGGCCAGTTGCGCCCGGCGGGGAGTCACGCGAGGGCACGGACGAGCCCCTCCCCCGGCGCTCACCCTCCCCCGTCGAGAGCAGTGGCGTTCACGAAGAGCACGCGCCATGGCTGACTCTCCCCGCACATCCCGGCCAGCATGGTCACTGCTGTTGGATGCCAGCTCCATCCTCAACTCTTCCCCCTGCCGGTGCAGCGCCCGAACTGCGAGCGTGAGCCGCAGTTCGGCAAACACCAACGCCGCATCCACCGCCGTCGTGTCCAACTCTTCGGGCTACTGGGGACCCAGCACCCAGGAGATCATTCCTGCACTACAGTCGTTACGGTCAGTAATCAATCTGCTGCGCAGGGTTTCATTCACCCTATCGTGATCCTGCCTTGCGCCCCCGGCTATGTCAACTAAAATACACAGCACCGAACCCCGCCTGAGTGAGAGACCGATACATAGTGGTGTACAGCCTGCAGCAGGACGGCCCCCAGGCCCTGTCCGGCAATCCCTGCCTGTGCTGAGGCGCGGCCGCCGCCCTCTGGCGGAGAGACTTAGCGCGTTGATGGCCGCCCGCCGCGATGCCAAAGGCCGCGCGTTCTCGTCGCGCACGCTGTCTGCCGCCGTCGACGCACTGCCGGGCGAGCACCCGTCGGTGTCTCACGCCGCCATCGCCAAATTGGCCAAGGGTTCCCAGGACAACCCGACGGTGGGCACCATCCTGGCACTGTGCGAAGCTCTCGGCGGCGTCCCACCCGCACATCTTCTGCCGCACAACACCTATGGCGATCTCAAGGCCCTGGAGGCCTTCGAGGATCCTCAGGTACGCCGAGTTCTCGCACTGCTGAACGGCATGCCGCCCGACGAGGTGCACAACCTCATCGCGGACCTTGAACAGCGTCGGGATGATCTCGGTCTAGAGCCGGTGCCGGACGACGAGGCGGACAAGTCGCCCGACAAGCCTCAACGACGCCGGAGTATGGACGACGCCGCACGCTATGCGGCAGATGCACTGGAGGGTTTGTAAGTGGTCGACGGCATAGTCTTCGGGACGTGCACCGCAGCCGGATTGGTGGTCACAGCGCTCTGCACACGGAGGGCCGTGGGCAATCCGCGGGTGTCCACCTGGGCGATCGCCCTCGCCTTCGGGGTGTGCACACTGGGCGTCCTGTGCGCCGTCCCCGCGGTGGCCGATGCGTTGCAGGACATCACGGGCCTGCACAACGTCGGCAAGCTGGTGGCTCACATCTGTGCGGTCCTGTGGTGTGCCTTCCTTCAGATCACGATGGTGGACCTCGCCTACCGGCCCGAGTACCTGAAGGCCGCGATGTTCCAGCGCGGCTTCGCCGCCGCGGTGGAACTGATGATCCTGGTGCCGCTCTTCCTGGCCACGAACCGGCCCGATGTCGAGTTCACGACCGAGTACGCCGACGACCCGAAGGTCGCCGCGTATCTGCTGATCTACCTCTCCTACGTCCTGGTCACCTGCGCTGAACTCGCATTCATGTGCGGCAGGACGGCACGCCGCAACTGGGGCATCAGACCGTGGAGCGGCGCCGGCTTCGCCTTGTCCTCCGTGTCGGCGGCCCTCGGCCTGGCGTACGCGTTCTCCAAGGGCTCGTACATCATCTTCTACACCCTCGACAATCCCTGGCCGCTGAAGGCCGAGGAGGTCGTGAGCCCCACGCTGAGCGGACTGGCGGTGCTGTTCCTCTTCTGCGGTCTGACGCTCCCCATGGTCGGTGCCCTGCGTGAGCGCCTGGGCGACAAGAAGGCACTGGCCGGAGACTAGCTGCCCCGCCCACGCCGGACAGGGCAGCGGCGTCGTCGACGAGTGCCTCGGTCAGGACGAGGACTCGGTGGCTGCGTAGCGCACCGGCAGTTCGAGGAGTCCTCGGGCGCGCAGCGAAGGCCGCCACCGCGGTTCGTTCCCGGTGAGCTCAAGATCCGCGAACCGCTCCAGGAGCGCGGCCAGGGCGATCTCAGTCTCGGCTCGTGCCAAGGGTGCGCCCAGGCAGTAGTGGATGCCGTGGCCGAGCGCCAGGTGGCCGCCGGCATCGCGGCCGAGGTCCAGGCGGTCCGGGTCCGGGAAGCGATCCGGGTCGCGGTTGGCGGCGGACAGGGACAGCAGTACCGTCTCGCCCGCCGGAATCCGGACGCCGCCGATCGTCACGTCCTCGATCGCGAAGCGCCGGATGGCAAGCAAGGCCGGGCCCTCGAAACGGGCGAACTCCTCGACGGCGGCAGGAATCCGGGACGGGTCCTGCCTCAGCAGCACCATCTGGTCCGGATGCTGCAACAGGGCCAGGATCCCGTTGCCGATCAGCTGGACGGTGTTCTCATAGCCAGCGAAGAGGATGAGGAAGGCCAAGGACATCAGCTCGTCCTCGGTGAGCCGGTCGCCCTCAGTGTCCCGTACGGCGATCAGGTCGCAAAGGAGATCGTCGGCCGGCTCGCGCCGCTTGTGGGCCATGAGCTCTGTGAAGAAGCACAGCATGGCCACGATGGCTTCCTTGGCTTCGTGGGGGTGGGCCGGATCCGGGGCGATCAGCGCTGTTGTCCAGGAGCGGAAGTCCCTGCGGTGGCTTGCCGGGACGCCGAGGAGATCGCAGATTACGGTGATCGGCAGCGGGGCCGCATAGGCGGTGATCAGGTCTGTGGTGCCGTCCGCGCCCAGAGCGTCCAGGAGTTGGTCGGCGGTGGCGCGGATCGGCGCGCGCAGCTGCTCGACCCGGCGCTGGGTGAAGGCCTTCCCGACGAGGCGACGCAGACGGGTGTGGTCGGGAGGATCCATATTCAGGAGGTTGGCGTCCAGAGCCGGAGGCAGGGACAGCCCCCGGTAATTGCCCTCACGCGCATGCGTCTTGTCCAGCGACAGCAGCGGATCGGCAAGGCCTGCGCGAACGTCGTCGAACCGAGTGACGAGCCAGGCAGGTTGCCCATCCGTTCCCGTGATGCGGTGTACCGGCGAGGTGGTCCGCAGCCCCTGGTATACGTCGTATGGGCGGGTGATCAAATCGTCCGCAAGATCCATGTGTCCACCCTAGCTAGGGGGCCGTTCCCCTACGCCAGTTTCCGGGCTCGGCACTTGGGGCGTCGACGGGCCTGGACTGTGATCTGCACGTGTGATCCCTTTGGTTCTGCTGGCGGATCGAGGTGTCGGTCAGCCCATGCGCTTGACGTTGAAGGTGTGCAGCCGATCGGCGGCCTCGACGTCCGTGGCGTACGTTCCGAGGAACTGGTCACAGAAGCGGGCGTGCCATCGTCGCGTCGCGTGGCCCCCCCAGGTGTGGGTGATCTGGAACCGGCCGTCGGCCGCCAGCAGCGCTACCCCATGCGGGACGCGGATGCTGTCGACCAGCAAGCTGCGGTTGCTCTTGATCACGACCTTGACGTGGTGGGCGTAGGTCTCGCGTGTGACTGTCCAGTGCGGGTCGTGGGGCGCATCGCTGTAGCGGTCCGCCATGCGCAGCACCTTCACGGCGGTCTCGACGCTGACCCGGTTCGGCGTGGGGTCAGTGCGGTAGCCGGTCGTCATCCGGACCGGGACGAGCGGCTTGTGCGGCTCGGGGGCGGGCTCCAGATCCCGCGGCCACGCCTGCCACCGCGAACCCATGCGGTCCTTGAGGATCACGGCCTTGATCTCGCCGTCCTCCAGGCGAACACCGTCGACTCGGTATGGGGTCCACTCGTCGCGCTGGTGCTTCCAGGTAACGCACCGGCCGTGGCGGGCAATCTCCGGGGCGTATTCCAACCACCGGTCCTGCCAGAACTCGACGATCCCCTGCTTGGTATCTCTGTGGTAGTACTTCGCCTCGAAGGCCAGGCGCTCCTCATGCGTCCAGACCGTTTCCACGAGCCGGTCGACGAACTCGACGACTCGCTTTGTGTCCGGAAGGTTGATCGGCATTCCGTCGTTGCGGCTGTACTTCTGGTATTTTTCGGCAGCAGGCCGCATGGGCTCAGACCTCCTGGAAGTGGTACCGGCCGGCGAACAGGTTGAAGTACTCGGGAATGTCGATCCACGTATCGCGGTAGGTGCGGCCAGCCCGCTCGCGGACCTCGGTGTCGAGGGGCACGACGACGGAGCGGGACCACCAGATGGGCAGACAGCGGCTGTTCTCCACGAAGCGGACCTCCGCGCTCGGGATATCCCGCCCGTGCATTTCGCGGGCTGCGTCGCGCATCTCCTCGAAACGCGGAGACTGGACCCCGAATAGCTGCCTGCCTTCCACGTAGACGTAGAAGCGGCCGGTCGCGTGGGTCACGGTGTGGCTCACACCGATCTCGTAGACGTCGTACGAGTACCAGCCGGTCTCGTCCTTGTAGAACTCCATCCAGCCGAGCGGGTTCGGCATGGAGTAGTCGTGGCCCGTCTCCTGGTCGCGGAGTTTCCCGAATCCGTCCCTCAGGATGTAGACCGGCATGAGCTTGCCGGTCAGCCCCATACTCTGCATGCATTCGGACGCACCGAGCTTGACGACGACGGTGTCACCGGGCTGGACGTAGTGCTTTCGGGCCTCTTGTAGACGTGCGGCATCTGGTTTCCCCTCCTGGACTTCTACTGCGGCTGACATTCGGAAGCCCGGGGCGCGGCGTTGCTGCTGCGTCCTGGGCTGCCGTTAGACTCAGACATCGATTGCTGTGCAGGTGCCATCGGTGTGCACCACGAATGCCTGATGGAATGTGCGCCTCTGAACTCGCGTTCTTTCACGCGGTATTGGGGCTTGCCCTTACGCATGCGTGCACTCATGTGGCGCACGCAGTAAGCCGCGACCGGATCGGATTCCGCGCCGCCCCGCGCGGTTTCAGTTCACGTATCGGGTCGCTGTGTCGACCCATGCGGCCGGTTCGTCACCAGCCGGGGGCACGTACTGCTGGAGCATGAAAATCCACAGCGGCACGTGATCAGTTGTCGGGCACAACCTTGCCGTCCGGGTAGACGGTGTGCGGTCGGCCGGCATAGCCGTTCACCCATTGGAAGACCCGGCCGCGCCACTCGTAGGCTGGCTGTTCCTCCGGCAGCCAGCGCAGGAACGCCAGTGCCTCCGACTTGAACGCGTGCGGCTGTCCGGTCCATCCGGTCGCCCGAATCGAGAACGAGGATTTGTAGTTCTCCCACTCGCCGTGCGAGCCGACAGGACGGCGCTGCTGCTGCATGTGGTAGCTGGGATACCCATCCCGCGCGTCGGCCTCGCCCAACTTCCAGGCGAGCATGCGGTCTTCACCGTCGCCGAACGTGCCCTTGAGGTTCACGTATGCGGCCCCGGTCCACCATGTCTGACCGTTGTCGTCCACGAGACGGGCCTCACCACGCGGCATCGTCGGGCGCTCGTTGAGGATCAGGTACCGGGTGTTCCGCTCGGGCATGTGGCCGGACGCGTCGCATCGGTAGACCAGCTCCTGGCCCTCGACCTTGATGCTCATCCCGCGGTCGGCCCGAGTGATCGGCTTCTTTCCGTCCCACCCGTACGGTAGTTGGGCACGGGTCATTGAACTTTCCCCCTCAATTGAGCTTGTGATTGCATCCATGGCTGTACCGTCACGTGCCGCATCCGGTACTGGCCGCCGCTGGGCGTGCTCCGGACTCGTTCCTCGGTCACGTAGCTGGTGACCTTGCCCAGCACTCCGCCGGACCAGGTGGCGAACCGCTTATGGTCTTCGCCGGTGTAGCCGATCCATACGTCGGCCGTCTTCATCTGCTCCCGCTGCCAGGCGTCCGCGCAGGGGGAGCAGCGCCGTTCGTCGGTCTTCGGGTCCCGGGCGTAGCCGGTACCGGGGCCGTCGCTCGGCATGGGCGGGTGCCCGCACTCCAGCAGGTGGGGCGTCCGGTGCTCGACCCGGGTGGTCAGTCGGGTGCCGTTCATCAGAGAGGTTGAACCGTCGTCGCGGACAATGGCGCCCGTACCGGTTCCGCTTCAAGATCTCCCGCACGCCGCCGGGTGGGTGTCACCTTCAACGCTGGTTCCCTGGGCGCGGCTGGGGCGAATGACGATGTCCGCCGCCGCCTCGTCGTCCACCTCCGTTATGACCTCGTCGGCGTCGCTGCCCGCGCGGGACTCGCCGGCCGCCTCGGTCTGCTCCTCGGCTACCTCGCAGCTGGTGGCGGTCACGGCGTTTCTCCGTCCTGCGGGTGTGGTGCTGGGTCTGAGTGGTGCTCCGGTGCTGCTGGGGGCGGTTGGTCTGCGTTGCGGGTCAGGCGGCGGGCGCGATGGTCATGGTGGTCATGGCGAGGTCCGTTCTGGTGTCAGGCGCACCTGTTGCAGCTGGCGCAGGTGTCGGTGAGCAGGGGCAGCGAGGTCCGGGGGCGGCCAGCCAGCCTGGTTTCCTTGCGGGGCGGCTTGGAAAGGGCGTCCATGACGGACGCCTTCATGGCCTGGAACTCGGGGGTCTCGTCGGGGATGACCACGCCGCCCTTGGGCGCGCCAGGCTGGCGGGACAGGGCGATGAGTTCGTGCATGGAGATGTCGGGGCGGAAGGTGTCGCCGCGGACGGTCTCCACGTGGGCGATCAGCTCGGCGAGGCGCGGGCGGCGCTGTACGGAGATCAGCAGGTCCCGCTTGGAGCCGAGGATGCAGAAGGAGCAGGAGCAGCGGGAGGTACCTGCCCAGTCGCCTGCGCCGGGGTGGGAGTCGTACGTCCAGTGGTGCGGGAAGCCGGTCTCCGCGTGGAAGTCCTTGACCTGCTGCGTGGTCCAGTCCTTGGCCGGGCACCACTCGTCCAGGTGACGGACGCCGTTGGTCATGACGTTTCGGTAGGCGGGGCGGGCGGCGCGGTCGCGAGATTCGTCGCTGCGGAGTCCGAGCGACTTCAGGCGGCGAACGCGCCGGGTCAACTTGACCGCGTTGGGCTTGGTCGCCAGACCCAGCTTCACCTTCAAGCCGTTGATGATCGGGGTGAACGAGGCATCCTCGACCTGCTCCTTGAAGGCCTTCGTGCAGTACCTGGTGCCCAACCGGGGAAAACAGCCGTACGCGGCGATGTACGTCAGCAGGTCGTACGGCTCCGGATCGTCGTCCAGAGTGAGCTTGGTGGCCTCGATGTGCCGCTCGGCTGGCACACCTGATGCGGCGCTCTGCTGGGCAGCGAGCTCGGACACGCTCGGGTAGTACTGGCCGCCGTACTCGACGCCGGGCCATTCCAGCGGGCCCAGGGTGGCGTGGAACGTCCACACGCGGTCGGCGACACCAGCCGCACGGGCAGCGTCCATCAGGACGCTCTGCATCAGCCAGCTGTCCTTGCCGCCGGACAGATTCCCAACGATCAGGTCGTAGTCCGCCAAATTCGGCAACTGGTCACGAGTGACTGTGTTGTCGGGCACGACCAGCGCGGTGGGCTCGATGTCGAACAGGGTGCTCACGGTGGGCCCTTCAGGCGTCAGGGTCGGTGATGGCGGCGGGGACCAGCTCGGTCGTCATGGCGAGGGCGTGCACCAGGACCGGGGTCCGGGAGCCGTCCCGGCGGGGCTCGGTGTGGGTGTGAAGGGTCCAGAGGGTGACGCCGTCGCCAGCCGCCTGGTGGGTGACGTGGCCGCCGAGTGCACGCAGCCAGGCGAGCAGCTCGTGCATGTCGGCGAAGATGTACGCGGTGTCTTCGCGGGCAGCGAGGCGCCCGGTGGGGAGGCTGTGGAGGTCGGCGGTGACCAGAGCGGCCTCGTCCGCGTCGCTGCTCTCGGCGCTCTCGCCGATTGCCTCCTCGGGGGTAGCGACGGCATCGGCGGCCGGCTCGGAGTCAGCGGGGGAGACAGGGAACGGGCTTGCCGTCGGCGTGCGCCCTGACAATGTCGCGGATGTCGTCGATAAACGGCTCGTCGTTGATCACGGACGGGTGGGCGATGCGTTCACCGTCGGGGGACACCACGATCCACGGCCACTCGCGGCCGTCCTCCTTCACGATCGTGTACACCTGCGCGCGCGTGGTCGCGTGCTACAGAAACCCCGTGATCCGCTTCACCGTGATACACCGCTTACCCGCCATGTCCGTGCGTCCATCCGTTTCGTTGTCGTGGTCCTGCCGTGTCCTGCTGTCGCTGTCGCTGTCGCCCGGAGGGAGGGCGGGGAAGTCCTCGATGCCCCGCGCTGCCAGTTCCCGGCACTCCCCGCACCGCCAGTCCAGCGGCCACACCCCCCGGCAGCACCGGCGCGGCGCGGTGCGCTCGGCCTCCCGTGCTGCCTCGCGGCGGGCCTCCCGGCGGTCCCGGATCCGCGCCCGCCGCATCAGGGCCTCGATGCGCTTGCGGGTCTTCTCCGCCTGGACGGCCGTCCGCTCCGCGCCCTTGCGGGCGACGGCCAGGCGGCGGCGTTCCTCACCGCCCCCGGGGAGCACCGGCAAGGCGTGCGCGTCCTGGCCAGCGTGGCTGTCCCACTGGCGGGCGCGGCGGGCCTTGCGAACCGACGCCATGACGTCGGCCTCATCGCGCAGCACGCCCGGCCCGGCAGCCTCGGCGAGCCTGAGCGCCTCGTGTCCGTCCTCCGTCGCCACGACCAGGCCCGAGGCGTGACGCGCGAGGTACCCGCAGCGGGCGAGTAGCCGCACCCGCTCACCCTTGACCCGCCGCCCTGTACGGCCGTCCGCGTCGACCGCGCGGAACCCGGAAGCGTCGGCTTTCAGGCCACCGGTGACAGCCAGCCGCACCGTGTCCACGAACGCGGCACACCAGCCGAGATCGGCCATGGTCCGCGCGGCGTCGCTATCCGGGCCCTGCGAGCCGACCATGACCCGGGGGCCAGCGACCAGCGCCAGCCGGGGGCGGGGGGCCGCCCCGAAGTGGGCGGCCGTCGTCTTGCTGCTCATCAGACCACTTCCCCCCAACGCGAGCGGAGATCGTCAAGCGACGCCGTCAGTGCGTCGAACGGATCCTCCGACAGCAGCGGGCCTCAGCCGGGGGCGCCGGGGCAGGGACGACCGGGTCTCGTCGTACTGGACGGTGAGGTCGTCCTCGGTGACGAAGGGCGGGTCAACAGTGGTGTAGGTCATGGTCTGTTCTCCTGGGTCGCGGTGAGGCTACGGATAGCGCTCAGCCGCTGGCTGATGGTTTGTTCGAAGCCGTTAGATGTCGGCACGTAGTACTGCGTGCCGAGCGCTCGGTCAGGTAGGTACTGCTGGGTGACGACGCCGTGCTCGAAGTCGTGCGGGTACAGGTATCCCTGGCCGTGGCCGAGGGCCTTGGCTCCCGGGTAGTGCGCATCGCGCAGATGCACCGGGACCTCCCCGGTGCGGCCACGCCGCACATCTCCGAGCGCCTGGTCGATACCGCGGATGATTGCCGGCGACTTGGGAGCCGTGGCGATCGCGACCGTCGCCTGGGCGAGGTTGATCCGGGCTTCGGGCATGCCGATCAGCTGGACCGCCTGCGCGGCGGCCACTGCGATGGAGAGCACCGACGGATCAGCCATGCCGACGTCCTCGCTGGCGTGCACGATCAGCCGGCGAGCGATGAACCGCGGGTCCTCCCCTGCCTCGAGCATCCGGGCCAGCCAGTGCAGGGCAGCGTCGGGATCCGAGCCGCGAAGCGACTTGATGAACGCCGAGATGACGTCGTAGTGCTGGTCGCGGTCGTAGCGCTGCAGCACGGATCCGGTGATCTGCTCCAACACCTCACGGTTGATGGTGCTCTTACCGGCGGCCTGCGCCGTGGCGACAGCGGTCTCCAGACGGTTCAACGCCTGGCGGACGTCGCCGCTGGAGATGTCGGCGATCGCATCGAGTGCAGCGTCCTCGACGCCGATTCCGGTCGCGCTGAGTTGCGGGTCGTCATCGAGCGCCCGCGCCAGGAGTGCGACGATGTCACGGCTCTCCAGGGGTCGCAGCACCATGAGGATCGAGCGTGAGACGAGCGCAGCGTTGACCGCGAAGCTCGGATTCTCGGTCGTCGCCCCGATAAATGAGATCAGCCCGGCCTCGACGGCGGACAGGAGCACATCCTGCTGGGCCTTCGAGAAGCGGTGGATCTCGTCGATGAACACCAGCGTCTGCTCGCCAGCGTCCAGCGTCTTCTGAGCAGCAGCCAGCGTCTTGCGCACGTCGGCGACGCCCGCGGACGTGGCCGAGAGTTCGACGAAGCACCGGCTGGTCTGATGCGCGATAGCGCTGGCGACCGTGGTCTTGCCCGACCCGGGCGGGCCCCAGAGTAGGACCGAGGTGGCCCCCTGTCCGCCGGCGAGCAGCTCCAGCGGTGAGCCGGGGAAGATCAGGTGTCCTGGCCCACCATCTGGTCGAGCGAGGTGGGCCGCATGCGGGCGGCCAACGGCTGGCGGCTGGAGGACACGATGGCCCCTTTCGTCGATGGTCGGACGGGAGGGAGCCTCCTCTTGCGTCTGGTCGGCCGGCTGGAACGGGATCAGCCGGCGCGGCCTGCGCTGGCTCCTTTTCCTGCGTGCGGAGCTTGTTGAGCACCCGGTACACGGTCTTGCCGGAGATCCGGAGCTCGGCGGCAATTGGAGGGCACGTCGGTCTCCTGCCGGCCATCGCGGCGGCTGCGTCGTTCAGGCGTCCAGAAGCACGCAGACGGGGCACTCGGGTGCTCCGGATGGTGCGTCGCGCTGCACGGTGTAGCCGCACAGGCAACCATGGGATGTGCCGTCGCTCACGTGCATGTAGGCGTCTTCTCGCCCTTGGATCTGGTTGCGGGCATCGGTGATTTCACCAGGCTCGGCGAAGGTGATGCCGTTTGCGCCCATCGGGGCGAGGTTCCCAGCGATGGATTTCTTGAGGGCCGCCACATTCGGGTCGTAGGCATCGACGTCCAGCCCGGTGAACGTGACGTTCTTATTTGCCGGGTTCGGCTTGGGGCTCCTACGGGGCCTGCCGGCGGTAAAGTCCTGCACTGTGCTGTCACTCCCCTGTCGTGTGTTGGCACGTCCAGTGCTTCGTGGTGCTCGTGGTGGGTCGCAGGAATGCGGAAGCCCTGGGGAACACGGGTCCTCCAGAGCTTCTCGGCATCTCATGCTGTCGTCCGGGGCGGCTGTGCCGCCCGCTCCGCACCGACGTCGGGACCCGTGTAGAGCGCGCAGGACGAAGCGGCGGCCCGTTTGGTGCGCGACGATGCTGGCGATGGTGGTCTTGCCGCATTCGGGCGGGCCATACAGGAGCACTGAGGTCGCGCCGCGGCCGGACACGAGCAGTTCGAGCGGCGAGCCCGGGAAGACGAGGTGCGCCTGTCCGACGATCTGGTCGAGCGACGTCGGCTGCTCCAGGAATGCGGGCATGCAAGGACACTCCAGGTCCGTCATGAAGGTGAAGCGAAATCAGGGGCCGAGCGTGCCCGTGCACTCGCGCTGGCGTCCGGGCGTTCCCTGCTCATAGCGAGGAGCGCAGCGTGATCGTCAGCGTTCTCGGGTGGGTGGGGCCGGTGGGTGAAGGGGCTGCACGTTCCTGGGTGTCCGGCGCCGGACTTGCAGTCGAACGGGATCGGGCGGCCATGGCCCTTGCGGCAGACACGGGGGCTCATGGCGTGCGCCTACGGCAGCACGGCGCGGAACCCGTTGGTGAGCAGGGCCACGGCCGCAGACAACTCGCGGGGTGTGGTCAGCGCGCCCAGCTGAGAGGCCACAGCCGAACTGCTTTGCCCAGCAGCGGCATTGAGTGCCGCCTGAACGACGTGGCGGACGGTTTCCGTGACGCGCATCTGGACTTCGGTGTCCTCCAAGTCGGCAGCTGTGACCTGCCCGCGCCCCATGAGGCGGTTGGTCTTGGAGGCGACATCGAGGGTGGTGAGCGCGTCGTCGTCCACCGCGGGGGCGAGAGCGGAGAGGTTCGCGCCGCCGAAGGCAGTACGGAAGCGTGACGGGCAGTGGGTGTGAAGGTTCATGGCGAGCTCGGCGGCGAGGCCGCGGACGGCTACCAGACCGTACGTGTTGGCCAGTTGCGTCATGAGTCCGAGCGCTGCGTGAAGATCCCCCTGCCTGAGGGCCATCAGGTAGGCGTCGGTGACGGCGCGTATGAGCTTCTCGGGAATCGCGGTACTGGACACGGTGCTTTCCCCGTTCGGGTGTTCGGGTGGCTGCGCGCCGACGGACTCGCAGGTGATCGGGTTGTCCCAGTCGTGATCGGTCATGAGCGCTGCTCCTTGAGCTTGTTGGGTACGGCAGATGGCTGGGGCCAGCAACGAATCTGCCGGTGGAGCTGGGCTGGTCGTTCCAGCACGGCCCCACCGGCAGGCGGGTGTTTCTTTCGCCCCCGAGCCGGCAGTGCCGGCCCAACGCTTGTGCTTCAGAGCGGTTCGGCGACCTGACTCTTGGCGTCGCGGCCCTCGTAGTCACTAAGGTCGATCACCACGGCCTGGCCCGTCGCCTTGTCAACGACGGTGAAGACACAGGTGTCCCCGTCGGTGGCACCGTCGCGGCCGAAGATGTCCGCCCAGACCTGGCGCGCGGCTCCGAGAGCCGAGCCTCCTTCGGCGTCGATCTCCCAGCTCACGAGCCACGCGGTGTCGCGCTCCGTTGTTGGGTCGAGCTCGGCGGGGGCGGAGCCTTGGTCGAAGGCAAGGTTGATAGCCCGGATCCAGTCTTCCCGGGTGGCGTCGGCATCCGTCACCGAGTCGCGGACGGTCATGGCGAGGGTGTCGATGCGGATGCTCATGGTCGAGTCTGCTCCTTCGTGTCGGGGTGTGGTCTCTGCTGGATCTCGGGCGCGTACGGTAGCCGGAACTCACCCAGCGATCCGCTGATGTACGAGTGCGGCTGATGATCGGCCTTGTCGCCGCACAGCCCGTGCGGGAGGTCGCTCTCCCCCGGTGTGCTGCACTCGGTGACGAGCGCCGCGACGAGCAGTTCGACGAGCTTCTCGTCGTTGGCCGGCCCGTGGTGCGAGGTGAAGACCTCGCCGTCGCGCGGCGTGAAGCTGACGTCGTGGGGGGACCCAGTCGTAGGGCCGGCGGGTAGCGCTGTGGCCACTGGGCGAGAAGTGGCCAGTGGATCCGACGGCCACCTCGTTGGGACCCAGGAAAACGATGACCTGGTGCTCACGGTTCGCCAGGGCGGCACGGATGCTGACTTGGAGGTCGGAGCGTTCAAGGGTCTGGGCGCAGCGCTGGTCTGCTTCTCCGATGCCCTGGAAAATGCCGACTGCCTGGGCGGCGTTCAGAGACATCTCCGAGGCGAAGTGCACGTCGTTGTTCGGATCGAAAGCGACCTGGGTCTAGCTGTCGGCGTTGTTGGTGTCTGCGTAGATGGGCTGCACGGTGTCCAGGTCGACGACCTGGCCCACTCGAAGGGTGTTCAGCCCGCGGAGCATCGCGATCTCCTGCTTGCGCTCTGCGACCCCTGCGGGGCTCAGCGGCCGGCCGTCCTGCCTGAAGTTGCCCTCTTCGAGCATCTGCTCCAGCGTGTTCTTCCACTGGTCAACCTGGTACTGCGTGATCTTCTGCGTGCGGGCCATGGGGCGGGCAGTCCTCCCCTAGAAGGGCGTGATGTGGGTTGGATGCTGCGCGTGATGGTGGAGTTAGGCGCGGGGCTTCAGTGCCATGCGCCGGCGCAGGCTCTGCCCTGCGCCGGCGAGGACGTCAGTGACCTCCTTGGGAAACGTCACGTAGACGAAGTCGAGGGACGTCACCTTGTCGAACAGAAGCATCACGGCCTCGTGGCGCTGGATGCCCCGGCTCATGAGGTAGAACAGCTCCTCTTCGTCGAGCACTGGCTCCCCTCCGAGCGAGTTGAGGGTCGCTTCGGGATCCGACGCGAGCTCCATCGGGCGGTCGGCGACGACGTACTCGTGCGGCCACAGGTGCAGGTCTCCCCGGGGCGTGGCGATGACCGCCTGCTTGGGGTACACCTTGGCGGCCTGCTTGCCATGGCCGACGGTTATCGCGCCGGAGTTCAGCTGGTGGGGACGGGCACGCCACATCGACAGCTCGGGGACGCGGAACCTCGAGCGCAGCTCGGTCATCGGCTCCTCGACCACGATGATCCACGCGCCCTCCTCCGGGACGGCCTTGCCGTCCTGCTCGGGGAAGTACATCGACGGCTCAGCGCCGATGGAGGCGGCGATGCTCCAGCCGTCGTCGGCGTGCTCCTTCATGGCGACGAGAGAGCGAATGTGCGGGGCGGCCTCGGTCAGAGAAGTCATGGGGTGCCTGTCTGTCAACGTTTGTTGGTGCGGATCAGCAGATCCGCGGGGAAGTCGCCGGCGTCGGGCGAGACCAGGGCGACGAGACCGCCGGTGCCGATCCTGACGATGGTGTCGGTGCGCCCGGCGATGCCATCGGTGATCGAGAGCGACCTCGCCGCGATGCGGTCCGCCGTCGCTCCTTCCGGGATCAGCACCGAGTCGCCGGCGCGCAGTGGACGGTCGAAGTAGTCGTGGACGGAGTCCGGTTCCGCGTCGGGGAGGGAGATCTCTTCGCACCCGGTGAGCTGTTCGAACACGGACTGCGGGATGACCAGTTCTTCGCCGAAGGTCACCTGGGTCTCGTCGGTGCTGCCGACGTAGACGATCAGCGGTTCACCGTCGTCGGCGAGCCGTGTCACCCGGCCGATCGCCAGGGACGCGTAGGACTCGTAGCCCTTGTCGATGCCGGGCTCGGCGACGATGACGTAGTCACCGGGCTTGGGTCGGTCGGTGTTACGGAACATGTGTGGGCTCCATTTGGATGTGCGGGGCATCGATGCTCATGACGGGCCTCCTTCCGGATCTGCGAATTCCGTGATCCGATCGAGCAGGCCACCGATGAGGCTCCAGAGCTCGTCGTCGTTCTCGTGCTCGGCCAGCCACTCGGCCGCCCGTAGCGACTCGTCGTCTTCACGGTCGCGCAGCGCGTCGGCGAGGGCCCGCGGTACTGCGTTGTCCCAGACAGCAGGCACAGCCCCGTCGACGATGTCGATGGCGCTGCGGACGTGTTGCTTGCGCTCAAGCAAGTCCGCGCGCTGGGCGCTGCGTTCCTCGAAGCGGGCGAGGTGCGCCGCGCAGCAACTGTCGAGCGGTCCGGGCTCTTCGGTGTCCCGGTAGGAGCTGAGGTACCGGTCGGTCTCGGCGGATTTGTCGTACAACGCGTCGATGGTGACGCTCTGCTGGCGTTCGGTCAGCTCGATGCTGATGGTGGGTTCGGTGGCCGTCATCGCGAAGCCTCTTTGTGATCGGACGCCACGCCCTCGGCACAGAGCCTGACGAGGGCCATGAGCATGTCCATGCGGTGCCCGCCCCAGTGGACGGTCCGCTGACCCTCCAACTTGACGGTGATCACCGGGGTCTGCTGGCAGCCGAGCTTCTCAGTGACGTGGCGGTGGTTCTCGTCGCCCGGCTCAAGGTCGATCTTCGTGTAGGCGATGCCTTTGCGCTCGAAGAGCTGTATGGCCTTGTCGAAGTTTGGGCAGTCCCGCGGGCCGTAGATCGTGATCGTCGGCAGAACACGCGCCGTCTGCGGGAGGTCCATGCTGTTGACGGTGGGCATGCGGATGCCTTTCTGGCTCGTGGGAGGGACTGCGGCTGTGTGGAGGCACGGTGCGCAGCTAGGGCGCGACGACGGTGACGCCCTCGTCGAGCACAGCGCGGATCTCGTTGATGCGCTGCCGGTCGATCTCCGTCGTCGGCTCAGCGGGAGAATCGGCAGCGTGCCGCTGCACATGAGTGCGCTGGGCGGAGGTTCCCCTCTTCTTCGGTGGCACGCCGGCGTCCATCGAGATGGTGACGGCGCGTGCAGTGCCGCCGCTGCCGTCGGCCATGTCAGGGACCAGCTCACAGAAGTAGTGGCCGGCTTCGATGTCGAGTGCTTCGTCGAACTTCCACCCGGTGATGTATGCGGTTCCGTTGGAGTTGAGCCCACGGACTTCGTAGACGTGCTCGCCGGTCTCGTCGTCGGCGCAACGCTGCAGCATGAGCTTGCGGGCATCCCGGTCCACAAGGACGATGAGCTTCATCTTTGGCATGTTGCCCGGCCAGCGAGCACCGGCGTCGCCGGGCGTGGGACGGAGCCAGTCCCGCGTGCCCGCGGACAGGGTGATCTGCGAGCGTCCGTTCTCGCTGTGGAGCACGGTGAGCTTCGCTGGTCGCTGCTTGCGCCGCGACTGGCGCAGGTCAGGGCGATAGATCTCGAAGGGCATGATTGCGCTCCTTCCAGAGGCCGGTCAGGAGGGTGTGCCTGGGTCAGCCGGCGAGGTGGTGGCTCAGACGCGCGATGTAGTCGGCATAGCCCTGCGCGACGGCGAAGCCGCTCGTCTTGGTCGCCAGCCGGTCTTCCCACGAGGCGTAGGTCTGGCGGGTGGTGTTGTAGGCCTGCATCAGCGAGCCTCCTTGGTGTCTGGTTGGCGGCCGATGCGTGTCCCAGCTGGTGCACTGAGGGGCCTCATCGGTGTCTTGCCCGGGGCATCGGCGATCAGCGTCGCCCTCCCGTCTGGCCGGTGGCTGCGACGCGTCTTGCTCGGTGCATCACCGGGACTCGGAAACGCCACTGACGAGACGTCGATGGACAAGAAGGGAACGGGCCGGGTGCACGAACACCCGGCCCGTTCCGGTATCGATCCCGCACCCGGGTCGGCTATGCCGACCCAGACCCCCGAGGCCAGCGCCCGTAGGGCGCGAAACCTAGGGGGACACGCTGTCACCCATCGGAACGTGACGCGAAGTGCTTGTTCCACCGGAGGGCGGTGATCTTCTTCATGAGGGAGTCCTCTTCTTGATCATGCGTGTTCGGTGTGCGGTCGCCGCAGTGACCGCCCGGCTGTGGGATCACAACCGGGCCGTCGTCGGATGGGTACGGGTTAGCCGGTAAAGGGCAGCGGGGTACGGGGACGGCCTCGGGCCGGGACGGGTGTCCGGGCGCGGGGCCGTGGCGGAGCTGTTCAGTGGATCGAAGCGACTGAGGGGTATGCCTTGAGGTCTTGTGTGAGTGCCGCAGCAGTGACGAGGTCCGCCGGGCGGCGGCCCGTGATCCCTACGTGAAGCACCACCTTCGGGGGCTCGTGTTGGGCGGTCGATACGTGGTAGCGCCTGCTTCGCACCTGGAAGTGGTAGCTGCCGAGGCAGATCACATCGCTGTCCTGCGGTAGCGGTGCTCCGAGGAGATCGAGCTCGAAGGTTACGTAGGTCGGGTCCTCCGGCTCCTGCTCGCCACGCAGCCGAACGACGACGCGTACAACGTCTATGGTGTGCTCCTGGTCACGGGTGCTGGTGGTACTCGGGGGCTGGGGCATGTCGGTCCCTTCGGATGCCGGGTGGGGGCCGCCGGGAGCGGGGCCGTCGTCGGATGGGTACGGGTATCAGACCCGCTCGGAAGCCCAGAGGTCGTTGAGGTCCTCGCGGATCTCTTCTTCCAGGGCGGCGAGGAGTGCCTGCTCGGCGTTGAAGTCCCCGGACACGGCCTGGATGAGGTCGTCCTGGACCTGCTGCTTGCCGGCGAGCACCGAGGGCATCCGCTCGTCCTGCGTTCCCTTGGCGATGAGCCGGTGGATGATCACTGGCCGCTGCTGGCCGGGGCGGTGCAGCCGACCGTTCGTCTGCATGTAGTGCTCGAGCGAGAACGGCAGCGTGTACCAGATCATTGTCGAGCCGCCGTGCTGCAGGTTCAGGCCGTGCCCCGCGGCGGCGGGGTGGAGCAGCATCACCGGGATCTGCTTGGCGTTCCACCGGCGGACCATGTCGCGCGAGCCGTCGAAGGCCTGCGCGTCGATGCCGACCTTCCGGAGCCTCGTAAGCAGCTGCTCCTTGTCCGACTTGAAGTGATAGGCGATGAGCACGGGCTCGCCGCCATTGTTGCGCACGAGGTACTCGGCCATCTCGAGCTTCTTGTCGTGGATGACCTCGTACCGGCCCTTCGTGGCCGGGTCGTCGGGATCCGCAGTGTAGAGCGTGCCCGAAGCGAACTGCATGAGCTTGCTGGTAAGCACCGCCTGATTCTCGGCGATGATCGACTCGACGCTCTGTGTCACCTTTCCGTCGTCGTCGGTGTAGGTCCGCACGATGTCCAGGACCAGGTCACGCTTGAATTCCTTGTAAGCCTGAAGCAGGTCAGGCGGGAGCGTGACGTTGACGTCCTGGATGGTGAGCGATGGCAAGATCAGTGTGGTGTTCTGCGCGCTCATCACCAGGTGCGAGATGGCCTGATGGATCTCGGCCTCGGCGTTCGCCGTGGGGATCCACTTCGCCGGCGTCGTCGTACCGGGAACCATCTTCGGGACGAACCACCGGTTGCGGAACTGGGTGATATCCCGGCCGAGCGCTTGGCCTTGGTCGAGCAGGTAAATCTGGCTCCACAGGTCGTGGAGACCATTCGGGCTCGGTGTTCCCGTCAGCTCGATGAGCCGGGTCATGGCCGGCCGCACCGTTGCCAGGGCCAGGAAGCGCTGCGAGTTGTGCGACTTGAAACCCTGGGACTCGTCGATGATGACCGTCTGGAAGGGCCAGATGATGGTGTTCTGGCCGTTGATGTTCTGGACCGGCAGCTGGTCGACCAGACCGAAGCGGCACTGAGCGCAGCCTGCGCCGGAACAGGTTCGGCAGTCATAGGCTTCCCACGCCACCAGGGCCGACTTGAGCAACTCCTGAATCCAGGCGCGGATCTTGGCCTTGGCGGGGACCCGGTTGTTGGCGTTGCCGGCGACCAGAGCACGGTATTCGTCGATCAGCTCGTCTCGGCCCAGTGGCCCCCGTGCCTGGAGCAGACCCAGGATCGCCGTCGCCTCCGGTGAGACGGTCGGGGCAGGCACTGCGCCTGGCACTGGCGTGATCAGCTTCGTCTCCTGGGACGGCTGAGTCAGCAGCTCCTGGTTGATGAAGTACATCGTCGGCGGATCTGTCGCGACTTCCTGGAAGCGCTTCAGGCGCTTGGCCTTGGAGAGCTTCCTGTCGTTCTCGTCGACGATGAGCGACTTCGTCCGGATGGGGAAGCCCCACTTCTCGATCTCGTCGATCCAGGTGGAGCGGGCGATCGCCACGGGCGCTATGACGAGGATGTGACCCATCGGGCGGATCGTCTGTAGTACCGCGAGGGTGCTGAGCGTCTTCATGCCACCTACGGGGACCCATGCACCTGCGAAAGGGTGGTCAACGAGGAAGTCGTGGATCTGCTGCTGATGCGGCATCAGCGAGATCGGGGACGGAGCAGTAGCCGTAGTCATGTCGCTGGTCATCCCTTCTCTTCGAGTGAGTGGTCAGGCATGGAAGGCCTCTTGAATAGGGGCGAGTCGGGGATGGGCCTCGTCGGCTCTCTGTTTTTGCTGCGCGACCTCGGTCTCCAGCTCGGCGACCCTCGCTTCGAGCTGCGTGACGCGCGTTGCTCCAGGGGGCGGTCGAGGACGCCGTCAGGCGCGGGTGCGGGCGGTGGCCTGCCGGGCGCGGAAGGTGTTGATGAGTGCTGCTGCGGCGCCCTCGGGGGAGTGGTAGGGGTCGGTGATGCCGGGTCCGGTCCAGCGGCCGTTCTCCGTGTACCGGATCGGTCCGGTCTCGGTGTCGTCGACGCGGACCGAGCGGGTGCCGGCGTCGGTCTCGCGGCCCAGCTCGGCGTCCTGGAGGGCGCTGAGGATCGTGCGGACGCTGCCGTGGCGGCCGGCGTCCTCGAGCAGGAGCGCCGTGGACTCCAGCCGAGCACTGGTGTCGGTGGCGATGGCGGACAGTTCCTGGGCGAGAGCGCGGACTTCAGGCGCGGTATCGGGGGCGGAGGCTTCGACGCTGCGGGCCGCGGTGGCCAGTTCGTCCAGGGCGGAGGCGGCCGCTCGGCAGTCGGCCCGGTTCTTCGCGCAGGGGCCGCTGGGCAGCTGGGCCGCCGCTGCGTCGAGGGCGGCGAGCGCGTGGAGGGTGTCATCAGGCAGGGAGGCCAGGGTGCGGGTGCCGGACTGGACGTCGCGGTAGGTGCGGAAGGCGGTGGCGAGGGCCTGGTCGGCGGCGTGGGGGTCGGGGAAGGGGCCGTCGAGGTCGGAGGGCGGCTTCGACGCGGTGGCGCCGAGGCGGGCGGTGGCCAGTTCGGTGAAGGCCAGCAGGCGGGCGAGGGGGAAGGCCATCCATTCACGTTCGTCGCCGGTGGCGTCGGAGAGCAGGGCCCGGGCGGGTTCACGGACCTGGTCCAGGAGGCGGACGACGCGCAGGCATCCGCCGCGGGTACCGGACGCGTCGTGCTCCCGCACGATGGCCTCCAGGCCGTCGAGGATCGCGGCCACGTGCGGCTGGCGCAGGGCGTGGAAGAAGTAGGCGCGGGCGGCGGAGTCGACGATCTCCTGGCGCTGGAGCGGAATGGGGGAGAGCGCGGCCCGGGCCTCGGAGACACTGGAGTACGGCTGGTGCTCTGCGTCGGCCGTGGCGTGCAGGGCGATATGGAAGACCCCGACGTCCTCGGCCGCCCGCGGAGCGTCCGTGCGCCGGGGGCCGACATCCGTTCCGACGCGGCCGCGGTAGGCGCCGCCGGCGGCGTCGACCTGGCCCACGACTACGTCGTTGGCGTCGACGACTTCGGCCGATGCGGAGCCGTCGGCGGGCGGGCGCAGCCGGAATGCCGGGAACGCCTGCAGGACCGGGCTGTTCATGGGTCTCCTCTGGTGGTGGAAGTCGGGCCGGCGCGGGCGGGTGCGCCGACCCGGGGCGAGCGGATGGTCAGTTCGAAGTGCTCAGGGCGGGAAGGTTGCGGACCCGCGGGTCGGGCCCGAGGGCTTCGCGCACGCGTTGCAGCACTGCCACCGGGTCGTCAGGCTGCTCGACTGCGCCAACCTGTCCGTCCTGCTCGTTCAGTGCGGTGTTGATGACGGTGGGGTTCTACTGCCGCACCTTGTTGCGGGCGTCCTTGTCAGCCTGGTGATGCTGGTCGCTGAGCTGCTGGACGTGGCTGAGGTCGCCTCGGCGGGCGGCGGCACGCACGTTGAGGGCGAGGGCGCGTAGCAGTTCGAGTTCGCCGACGTAGGCCTCGTCGTCTGGCGTCTGGTAGTCGGCGATCTCCTCGAGCTGGGTGATCGCGTCGTTCCAGCCAGTGCCGTACCAGATGGGTCCGGTGAGGGCGGTACAGGTGACCGGGATGGCACGGAGTCGGCCGATGCACTTCTGGATGACCTCAGTGCGGTACCCATCCAGCAGTTCGACGATCTCTGCGTCGGCAGTGGCGAGCACTCCGGGGTGATTGATGATCCGATCGCGAGTGCTCATGCGGCACGCCCCGAGCAGCGGGCCGTGCGCCGGTTGGCGTCGTGGACGCTGCACCTCTCGCGGCCCTGCTTGCGGGCCCACCACGTCTGCGCGACGTCCGTCTGCGCGTTGATCTGCGCCATGTGCCCATTTACCAGGCCGATCACGGTGGTGGCGTAACCGACGACGTACAGGCTGATGAAGACGGTGTCGGGCTCGCGCAGCATCCCGGAGGAGAACTCGTCGCGCTGGCCGGAGTCTTTGGTCTCATAATGCGGTTGCCGGGCCGCGGCTATGTATGTGTGGGTCATGGTGCTGCTCCCTGTTGGTCGGATGAGGTCTTGAGGAGGTGCGCGATGAAGACGTCGACGCTCGCCTTGTCGTCGACGACGTGAACCTCGGCGCCGTGGCGGCGCAGCTTGGCGTGCGTGAGCTGTTGCAGCTTCCGCAGCTGGCCGCCGGGGCGTTTGACCTCGACGAACACGGTGCCGCGGGGGGCGACGACGATCCGGTCGGGCACTCCCCCGCGGGCTGGTGAGACGAATTTCAGGCACAGGAAGCCGTGCGCCCGGCACTGGCTGAGGAGATAGTCCTCGATGGTGCTCTCTCGCGTGCGAGCCATCAGCGCTGTGCCGTCTCGTCCGAGGAGACCGTCGGCACGCCGTACTTCAGCTCACTGGGATCGACGAGGCGGAAGCCCGAGGAGTGCTTGTGCATCCGGGAGACGCTGATGGTCGAGCGCCTCGTGCCGTAGTGGGCCCGGACCCGGGCCCTGCCGTTTTTGACGAACTCGACGACGACGCGGCGCTGGTTCTGCCGGGTGTCGAGGTCCTCCCAGATCTGACCCGGGCAGACCAGGATGCCCTCGCGGGTCGTGTTCTTTTCCTGCTGGACCTGGGCGTCGTCGTCCTCGGCGGAGGTGTCGGTCGCGGCACTCACAACTCGTCGCCCCCCTCAACGGTGCGGACGGGAAGTGTGGTCTGGAACATGACGTTCCTCGATTCTCTTGCCATGGCGAGCAAGACTCGCCTTCATCCGAAATTCGAATCGGGCCCCGAGCAGCGTCGTGTCGGCACGGCCCGGCACCCTGCGGTCCGATGGTGGAGCGGGGAGCTGATCAGGCGGCGTTCTTCCAGTTCTTGGTGAACGTCTCGTCGAGCATTCGGGTGTAGATGCCGAGATCGAGCGCCCCGATGAGCTGCTCGACTCGGGCGGCCGGCAGTGCGCGGAGGTCGTCGTTGACGACGATCACCGACCAGTGCGGGTCGATGCCGTTGATCCGGCGGATCACGACGTCCTGGTTATCGGGCAGCAGCGTGAGGCCGTCGGAGATGCTGGCCTCGCTGCGGTTCTTCGCCCACCCGTGGTGGCGCAGGATCTCCAGCGCGATCGGGTCACGTCGCACCCCGGCGCTGCCGGACTCGCGGCGCTTGCCCTGGCTGGCCGGGTTCACCTTCCATGCGCCGGCGTTGTGCAGGCTCACGGCACCATCAGTGCCGTCGTGGACGATGAAGACCCGGTTGACCATCTGCAGGGCCCGCGGGTTCACCAGCTGCGCATCGGCGTCCTCGTTGTCGTCACGGTCGGGCGCGGCGCTGACCGGGTCGGCGGCGAACGGGTAGGTGATTGATCCGCGCGAGGCGGCGAGGACGTTCTGGAACAGCAGCAGCGTCCGCACGGGATCGGCCGGGTCGATCGCCTCCTCGATCATCTTCCGGCCCAGCACAGGATCGAACGGCTCGGCGAGAGCCTCCTCTCCCCTGCTGGCGACGGTCTGCAGGTAGCGGGCCAGGGCGAAGTCGATCACGGCCGGGTGGGCCAGCGACTTCGTCGGGGTAGGACCCGCGTGGCAGGCCAGCGTCCCGCCGGAGGCGGTGATGATCGGGCTGTCGGCGACGCTCCGGTCCTCACTGGGCGACTCCAGCTCGAGCCGGTTGTTCGAGTCCTTGCTGATGAGGAACATCAGCTCCGGTTCGATGTCGATGCCGATGGCGGCCTGCTGCTCGGCGAGCACCCGGTTGTTGGTGGTCTCATCGAAGCCGTTCTCGCCGCCGACGACGGAGTAGAGGCCGTCGGTGTTCGTCGAGATGATCCGCGCACCGGCCAGCGTCTGGGCCTGCCCGATCCGCCAGCTGAACAGCTGGCCGATGATCCGCATCGAGATGGTGCGGTTGTTCATCCTGATCGGGGTCCGGTGCGCGGCGTCAGCAGCTCCAGAGGCCGAGTTGAGGATCAGCTTCGTGCCGTTGCGCAGGGTCGTGAGCCGGGCCTTCTCCTCGGAGGAGATACCCGGCTTCTTCATCTCGAAGCCCAGGCGCTCCTTCTCGAAGAAGATCGTCGTGTAGCGGTCCGCGCCCAGCTCGGGGTTGTAGAACGCCCTCATGTTGCGCAGCAGGTTCGGGTAGTAGCTCGTGAAGTCCTCATGGATGACGAGGCCTGCCGAGGTCCGTGCGAACTTCGGGTGCAGCTTGGTGGATTTGTCGGCCTTCGCAGTGAACAGCGTGGGGGCCTTCTTCGCCGGCTCATCGCGATAGACGGCCTTGACCGCCGAGGTGACGGCCAGGACTATCTTGCCGTCGAGCACGGTCCCGTCGGCCAGGCGCACGTGCATCGCCTCGGTGTCCGGGCGCTGCGTGTCCAGCAGCTGGGCCGGATCCGGCACTTGGGCCTGCGCACGCGCGAGCTGCTCGGCCTGGTCCTGGTCGCCCTTCTTCGACTTGCGGTACTTCACCTTTTTCGGGTCCGAGCCCAGCAGCACGAGCCGTTTGTCGACGGTCGTCCCGTCGGGCAGCGCGAGCAGGTTGTGCTGGCGCTTGGCCTCGGCGACGAAGTCCTTCGCGTCCGGGTAGAAGAGCTTGGCGAGGCCGATCATCGCTGCCTGTTCTCGGTGCTCGAAGGAGTCGGCGTCGAAGACTGTCATGTCTGCCTCGGCTCCGTGGATGCCGCCTGTGCTGAACGTGGCGAAGCACGATGACGGAGAGGCGTCACGGTGGAAGTAGGGCACGTTGTTCGGTGTCTTCGGCAGCTCGCGCAAGGACTTGGCCGGGAGGTCGAACAGGTCGCGGTACTCCTCGGAGTCGTTGAAGTTCTGTCCCTCGATCGAGCGGTAATAGTTGACGACCTGCATGAACTGGCGGTGCGCCTGCGCCTGTGCCGGCGTCGCGGATGGGTCCCTGGCAGGGTCGGGGGCCACGTTGTCCTCGAAGAATTGCACGCACTCGTCGAGCACGTTGACCTGGGAGATGCCCTGCTCCTCGGCCACCTCCTTGGCCGGATAGAGGAACGACACGGCCTCGATGTCGTTCAGCGAGGTGTACGGCGCGAGGATGCGGCCGACGAACTTCGCGGAGGACGAGTCGATGGTCAGGCGGTCCCGGCGCACCGAGCCGTTCTTGGCGTAGACGGTCTCGGAGTACTGCGCCAGCAGACCGGCCTTGAGGTCGAAGTTGCTGGCGTAGGCCGGGTGCTGGAAGAGCTGGGCCAGGCCCAGGCAGTCGGAGACGTTGTAGGCCAGCAGCTCGTAGAGATCCTCGATCGCGGCGATCGAGGTGTCGTGGCTGAGCTTGTCGGACTCCTTGATCTGGCGGCCGAGCATCCCGAGCAGGCGCTTGAGGCTCACCTTGGTCTGCAGCTCGTTGAGACGGGCGACGTCCAGGTGCCGGCCCGAGTGCATCATGGCGCGGCGGATCTTGGCGGCCGGGCCGTCCCAGCCGAGGTAGCCGGGCATGTACTCGATGTGCTCGTTGAACAGCTTGTCGTTGTGCTCGCGCATCTCGCGCGCGGTGGTCGGCTGGACAAGACGACCGGAGTGCGGAGCCGGGAAGGTCTCCATCAGGTACAGCGCGAGCATGGTCATGTCGTAGTTCAGCGAGTTGTACCCGGCCAGGAACGGGTGCTTCAGCGGGTCGTACTCGGGATCCGTGTCGCAGACCGGGCGCAGGCTCGCCGGATAGGACGAGACCTCGCTGCGGTCGTTGACCTGGTCGGCGTTCGAGAGGCCCATCAGCTCGGCGAGGCGGAGGTTGCCCCGCTCGCCGCGCAGGTTCCACAGCTGGACGCTCACCGCGGGCAGGCCCGGGTTGGAGCGCACCACGGCTTCATAGAGCGCCTGCGGGTCCACGGCGTCGGAGAGTTGCTGGTTGTCGGCAAGGAAGAAGATCTCCAGGTCGTCGACGGCTCTGCCCGGCCGCGGGGTGTAGGCGCACAGAGTGAAGACGTCCGACAACGACTCGATGTCGTAGAAGGTGAAGCGCGCCTTCGAGGCCGTGACGGGTGTTCGCTGTGTGGTCATGATGGGGATCTCCTTTCGTCGGTCCGACCATCACGGCCGGCGTCTGGGGAGGAGGCGCGCGCGGCCTCAGAGGGAGTCGTGAGGAGAGCGCCGGCGCGGGGTATGCATGCGCCGGGACGCCTCACTCATGAGCCGGGCCTCTCCACGGGGTCTGCCGTGATCTGCGAGCGGACGATGAGGTGGGTGATCCACTGCTCGCGCTCGACGTCGGACATCGCCGTGATCAGGCGGGCTTGGCCGCGGGCGAGTTCGAGTACGGCATGGGTGAGTTCGCCGAGTGCGCCAGCCGTTTTAGCCATGGGTGCATCAGTCCTGCTCGTCAGTGGTGTCGTCGGTCGGGGCGGATGGGCCCGTCTGCCGGAGCAGGCCGCGGTAGTTGGCCTGCAGCATCGGCTGGGATTTCTTCTTCGGGTCGCTGCCGGTGTAGCTCGGGTGCATCCACTTCTTCAGCTCGTACTCGGCGATAAGCACCTCGGGGGTGTGCATCATCTGGCCGGGCCGGATCTTGCGGTTCTTGTCCGGGCAGTGCCACAGGGCATCCGGCCGGACGATCGCCACGAGGTCAGTGATGAACTGCTTGTTGCTCACCGGGGAGCCCGACGGCGAGACGTCGGCGAACCAGGCCTTGTACAGGTCATAGAGGAACGTGAACGGTGCCAGGTCCCAGACCAGCCGTCCGCGGAACTCTTCCCAGAAGGCGCGCACGGGGTCGTTGACCTCCTTGTACTCGGCCAGGACTTCCTTGGTGGCCACCGGCTCTGAGAGCTGGTAGTAGTCACCCGGAGATGACGCGCCGGCGCGGTTGACCGCGTACCAGAAGACGTACTCCAGGACCTCGCGGCGCTGGAGGTAGTCGTCCTTGATGTACTTCTTCTCGGCTCCGGTGAAGCTCTTGGTAAAGGGCACAAAGAGCTGCCGGCGGTAGAACGACTCGGACTTGTCCTTCACGCGCGGGAACTCGTTCAGGCACTGGACCATGAAGCCGAAGAACTGGTAGGCGATCGGCATCCGGTACTTGCGGTTGATCTGGATGACGTCGTTGGTCACGATCGCCTTCAGATTGGCCGCCTTGTCGATGAAGGTGCCGACATCGTTCTCGTCGACGATGATCGCGTTGGCGCGCACCAGCGGTTCGAGCGCGAAGTCCTTGCCGAAGTCCGAGAGCGGAATCGAGGTGTGCGCGCCGCTGCCGACGAGGTTGCGCATGAGCACGCAAAGCGTGCCCTTACCGTTGTTGCCCTGCTCGGAGTAGAACCAGGCGGTCTTACCCCAGCGCACGTGCGGCCGGATGATCGCGCCGATGATCTCCCAGATCAGGTCGGCAAGACCCTCGTCACCGGGCTGGTCGAAGAGCTCTTCGATCCAGGCGCCGACTTCCCAATCTCCGTCCTCAGGGTGCGTGATGACCTGCTGCGGGGCGTCGTCCACGTAGTCGACGTCGTTCTTGGTCAGCAGCACGATGGCGGGGTCGAAGGGGTGGACCTGCTTGGGCTCGAAGTGGAAGTCCTTGCCGAAGATCGTGAGGTCCAGCGGCTCGGTGCCGTAGAAGACGATGCCGTTGCGCGCGGCGATGAAGTCGCGGTTCGTGCTCTGGTGCCGACGCGGGCTGTCCTCGCGCAAAACGGCCAGGACCTCGGCGAACTCCTTGAGGGTCAGCTGGGTGTTGTACATGCGCGCCGTGGTGCGGATGTCGTCCTCGCTGGTGGTGTACGTCCCACGCGCGCGGCCCGCGGCCTGGTACATCGCCAGCAGGTCGTACTCACGGTCGGTGTCCTTGGCGTTGGGCGCGATCCGGATGACGTGGTGCAGACGCAGGAGGATCTGCGCGACCTGCCAGTACGTCAGATATCTCGGCAGGGGGTACTTCTCGGCGGCCGTGGCCGCCTTGAAATTCTCGGCCTTGATGACCCCGCCCACGATCGCCAGCAGCTCCTTCTCCAGCACACGAGGCGTCGGAGGATCGGTCGGGTCGATCTGGTCGAGGTAGGCGGCGGTGACGTAGGTGACGATCTCGTTCTGCGGAGCCATGTCGTCGCGGCTCGAGAAGTACCCCATGACGCTGGCCAGGACGTCGGCGACGGGGTTGGTGCGCGGTCCGGCGTTGGAACCGGCGGCAGGTACGGACATGAGGGCATCAGGAGGCGTCATGTTGCTGCTTTCTCGATCATGATCGAGTTCCTGCCGGCGATGAGTGGGAAGCCGATTGGACTCGTAATCGAACGAAACGTGATCTTGACCCTACGTCATCCGAGTGCCCTTTTTCAACGATTGAGACACCATCCAACAAGAGAGTCGACTGATGTCACGAATGGTGGCTAATGGAGACCCAAAGGGCCACCGACAGGGACTGGAGAGAGCGCGCGACCGCCACGGCCACGCCACACGCGTCGCGAGCCTGGGCGGGACATGAGAACCAGCGACTCGTCGGGCACATGCCCCACGGAGTCGCTGGCTTCTCGTACTCGACCACGCACCCGCGGGCGGCGTGAGCCGCCCGGCCCGCGGTCGAGGTTCGGAGGAGTCTTCTGACCGGTCGAGCCAGCTGCCACCAGAGCATCGACCGGACGCTCTCCAGGAGGATCCCGAGCGCCGCACGCCCGCATACCCTCTAGGGGTAAACGAGCGTGTACCACTTGACGTGGTACACCTGTTCCCCCAGGTCAGAGCGATAATTCCGGGAGTTCAAGAGCAAGGTGTACCACGTGGCACTTTCTACGTGGTACAGGTGTTTGCCCAGGTCAGGCGGTGTTTATATACCCCCCGTACCACTTGTACCAGGAAATAGAGACTAGATACACGCGCAGGGGGGGGATAAGAGAGCAGACTGGCGAGCTGGGGCTGGAGCCGCCTGGACCGCTCCCGAACGCGTCCCCTATGTAAACGGTCAAAAAAGCGTGGTACTCGTGGTACATCGACGGGAAATGCTGGGCGACCAGGTAAAACGTCGTACCACGTCGGCGCTCCTATGTGGTACACCCGATGCGGGAAAGAGCCTTACGGTCCAGGTGTTTTCCCAGGTCAGACGCTGCTTTCGGGTGTGTACCACGTCTCGTGGTACAGCTGGCAGCTCGATGCGCCCAGCCCCCTGGCGACCAAGTCGAGGCTGACCTGCGACAGCGAAGATGGCCCGTTCGCCACCGAAGTTGGACCGATGGCCGTTTGTGTCATCGAAGTTGGGTCACTGGATGGTTTGTGACAGTGAAGTTGAGCCGGTGGTGACTCGCGTTGTGCGGTCGCGGAGCTCCGCTCGCCAGCGGATCGCCCTCTGCCGACAGGCGCCCGAGCACCACTTGCGCCCTGTAACCGGCTTGCGATGGGCCATGGAGGTTCCGCAGGCTGCGCATTGCTGTTGGTCGGATCGAGCGAGAACTTCCTGGTCAAAGCACTGATAAGAGCACCAGGGGTTGGGCCTGAGGGGCCGGTAGCACCGCTCGCAGCCCTGACAGGCCGTCGTGCCGAAGGGGCCAGAGGTCTCCGGTCCAGCCGGATCGAGCTCGACTTCGGCTCCCTGGGACGGGATCGCGGCTGCGACCGGGTTCTGCTGGCCGCGCCGTTCCTTGGTTCTGCAGTCGAACGAGCACCACTCGCGGGGCCGGCCGTCGGCTCTGGGAAGGAGTGGTTCCTGGCAGTGACGGCAGGTCGCGGTCGGAAGCGGGCTGCGGGTCCAGTGGGAGATCCTGATACTGCAGCGTTTCGAGCATGCTTTTCGCCTGGTGGCGATGTTCATCGGTCCTTCGCAGACCGGGCAGAGGCCGGTGAGTTCGTCCTCGCCGGCGGGCCCGGCGTCGGCCTTGGAGTTCGGTGGCCGCGGCAGTGGTTCACCGCGCTGGCGGAACTGGAAAGCGACCCGGCGGCAGTGCGATGAGCACATGTGGCGGCGTTGTCCGAGCCTCTTCATCATCTGCCCGCAGACGCGGCAGGGGACCTCCTTCCAGTCAGCCGCTGGGATGCGTCGGCGGTATCGCTTCTGCCGGCAGGCCTTCGAGCAGGTTCGCGGTTTGACGCCGAAGCTCGCCATCGGCCGCATCGGGGCGCCGCACTCCTCGCACTCGATGGTCTCCAGGACCTGGCGCAGTTCGACCGGATCGCGCCCAGCAGCTGCGGCGATGCGGTCCCACCTCGGGGTGCCGCGGTGCATGGGCGGCTCGGCGAGGTATTTCCGCAGGTAGGCGGGTGGAAGACAGTTCGCATGGGCGAGCCGGGTGATGAACGAGCGGGCTCCTTCACCGCTCTGCGGGCGGACCTGGAACGGCAGTTGGGCGACGGGGCTTTCCCCGGCAGGCGGGATCACCGGTCTGTGTCCGGGCGCTTGCGGCGGGAGGCGATGTCCAGGTCGACGGCCAGCAGGCCCGCCTTGTTGATCTTCTCGGTGCGGCCGAGGATGGCATCGATGGCGGCTCCGCGGATCTGGTGGGAGAGGGTGCCGATCATGCCGCCGGTGCGGGTGTGGATGAAGCGGTCCAGGCGGGTCAGGGTGCCGCGCTTGTGCTCGTGCAGCACGAGGTTGGCCTCCATCTGCGCGACCAGTGCTTTCCACTCACTGTTGTAGGGGAAGGGGTGGGTGGCCATCGGGGTGAAGCGGGCGGCGATCTGGTCTCCTCGGGTGCCGGACAGAAGGCTGCCGGACTCGACGTCGATGCCCGCGTAGGCAAAGGTCGCCGGGATGCGTTCGGAGAAGTACTTCAACGTGTCTGAGGCTTCAGCTCCGTGACGGGTCGTCAACGAAATGTTGTGGATCTCGTCGACCAGAATCACGCCGGTCCGGGCTTTGGTGCAGACCCCGACGACGGCTTCGGTGAGGTCGGTGATGTTCGAACTCCGCAGGACTGGCAGGCCCAGGAAGCGGGCGAACTCGGCGGCGATCATGCGGGGTGTCGCGGCCGGCGGGACGGTGATGTAGATGACCGGGATGCGGTCGTCCTGTCCGGGGTGCCGGCGCCGGTCCTGCAGCTCGTGGGCCAGGCCGAGCTGGGTGAGAGCGATCGTCTTGCCGGTGTTGGCGGGCCCGGAGACGATCAGGCCGCGGCGAGCGCTGATCGCCCCGCGGTTGAGGATGGTCAGACGGCGCCCGCAGGTGACGGTGGCGCGGACCGTGGAGGTGGCGACCACCTGGAGGCGGGCATGGTGGTTGAGCCGGTCGTCGTCGTAGGCGTCCTGGCTCTCCGCCTCCAGCGCGTCGTACTCGGCCTTCGTCAGCGCGGCCATGCGCTCGCTGAGGGATGCACCGACGAACTCGCGCCAGCCGGGCAGGGTGGTCAGCTGCCGTCCGAAGTCCTCGTCAGGGTCGTCGGCCGGCAGCGTGGTCACGAGCGTCCCCAGGGGTCTTCGAGTGGGTTGAACAGTCCGAGCGGGATCACCTCGGCGAGATCGTCGTCCTCGGTGGGTGGTTCGGCCTCAGGTTGCTGCGGGGGTTCGGGCGTCGGGGAGGGGACGGTGGCCGGGGCGGTCTTCGTCCGGGCGGCGACCCGCCGCTCGGCCTTGACCGTCTTGCCCGACCCGACCTTCCTGGCCTTCTTCTTCGCGGCCGGCCGGTCGGGGCCGGCGTGGGCGCGGGTCAGCAGGTCGGCGACGGCCTGGGCGAGCTCTTCCTCGGTGGCTCCGGGCAGTTGGTGGCTGACGTGATCCCAGGCCAGGTCTCCGAAGGGGACCGGCGCCCGGTTCAGGTATTTCCAGGTTGCTTGGACCCACTCGCTGTCGCCTCGGTGGTTGCGTACCCAGACGTAGGAGACGTCGTAGGGGTCGCGGTGGACCTCCCAGAGCCCCCGCTTCGCGGTGACACCGGAGTCACGCAGGCGCATCGGACCGAGGTCGGGGCTGTCGTAGGTGCGGTTGTTGATGCGGATGCCGTAGGAGTTGACGGTCCGCCAGGCCGCGGGCAGGAGTTCGACGTAGTCCTGCCCGCTGAGCGCGACCGGGACGTAGCCGCATGCCTCGACCAGGGCCGCGTACTTCTGGTTCGGGGTGAACAGCCGCCCCGGGTGGTCGGGGTCGCGCAGGCCCTCGTGCGGGCGGTTCTGCCAGTGCGCGACGATCCACTCGTCCAGCAGGTCCTGCAGTTCGGGCAGCGACCACAGGTTCTCCTGCTCGGGGTGCCGGCCGCGCTGGTCGGTGTTGCGGCCGGTGTGGCCCGGCAGGAACTGGGCGAACATCGTGGCCACCGAGCCCAGCATTTTTTCGATGTGCCCCTTCTGGAAGGGCGAGCCCTTGTGGGTAGGCTGGAAGTCGATCTCCAGGAACCGGCAAGAGGCCCGGAAGTTGCGGGAGATGAATGCCTTGCCGTGGTCGCAGACGATCATCTCTGGGACGATCACCGGCTTGGCCGCCGCGTGCTCCAGGCGCTCGTCCAGCGTCAGCAGCCTGCGGTGCGGCAGAACCGACCGGGACATCCTCAGCGCCTCGACCCAGCCCGGCCGCATCAGCTCGGGAGTGACCGTGCGGGCCAGCAGCACACTCGCGTCCACCGACTTCGTCGTCGGCCTCAGCACCGCCGCCGACAGCGTCCTGGACGCGACATCGATCATGCCGGTGAGCTCGACCTTCCCGACAACCCCATTGTCGAGGCGGACCATCACGTCCAGCGGGGTGGAGTCGATCTGCATGACCTCGCCCGGGGCCGACACCGTCAGCTCGCCGAACGGAGCCGCCGCCCCGTGGGCCTTCGAGCGGCGTGTGACGGCCGAGCCGGTCGCGTGGGTGCCTTTCGTCAGCTTCGCCAGCAGCCGGTAGAGGGTCCGACGGGTCGGCAACTCGGACAGATCACCGCCCGATTCCCGCAGGATCTCCCCGGTCCGCCAGATCAGGTAGGACCCGTTGCGGGTCGACGTGTCGACGCCTTCCTTGATCGCCTTCCGCATCGCCTCGACGACCGGCTCGGGCACCGAGCCGAACTCCGCCCGCTTGCGGACCGGACGGTGGTCGGCCAGCCCGACCAGGCCCTGTGTCTGGTAGCGGCGCCGCCGGTTGCCGATCGTCTTGGCCGCGACATCGTGCCCGGCAACAGCCAGTTCAGCCGCTTTGGCCCGCTCCCGGGAGGTCATCGAGGACCCCGGTCCGTAACCCGGCCGTGGTTCCGTGCCGGGGTCCGTGTCCGGCGCTATCCCGTGGATTACCTCCAGGATGTGTCCCTCCCACCACAGGGCCTGTTTCACCGCCTCGGGCGGGAACGCCTCCAGCAGCCCGACCTTGGGCAGCGGCATCCGCTCGGCCTGGAACAGGACCTCGAAGTCCGCCGCCTCGAACAAATCGAGGAGGGCGACCACCCGGTGAGGAGCCTCTGCGTCCTCCACCACCGCTGCCTGCGGCGTGACCTCGAGAACCCCTCTGACCTGGCCTTCGAACCGGATTCTGTGGCCGACCGACAAGGCCGGTGGCCGCTTCAACCCGCTCATCCGCGTACCTCCGTCCAGACCAGGCTGCCGGTCTGCATCAAGCCGCCCACCAGGTCCGTGCCCAAGGCGCCGGACCACAGCAGGTGGAACAACACCGGAAGGACCCGCAGCCGGTCCCCGACCAGACCGGCGCCCTCCCACAAGCCCTTCGGCTCACGGAAGACCTCCACCAGCTCGTCGACCACCGCCTCGGGCCGGCCGCAACGCGTCCGCCGATAGCGGGCCAGCCAGCGGACGTTCGCCATGAACACCGGATCCGGCCGACCCGCCCAGACGAACTCCCAGCCCACCGTCTGGCAAGCACGCTCGGTCACGGCGAAGGACTCCCGCGTCCTCTCGTCCATGTCGTCCTCGGCGCGTACGTCGACGACACGGGCCCGCCCGTCCGCGAGCCGAACGAAGTAGTCGGGAGCATGCCGATGCTTCTCTTCGCCTTCGCGCCAGTGCAGCCAGAACGGTTGCGAGGCGACGGCGGTGACCTGCGGATCTCTGTCCAACAGGACGAGCCGGTCCCGCTCGAGCCACGACTCGTAGCCGACGTGCTCCTGCGTGGTCACCGAGTAGTACCAGCCCGCGAAACCCCGGCCGTACTTGTGCCAAGTGAACTCACGCACCGGCTCCACCGCCTCGAACCGCACATCCCAGCTCGTCTGCAGCAACTCACGCCTCCGGACCCCATCCACACAGAAGTCCAGCTCAAAGCCCCCGAGCGCAGCCTGATCAAGCCCATAGACAGGTGCCCCCACCGAATCTCCCACCTGCCGGATGCCCGACCAGCCCAACTCCGTTGTCACAAACTAGCGTTGGCCCAACTTCGGTGACAAGAGATCCATCTCCACTGTCACAGGTCAGCGGACTTCCACGCCGAGCCGCCGTGCGGCTCCCAGGCGGCGCGGCCGAGCCTCAGCGGGACTGGACATCCTCGGCGTCCTGAGGCTCGCAGAAGGCTCCTTACGCGTCCTCCGAGCGCGAGTCAGAACTCTGTCCGAGCCGTTCATCCATGAGGCCCCACTGGAAGCGAGGGAGCATTTGACTGGCATTCGCTGCTCATTGCGAGTGATACACGACAGCTGCTATCGTTGACGCCAGGTGATCAATGTTGCACTGGAACGTGGAAACAGAGAGGCCGGAGAGCATCCCCGTGGGAAGGGAGCTCTCCGGCCTCTTTGCATGTGCTGATGAGTGCGAGGCGTGGATGGCGCGAATCTCCCAGGGGTGACCAGCCTTCAGCCTCGCTGGTATCCCGCATTGGAGGACTCGGGACTGCGGCTACGGGATCGCTCGTCTGCTTCGACGACGTAGAGGATCTCGTAGGAAATCGTGGTGTTGAGGTTGAGCCAGTTCTTGCTCTGGCTCTTCTCCATCGTGATCTTGCGGAAGCCGCGAACGGCCTCAGCGCGATCGAAGAACCGGCGCAGCCTCGAGTTCACGCGCTCACGGGCCTGTTCGGCCGTGACGCCCATGTCGGAGACGACGAAGACATGTGTGTGACCATGCTCGAAGGTGGGCTTCTCACCAGTGTCGAGGTCCAGACGGATCTTCGCACGGCTGATGTCGAGCGCGTCGGGACGGACGAGCTTTCCTCGTGAGTCGTACGTACAGGCGCTGACGATAGCCATGACGAGATCCTCTCCTCTCCTGATGAGTATGACTGAATAGATACTTTCAGTCACCCCCCGGTGACCGGATCACCCCGGTCACCACGAGCATGCCCTCCGCACGAAGGACCGGCGGCTGAAAGGCCGCCAGGTCCCGCACGGAGGGCACCATCGTGTTTCAGAAGAGGCTGAGTACCCCGCTCACTGCATCGCGGACTCGCCTCCCGCGCCCCGGACTGCGCCAGTCGCAGTCCCGCCGGCGACCCGCCGGTAGAGCCCCAAGGCACAACCAGCGAAGGCCAGGCACAGGAACACCGCGGAGACGGGGTTCGCCAGAGCGCCGAGCGCCTGTGCCGGGACAAGGGCGGCAGCGAGGTTGAAGCCCAGGTGCAGGAGCACGCAGGGCCACAGCACGCGTGTGCGTTCGTAGACCAGGGCCAGGAGCACCGCCAGTGGCAGGGTCGAGGCGAACTGCACGGCGTTGCCGTGCAGCAGGCCGAACACCACGGCGGTGACCAGCGTGGAGGCGAGGATACCCACCCGCTTGCGCAGCAACGGGTAGATCAGCCCTCGGAACAGGGCCTCCTCCCCCGCGGGAGCCGCGACCAGGGTGAGCAGAAGAGTTGCCACAGCCCCGGCCGCGTGCCTCGTCTGGTTCGACGCGTCGAAGCCGGCGGACCCGGCCGTGACGTAGATCCACAAGGCCAGCGACTGGCCGGCGAGGAAGGCCAGGACCGCGCAGCCGAGGACGGGCCACCCGAAGCGTGGGATCTCCGGCCTCGGCCGCGGGGCCGACGCATGCGCGAGCCACCGGGGCCGCTGGATCCTCACCGAACCGACCAGGACGACAACAAGCGTGCCCAGGACGGCGGTCGCAACGATCGGCTCTCCGATGAGGAGGACTGCGACGGTGCCGAGGACGAGGTAGACCGCGACGGCGACGAACGGCACGAGGACGCACCACCCGATGCCGATCAGACGCGAGGCGATCGGTGAAGTCGTCAAGGTCTCCTCCTCTACGGGGCTCAAGCAGCCGTGGTGATCTGTTCGTTGATGACGGCCTGCACGCGGGTGTCGCCGCGGAAGGTGTTCAGCTGCAGCGTCGCCGTGAAGCGCAGCGTCCCGAGCTCGGTGCGGCTGGCGCGCTGCACGAAGCCCCGGAGCACGTCGAACTTCTCCTCGGCGACGTTCCACCACAGGCAGGACAGGCCGGACCGGGTGACCAGCCGCAGGTGCTGCGATTCGGATCCGATCCGGTCCACGCGCAGCCCCAGGGGCTCGATCGCGATCTCGACGACAGGAGCGGTGAAGCCGTGCCCGAAGGGCTTGAGCCCCTCGGTCCGGCGCACCAGCTCGAACAGCGGCTGCAGATCCTCGAGGCTGGCGTCGCAGTCGGCGTCCGGGCCGAGTACCAGATCACCGCTCGGTCCGTCGGTGCTGACGGCGAGCAGGGCGACCTGGGTGGCCTCCTGCAGCACGGCGACGAGGTCACCGAGCTTCTCGGCCTTCGCGATGCGGACGCCGCAGGCCTGCTGGTGCCCGATGGCGCTGAGACCGTCGTGCGGCTCCAGGCTGGTGATGATGTCGAACCACCCCGGCGCGCGACCGGAGCCGCTGACGAAATCGTCGGGGCCGGCGGGCCGGTTGACGACGACGACCGGGTGGCCGTTGAGCTCCATCATCCGGTTGGCCAGCAGCCCGTACATGCCCGGGTAGGCGTCCGAGAAGTACACCCACGGGGCCAACGGCTGGTCCCCGGTGGTGAGTTCTTCCATGTGCTCGATGACCAGCTGCTTGCGCAGATCGTTGCTCTCGATCACCTGGTGGGCGACCTTGAGCTTGACGTCAGCACCGGCGGCCGTGAACACCGCGAAGCACGGCTCAAGCGAGGCCCCCGTGCGGCGCGGGCTGTTCATCGCCGGGGCGAGGTAGAAGCCGAAGAAGCCCTCGTCGAGGTCGTCGACGTCTCGGATCTTGCCGATCTGCGCGAAGGCCTTGAGCACGATCGCGAAGCCCTCGAAGGCCCGGAGGAAGACCGGATGATGTGGCTCGGTGCGCAGCAGCTGCATCAGGATCGACTGCTCGACGTCGATGGCATCCGGGTCAGCGTCGAACCCACCCCAGGGATTGGGGATCGTCTTCGGCGCGACGACGCGCAGCAGACGGGCGATCGAGATCGCATCACGCACCAGCTGACGGTTCTCGTACAGCACGGGCATGACGTCGGAGACGGTGCCCAGGCCGGCGAACAGGCGCAGCAGGTGGATCTCCCAGAGCTTCTCGGGCCGGTGCACGCGGGTGTAGGCCTCGATCACCTGGTAGAGCACGTGGGCACCGCAGATCCCGGTGTGGGCGTAGGTCTCGTCGATCCGGCACGGGTCGACGGTGATGTCCGCGGTCGAGCCCGGCGCGAGCTCCTCGTGGTGATCGGTCACCAGCGTCGTCCAGCCCAGGGCACGCGCGGCGGCGATACCGCGGTGGGAGTTCACTCCCCCGTCGCAGGTGAGCAGGACCCGGGTGTCGGGCCACTTCGCGTGGATCTCGGCGATGTCCTCGGGCGCGAGCTCGTGACCGCGGCGGTAGTCGGGCAGGTGCAACTCGACGTCGAAGCCGAGCTCGGACAGGCCGGCGTAGCCGAGGACGCCGGAGGAGATGCCGTCCATGTCGAAGTCGGGGGCGATGGTGATCTTCTTACCCGTGGTCCGGGCGTCATGAAGGGCCTCGACCATCTCGGCCAGGCCCAGGAGCTCGTCGTGCTCGGTGGACTCGATCTCCTTCAGGTACTGATCCGACCACCCCCTGCGCTGGCACAGCAGCTCGAAGAGGTCGGTGTCCTCGTCGGTGAGCGCATGGTCGTCGACGGTATGGAGCGTGGACATGGTGGGACCTCTCATCAAGGTTGTTGGTCGGTGGAGAACGGGGTACGTGACACCCTTCGCATTGCTGTGATTTTAGCAGTTGCATTCACCTTTTCTGCCAATTCAGCAGTGCCTTCGAGTCCCATTTGGGCTCCGAATGGCACTCTTATCTCGAATAGCTGCGACAGACTTTCCAAGGTCCTTGCGCATCAGCTACTCTCGCCGGTATGGCCATTCGAAGCATTGTCGAGTCAGATCTCAGTGGTAAGCCGGATGCGGCTACGGCGACCTTCGGCCTGGGTGACACCTGGTACGAAGTCGACCTCACAGCTGAGGAACAGAAGAAGCTTGAGGAGGCGCTGAAGCCATACCTGAAGGTCGGCCGGAAAGCCGGGAAGGCGGCGCCAGTCAAGAAGCGAGTCGTACCCGAGACGACTGCCGAGGAGCGCGACAAGATCCGTGAGTGGGCCAAGAAGGAGGGCTACGAGTTCGCGGAGCGGGGGCGCATCCCGAAGAAGGTCATGAAGGCCTACGACGAGGCGCACGGCATCGATCGGAGCAAGTAGCGCTGAGCCTGGTGTTCGCCTCCCGGCCAACTTTTCCCATTCGTCCCTGAAGGGCCCTGTGTGCTGCAGGGCCCTTCGCGTGTGCTCAGAACGGATGGATCACGTTGGTCGTCATGATCCCCGCAGCTCGCGCGCGAGCCCTGCAATGGATGGCGCCGTGCGAGAAGTGCCCCGGCGTATGCGGCATGAGCTGCTCCCGGCCTCGCTGCGGGCATCCGGGCTTCCGGCAGAGGTCAAGGAAGGCCGTGCACAGCACCTGAGCCCCGGCACCGCGGAAGACCTGGGCGGCGTCGACCATCTCCTGATTGCGCTGGAAGCCGGCCCGCTTCCCATGAGCCGACCAGGCGGCGGGGAAAGTGCGGATCCCGAAGCCAGCGGCCCGCCACAGGCGCTCGGCCATGGCGTCGGCACCCTCGGCGCAATGCCCCGAGATGAGTACCGGCCGGGTGACGTTCTTGGGACCCCAGTCGCGCCAGGCGTCGTTGAACGTCTCACGCATGCTCTTCTCGTCGTTCCAGCTGCGGGAACCGGTGACGAGGACAACGTGCGAGAACGATTCTGGAATCATTTCAGCAATCATTCGAGTCTCCTCTCCTTGTGACTCGGCGGTCTCCACAGCTGGAGTCGAGAGCTGTGGCCACGATGTCTGGACAGGCGGCGGCCTGCATGTCGCTGGCTCATACCGGCCGGCTGGTACCGGGTTCGATGACGGCCAGGTCCTTCTCCCGGTGGAGCTCGACGGCGGATCTGATCGTCATCACACATCGGCATGAGGTGGACGGTGTACATCCGGTCATCGCTGCGGGAGGCGTGCACGGTGACGACCGTGCCGTTCTCGCCGTTGGTGAAGTCGACGTTGCCGATGCCCCCGGCTTCGCCGGAGCGCATCACCTCGGCGACGGCTTCGCTGTTCGGTTGCCACAACTTCGGCTCGCGGCGGGCTCCGGTGTCGTAGGGCGAGATTTCGGGCTGGGACTGCGTCCTGGTGGCGCCTCTTCGTGAACTCGGGTGCGGGTGGCGACCATCGAGTGCGGACCCCGGCGGGTCCGTGTGATCTCGATGTTCGACCCAGCCCCGTGCCAGCTTTGCTGGCTGACGACCCGGAAGATCTCGATGGCGTGATCTGCTCTCGGATGGATCGCGTGGCGAGCCGTCGCACGGGTCGTCACTTCTCGCCTGAGCCAGGCGCGCAGCGCCAGGCGATCCACCACTGCTGCACCCTTTGCTGCTGTCCACATCTGTGGACAACTGCAGCGGGGCAGTGGTGGGGCTTCCTCTCTCAAGCGCAGCGCTGGGCATAGCCGGAGGGAGCGCCAGCGACCGACGGACCGGCGAGCGAAGCGAGCGGTGGAACCCGTCGGCTATGCCGACTAACACGTCCTCGGAGCGCAGCGGAGAGGCCGAGCGGAGCGAGGGTCCGCAGGACACGTGTTATCAGGTTCCCTTATGCCCTTTGCTTTCTTGCCGTCGTCCTCGCTGTTCCACGGCTGGAGCGTTAGCGGAAGCCTGGAACATCAGGGGAAACGGTCCGTACCCTCTTGACCCGTACCCCTCCCCTTCTTCCGCGTAGCGGGGGTACGGGTCTGGCCGTTTCGCCTGGTCATCGCACCTTTTGGCTGTACTGCTGTTTTGCCGTCCGTGATACGGCCGTACCCCCATGCTGATCCGTCCTCGTGAGGCACGAGCGAGGCGGGGGGTACGGGTCTGCTCCCGACGGGGCGCAGCCCCGGTTCATCGCCCTGCTGCCGCCGGCGGCACAGCCTTCGCCGCGCAGCGGATCCGTCCTCTCGCGACACCGTCGCTCCGGCTGTGTATAACGCTCTGCTCCACCGCTTGCTGCGGCGGCGCAGCCGGCCTCGCCTCGTCGCGTTGTGCTGGCTGCACCGACGTGGATTCACCTCGCTCCGGTCGTTGCTCCGCTGCTGCCGCGGCAGCGTGCCAGCACCTCATGCACCGCGTCCGAGACGGGCGTTCGACACTACCTTGTCGACGCACGTTCCGGCCCCGGGCTGTGTTCCCTTTCGCGCCTGCGCGGCAAGCCCGGGGTGGTCCTTCGTGGACGCATTAGAAGAAGAGAGGCCCGGCTGCTGCAGCCAGCTGCCCATCGGGCACAGCGAGCCGCTCCAGCGTCATCGGGCCGTTGTCGTCTTCCTCCAGGGGCTGCTTCCGCAGCAAATGCCTCTGCTCTTTCTCTACCTCACGGGCCTTTGCTGCGGAAGCAAGTCCTTCCTCGCACGTTCGCTGCGTGCGGGGGTCTACTCCGCCTTCGCTCCTTCTCCCTCTGCTCTCCTCTGCGCGACCATGACGGCCCGATGACACCCCTGTACCGACCGTCGCAGCGGCGCTGTGCCAACACTGTGTTGACGGCTCGCCGACGGCTGTGCTGGCTCGCTCCGCCGGCCTTCCGTGGCTGCGCTGCCGCGCCTGCCGACGGGCTTCGGCAAGGGGCACAGACAGGCTTTTCGGCCCCATGAAACAGCGTCTCTCGCGCGTCTCCGAGGTGACTCATCGGGACACGCAGGGGACGCGACTGGGACACGCATAAGACGCCTACTGCTGCCGCTGGGTCTCTCAGGGTCCCGTGCACGTCCTCACGGTGTCTCGTGCACGCTCCAACAGTGGCGCCCCGGCGTCGCACACGGTGCCCTCCGAGGGCTCGTCCGTGCAGGGGTACCGGGTTGCGTCTCATAGGAGACACCACCTGGACGCCAAGGGGACCTCATTCGTACTCCAATGCGGCTCCTCGGGATCAGTGTTGTGACCGCGGGTGTCTCGCAGGCGTCCCGCGTGAGCATTTGCCGCGTCACAGGTGGGGCCCATAGGCGCACGATGCCGGCGACCTGCGCGCAGTCGCCCCTGGTGGAGGCACGGGGGTGTCTCACAAGTGTCCCTGTCGGTACTCGATAGGGACTCCGACAGCGTCTCTCTTGCGTATCGAATAGGACTTGCATAGGACTCAACAGGGGCACTAGAGTGAGCCCGCGTTGATTCGCATTCGAGAGGAAACGCGAAGGGCGGTGAGTCCATATGACAGAGCGAGAGGCATCCGGCGAACGACCGGATGAAGCGCAGGTGCGAGTGGCGGGGCGAGGTGAGTGCAATGGCGAATCAGCCGGGTGAACCTCGCAAGGTCCGCTGGACCGTGCCCGCTGCCGACACCTCGGTGATCGAGTGGCTCGATCGGCAGGAGAACATCTCGCAGTCGCTGCGACTGCTCATTCGGGAGTCCATTCAGCGCGACGGATACATCGATGTCTTCTACAAGCCCGTCGATCAGCTGCCGCGTCGCGGCCGGCCGCCACTGGAGAGCACCGAGCAGCACGAGGACGACGAGGCCACAACCGATCGCCGTCCGGCCGCCAGGCCGGTTCAGCCGCAGTCCGCAGTCGCCGACGAGGCCGAGGTCGACACGGACGCCGTCGTCGAGAAGACAGCACCAGCGCCGTCAGCCCAGCCCGAGCCGGTTCCCGCACCGGTTGAGACGGCCGAGGAGCCCGCGGCAAACGCCCCCAGCGCACCGCCGGAACCGCCGAAGCAGGCATCCATCGACGAAATCATGGCGAGCACTCGGCGCTGAGTAACGCGGTGAATTTCATTTTCCAGGCAGACAACACAGACACCGAGGGGCCGAATTCATGAGCGCCAACAGCAACGACACCATCACTCTCACCGGCGGCATCGACGTCGGCAACGGCTATGTCAAGGGCGTCATCCAGAACACGAAGCAGGGGACTTTCGACGAGATCGATCTGCCCAGCGCGGTCGTCTCGACTTCCCGCACCTCGCCGAAGGTGCCGCTCCCCGACGCGGATGCGGCCTCCGTGCTGGCCGGCGACTTCTACAACCAGATCGACTGCTCGCTCACCACTCCCCTGGTGGCGGCGTCGGACCGCCGGATCTTCGGCCGCGCAGCGCTGTCTGTGCGCGGCTCGAAGTTCACCGAGTTCGAGGTGCTGGGCAAGCACTCCAAGGCCGATCAGGAGCTGAGCAAGGTTCTGGTCCTGGGTGTCTTCGCCGCGAAGGCCCTGCGCGACTACGTCCGCGAGAACGGCGCGCTGCCCGATCATGAGCTGCGCGTGCAGGTGCGCGCCGGCCTGGCGTTGCCGATCTCTGAGTTCGTCGCGCGTCGCCATGCCTACGCCGCCGAGTTCATCGGTCTGCTGGGCAGCGCGGATCCGACGGTGCACCTGGTGACGATCAAGAACTTCAGCACTCCCGTCTCGGTGCGTCTGCAGTTCGTCGACGTCCAGGTGATGGCCGAGGGTGCCTCCGCGCAGTTCGCCATCACCGACAAGGGCGAGCCGCTCGCACAGGCCCTGCTCGATGATCTGCGCGCCCGTGACGCGTCCATCGTGGAAGGTGTCTCTGCCTCCGATCTGGTGGCGGTGCAGAACACCATCGGCGTCGACGTCGGCGAGGGCACCGTGAACTTCCCGGTCTTCACCGACGGCCGGTTCAACCCCGAGGCGGCCGACACCCTCGACGAGGGCTACGGCACCGCGCTGATGAACGCCATGGAGCGCATGAGCGAGTCGGACGCCACGCTGCAGTTCTCCTCGCGCAAGCAGCTGGCCGACTTCCTCCACGCGGAGCCGTCGGTGCTGGTGAAGAACCGTCACCAGCGCGCCGCCGGCTTCGTCGAGGACGAGGCGAGCTACCTGGTCGATGAGATCGTCTCCTCCTTCGGCGACGTCCTCTCCCAGGCCGGTGCGACGACCGAGGTCGTCTACGTCTACGGCGGCGGCTCGGGCCCGATCAAGCATCTGCTGCACCCGGCGCTGCTGAAGGCCGCGGGCGATGTGCCCGTGCTCTACCTCGACTCGAGCTACTCGCGGCACCTGAACCGCGAGGGCCTGTACATCGCGGCGCGCCACGTCGAGCAGCAGGCCCTCGCCGCGAAGTCCGCGGGCAAGCGCAGTAAGGAGGTGGCCTGATGTGTGAGGCACTGGATGCGACCTCGAAGGCCGAGGTCGAAGAGATCAGCAGCCGCATCGAGTTGTCGGATGAAATCGTGCTCGAGTTCATCCGCGATGGGGCCTTGGTTCTGCTTCGCGAGCAGGCCCGGCGGAAGCTGCTCAAGTCGGATGAGGAGCTTCCGGGCTCCGCCGCAGTCCTCGCGGTCGGCTCGAAGAGCAGCCCCGAGCCGGGCGCATGAGCGGGTACCGCGAGATCGTGAAGTTGCTGGCGGCGAACACCGGCGCGAAGCGTATGAGCGAAGTCTTCGACAGCTTCGTCGAGATGGCGGCGCTGGCTCTGCGCAACGCTGTGGACGTCAGCGGGAGCGAGGCCTGGGGAGTGCGCGAAGGGCAGTACCTCCAGATCGCCGGCCGCTACAGCAGAACAGAGCTGGACCGCTTCGCGCACGCCCTGGCGCTGGTGACCGTGGAGATGGAGCGCGAGCCCTGCGACGTACTCGGCCGCCTCTACATGGAGTTGGAGCTCGGCAACGAGCGGCTCGGCCAGTACTACACGCCCTACGACATCGCCCAGCTGATGGCCGAGATGCAGATCGACTCGGTGGTCGAGCACGTGCGGAGGGACGGCTTCGCCAATGTGTATGAACCCAGCTGCGGCGCGGGCGCGTTCATAGTTGCTCTGTCGCAGGCGATGCTCGAGCACGGCCTGAACCCACAGACGCAGCTGCACGTGACGGCAGAGGACATAGCACCGCAGGCCATGCACATGATCTACGTCCATCTGACGCTGCTGCACATTCCGGCGGTGGTGCGCCGTCGCGACGTCCTCACGCTGGAGACCTTCGAGTCGTGGCCCGCTCCCGCTCATGTCCTGGGCGGTTGGGGCCGGAAGCTCAGGCTGGCCCGGGCGGTCAATGGATCACGGCGGCTGATCATCACCACGCCTCAGGGGACTCCCGAAAAACCCGCTGATGCTCTGGAGGTGCAGCGATGACGATCACGCAAGAACACACCGATCTCTCTGACGTCGAGAGCGACGAAGCGCATGCACGTGCGTGTCAGCTGGCGGTGTCGGCGGCGAGGGGCCGGACGGCGGAGCAGACCACAGTGTCCGACGTGTCCACCGGTGCGGTGAAACTCCTCACCTGGTACATCCAGCACCGACCCGGTGAGACCGCAGCCATCCTCGGCGACATCTGCCTCAAGACCCGTGTGCGCCTGGGTGTGCATCCTTCCAAGACCGGCGAAGTGCTCGGCCGGTCCTTCCACCTGGACAGCGGTCTCGACGGCCGGACCATCGACACCCTGCTCGACATGGCCCTGCCCTCGGCAGCACAAGTATTCCGGAAACGGTAGGCAAGCCCGTACAACCGGTAGCTGCGGCGGCGGCACCGCGTCCTGTGCCTGCGCGGACGCCCCCTCTTGCCGCCGCCTGCGTGCCATAGCTCAGGGTGCGCCTGCTCGGGTTCCGGAGCAGGAAATCCGCGTGCAGTCTCCCTCGGCGCTGGCAGGCTGTGTCCGGCACCCGAACGTGGAGAGGCGACCGATGCCCGACAACGACCGTCGCCAGGAAGACATCAGCGTCCTGGACCAGGCGCTGGAGCTGTACTCCAGTGCTTCGGTCCTTACACTGCTGCGTGCGGCACTTGAGTCTCCAGGCTGCGCCCGCTTCCATGAGCACCTCCTGCTCATCTTCGCCCGCTCTCTGGCGGCCCCGGCCCGGGACGGGCGGGCCGCGACCGTACGGGACCTGCCCGTCCTCCTTCACGCGGCCCTCCAAGCCGCCCGCAGGGGCATCACAACGCACCGCTTTCCGAACAGCCCCGCCGATGCCGTGCGCTTCACGCTCAAGGGTCGCCGGTACCTCGTCCATCCCGGCGACCTCGACCATCCGCTCCCCGTTCTGCGAAGTCTGCGAGACACAGCCGACGCCGTGGACAACCACCTGATCCAGGTCCGTGGCTTCGGCATCGACGATGTCCTCGAACTCGCCCTGCGCCACACCGACCACACCGTCGCGTGCCTCGCCGCGGCCTGGCCGCCGGCAGACGAAGCCGAACCGATGCGCGGGCAGATCACGTGTGAGGTAAGCGGGGCCGAGATCACGGCAGCTGCCGGACTCGGCATCGACCATCTGACTACCGCGGCCGCCGACGATCCGGAGCGGACGACGGCCGCGCTCGCCTACCTCACCCGGAACCTCAACGAACTTCCCCTCCTCTACGACCCCGGACTGCCTCTTCTCGGCCCCACCCTGCTCATCTCGGACGGCGAGCGGACAGTCCCCGTGCCTGCCTCCACCGCCTTGGAGGCCGTCACTGCGGCGGCCGCCGATCTGCTGGACGCCCACCCGGCGCCGCCCGAGGCCCTGATGCAGCTGCGGCGCCGCGCGGCCACTCGCGTGGCAGGCCTGCTCGGTCTGGATCACGCGCCGGCCGAGCCGGAGGAGGTGTGCCGGATCAGCTCGTTGTCCCACCGTCTGGAGATCGCGATCGTTGCCACCCTCGGCGATGACCTGGCGGTCCTGGTGGAGAAGGCACGCACCGAGCTGTCGAGTGCACCAGCTGGTACGGGGAGGCTCGTGATCTACGCCGGCCCGAGGTTCCTGGGTCGCGAGGTGATCACCGACACCCTCTACGTCCACGTCGAGGAGCTCACCGAGATCTTCTCCGCGGCCGGCGGCGACCTGACGAAGGTGGCGCTGTGGGTGCTGGAGCTCACCGAGCACCCCGGTTGCGACGCCGTGGCGTACTACGACGTCCTCGACGCATGGACGGCCTGGTCCATGAAGGCAGCGCTTCTGCCGCCCGGCCCCGCCGGCGAGGGCGGCGTGGTGGTGGAGCCGTGTGGGTGGGACGTCTCCTGGGAGCGAGCGGCACTGTGGGCGCGCACGGACGATCTGCTGGCCGCGACCGGACTGCCGCCCGCGATCGACTGGGCCGACTGCCGCCTTGCCGCCGCATCCGAGGGCGATGGCCAGTGGGCCGACCTGCGTCAGAGGCTCAACGAAGGCATCGTGAAGGCCTGCATCAGCACGCACCCGCCGCTCGTCATCGTCGCCACGCTCGACTGCGACGAGCGGGCCCTGCTGGACGAGGCCTCCTTGGCCGGACTCGCCGACGGTATCCGGGGCACCCTCGCCGCAGACGCCAGCCTCACCCAGCACTCCACCCTGCCCGACCGCCGGCCGGTCCTTCTGCATCTGACCGAGACCCTCCAGCCCCACCGTCCGGCCGCCGACCTGGCGCCGGAGGTTCCGGACGATGCTCTGGCACTACAGATCGGCCTGGACGAGGAAGCAGCTCGCATCGACCTCGTCCTCGACCCGCTATTCCTGGCCCGCTTTACGGAGGACGGCCACCGTGTCCTCGGCCTCGTCCTCAACCACACCATCGGCCGCCTCCGCACCGCCCACGGCGCCAAGAACGGGCTCAATCAGGCGGACTTCAGCAACGCGTGGGACGCGGCGGTCCCCATCCTCACCTGGTACGCCGGCGACCCCTACGCACCGCCGCCCGCCCCGCACCACTACCTGCCGAGCAGCACGCCTCATGTGCGTGTCCGCGCGCTGCGCGTCGCCGCCGACGCGGTGCGCGCCGCAGGCCTGCCGGCCGGCACGTTCACCGGCCGCGAGGCTGTGGGCCGCGAAGGACACGCCAGCCAGCTCCTGACCGCCCTGGAAGACGGTCTCACCGGTCAGCTCCGCGCCCACCGTCCCGACCTGGTGCCCGCACTGGTCCGCCACCTCAACGCAGCGCTCGCCACCCGCACTGAGGGCCGTCGGGAATCCCTGACCGGTCTGGTTCACGCCGGAGGAAAGCCCTGGCAGGAAGAGGCAGAGCGGCGGGAGTCCGACGGCGCCGCCACCACCACCGCCCTGCAACTGCTGATCCAGCAGGCCCTGATCACCCCGCCCGCCGGCGACAAACCCACCGACCTCATCGCCCTGGCCGAACTGACCGCGCTGGCCGAACTCCTCCTGCGCACCGCGCTGGTCGCCATCCCCGCCAGCCGCGGCCTGCACCCGGCCACCCTCACCGTCCATCCCAGCGGCGTCTTCACCCTCGACGGCGCCACCACAACGTCAGGCGCCGACAGCCCAGAACATCTGGGACTCGACATCGCGGCCTACCGCAACGCCCAGGAACAGGCCTGGTTCGCCCGTGCCCGCCAGAGCCATCCCCAACCCCTTGCCCCCGAGGAACTGTTCACCGCCCGCCGCGGCGGGCGCACTCCGATCGCCTTCACCCGCCTGAACCCACCACCGGGCAGCACCCTGGCTCAGGCCGACCGCGACCTCACCGCCTGCTGGGGCTGCGGCCTCGACGGGCTCGCCGCCGTACTCGCCACCGCAGCCGACTGGCCCACCCGCCCGGACGGAACCGCCTTCACCAGCCGCCAGGACCTCGCCCGCGAGGCCGCAGCCTGGTCCCAGCTGCCCGAAACCCAGACCCGGGCCGCCGTCGACCAGCTGGTCCTCGACCCGGCCAACGCGGCCGGCTCCCTCGACCACGCCTATGCAGAGGTCGAGCGCCGCATCCGCCCCACCACCCACCCACTGATCGCCCACGACGACGGCATCATCATCGCGCCCTGGCTCGTACATACCTCCCAGCAGCTGTACGCCGCCGGTCTCGCTGACGGACGCCTGCCGCGCCCAGACGCTCCCGCGAAGGTGACCGGCCTTCTAGAGCGCCATCGCCAGCAGCAGAACAACCAGCTCGAGACCGACCTCGCCCAGGCCGCAGCCCGCGCGGGCCTGCCCCACCTCTCCCGCCTCGACCGCGGGCCGGCGGCCGCCGCCGACATACCCGGCCTCCCCGGTGAGGTTGACCTCCTCGTCGCCGACCCCCGGGGCCGGCTGTGGGTCATCGAGGCGAAGAACCCCCAACGCGCCGTCGGCATCCACAAGGTCGCCCAGAACCTCGGGCGGTTCACCGGCTACCGAAAAAAGCTGCTGGCCAAGGCCGAAGTGATTCGCGCCCATGCCGCGGCAGCAGCACGGGCGTGCGGCGTCCAGACAGCGCGGGACTGGACGGTCACACCCCTCTTCGTCACCCGGAACATCGATCCCGCCGCCTTCACCACCGATCCTCAGATCGCCTTCACCACCATCGACCACCTCGCCGCCCTGCTGGCCGACGGCACAGAACCCAAGGCCGGATGGAACCAATCACCCGCCCGTCACTGAAGTCTTCTCGGCAACGTGACGGTTGCGGTGCGTGATGATGCCGGACGGCGGGACGGTGACTCGGCGTCAGACGTGAGTGGAGCCCCTGGTAGGAACGGGTCTGCGAAGATCACGTTCCGTACAACCAGAGGCTCCACGTGGCGTCCAGTATCACCTACACCGCCGTGCTCGATGTCCGCAGGGCGACCGCCGAGCATCTCGCGAAGCTGCTGCGCGGGCATCGCGAGCAGCTCGGGACCCGCAAGGGCACTCGCGCTCTGGGCGTCTTCCGGCAGGCGGTGCTCGTGCTGCGCTGGTTCGTCGACGGTACCCGGCTGGTCCAGCTTGCCCGGGACAGCGGCATCTCGGTACCGACCGCCTACCGCTACCTGCACGAAGGGCTGACGGTGCTCGCCGACCACGCACCCGATCTGTCCACCGCGCTGGAGAGGGCGGCGGCGGCCGGGTACACCCACCTCAACCTGGACGGCACGGTCATCCGCACCGACCGCGTGGCCGCCGCCGGCCCCAACGGCGCAGACCTGTGGTGGTCGGGCAAGCACAAGCACCACGGAGGAAACGTGCAGGTCATCGCCGCCCCGGATGGCTGGCCCCTCTGGGTCTCCCCGGTCCGCCCGGGCCGCGAGCACGACACCACCTGCGCCCGCGCCCACGGACTGGTCGACGCCCTGAACCGGCTCGCCGCCACCCTCGGCATCCCCACCCTGACCGACCTCGGCTACGAGAACGCCGGGCCCGGCCTCCGCCACCCGGTCAAGAAGCCCAAGGGCGGTGAACTCGCCGAGCCCGACCAGGCGTTCAACGCGGTGATCCGAGGCGTCCACGCTGTCGCCGAACGTGCCAACGCCCTGCTGAAGGTCACTTTCAAGGCCCTGCGCAGGGTCAGCCTCGACCCTGCAGCCATCACCCGCATCGCCCGAGCCGCCCTCGTCCTGCTCCAGCTCGAACACGGCCGCACCGCCTGAACGAAGATCACAAAACGTCACGAGACGTTACCGAGAAGAGTTCACTGACCCGGCACCGTCCCCTTCCGTCCGCATACCCATCCCCGCCGGACACCCCCCATTCCGGCAGGACTCCTTCCCCGCCGCACTGGGGGCTCCGGACGGGCGGGCCGCCGCCGGACGCCCGCCAGCACGGCCCGGCGCGCGAAGGGCACGCACCAGTGCGAGCGTGGAGGAAGGAGCGATACCCCAGGCTTTGCGCTGGGTGCACAGGATGGAGCACGGTCATGGCTCGGGCGATATGAGACGGCATCCAGAAAGGCCCCTCCGAAGCATGCTCACGCGTTGACCAGCCGCTCCCGCGTCACCGGCACGAGCAAGGCGGAACTGCAGAAACTGAGCAAGACCGGGTTGTACGAGTGGGCCGAGCAGATGGTCCCGAGGCGGTCCAAGATGAGTCGCGAGCAGCTCATCAGCTCACTTCCCGGTCCCCGACACCGACGCAGCAAGAGCCCTGCCTGAACGGCCGCGAGGGCTCGCCCCAGGGCACCACTGGCGTCGCGGGGGGACCGTGCGGAAAGGACGAGTCAGTCGGTGTCTTCCGGGACCGCATCCCCCGGCTGACGCGTCTGGGAGGCATAGCGGGGCTGGGCGCACTACCGTCGTACGCGCCTTGCCTTGACAGGACGGTGGGGCTTCGGGCGGCCCTCACCGCGCGCCCTGGTCAAGGGCCGCCCTCCACCGCCCTCGACGGGACGTCGCCGACAGTCCCGTCGTCCAATCAGTGCATCTATGGATGTGGTCACCGATGCCGGGCTCCGTCTCACCTTCCGGTGCGGCACGCCAAAGGGCCTCAGCTTCCTGAGGCAGTCGGCGCGATCCGGAACTTCTCGGACGAGGGCGTCTCAGGAACCACCGCAGGCACTGACCGCCCCGGGCTGCGCGAGCTGGTGGCGGAGTTGCAGGCCGGCGACGAAGTCGTCGTGTGGCGGTACGACAGGCTCGGACGGACCCTCGAGGCGATACGGGCCGTCGTTGAGCTGATCATCGCGAAAGGTGCGACGCTGCGCAGTCTCACGGAGTCCCCCGCCAAGGGGCTGTTCTCGCTGAAGTTCATGATGGCCGCTGCCGAGTACGAGCACGCCTGGAAGCTGGAAAAGTAGGAGCACCGCCGGCCGCCGGCGAGAAAAGAAGATCCCCGCGGAGACGTGCGCTCCACGGGGATCTTCGGCGTTCAGAGTGGGTGTCAGGCACACCGTTCGATGCGCGTGGCCCCCGAGTCGTCCTGAAGCCCGGTGGCCAGGTCGTACCAGAAGCCACTACCCAGTCGGACCAAGGTCTTTTCCTCCCGACCTCCCCAGCCGGGGATTGCGGGGACGTTGCGTCGGTCGAGGACGGTGGTCGTGCAGATGGACTCTCCGGCGTTCTCGTCGAGGCTGCTCTTGACGACGACCTTGTCGCCGGCCTGAAGGTTCGCAAGATCATTCGTGCTGATGGTGCTGGTGCTCATGCAGGGCCCCGGCGTTTGCCCGGGTCGTCCGGTTTGATCATGTGATGCCGTAGAGGCTGAGGACGAGGGTGCGTTCGGTGTGGGCTCGGCGGCCGGCGGCGGTGTTGACGTACCCGGCAAGCTTGAGCGCACCGCGGATCAGGTCGCGGACGGCGGCGAGGACTGAGGGCGTGTTGTGGGTCCTGACCTGGGACTTGTCCTCGTTGAAGGTCACATCCCGACACCAGTGGACGGTGTTCTCCACGGTCCAGTGCCCGCGAGCCCATGAAGCGATCTCGGCGGCACTCGCTTCCTCGGCGGGCAGGTCGGTGATGGCGTAGACGGTCTCGCTGGACCACTTCTTCGCTCCGTAGAGACGGCGTCTGCGCTGGATGCGCAGGACCTGGGCCGCGTGGGGAAAGAGCAGGCCGTTGACGGTGACGACCTGGACGAGACGCTGTTCGTGGCGGCCGTGGCCGCGGGCGTCGTCACGGTGGATGACGGGGATCTCCTTCCAGGGCAGGGCGTGGAGCTGACGGGCTTGGCCGCGCTGGTTGTTCTTGATGGTCAGCAGGTAGTGGGCGCCGCGTTCGTGCAGGTAGGTGGCGTGGTCGCGTTGGGCGTGGAGGGCGTCGGCGGTGACGACGGCCCCCTTGAGATCGGCGTCGTCGAGCTGGTCGAGCAGGGGTTGGAACTCGGGGATTTCGTTGGTCTTCGCGCCGATCTCGCGGGAGGCGAGGGTGATGCCGTCGCCGTGCCGGACGGCGGAGAGCACGAAGACGCGGCTGCCGTCCGGGCGCTTCGCACTGCGCAGGCACTTGCCGTCCACCGCGATGGCCCGGCGCCGGGAGCGCACCGGTTCGGCGCGGGCGGCCGCCCGGTGGGCGCGGCGCTGTTCGCGTTCGATGCCGCCGTCGGGCATGAGCGGCTCGGGAGAGTGGGACACCGTGGACAGCAGGGGCCGCAGGTGGTCGTAGCCGGCCGCGCTGACCTCACCGGGATCGAGCCGCCCCAGAACGGTGCGCAAGGTCTTCTCGCTCGGGATCCGGTAGCGGCCGCGCAACGGATGGTAGGGCAGACCGAAAGCGGCCAGTTCCTCAGGCGTCGCACGTCGGCACCACTCCGCCGCCGCGGTGATGGAGTCATGGCCCGCCGGGGTCATCGCACAGACCACCAGGGCCAGCAGCGAGGAGACCCGGTAGCGCACCCCGCACGCCCCGCGAGGATCGGTGACCGACTCGAACTCGGCAACCAGGCCGCGGACTTGGTCTCGCGCGGCATCCGAGCCGAGGGCCTCCAGGCGGGGCGCCGGAGAGACGGGAACGACGGCAGGGGATGATGGAGGAACGAACACGGCACCTTCGTGGATCTTGCAGCGTAGAGAACTCCATGATCCACAGGTGCCGTGTTCATCTGCTTCCGAGGCCCGCCAGCATGATCAACCGGCCCAGGCCGGGGCGATCCGGGCAAACGCCGGGGCCCTGGGTGCTCATGGCGCCGTGCTTCTTTCGGATCGAATCTGGACTGCGGTTTCAGTTCTGGGTCGCGCTCATGAGCGCCTTCTTCGCGCGGCGCTTCTCGGCAAGAGCCCGAAGGGTACGCAGGAGGAACCACCAGCACACGCCGCTGAAGGCGATGCTGACGATGATCGGCGTGTACTGGCCGGTTATGACGCAGAAGACCGCAGCCGGCGCGAGGACGATCACGTTCGTCGCGATCATCAGGGTGAGCAGGACCCGGCCGATCGTCTTGACGGCGCCGTCGCGCCACGTCGAACCCGCGGTGCTGGTGGTGGCGTTCATGCGCTGGGTCCTTCCTCGATGATGAAGATCTTCTCGGCGACGTAGGCGTCGTCCAGTTCCTCGGCTGCGCTCTCGACTTCATGGGAGATCTGGCTGATCACGGGGATCAGCGTCAGCCAGTCGATCGGGGAGGCCGTGCGGACGGTGATCACGGCGGTGGTGAGTCCGGCCACAGACGGGAACGTCACGCCGTCGAGCTCCGCGTGTGCGCCACGGATGCTGTAGCTCGCCGAAATGGGCACCGTGTGCCGCGGCAGCTCCGGCATCTGCTCTGCGCGTGCGTGCAACGCAGCACTCACTGCGCCATGAACATCAGCGAACTCGCTGGCGTGCAGGACCACCGGCGCAGCGTGCTCGTAGCCCGCCGCCACCTCGAAGGCGACCTTGGCGGCCTCGACGGCGCGCGTCGGACAGTGCGGTCCCGGGGAGACCTCGTCTCGCCCCGTCGTCTCGGAGCACAAGTGGCAGTGCGCGGCCCCCAGGTCCAGAACGCAGTGGCTGCGCATGTGCTCCGTCTGTGGGGGATCAATGGGTTCGAGGGGCTGGCTCATGGCTGTACTCCTGGCGTGAACGTGATCTTTCGAAGACCAGACCGGATCAGCTCCGCTGATCAGGCAGAAAAGGAGAGGCCCCCGCCCGGCGAGCATCATGCTCAGCAGGCGGGGGTTCTGCGGAGTTCAAGCAACCGGCGGGCGGCCGGCCGTTCGGGCCAGCGCAGGCCGTGGCCGGCGTCAGGGCGGCGGTGGGGTTGGTGTCATCCGGGGTGGTGGATCCGGGGCGGGCGCTCATGACGCCACCGGCTCGCGGATCGCGATCAGAGCCTCGCGGTGCTGATCCATGGCCGACTCACGGTCGAGGGCGCGCTTCGACGAGGAGTCGATGACGTAGCCGCCGACCACCTTGCCGCTGTGCCGCTTGTCCGGGCTGTCGTCGAAGATGACGGTGGCGTAATTGTCGCGGGCGATGCGGATCGTCGACACCGTGAGCTGCAAGGTGTCGGTGACCACGGCTCGTCGGGCAACGATCGTGGGGATGCCGATCGGGTTCTGGGATGATGTGGACACGGTCGACGCTCCTGTTCATCGTGGGGTCGGGGTTCAGCGCAGGTCCATGCTGGCCTCGATCGCGTCGCCGTCCGCCTGCTGGTCCTGCCAGCAGGGCTCGCATGGGTCGCTCTCGGAGCACTCCGGGCGGGGCTGGCCGTTGGGGCACAACTCGCCTGCGGCCCCGGCGGGTTGGGCGGGGGTTCAGCCGGTGCCGCACTCGCACGTGTGGGCACAGTCGCCGCAGTCCTCGCAGACCTGGTGCGGGCAGCAGCCGCACGGCAGGAAGCGGTTCGGCGGCAGCGTGCAGCGGTGCGCGGGCTCGTCGGCGGACGCGGCCTCGGCTTCCTCGCGCCCCTTCCGGGCGAGCGCCTTCACGCATGCCTGGCACGACACGTCGGTGTCGGGGTCCTCGAGGCTGCTCTCCGTGTCCCTCGGGAAGTACATGCCGCACGCGCCGGTGTCGCCGATGCCGTCGTCCATCTGCCTGGTGGCGTGCACGGCGCGGCCGCGGTTCGCCTTCTTCCGGCTCGGGTAGCCGTCGCGCCCGGCATCCCGCTCCAGCTTGGCCAGGGCCTGGCGTACCGCGTCGGCATCGGTGTCGCTGCTGATCCCGACGGCGCGCAGCGACTTGCACGGCCACGGATCCCCGCCGCCGATCGTGTGCTCACTGCTCCGGCACTCCGGCCAGTGCTTCCCCTTGCAGACCTTCGGCGTCGCGCAGCACCCGTGCCGGGGGTTCGCGGTCTTCGGGTGCATGGCGAGCATCGCGCCCTGGAGCAAGAGCGCGCCCACCGCGGCGGCGGCCCGGACCGCGTCCTCGTGGGCGTCGAGGAGCGCATTCGCCTCCTCGTGGAACATGGGCCGGCTGGCCTCGGGGGCGACGAGTTGGTTGAAGATCGGGTGCCGGGTCCTGTTCACGGTCGGATCCGGTGCCTGCCCGCCCAGCTCGTCGGCCTGGTCGTCCAGCCGTAGAGCGGAGATGAGGATGGCGTCGTGGGTCTTGGAGTCGGCCGTGTCCGGCAGGTTCAGTTCCGTGCGGCGCAGGAACTTCGCGGCACGGCGCAAGGCGGGGATGTCCTTCAGGGTGAATTCGACGGTGGCCATCGGTGTCCTTACTTTGTAGGCGGGTTGATTCCGGCCACTCGCAGGATCGGGAGACCCAGGAATGCCGGGTGTGGCATACGGGCGGCCGATCGCGTCGGAGACAAGGCTGGTGCAGGAGTACGGGATTGCCCGGTCGACGGTGCGGCGGGGGCTTGACGTCCTCGTCGAGGAGCGGGTCGTGTGGAAGGTCCAGGGGCGCGGGACGTAGGTGGGGCAGTCGCCCGAGTCATAGTCAGCTGTCAGTGTTCGCGGCTACGATCGACGGCATGTTCCTCTCTCCCCCGCCGGATGGCGTCGCGCTGTCTGCTGCGGAGCTGAATGAGCGGATCCGCGCGTTGTGGATTGACGGGCGCGGGCATCCCACGCTGCGGCTGACGGATGCGCAGCGGGCGGAGTACCACTGTCTCCTCGCCGCGCTGCGGGATGTGGAGCGCGGGGACGTCGTCGAAGCGGCGTGACACGCCGAAGCCCCGCGCGGTGGCGGGGCCTGGTTCAGGCAGTACGTCGGTCGTCTGGGCGAAACTCTCGCCGGGTCTCGCGGCCATCCACGGCGTAGGTGGCGGTCATGACTGCGTCGGTGACGCAGATCGACGGCAGGTGATAGAGGTCCCACGCAAGGTGCGCCAATAGGTCTGTCCGTGCTGTCTGCTGGTCCAGTCCTCGGGCTGCGAGCCAGGAGGTGGCTGTGGCGGCGACGCGCCAGTCGATTCGTTGGCGGACGCGGCCGTCGAGCTGGTCCGGCAAGTCCGGCGTGTGCAGACAGCGGGCCCATCCGTCGGAGTCTGCGAGGGCTGGGATGTCGTTGATGCAGGCACTGACGTATCCGCCGAGTTCGCGGGGTACGTCCGCCTCGTCGATGCCGTTGGCCTCCGCGTAGGAGGCGGCCGACACGTCCCACAGGGTGTGGAGGATCGCGATCACGGGGCCGTGCCGTTCGCGTAGGGCTCAGGCCCGATGATCTGCGGCGAGTCCATGCGGCGGGCACCTTTGCGGTCGGCGTACCAATTGCAGGAGTTGCAGGTGCGTGGGGATGTCACGCGAGGTCCCGCAACTCTCGGTGGATCTGATCCAGTTGCGCCACCACTGACCGGAACGCTTCCTTCACGCCCGGGTCGTCGGCGCCCTCCAAGAGCCCCAGGGCGGCACTGACTTCCTGCCGTGCCCCCTCTGCGAGACTGCGGATCCAGCGATCGCGGCGTTCGGGTTCCACTGCCATGGGTGATCAGTCCTCGTCGTCGTTGTCGTCGGCCAGCTCGGCGTGTCAGTCCTCGCAGCCGTTCCTGGGCTGCTCCTCGTGGTCGGGGCAGAGTTCCTTGACCTCGTAGGAGAGGCCTTCGTTCGCGGTGTCTTCCACGTAGGCCTTGACGGATGCTCCGGCGGCGACGCGCCCGTACCCGCCGTGGAAGCCAGTTTCGATGCACTCGCCGTCTTCGAAGACTCCGTACTCCCCGGTGTCGGCGCTGGTCTCGATGACGGGCTTCTTCGCCGCGACTGTTGAGCGACGGCCTTGCCGAGAGAGTCAAGGACCATCGTGCCGTCGGCCAGACAGCCGATGGTGTGCCGCGCGCCGTAGCAGCTGGTCGTGGTGGCCACGTCGAGGCTGGTGACGGTGTCGCGGACCGCGAAGTAGCCGTTGCCGAGTTGGTTGACCGTGTAGCGAGGGGGCGGTCTCGGTCACGGTGCTGGTCTCTCCTGCTCGGTGGTGGTGAAGTAGCCGTGGATGGTATGCTGCAGGGCTTCGCGCATGGCGCGCTTGTTGGGGTAGCCCGCTGCCGTAGTCGGATCCGCTGCTGATGAACCAGCCGGACGCCGTGGCCCCCTCGGTCTTGTAGCAACGTGTAGCCGTCGCGACTACTTCGACGTCCGCGTGCTCGGGGGCCGTGATGTTGTCTGCGACGGCGCGGGGGTTCTTGGCCTGGTCGGGGTTGGGGATGTACAGCGCCCACACCGTGTGGCCCAGTTCGACGATGGCGATGTGCTCGGCGTCGTAGGGGGTGCGGGTCTGGTTCTCGGTCATTGCAATCACTTGAGCTCTCCAGTTCCGTGTACGGCGGCCGTGGAGGGCGAGGTGGGCGAGCAGGGCGGCGATCCCGGGCGCGGCTCCTCGATCTCGAACTGGACGACGATCTCGTCGTCGCCAACGTGAAACCACAACGCGTTGCCGGGCACCGACCCATCGGCCGGGATGCCGTGCGCTGTCCGGAAGCCCTGCTCGGCGGCGGCCTACGCATTGCCGATGTCGTCGGAGGCTGCGCCCCAGGGTTCGGCTGCGGGCACGATCCAGCGGCGAATGGTGCGGGTGACGGTTTCGGTGGTGTGCATGGCCATGGGTCAGGCCTCCTTGCCGGGCTGGGCGACGGCGGTGTCGTCGTTGTAGCTGTGGCCGGGGCACCAGATGTGCGGCTTCTCGTGCCACGGGTGACCGTCGTGGTAGTCGTCGTGACCGCAGTCCTGCGGGCCGGTGATCGGTTCCTCGTCGGCCTGCTGCTCCTCGACAGCATCCAGCGCGGCCAGGACTCGGACCCCGGCACCGGCGTACAGACCTTTCGCGGCGGCCCGGATGCGGTCCACGGCTGCACGGTGGGAGGCGGCACGGTAGGCGGTCGGCGTTATGCCGAGTTCCGCGGCGGCCTCGGCGGTGGTGGGCCGCTCTTCCCCAGCCACCGGACGCGGCACAGCGGGCTGCGAGCAGTCGGCCGGCCCGTCGGCAAGCGGGGCGATCCCGGCCTCAACGGCGGCGCGCAGCCAGAGCCGGGCTTCCGTGGTGGCCTTCTCGCGCTCCGAGAGCGGCAGGTCCTTCCACTCGGGAAGCTTCGTCGCCTTCTCTCGGGCGAGGCGGTGCATGTTCTTGGCGAGCTGGAGGGCGCGCGGGTCGGTGGTCACGGAGGCGCCTCCCGGGGCGTAGGGGCGTGTGGTTCAGGCTCCCGCGGATCGCGGAAGTCGTTCCCCCGGGCCCATTCGGGGCCGGGGAGAGGGTGGTGGTGGGTCAGGCGGCTGCGGTCTCCACAGGGGTGACCGAGTCCGGGCCGACATACACAGCCGCGGCCTCGTACCAGCGGTCGAGGCCCTTGTCTCAGTAGCCCTTGCGGGCCGCCGCGCGGGACTGTGCTTCGGCGTCACGGTCGGGGATGGTGGCGAGGAGTTCGCCAGGGTTGTCGACCGTGGCGAGGCACTTGGTACGGGTCGGGTCGGCGTACAGGGTCCACACGTCGCCGCCCATACGGGGCCGGTAGGAGAGCTGCCAGAACCGGCGGTTGGCGTAGCTGATCTGCCAGGAACGCGGGCCGGACGGGTGCGCGCTCACACCGTCCGGAAGGTCCGACAGTTCCGGCGCGGGACCGTACGCGCGGTCTATGTAGGCGAGGTGTTCGGCGGTCGGCACGATGGCGACGCGCACCGTGTGCGGCCAACGGTGCCCGTCGGGCAGCATCGGCGCCCACTCCTTCCACTGCGCCTCGCTGCTCGCGCTACCGGTGTACGGCGCCCAGGCCGCGCCGCGCGCGTAGTTGAAGCCGAGCCGCATCAGGTGCCAGCCGGCGGCGGTCTTCAGTCCTTCCGTGTTCGCGCCGTCGGTGATGGCGTCCAGGTAGATCCCGGCCGGGTCGTTCTCCCGACCGGCCGCGCCCCGCTCCGTGAGCGGGATCATGTGGCGTTCCGCCGTCCCGCCCTCGGAGGTCATCAGCCGCAGCGTTCCGCCCCCACCGGCGAGCGGGTACGCCATCCGGATTTCCGCGACGGTCGGCAAGGCGGCGAGCTGGCCCGCACGCATCCGCTCGGTCATGTCGGCCGACACCTGGGAACGCTCGCCGTCCTCGGAGGCCAGGCGCCACGCGGTGCCGCGCGCACGGGCGCTCTGACCGCGAGTCGCCGGCGCGGCCGACTCGGGCGCGGCGGCGGCCTTCTCCCGCTGGGTGGCCACGTGCCCGACCACGAGCGCGAGCGCGCCCTTACGGGTGGTGCTGTGGCTGCCGCACTGCCGCCGCTCTCCGCCGACTTCACGCACCTGCCAGAACAACATCCCGTGTTCCGACACCTGGTAGGCGGCATACGTGGCCTGTGGGAACCGGCGGCCGTTGAGGTTCTCGCCGGGCAGGTCGAACAGCCAGCCGTCTACGCCGTACTCGGTGCCCTGCGGCGCACGGCCGTTGGTCGGGGTGTACCGACGGTACGAGCGGGTGACAATCTCCCGAACGATGCTGCGAGCCTGCGTGGTCATGCTAGGGGTTCCTTCCGGGATTGCTCCGTTGTCGGGGACCCTGCGCCGGTCAGCGCGGGTCCGGTGTCCCCGCTCCGTCTTGCTCGGGGCGCCGGTTGTGATCCGGTTGGGGGCTGTGCGTCTTAGAACGGGGGGCCGTCGTAGGGACGAACGACGTACAGGCGGCTGTCGTCGTGCACGGCCAGGCGCTCGCCGTCCTCCAGCGTGAAAGCGCCGCGTCCGGCCTTGTAGCCGCAGCCGCGCACCGTGCACACGTAGACCGGCTGACCGTGGCTGAACAGGCCGGGTACAGGGGTGTAGCCGCCAAAGCCGCACTCTGCGCACACCTGGGGGACGAACTCCTCATCCCCGATCACCATTTCGCCGGTGTGCCGCTCGGCCGCCCGCGCGGCACGCTCCTCACCGCGTGCCACACACGCCGGGTTGTCGCACGGCCGGTGCCCGATCAGGCCGTCCGTGGACGCGTGGCGGATCTCGATCAGGCCGGTGTCGTCGCACCACCCGCAGAAGGACTCGGGGGCGTGCAGGGTTTCGCCGTCGGGGCATCCGGCCTGGTTTGACACGTCATACCAGGTGCCTTGCCCGTCGGCCTCGATCCACTCGATGTCGCGGGCGCAGTGCAGACAAGTGCGGGTCTCGGTCGTGGTGCTCATTCAAGTGCTTCTTCCGGAGGTTGGACCGCGCGCTGGTCGGTCACACGGCAGGGGCGACCGGTCGCGGGTCAGCGGGGTTCGGCCGTGAGGTCCGCCAGACGTCGCTGATAGGCCTCCCACACGCGGTCGGTGTCCAGACTGGGGCCGGTGGTGTAGCCGGTGGTTGAGGAGACGTGTGCCCATGTGCCGTGCACGGTGACGGCTTCCCGGTACTCGGTGCGGCTGGCCGGGTGAGAGGCGATGGTGACCCACTGCGCGCCGGTCAGGGACGGATAGGTGTGCAGGTGGGCGGCCACGTCGGCAGCCATGGCGTCCGCTGCGGCGTGCGGGTCGGTGATGCCGGCCGGTGCCTCGGTGAAGTTGCGGTGAATGTGGCGGGTGTTGAAGTTGTCGGTGATGACGGCGCTGAATCCGAACAGTCCGGCGATCGGCACGTCGTAGCCAGACGCCCAGCACCGGTCGGGGTAGGAGTGGGCGTCGATCCACACGCCCGGTTGTCCGGGGGCGGTGGTCACCAGGGAAGCGCCGAGCAGGGAACGCCACGGGACCACCCGGAATGTGACGCAGTGCGCCGCGAGCGCGGCCTTGAGGATGGTGCCGGTGCGCTCCTCGTCGGCGGGGGCGGTCTTGGTCAGGTCGTGGGGCCGAGAGGTCATGGTGTGCCTCTTTTGTCGATGGGGTGGGGGTGTTGAGTGCTTCCGGACCGGCTCGAACGGGCTACCGGCGTGCCGGCGGTGCGGGTGCGTCAGAAGAGGGGGCGCCGTCGCCGGTGGCTGTCGGGGCGCAGCGGGCCTGAGGCATCCACGCGCGGACGCTCACGGCGCGCGGCGGTTGCGTGGCCGGAGCGGCGCGCAGGTCGCGACGTCGCGGCGTCATCGACGGTCCCGGTGCGCGTCTGCTCGACCGGCGCGGGCTCGGCGTTGCCACGTGATCCGGAGCAGTTGACGAGGGCGCCCGGACCGGGGGGCGGTGAAGGTCTTGTCTGCCAGGGACCAGTGGATTCGAGAGCCTGGGTCACGGCCGTACTCCTGGCGTGGACGTGATCTTTCGAAGACCGGACCGGATCAGCTCCACTGATCCGGCAGAAAGAGAGAGACCCCCGCCCGGCGAGCATCATGCTCAGCCGGCGGAGGCTTCGCTGAATTCACCTGCCGACGCCCAGAGGTGAGCCTCAGTCGGCTACGGCTGAATGCTGCCGTCCGGCACGAGTATCGTGATCCGGTCCTGGCACAGCTGCTGGCCGCCGTTCGAGAAGAGACCACTCAGGCTTCCTGCGTCCGTGCCTTCCTGGTCGGGCCCGATCTTCAGCCGACTCCTGTCGTGCGGGTCTCCGGTGTAGCTCGGCTTCGAAGGGTCGATGGGCTGGACTGTGCAGCGCAGCCGCTCCAGCCGCGGCGTCCGGTCCGCCTCGTGCGGATCGATGATCCGGACCGTGATGTCGTTGGCCAAGGTCTTCTGGTACCAGAGGAAGCCCGTCGGCCTCTGCTCCTGGGTGGTCACCGTGCCGGGCACGACGACGCCCTGGTCCTGGACCGTCGTGAAGTCGAAGCTGATGTCGGACGAATACTCCGAGAAGGTCGTGGCCCTGTAGTAGCTGCCGTCGGCGCGCTGGGCGAGCCTCAGTACGGGGTCCGCGGCGTAGACGATCTTCGTGTTGGCCATGGCGGCGCGGTCCTGAGCTTCCTGGCTTCTCATCTGGTTGCCCCAGATGACCAGGCTCGCGACCAGGGCGGCGACGGCCGTGATCGCGATCCCCCAGCCGCGAAGGAGCGAGCGCCTGCGTAAGGGGATGTTGTACATGGGGGTCTCTCTCTTTCTGCTGGTGCTCAGGCGGTTCCGAGGTTGCTGCGCACGCACAGCCGCTTGGCGAAGAAGCCGCCCTCGATCTCGAAGTGGCCCTGGTGCAGCTCGTAGAGCGCAGGGCAGACGGGCCCGGAGGCCCAGGCCCGGATCGCTTCCGGGAAGGAGGCTCTGCCCTCCCAGGCGAGATACCAGGCCTGGCAGTAGTAGACGACCTTCTGGAGCTTCATCGCGGTCATCGCCGGCCGATCGGGCTCGGCCGCGGCGTGCTTCTGCCGGATGTACTCGGCGACGCCGAAGGCAGATGTCTGAGCCTGAGCGATGGTTCCAGCCTTCATTCCGCTTCGCTCACCACCAGTGCCGGAACAGGTAGTCGCCACGCGGCACTTCGCCGCGACGGATGAAGTCGGCGAGGACCAGTCGCAGCGACGGCGAAAAGGCGCGATCGGCGAAGAACCGGTTTTCGAACACGGCGTTCTCGAGGTCTTGCGCCGCCGGCGGGTTCGCCTCGACGGTGGCTGGTGTGTTCTCGTCGGCGACGCGGATGCTCAGCCAGTAGTCCAGCGCCGTCATACCGGTCTTGAAGGCTCTCTCGCCGGTGCGGGAGTCCCGGCCCAGGTCGATCTCGGCGTTGTCGAGGTCGTCGAGTGCCTGCAGGTAGTCCTCGTCGGAGGTCAGCTCGTAGAGCTTCACGCTGTCATTGCCGATGTGCTCGTCGTCCCGCTGGCATCCGCGCAGCGAGCTGTACGGCTTGCCGTAGACGCGCTCGGCGATGGCCTCGATCGGAATGTATCCGTTCTCGACGGTCACAAGATCAGCATGCGGTTCCAGCGTGTAGACGCTGCGGGGCGTGTATTCGGGTGCATCGGGCATGACGGGGCCTCCTCTGCGCGGTTCGGTGATGGTTGCGGGGACGAGCCGGTGCGGCTCAGCGCTCGCCTCGCAGGAGGTCTGCCAGGGCCTGGGCATGGGCGTTCTTCGCTTGTTCGACGGCGGCCTGCTCCTGGAGGGAGTGGATCTTCTCCCCCGCCGGGATGCGCTCGTCGACGGCGTCCATGGCGAGAATGACGGCAGCGAGTTCGAGCCGGGCGTCCGCCACGCGGCGTTTCAGCTCGGGGTGCCGCTCGGACATCACGCTCAGCCGGTGGACGGCGGCGATTTTCTGCTCATCGCTGACGGTGGACAACGTCATTGGGAATCCTCCTCATCGATTTGGCCCCGTTGTTCGGCGTGGTATCGGCGGACGGCATCGGCCCAGGCTTCGGGCGGGAGGCTGCGTTCGGGTGCTGGCCCGGGTGGGCTGCTGCCTGACGGCCAGGCGCCGGGCTGGTGTCCGGGCGGTGGTGGGGGTTTCGGTTTCGCTGGTGGTTCGCGGCGGGATTTGCCGATGGTGGTCCGCGCCCGAAGTAGTTGCCGGAGTTCGCCACTGTCCTCACAGCGGACCGCGGCAACGTTCTCGACCTGGATGCCGTCGTCCTGGGGAATCTGGGCGTCGGTCACGACGGGGCCTCCGAGATCTTGCGGCCGGCCGCGGTCTTGGGGGCGCCGCCGGCGGCGAAGGGGTGACCGCGCGACTCGGACGGGGGCTGCTTGCCCGGGGATTCAGGGCGGGAGCTTTCGGATGACAACGGCGCCCGGTACCCCGCGAGGTCGACCTTCCGGCCGCGGGCAATCTCGGCGGCCGAGACGACGATGCGGTAGCCGCCGACCGGGTAGCTCGGGTGGTCGGAGAACACCACGGCGCAGGTCCAGGAGCCGGAGTGGAGCTTGCGCGGCAGCGGCTCCTCCTCGACGCCTTCAGGCAGAGCGTCCTTCCGGAACTCGATCGGCACCACGACAACGCGGTAGGGCCGGTCAGTGCGCGGTGGCTCCCACGGCAGTTCGACGAGCAGGTCCTTGGGCCACTCTTCGATGGTCACGGGCAGCGTGGACAGGTAGTGGTTGATCGAGCCTTCGGGGGCCTGGGCCAGCCGGGCCCGCTCCTGTTCTTCGGTCTCGATGAGGCCGATGCGGCTGAGGAAACTCATGGTGGTCAGTACTCCTTGGTCAGTGGCTTGTGCTGGGCCCGGGCCGCCGGCATGGGTTCGAAGAAGGCGACCTCGTCGAGCTCGCCGCGCACGCCGTAGATGCGTGCGGCCTCCAGGGCAGCAAGGTCCTGGTGAACGAGGTCGTCCGGCTTCGTCAGCCAGTGGCCGACATCCCGGCGCCGATGCCGTTCCGGGGAAGAGGTGGGGGCGCAACTCCTCCCCTCAGGTGCCGGGTCCCCGGTCGGGTCAAGGAGGACGCGGCCGATGCGGAGGAGCGGTTGGGTGCACTCCCCCACACCGGTAGCGGCGGGGTGGGGAAGGTGGGCGGTATGCAGTCGGGCGAGGTTGGTCCAGAACGGGCCTCAATGCGGCCTGCCTGCCGGGACCTGCGGCTTCGGCGTGCGGTGTCCGGCGGGGACGGGCCGGTGCGGCCCATGGTGGGTGAGGCACCGCGCAGCGGCGGTCGGCAAGCCCCGCAAGCGGTGACCGGCGGTGGTCAGGGCGCTGTGCGCGGTGCGCTTCCCGCTTTCACTCAGTCGCGTTCGCGGCAGCCAGGCGTTCGGCCAGCGCGAGCACCTGCGCGAGCTGCTCGGTCGTGAGGTGATATCTGCCGGTTTCCCTGCCGTGCGTCTGGCCGGTGACGTCCGCGGAGGTGATGCTCACGCACTTGAGGCCCACGAGGCGCTCGCGCTCGGCCGCCCTGGCCCTGTCCTGCTCCATCTCGTCCCAGAGGGACACGGCGACCTTCGCGGTCTTGCCGATCTTCCAGCCGTCGGCGCGGCGGATTCTCTGGCCGTCCGGGGCGGTGATCTCGATGGCACCGACGTGGTCACCCCACATGCCGGTGAACAGGACGGTGTGGCCGGTCCTCGTGACGGTCTGTGCCCGGACGGAGTTCTTGTGCTTCTTGGCGAGCGCGGCGATCTCGGTGGCGAAGGCGCTGCGCAGGCCGGCGAGCGGGGTGTCCAGGTCGGGCTTCTCGTACACGATGCTGTTCCTGTCTCTTTGCAGGCGGAGGGAAGGAGGAGTCGCTCAGCGCGTCTCGCTGTAGCCGCACTCGGAACACGTGTGCGTGACCTGTTCGGCCTTCTTGCCGGCGCGGACGCCGTGGGCGTTCAACTCCATGTCGATGGCGCAGTTCGGGCAGTCCATGGCTCGGCTCCTGACGCGACGAGGATGTTCTTCAACGCCAGATCCGGATCAGCTCCGCTGATCACATGCTCACTGCCTCCACGGGACGAATAAGACGAGCCACGAAGAAGAAAAAACACAGCACCCCGGCGCAGCTGCTGCCCGAAGGCAGAGCGCGCACCGGGGTGCTGGGGAAGCCGGAGCCGCGGAGATCTCCAGGGGAGCACCGCAGGTATCAGCTGCAGTGCTCAGGAATTGAACCTGTTCCGCATGGTCGGTCTGCACGGTGTGCCAACTGGCGTACGCCGGGAATCAGTCGGCGCACTACGGGTTCGAACCGCTCCGTGCAGAAGTCGTGGTGGTGTGTCGTAGACCGCACGGATCAGCTGCTCTGATCTCGGAGGGCCGGGGTTCGCTTCTCGCGCATCACGGCACTCGCAGGAAACCGATGGGGATATTGACGGTGCTGTCTTCGCACGCGCCGCACAAGGATCTCACGGTGTTCGCGCCCTCCTCGCAGACGATGGCGATCTCGCACCCAGGCAGGGGAGAACGCCGTCGTGGGGCACGTAGTGCCCCAATACCGGGACGTGCCTGGTGGGGAACTGCTCGGGGAAGAGGGGTGGCGGGCGCGGGAGCTGAGGGTGGTCCGTTCAGCAGGGCTCGGCGAGCATGGTGGCCAGCGCGCGGTCCAGGTTCGTGAGGAACCCGGGCGTTTCCGCTTCGCGACCGTAGGGGACGGCCTTCGCGGTCCGTTGGAGAAAGTCGCCGAGCGCCTGACCAGGCAGGCTCAACTCGGCGGTCCCATGCCGGGAATCCAGGCGAAGGCACAATGTGTGCGAAGGCAGATCGGTGGGGTGGATCTGCACATCGCCCATTCCCGCGGGCCCGCTCAGTCCGTCCCGCAGCAGCTCCCGCCCTAGGGTCCACATCACTGGGGCATGGCCACCGCCCAGGTAGAAGGTGACCTCGACGCAGTAGGGGGTGTCCGGCGAGTAGGACAGGCGGGCCAGGACCCACGCGGCTGCCGGGAAGTCGAGGTGCACGTAAAACTGCGTTTCCATTCGGTGCTCCATTGGAATGTTGCCCCAGGCGGGCCGGTGCGTTGCCGCAGAGGCGCTCAGAGCCTCCGGCGCGGCGCTCTGCAGCGCCAAGCCAGCCGGGGAAGCGGGCGGGCGGGGGTCTGGGACCGGGCGGGCCAGGTGGGTACGTGCAGGCCCATTCGGCCTGGGAGGGCGGCGGGTTAGGCCCATGTAAGGGGGAAAGCTGTGAAGGGGCACGGTGCGGCGCCGGAACGAAGTCGCGGCGAACCGCGGCGCGCGCCCCGGAAGGTGGCTGTCGGGACGCTTCGCCTTCTTGCGGAGGGCGCGGTTACAGGTGGGGGTTACGGGCGGCCTCGTCGGCCCAGTCGGCGGCCTCGTGGTCCTCACAGCCCTCGATTCCCGCCGCGAACACACTCCATCCGCCCATCACGTTCGCGGCGCTGAGGTAGCCGTGTGCCCACATCGCGACGGCGGTTGTGTCTTCGGGGAAGGCGACCGGTTCGGATGCGCCGTGCCCGGTGAGGTAGAACCTGTGCTGTTCAGCCTCGCTGGGGAACCACGCGAGGTCGGCGATGACGAATTCAGCCTCGGGGTAGCGTGCGACGACATCTGCGGTGGTCATTCCGCGGTCCTGGTCATGCTGTGTCGGCTCGTGCCACACGATGAGGAGGTCCGGATCGTCGGAGCCTTGGCTACGCCAGACTTCTTCGACTCTGCCGGCCGGAGGGGCGCCGCGCTGGGCAGAGGGAACGGTGCTGGCCGAGGCACGGGGAACCGGAGAGTTCATGACACTCCTGTTGAGGTGACGGGGTACCGGGCTGACCGTCTGGGATGGCGCGTGCAGACCTGGCCACCGGCGGTGCATTACACGCAACAGGACCTGCCATGAGTGCAGTTGACGTTACGTGGCGGGTCTGGTCTTGAGGCAGGCCAGCGCCGGCCCCGTACGGATACGGGGCCGGGCAGGTGCAGGTGGCCCCGGAGCGACTAGCGCGACCCGGGGCCAAAGGGCAGCTGCTCGTCCTGTACGGCGCTGGCGTGCGCGACGGCGACGGGCGCGGCAGCAACGACGGGCGCAACCTGCTCCTGCTTGATGGCGTGGTTCTGCGCCTCGGCGGCCTGCACGCGCTCGCCCAGGCGGGCCTGGGTCACGGATCGCGGCTCGAGGAAGGCGATTTCCTCGGAGATCACCTTGAGGTCGAAGACCTGCTCGCCACCCCTGGAGTAGCGGTCCATACGGAGCGAGAAGCCGACGGCCACAAGGTCACCCCTGTGAATGTTGGCGTAGGGGCCCAGCCCCTGGGTCTGCGCCCGGACGAAGGCCTCGACCGGCACGGCGTCCGAGTCGCGCTGATTCTGCGCGTTGGTGTAGGCGCGGTCGGTGAAGACCGTGAAGAGGACCTTCTTGGAACCGTCCTTGTTCTCGAAGACCTTGGGGTCGTTCGCGAGGCGGCCGATGAGCTGTCCGTTGTTGCGGGGGTTCGACATGATTCTTCTCCTCGAATACAGCACAGCGCCCGGATCGATGTCGTCGTCCGCGCGCAGTTGGGTGGGTTGTTGAGATGTTCAGTTGTCTGTCATGCCACCATCCGGATCAGCTTCGCTGATCAGATGCTGTTCTCTTTCAATGCTTCTTCCGAATCAGCTGTGCTGATCGAATGCCTTGTCACTCCGAGTCCCGAATCGGCTTCGCCGATCAGACTCGCGCTCCTCGCTGAGTGACCGGCCACACACTCCCCCGACCAGACCTCAGGCTTGATGTCCGGATGTCCCGCAACTCGGCCTCCAGTTGGTCCGCTCGTGCGGTGTCGCCGGCCTTGCGGGCGAGCCGGTAGGAGTGTTCGAGATCCGCGATCTTGACCCGGTGGACGACCGCCAAGGTGATCTAGAACATCAGGACCATCACGAAGATCATGAGGGTTCCTGCGAGGAACGGCCCGAGGAACTCAGGGGCGGGAGTCCCTACAGCGTCACCTGCACTTCGTAGGCCGTCGTGAGGTAAGGCCCGACGGTGAGCGCGTGCACGGGCTTCACCAGACCCGCCTGAGCCAGGCGAGCCGTCAGACCCGAGTGCTCGGACCAGTCCTTGATGAAGACGTTCCCGGGCTCGGGCGTGAGGCCGTAGCCCTGCAGGCTGATCGAGATGGGCTCGGCGGGGCCCTCGGCGTTTTCGAGCTCCAGCACGCGGTCCTCGTCGTCGTGCACGAGCGACCCGGTCAGCTCGATGCAGCCGAACTTGACTGTGACGTCGTGCTTCGCGGTGGTCGTGGACTCAGCCATGGTGATCTCGCTCTTCTCACGTAGTGGATGCGTTGTGGTGACCCCCGGGCAGCCGTGGCATGGCCAAGTCTCTGGCGACGCGCGATGCTCCTGGGCGGGGTGGCCACGGGGACATCGGACGTCCACGGGCGCAAAAAGCAGATGCCTCCGCTTTCGCGCAACCGGCCTCATGGGTTCCAGTGCAGCGGTGAGATTCGAACCCACGAAGCAACCGTGCTCGTGAGCGAGGGGGACGCCGATGCCTCTGCAGATCTGCTCCCGGATCGACTGCGTCGATCCAGATCAGTCACCAGCCAGCGCCTGCTCGCGATACAGCTCGCCGATCCGGGCAACGGCTCCAACTGGAGGCTCATAGACGGGCGGCAACTCGCTGATCATGACGTCGAGTTCCCGAGCACCCGGCAGTGGCGCGGGCAGTGGCATGGCCTTGCCCTCGGCAGTGCCGAGGTACTGAGAGATCGCGCGCTCGATGCACTGGTTACGGATCAGCACTCTGTTGATGCCGCTGACCTCGTCGAGGTCCAGGTCGAGGGTCACCGCCCGGTTGAGTGCCCGGCGGATGCGGTGCTCGATGGTGCACTGCGCGTTCAGATCGATGGTGGTGTCCTTGTAGCCGAGCAGCACCGCGTCGAAGACGCCTTCGATGCTGTCCGGGAGATGCCAGCCGGGGAGATGCCCTAAGGTGCCATCCGTCTCGCGGTCGTCGGCGTCGAGCAGACGGTTCCAGTCGTCGCGCCGATGCGTCCACTCGTCGTCCGAGACCTCCGCCGGCCGGTCAGCCTGGTTCTGGTAGTGGTAGTCGACAAAGATCGGGTGGCCATCGGCTTCGAGGGCCAGGAGCGCGTCGGTGTACGCGCGGCTCCCTGGGAAGGAGTACGCCAGCCGGCGCGTGCCGTAGTCGTCGTCGACCTGGCCGAAGACGATGCTGAAGCGCAGCGGATCGTGGAACGTCATGCGGTCATCAAGTCCGGCCTGCTCGTCGAGCCAGAGCTTCCGGGCACGGTAGACGAGGTAGTTGTGCAGAGGGCCGCCCATGTCACGTTCGCGTACCTCGTCGTTGTCGACGACGCGGGCGACGTTCCTGGCGATGATGGGTACAGCCAGCTCGCGGAAGACCTCGCGCATGCGCTTGGAGATCATGCGGGTGAGTTCGAAGAGGTCGGGCGCGTGCGCGGTCAGCCGCAGCCCGTCGTACAGCTTGGTGCTCATCGGATTTTCCGTTCTCGGGACGCCCATATAGCTGTCAGGCAGCTGGAGCGAGGTCGTTTTGAGTGATGTGCCTGGCGTGCGACGTTCGACATAGGCGCGGGTGCGTTCGTCGAAGCGCATCCCGACCAGCACGATGGTGTGCAGCGCGTTGTTCGCGGCCCGGGCACCGTCGCGGTTGAGGCGGTGACGGTGGGTGCGGCCGGAGAAAGCCGGGATCAGCCCGACCCCGGCGAGGTGCGTGAACACCCTCTCGGACCGCATGTGTTCGGGTTTGTCCCCGGCCGAGGTGAGGGCGCGTCGACGACATACGTCACGAACAACCGCGGGTTCCTGGCAGGTTGGAAGTCGCAGAGTGGGCCGCGCGGATGACCGTGGAACGCGACAATACGGCCATGACTGCTTATCTGCTGTCGATCAACGGGGCATTCACGCGGCACGCGACGATCGAAAAGGCCGGCGAGGCAGCCACCGCGGCGGTTGACAGTCGCCTCGATCAGGCGACAAGCACATTCGTGCGCGATGCGAGGTTCATGAAGCGGGCGTTCGCCTCCGGAGACGTCAAGGCCGCTACGCGTGAACACGGCGAGTGGTACGGATCCCTGGGCAGTTCCGGCGATGCCGCGATGCATGTCCGAGTGATCGAGGACGTGAACGGGAAGCTCTGGGCGGAAGTAGCAGCAGAGGCAGCCACAATCAACAACATGGACGCCGAGCCGGACGCGCACCGCGACACACTGCTTGGACAACACTTCGGCGGGCTCAATGAGGAGTCGGCCGACGCCGTACGACGTGAGATACAGCGCCGGGAAGACGCCGGGCTGCCCGCAGTACCTGAGATGCACTGGGAAGACTGACCGGCCGCCCCTGCGGGACCCGCTCGGCACCCCGCAGGGCGCCGCGGCACATCCCGAACAACCGTGGTTTCTGGCAGGCTTTCGCTCGCAGAACGGCCCGCGCCGATGAACACCGGAGAGACACCGTGACCGAGCAGACCAGCCACCAGGACGACCGCGAGACGCGCGTACGGCGCCCCTTCGGCCATCGGCCGTACCTCGTGCCCAACCCCGCGGGGCGCGTGCTCGGCGAGCTGACCGCCATGTACGTCGACGGCGACGTCGACCTCGAAGGGATCGCGAAGGTTCTCAAAGCGTCTGACGACGCCGGCCGCACCTTGGAAGACAACGCCCTCGGCGTGCTCGACGCGCTGCGTGTCGAGGGCACCCTCGACGCCGCTACGCACGAGCGGCTGCGGAGCACCGTCGAGCGGGCAGGCGACGAGGCGGGTGTGTACGTCATGAGCACCCGCGAGCGGACAGACGAACCGGTCGGCGAGGGCGCGTTCGTCGAGAACTACACGTCGCGCAAAGGGGACTGACCGGCGTGTCCCGGCTGACACCGGAACAGGCGGCCGACCGGCTCGGCATCGCCGACGAGCACGTCGACGTGTTCCCCCGGCAGGGGGCGACGAAAGCAGGCGGCGTCAGGTCTCCTCGCTGATCTCGATCAGGTGGGTGCGGATCGCGCCCATCGGGTCTGGCGCCTACACCCGCAGGCGCACCGGCTCGCCGGGCACGGGCGGGATCGGTTCGGCGGTGAGGATGTCGCCGTACTGTGTGCCGGCTTTCTTGTTCAGCGCGGTATGGATCAGTGTGCGCAGCTCGATCGGGCTCATCGCCGGACCTCCTTGACGCTGGGGGTGCCGTTGAACTTCGCGACCCACGCTCCGGGCGGTCCGGTCAGGTGGACCGTTGTGGTGCCGTCCGGGCTCGGCGCCCAGCCGGCCATCGCCGTGCGACGCGCGTCCTCCTCGTCCAGCGCACGGACGGTGGTGGTGATCGGAGCCATGATCGTGACCGTGAACGTCTTGAGCGGCGGCGCCGTCCTGCGCCACTTGCGGTACTGAGCAACGGCGTGCTGGTAGCGCACCAGCTCCCGCACGTACTGCTCGATGCGTACGAACCCGCGGGCCGCGTCGTGGCCGGTGGTGTCGCTGTCGCTGAACCGCACCCACTCTCCGGTACCGACCCCGCAGGGACCCGAACGCTCGTACAGGGTGTCCCGCGGGGCACCTGCGGCCTTCGCCTTCGCGCACCGATCCTTGATGTACTCGGCGTGGGACCCGATCTCTACGGCCCAGGCGACCATGTGCAGGTAGCCGTGATGCTCGGCGGGATCGGTGACGTGGCTGATGGCGCCACCGTAGGGCGGGTTGAACTTCGGCTCCTGCACGGTCAGCTCTCCTTGATCGCGGTGTCGGGGGTGGTGGTCGGAATATCGAGACGGCGTCTGTCGACCCGGCGCTTCGAGGAGAAGCCGGTCCGGTGCGCGGCGCGGTTCGGGTACAGCGGCTCGACGCCTTCGTTTTGGACGCGGGCCCAGTCGTTGGTCTCGTTCGCGGCGGTGTCGGCCTTCGCATAGTCGTCGAAGATCACGCGCTGCTTTGCCCTGGCCTCCAACTTCGGGGCGACCGCGACGGCGACGACGAAGTGAGCCAGGTTCTCGTGTTCGACGAGGGTGTAGCGGGGCGTAGTCAGGTCTCCTGAGAGGTTTTCAGGAGGTGGAGCGACCGAAGGACGCGGCGCTGATGAGGTGCGTGCTGTCTGTGACCATCAGGTCGTAGAAGGCGGCCTGGGCTCGGTTCATCACCTCGATCTCGTGTCACCGGCCAGTTCGTATCTACTGGCCGCCGTCATCGTCGGGCCAGTGCTGCCGTGGGTGGTCTCGACGGCGGCGTTGTCGTCCTTCCGACATAACAAGAGCGGCCCACCGGAATGGTGAGCCGCTGAGTTGTTGTGGCGCCCTTGGGTCTATTGCTCTTCGTGACAGAGCCCGTTGTCGATCAGGTACGTCTTGTCGGCAGCGAGCTGCCGGATCTTCTCGATATAGCTGGAGCTGGTCCTGGCCCGTGCTGCGGCTGCATCCGTAATGATCCTCATTGCGGACTGCCACTCTTCTGCGCTGCCTTCTGCCTGGTGCGCCTGCTGTAGTCGTTTGAGCAGGCGGTAGGACCGCGCGAGATCCTGAGCCAAGTCGCTCGGTGCGGGAAGCGGCATGTGGTGGAGGCTGCTCCACGGCGTGGTGAGCAGCGCGGTCGAGCTGACAACGGCGATCTTCATTGGTCAGGGGTTCCTCTTGAAGATGAAGAGAACCCGGCAACGGCGGCGGCGAGTCCGTCGCCGCTCTGCTCCCAGGCGTCTGTGACTGAGCGTCGTAGGTGGCCCCGCTGGACAACTGCGTTGCTTAGTCGGGGGCGGGTCAGGTGCCGCTCCGCTGCTTCCGGCGGACGGGGTGGTCGTCGAGAGCGCCGGTGAGCCATGAACCGTCGCCCAGGGGCACCAGTTCGTACGGGTTGGTCACTTCGACGGTGATCTCGTCGATGGGCGTGCCCGTGTGGACGTCGACCAGGTGGTAGCGGAACCACTCCTCCTCGTTTTGGCCCTCGCCGCCCAGGGTGACGATGGCCAGGTCCTCGGTCAGGTAGCCGCCGCTCCACTCCACGAACGTCTCCTCCGGGTCGTATCCGAAGGCTTCGACAGGCAGGGTGAAGAGCACGTCCCCGCCGGGGTGGCTGTGGAAGGAGACATCCGCTTGCCCGTGGTCGACGGTCATGAACTGCTGACCGTCCGGTGCCAGGTCGATCAGGCAGCGGTCCGACCACGGGTAGGTCACGAGTTCCGGCTCCTCGGCAGCTCCGGCTGAGGCCCGGAGGATGACGGAACCGTCCTGGCCCTCACCGACGTCGAGGTAAATGCTGCCATCCACCGGATGCACGTACTGGAAGGCACCGTGTCCGACAGTCTCCAGCACTCTGCGGGCCAAGACCGTCCCGCTGCCAGCGTCGTGCACGACCCACTGGTCTGCGCCCCCGCGTCCCGCCATCGCGTCAGGCCGGTAGACCCACACGCTGTGGCCGTCCCTGGAGAGCGCACAGCCAGGGCGGTGACCATGGGACCGGTCAGAATGCGGCTCGAAGTCCGACGCCCACACCAGGTCACCGGAACGCGTCAGGCACACGACGCTGTTGGGCGTCGTGTACACGACTCGCTCCAGATCGGGCCAGACTGCCGACTCCACGACCTCGTCCCCAGACCGCGGCTGAAAAACCACGACAGGCTTCACAGTGCCGAGCGCGCTGGAGTCCAACACGTACGCGTAGATCGCTCCGTCGCGGTTACGCGTGATCACGTTCGAAGGCCGCACAGCACTCATACGCCGAGGCTAACTCCCAGCTCAGACGGACCAACAGGCGGGATCGGCGTCCCCACGAAAGGCGAACGGGCCAGCTGTCCCGCTCAGGGGACAACTGTCGCGCTAACGGTCCAAGCGTCGCGCCCAGTCACAGCGTCGATGTCGTCGAGGCCTCTCTCTTCCGCAATCTGGTAGGCGTCTTGCCAGACCTTCTCGTCGTACAGCTCATTCATCGTGGCCCGTTCAGTTGACGCGGGTGAGGGATGCGTACGACTTCTCGGCCTCGACCCGAACGTTGTGGGCGAGCTGCCTGTCGAACTGGGCGTCCGTCAGCTTCTTCGTGCCGTCGGCTGCGGCCACACCGACGTTCCCTCGGACTTCCTCAGGCCTTGTGAACCGCTGCTCGTCGGCGTCAGCATCCCAGCGGGAGCACCGTACGGCGTCCTCCCACATCCGGATGCGGACCCACACCTTCTCGATGTTCCGCGCGGTGATCTTCTCAATGCCGACGATCCACAGCATCTTCGCCAGGTGCTCTTGCACGTCGCTCACCCGGTGCCCCTTCTGCTCGATGATCACGGCCAGGGTCAGCTCGGCCCACTGCTTCTTGACGTGCGTCTCGGCGTATGAGCAAAAAGAGCACCGGTCTGTTCCTTAAAGTTCAGATGCGGGTGGGCACAGACCTCACCGAATGCCCGGCGGGTCGCTGGCCCGCCGGAAGGGCCGGGCAGACAATGAGGAAATGACCGAGGAAAGTACTCACCACGTTGAAGCTCAGCTGTGGGTGGACGGCATGTGGCGGGGGCTTCAGGAACTGACCGCCAGCCCCTACACGGAGGCCGCCAGCAGGCCGGAGAAGTTCGGCCCGGTGGAGGGACCAGCCCTTCCCGAGGTGCGCCGCCGGGTCAGCTCCTTCCTGGCCGAGCATCCGCACGAGCCGGTGCTGGTCACGACCGACAGGGACATGGAGTACCTGTTCGGGCCGGGTCAGGTCGGTCCCTTCCGGTTCGTGTTCTGGGAATAGGCCCCAGGCAGAGCGCGCCGCCGGGCCCACCCCGGGCAGTTCGTAGAGTGACGCCATGACCTCCCCGACCGCAGCCCCGGACCCGTACGCGATCCTCACCGGCTGGCTCGCCGGGTCGTACGTCGGCCCCGACGGCCAGGAGGTCATCGGGCGCGTCTGGGACGAGGACACCAAGTACCGGTACGGCCTCTACCTCGCCGGAATCGACGCCCCGCCCGGCTGGAAACAGGACTGGTTCACCTACATCGGCGATCTCGTCTGGCGCTTCGAGCCCCTGCACATCCAGGACTGGGCCGCACGCCTCACCGCCTTCGACGGTGCCCCGCTCGCCGCCACCTCCCGCGGCCGTGCCGTCTCCGCCGTCCGCTCGTACTACGCCCACTGCGAGGATGACCTCGGCGCCGCCCGCTGGAACCTGCCGCCCCGGCGTGTGCTCGCCGGGCCCACCCCGCCGGCCGCGCGCGAGACCCTCAGCCGGTTCCAGACCAACGCGCTGCGCACCGCCGCCGACCGCTACCGCGGCCCTCACCCCGAACGCGCCCGCCTCGCCACCTACATGACCCTCGCTGGCCTGCGCCCGGGCCAGTCCATCGCGGCCGTCATGCAGTACGTCCAGCGCGACAACCAGGCGGGTCCCACCTGGAAACTGCCGGTCAAGAACAACAGCGCCTCCGCCGTCGGCCCGCTCACCTCCATCTCCCGCCCGCTTGTGTGGGCACTGGACGAGTACCTGCCGGTGCGCACCCACAAGGCCCCGTACTCCACCGAGACCGAGGGCCCGCTACTGGTCTCCCGCACCGGCCGCGGGCTCGATCACGTCACCTTCACCCGGCTGCTGCGCGAGGTCGCCGCCGCCCACCCCGACCTCAAAGAGATCGCAGCCGCGCTGCACCCGGACGTCGTCGCCCACTCGCCGAGCCCGTTCGCCGACGAGAGCGCCGCGGCCGGCGGAGACGGGCGATGACGGCGTACCGGGCGATCCTCCAGTTCCAGGACGGCCCGGCCGTCACCGGCTACTGGGACAACCCCGCCGTCGCCCGCACCACGTACAAGGGATGGGTCGGGCTCTACACCCACGACCCCGCCGTCGTAGTCCAGTTCATCGCCATCGAGGACGACGGAGCCCAGCGGATCATCCGCAAGTGGGTCGTCGACCGGGAGGTCGTCACCGAACCAGGCGACCCGCTATAGCGTTCCTCACTCGCTGACGGTGCCGTCCGGTATGCAGGAGACCTGACCTACCGGACAAGGAGACCCGCGGGTATGTCGACATGACTGCCCTCGACGAGGAGTGCACCCGCCTGGCCTGCCTCATGGCCGACCGCAGCATGGAACACCTCACCGTCCCCGAGGCGTGCTCCCCGGAGGAGCAAGGTGCCTCTCTGGAGGCGGACTTCTCCAGCCAGCTGGAGAAGTCCTTCGCCCGGATCGCCACAGCGGGCTCGTACCCGGAGTGCATCCTGCCGAGCATGCCGATGGGGGTGACCGGGACGCGGCGGCGGTGATCCGGTCGATCGGCGGCCGGTAGCGGGCGGCCGCCGTCCGGCGACGACATACGTCAGCCGCAGGTCAGCGGTCCCATGGAGGCATGGCGACCACGATGTCCGTGTCGTTAACACGAGTGGGCGCCGGCACGGCGTTACGTCGCGGTGAATCCGGTGCGTCTGCGCTCGGTCCGTACGCGGGACAGCTCGATGGCGGAGGTCCCTGAGCTGACCCCGGCAGACGTGCGGACGTCGCATGTGAAGACGATGCCGCCGCCAGCGGGCAACCGTTGTCAGTCGATGCTGCAACACGCCCATAGAAGCGGCGATTCAGTCCTCCGTGCGGGCGACGCTAACGATCAGGGCCATGTCTTCGGCGTCTCGCCATTCGCCGATCACTCGCCACCCAGCATCGCTCAGAAGCCGCTCAGCCTCGCGCTTGCCATCCTCGAGGTCTCCGCCCTTGGCGGCGATCGTGGTGCGCTCGCTGAACGCAGCAGGCGTGTCATGGTCGGGCGACCATGCCCGCTCGTCCCCCGGGTGCTCGCCGGTCAGCTTGTCCTGCCATACCGAAACATCCATGTGTGGCTGAGAGAGGTGACCGGTGCCGTAGGTCATCCAGGCACTCAAGTGTGGGCGGCTCGACCATTCGGCCTCACGCTCGTTCTCCAGGTCCCAGCGCTTGAACAGCTCACCGAGCTGAGCGTAAACATGGCGGGCCTGCTTCTCGCTCAGGGTGAGTGTGCCGCCCCTGGGCCTGCCGTCTTCGGTGGGGGCAATCGGTGCGTAGTACTCAATGTCTGCGCGGTACCGGGTGATGTCACCGATGATCAGCTCATGGCGACCGTGCAACGACTGCTCCACCGGCAGCAGATGGTTGAGGTCGGCCTTGTAGTAGGGCGGAAGCTTGCGGACGTCGACGATGTCGCGTTCGGACATAAGTCTCCCCTTTCCGGACGACGTGAAGGCGGCCATGGTTCAAGGCTCCGTACAAAGAGCCGTAGCCGCGCTGGTGTTCAGCAAGCAGTGACAACTCCACCGGCGTCCGGGTCGGCCCGTCCGCGCACAGCAGCGCATCGGCCAGTTCAAAGAACGCATCCGCCCGCCTGGACAGACACCCGTAGAAGGCCGTCCGAAAGCGTGACAGTTCCGCGAACGCGTCCGGTTCGCCGGCACACACCAGCACACTCATCCCACGGCCTTCCTTGCGAACTCCCGGACCTCCTCGCAGAGTTCAGGATCACTAGGAAGGCCGCCCTCATATCCTGCGATCACTCCAAAGAGTGACCATGCGGCTGGGCCCGACGATAAGGAACAAGCTTATCCGCCTGCGGTGAGAGCCTGCTGCCCGCGGCCCTGCGAAAGCGTGCATATGTGGTGTGCTGTTCCTACGGGTTGGGGGCGTCATATGTTGGTGCGGTACACCCAGGAGCCGCCTACGAGCACGTAGTGCGCGTGGGCCAGAAGGTCAAGGTCCGCCATCAGTGGACGGAATGCCCCATCGGGCGGAAAGTCTTCATCGCTCAACTGGTACCCCTCGCGGATGATGTCCTTGGACCCCAGGTCTTCCAGACTCCACATCCCGGGCATGTCCCAGATGGTGCGCAGCAGGTCATGCAGGCGCCAGGCGGCCTGCTCCGCCGTCAGATCCTGCACCTGATGGACCATGATGAATCCCTCCAGGGCGCGAGCCGGTTTCGGCTGGCTCCAGTGGACCATCGGGCCCTCGCTGGAGTACTCGACAACGGGCCGTACCGCGCGCTCCGCCAGGATCCCTCCGTCCGCCTTCACCGCGTCCGCATACAGTGCGATCCACGCGACTTCCATGAAGTTCCCCTTAGCTGTGGGAGCCCTTGCTCAGAGCCTCTGCGTTGTCGGCATACCGTGCCGCTCGTTCCTTGAATGTCACGGCCAAATCAGGATCTCGAACGGCTCTTGCCTCAAGGCAGTCCGTGGCGAGAAGGTGGGGAGCCCGCGCATGGTCGGGCTCGGCGTCGACGCGTTTGGCCAGGGCGTGGGCGAGCGCGGTGAAGTCGTTTCGATTCAGCGGGCTGCGGCCATGCCGATGCCATTGCGCCAGGCGGGCTCGTGCGCCATAGGCGACATCAGCCGCCGCCGGTCGTCCGTGTCTGCTCATTGGTTGAGGTGGAGGGCCCCGAAGTAGTCGCGGTCAAGCTGACTGGCCGAGTACTGCGCGGGCCATCGCCTCGGCATACGGACTGACTACGCCTTCGTCGTCCCCAACTGCGGCGTCCTCCAGCAACTCCGCGAGGGGAGCCCGAAGCCGCGCGAAGTCCGCCGTCGCTCCGGAACGAAGCGACGCAACGGCACGGAGCACTATTTCGGACGTCTTGTCAGACTCAGACGAGCTCAAGGCAAACCTCCCTCGGGACGGGCATGTAGTAACGCACTCGTATGGTGCCAGAGCAGTCGAGTTGAGTGCAGACCTTGAAAAATCAAGCTGAAGTCCTTGAGTACGGCCCACATGCCTGCTAGCGGGCTCTGCGTCTCGCCGATCACCTTGTTGTCGATCCGGACGTCGAACTGCCTGTCCTCGTGGTGCTGGAGGTAGCCGATGCCGCTGCCCACGCCCCAGGTGTTGTAGTCGACCAGGAAGTCCCCGCTGCCCCGCATGGGCATGAGGGAAACGAGGACGCCGGAGTGAGGCATGAGAGAGGGCCGCACCCGGTAGGACTCTTCCGTGTCGGGCTGCTCGTCCATGCGGGAGGCGGCCTTGCCGGCCGGCCGGCTGCCGAAGGACCGCGCCGGCGGGGCGAACCAGTAGAAGGCGCCGGCCGCGTCGTCGCTGTCCTTGAATCCGGGCATGGCGACGTGGCCCTGGGTACCCCAGTCGGCAACCCATCCGGCCCCGGCGGTCTCGTAGACGATGCCGAGGTAGCGCCAGGTCTCGCGGGCGGCGCCGGGGGCGCCTTCGTGCGCCGCGAAACGGGTACGGTCCTGGTTGAGGGCCTCGCAGTGGAAGTGCGGTTCGGACACGGCTGTCTCCTATTCGTAGATGCGGGTCTGGAAAGTGATGTCGGCAATGGCACCGAAGGTGTCGCACACGGCGTCGGTCACCTCCGCCAGCGGGTCGCCGGGGCGTGTCAGGCCGGTCAGGCGCAGCACGGCTCTGATCTGCCCCTCGGCGGCGTGGAGAATGACGTCCTGACGGCCGGGGGTCCAGGTGATGAAGTACGTGTTCTCGTACTTGTTCTCCAGGCCGTGGATGTGGAAGACGACCTGCTTGTAGGTGGTCTCGTACTGGGTGTTGATCCGGTCGGGCCGGAGGCGGCCCCGGTTCTCCAGCTTCTCTGCCCAGACGTACGGAATGCTCGGGGAGTGCATAAGGACGTACTCCCGGTCGCGGAAGGTGAAAGTAGCGACGCCAAGGCGATCGTCCTTGATCGGGCGCCAGCCTCCGATGCCCATGCCGACTTCATGGGTGACGTACTTCCACCAACGGCTGGCCAGCTCGTCGCGTGTGGTGTCCGGGCCGATGTCGGCCTGCGCCAGCTCGCGGCTGTTCACGGATTCCGGGCGGGCCCGGCAACCGTGCAAGCCCTTGTCCCGACCCTGCCGGAAGTATTCGACCGACCCCAGCAGAAGGCAGTCGTGGCAGGCCGCCTCATGGAACGGGTGGTCGACCAGCCGGTGCCCTCCAGCAATGTCCTTGAATTCGGGGTTCGGGTTGTAGATGTGCAGCGGCACCAGTACGGCCCGGTAATAGTCGCGGCGGATGAACTCGTATCCGCACGGCTTACACACCGGGTCCAGGTACCGGGAGGTCTCCCCCGGCTCCCGGTCCATGTCGGGCGTGGAGTAAATCAGCATGTGCGTCGCGGTGCCCTCACAGCGGGGGTTGGCGTGGGCCTGGGTGTGGCAGCGCACGATCAGTTGCCCATCTTCCTGTCGGGGTGTGGGTTGCGGGGGATGCGTAGCCAGCGCGCGTCGGTGTCGTTGTAGCGGCCGTGGTACGACAGGTCGAAGCCGTCGCCGGCCACGTTCAGGCGCACCGGCCCCGCCGCCTCGATAGCGGTCTGGTACGCCGTGTACAGCTGCGAGCCGGTCTTGCACTGCGTCGGGTCACGGAAAGCCTCGTGCACCGTGTACGCCTTCCGCATGAGCTTCAGCAGGTCGTACTTCGCCTCGGCCGCGGGCAGCATGTGCGTGCCTTCGCGGATATCACCGGTCTGGCCGGGGTGCACCCAATGCGAGGACATGTCCGCCACGCCCTCCAGCGGCACACGGTTCGCCCAGTGCTGGTCGACTGCCTCACCGGCCCGCTGGTCGAAGATGTAGTCCCAGCAGTCCGCAGCTTCCTTCGCCAGCCGGATGTACTCACGCACCGCACGCAGGGCCCGGTACGCCTCGTGCTCCGTGGTGAGGTCGTAGCGGGTCGCGTACCACCACTCGCCGTTCTCGCTGAACCCGTCGCGCATGCTCTTGCCGATGAACATTCGCCCGGCGATCCAGGAGCCGTCGCGCTCGCCGAGAAATACCCCGTCGAATTCGCCATGCCATTCGCTGCGCCTGGCCTGGACGATCGTCCACCCCTGCACTGTCTTCATTCTCAGTTGCTCCTTACTGTCCGACTGATCAGTTTGTGTGAGGGGTGGCTACGCGGGCTTCTTGCGGAGGTTCTCGACGGCAACTCGGATCGCCGGGTCGCTGCCGAAAACGGGCTTGCAGACGACGTAGCCGGTCCAGGCCGTGGTCAGCTCGTACGGGACTGTCTCGACCCGCTCGACCACCCAGCTCCGGCGTCCCGGGACTATGCGCACGCGGTCGCCGGCCTCGACGTTGTGGCACCCGGTCCACATATCAGCGACGTAGAACCGCAGGTGCTCGTGGGGGATCGCCGCGGGGCTCTTGAACGTCCCGAGCATGTCCTTCGTGCCGACGAAGTTCCACAGGTGTTCCTCGGCGAGCCAGCGGGTGTTGTTGGCGTTCCGCACCTGCACCTCGGCGACGATCGGGATCTTGCGGCCCGCGCGCATTTCTGCTGCGTCCGTGTCCTCGAAGTCGTCGATCAGATACCGGTCGTCGCCCGGATTGGCACGGGCGGATGCCTCAGTCGGCCAGCCCTGATTTCGAATGACGAGCCTACGCAGCGACATGCGTTTCCTTTCCGATGTAGCGATCGGGGGCGCGATCGAGGGGAGCCAGGGCGCGCAGGACGGAGGAAATTCCGCGGCCGTCCTTCCAGTCCCACTTGATGCCGCGCGGTGCAAGGGCTTTTGAAATCGGGTCGATGAGCACCGGCCGAGGGTCGACGACGCCCGTACCCGGAACGACGTAATGGCGATACACCACAGCCCACCGTGTGCGCGGTTCGTGGCCCACCACCACGTAGTAATCGTTGGGCAGGCGCAGCAGAGCCACGGTCCAGCCCTTGGGGCTGTAGCCGGGGTAGGTGACGCGGATACCGAGCGAGGCGACGCCAGGGACGGTGGGAAGCGGGCCGGCCAGCGTAAGGTCATCGGTCCTGCGACGGGTCATAGTCGGAACTCCTTACGGCAGAGATGGAAGGGAGGCGGCGCATTCGGACTCGGATTTCAGGCTGCGAGGTCCGTGCGCTGCTGCTCCTTCCATGCGGCGTACAGCTCGGCCGCCTTCTCCGGCACGAGGTACGGGAACACGTCGGCGAACTGACGGAGTGCACAAGCGTCCACGTCGTCGGCCGGGCCGGTGATCTCCCCGGGGTTCTGCATCAGCGACTGGATCTCTACTCGGCACGTACGCGCATCCCACAGCGGCCCGTGGCCGAGCCGGGCCCACTGCTCCTCGTCGTTGTGCTCCTCGCACAACTGCGTCTTCACACCGGTCGCCTTGTGGATCACCTTCACGGCGGCAGGCTTCGGGTACGGGCGCGGGCAACCCATGCACCACAGCATTCCGGCCGGGCCGAAAGCGCCGCGGTGGACCTCCACGGGGTCCGTGATGAACTCGAAGTCCTCAGCGACCGGCGTGATTTCTGCCAGCGGTCGGCGGGCCCCGCTGTAACCCTCGATCAGATCCACGTACGCGCCGAACGGCTTGGCGACCTTCCGCCGGTACTGCCTGCCGTCCGGCTTGTAGAAACCGGCGAGTCGGCCGTACATGAATTCCTGCCGCCCGTCGATCTCCTTCATCACACGGACCATGTCGCCAATCTTCATGTCTTTCCCTTCCTGCTCTCGGAATCAATTTGGTGCCCGGCGCTGGAATCGAACCCGCCGAATACCGCATAGGGGAAGACGGCATCCGCTACTCGTCGACCGGGCCCGACTTTCAGTCGTCGACCAGAACGCCCCAGACGTTGTCGATGACGGTTGAATTCTCGTCGCCGCCGTCTCTGACGATCTCTTGGTACGCCTGGTTTACAGCCCGGCTGTGCGAGTCCACCAGGTAGGAATGCGCGAATCCGTTGGGGACGTCACCGATCTTCTCGGCGACTAGAACGTCGATTTCGACTTGCGAGTGGTCGTCGGGGAATTCGTCCGACGACTCGATGATGAGATTGCCGCCGGAGTCAAAGTGACCCATCAGAAGAATCATGCCGAGCCCTCCGCCTGCGCCATGGTTTCGGCTGCGTCCGCGCTGACCGAGGTCTCCATGACGGTACGGACGGGAAGATTTTGCGTTTCTGTGCGGTACTCGTACGCCGCCTGAGCCGCCTCCATATCGGTGGCATGGTGACTGATGAATTCACCGCAGAACCACACCACCCAACGCTTCTTGGGTAGCCCGACCCAGGTCTCCGTAATCCGGTACCGACCGTCCAGAAGAACCTCTGCGCCATACGGAAGGCGAAGCACCATGACACCGGTACTTCTCTGGCCGGTAAGCGTGACCTTCAGGTGTCCGGCGTAAATCTGCCTCGTGACCTCCCAGTAATCGGAGTCACTGGAGCGCCTCATCCGGCGCAATTCAGCGACGGCCTTACTGATGGTCAAGCGCTGCACGCCGTTGCTCCACGTGCTGAGGAACAGGCAACTCTTCAGGGGGACGGCCGGCGGCGTCAGGACAGCATTCATGCGGCCCCACCGAAGACCTTCACACCGTCGATTTCCTCCGGAGGCTTGCCCTCACGCATAACGCAACCCGGGCAGGTGATCTTGGGCCAGTGCACGGGGTAGGGGTAGCTCAGGTGGCCCTCCGGATGCCAGCTCCGGCCGCCGGTCGTCTCCCACAGCACGCCGCACATGGTTGATTGCCACGTCTGGCGCTCCTCGTAGTGCTTCCCGTTGTCGAAGCCGGTCGCCGACATGACGTGCTTGGCGTCCTCGGGCATCTCCCATACGGCCAGCCGCTTGCGCCCCTCGGCCAGCTCGCACGCACACAGGTTGGAGATGAACCCGACAATCTCCAGGTGCTCCCGCATGTAGATCCGGAAATGGTTCTGGTTCCGGCAGATTCGGTTGTACGGGAGGTTCGGCTGCTCCCCGTGCAGCACAAACTCCGGCATCCACTGGTTGCGGAAGTTCACGGCATCGGGGTCGAACAGCGACACCCGCTGTCCGGCCTCGATTCCCTGAAGGAATTCCGTTGCCGCCTCGAATGTCATGTTCAGCCCTCCTGCGTCTCGGTTGTGAAGGCGGACCAGCGGCCCTGTACGTGGCCGATGCCGTCGGGGCGGACGCGGACGGTGCCCTCGACACCGGCGATGAGCCACCCCGTGTGTCGGGTGCCGTGTTCGTCGGTGGTCTCGATCAGCCGGTGGTAGCCGATCAGCTTCCCGATGTTGAAGAACCGGGCCTCCTTCAGCAGCGCGGCCTCGTCGACCGCCGGGAACACATCACGCTCCAGGTGCTCCCGGATCTCCTTCAGCAGCGGGCCCAGGGAGTCGTACGAGGGTTCCGATGTCTCGAAGCCGCACCCGCACATCCCGGCCCAGCCCTCGTACGAGGGCAGCCGCTCGAACCGGTGAACGCCGGCCTCGGTGCCGCCCGTGATCATCTGCGTCTTCAAGTCGCGGGCGAACGCCGCGCCGGGAAGGGCGTCGTCCAGGCCCAGTTCCGTGATCTTCGTCATTTCAGGCAGCCTTCTTTTCGGCGTCGTAGGTGTAGGGCTTGTTCGTGATCGAGTCGGTGTAGATACCGGCCTCACCCCACAGGATCGGGAAAGAGAACGGCTGTCCGTCCTTGAAGAGCTGGGCGCCGCGCTCCTGCACCTCCACCTCCATGACCCGGTCGGAGACGTGCATGTGGTCGCACACATCGGAACCCGGCATGGTCATGAAAACGCGGTCGCCGATTTCCAGGTCAACACGTTGCTGCTGCATGGTTTTCCTCCTTCATTCCGGTGGCTGACAGTCGGCGGCCCGGGGCGCGGCGTTTCTGCTGCGTCCTGGACTGCCGTTAGCTCAGACGTCGATTGCTGTGCGGGTGCCATCGGTGTGCACCACGAATGCCTGATGGAATGTGCGCCCTCTGAACTCGCGGACCCTCACGCGGTATTGGGGCTTGCTTGGGGATTGCTCTGACGCATGCGTGCACTCATGTGGCGTACGCAGTAGGCCGCGACCGGATCGGATGCCGTGCCATCGCAAGGCGGTTTGTGTTCTACGTAGCGGGTCGCGGTGTCGACCCATTCAGCCAGTTGGTCACGGTGCGTACCGCTGGAGCATGAAAAACCACAGCCGCCCACTCAGTTGTCGCGCTCAACCCAACCGTCCGGGTACACCCAGTGCGGCCGTCCTCGCCAGTGGATGACGTACTGATCGATGCGGGCTCGCCACTCGTGCCGGGGCTGCTCCTCCGGGTACCAGCGCAGTTCGGCCAGGGTGTTGCCCTTGAACGGGGTCGGGTCCCCGGTGAAGCCTGCCGCCCTCACGCTGTGCGGCATCTTGTAGTTCTCCCACTCGCCGTCACTGCCGGCCGGCCGGCGCTGGAGTTGGAGCATGTACAGCACGTCACCGTCGCGGGCGTCGGCCTCACCGGCGGGCCAGCACACGGTCCGGTCGAACCCGTCGCCGTACGTGTTCTTGGGGTTGATGTAGGCGCAGCCCGTCTGCCAGTGGTTGCCGTGGTCGTCGACCAGACTCGACACACTGCGCGGCATGGTCGGGCGCGCACCGAGGATCAGGAAGTGCGTCGTATCAGCGGGCGTGGGCCCGGTTGCCGACCGGTGGTACACCAGCTCCTGGCCCACGATCTTGATCGTCATGCCCGTGCCGGCGCGGCTGAACTTCTTCTTGCCATCCCACTCGTACGGAAGTCGCGGACGGGTCATGAGTTCCCCCCTAGTTCTTGAGCAGGTCGCGAAGCACCTTCGGCTCCTTGCCGTTTTTGGGCGTCGACTTGGTCACCCGCCGGATCGTGATCGCGTCCATCGCGGTGCTGCCGCGCCCGCGCCATGTCGAGTCGTCGGGCGTGCGGACCGTCACGTGCCGCATCCGGTACCGGCCGCCGCTGGGCGTGCAGCGGTCCCGCTCCTCGGTCTCGTAGCGGGTGACCTTGCCCAGTACTCCGCCGGTCCAGGTGGCGGATTCCTTCCTTTCCGATGACGGGCGGCAGCACCTTCGTGGCGGTTTCGGCCGAACCGCCACGCCACCAGATCGGGCACAGCAGCATCGGCGGAAGCGGCAGGGCGCGAGGCAAGAGAAGTCATGGTGAGCAGCCCTTCGTGGGTGGGATGAGAAGCCCACGAACAGCCGCCCGACAGGGGGCCACCCGTAGCCGACACGCGCACGAGGTGTCGCAGAACCCTCCGGATCAACTCCGTTGATCCCCAAGCACCAAACAGACCCGCAGGCCTCCTGCGCGCCCGGGCCGCGCTCGGCGCGCCCTCTGCACCCCCTCACTTGACGGCATTCCGACTCACCATAGACTGCCATTAGATAAGCATTTGGATAAGATACCCTCGAAGGCCAGTCGATTCAATCGGACTGATCGGCAACAAGAGGGGTGAGGTGAGGGGCGATGAAGACCTGGAGGACGAGGAAGGCTGCGTCCGCGGGCGCAGCACTCGCTGTGGCCGCGGGCGTTCTGCTCGCCGGATGCTCCGGTGGCGACGGCAGCACAACCCAGGCGCCGGCTGCACCGAGTCCGAGCGTGAGCACCGTCAAGGTCACCGATATGGCACTCGGCGAGGCGCTGAACAAGCTCGCCTTCCAGGGCGCCGGGAGCACCAGAAAGGACGGCGGTGCCTGCCTGGCCAGCTCAGCGCGGAAGGCGGGAATGCCGGAGGAGGCGCTGGCCTACATCGTCAAGGCCGATGGCGACGACATGGGTGCAGCCGTCGACGGGCTGAACAAGGTGAGCGAGGGCGGCGCTGCGCTCCTGGCGTCGCGGTCGCTGCGCGAGGACTTCGACGCGTGCATCGACAAGGCTGTACTTCCGAACGGCAGCAGCCCCAGGACTCAGAGCTCCGTGCCGCCGAAGGCAGTTGCGAAGCCTGTAGCTGGCAAGCCGAACCTGAAGCCGGCTTACCAGGCCCCCGCGGATCAGCCGGTCAATTCGCCCATTGAGCTCACCGAGGGCCTGGTCTCGATGTTCTCCTCTTACGCCCGGGACGAGGGTCAGGAGAAGACCTACGCGGCGGCCGGCCAGTGCCTGTCGACCTTGGTGTACAACGCGGGCTTGAGCCAGGAGGCGCTGCACTTCTTCGCCGGCGGCGCGCCCCTCGGCACCGGGTCGATCGTCGAACACCTGCCGAACGACAAGGACAAGGCGATCTGGCAGTCACCGAGGTTCACCCAGGGGCTCGTCGACTGCACGACGAATGCGACGCCGACTCCCATGCCCGGCCCCTGAGCGGAAGTCCATCAGGCAGACGATGGGCCCGGTGCGCCATGTCGCACCCGGCCCTTTTTCTTCTCACGGTCACGCGAGGGTGGGCGTGGTCCGCAGCAGGTGACCCCGTCCGAGAGGAAAGGAATCGAGCGGGGCCACCTGCTGCGGTGATGCGCCGCCAGGGGGGACTGACTGGGCGCGACTGCGACTCTACTGGTATCCGAGTAGAAGCGCAAAGAGAACGCGTGGCTTATTGACTAGTGTCGATAAGATGGGTCTCATAGATCGATTAAATAGGGCAAGGATAAGCCGTGTATGACCGTCACGCAGGAGTTGGAGAAGATGACGCAGCCCGTGCGCGGCACGATGAAGAAGCCGCCCGGCGCGACGCAGAGCAGCAGTAGTGGCCGCCAGGGCATGTTCGTCCGGCTGGATCCGGACGACAAGCAGCGCGCGCAGTACTGGGCTGACAAGCGCGGGTTCTCCTCGGTGAACGAGTACGTGGCCGAGGCGGTGGTCGAGAAGATCCGGCGTGAGAACCTCGACTACGACCTGCCGACCCTGGAGATCGCCCGCCTCAACGAGCTCGTCGACCAGGTCGCGGCACTGGCGAAGAACTCGGCGAACCTCGAACGCGTCGTCACCACAGGCTTCGACTCCCTCATCGGGCTCACCCGTGGCGACAACTACCTCCTGGATGACGAGGACGGCGAGCTCCGATGAGCCGGGACTTCGCAGAGATGCTGGAAGCGGCCACACCCACCGACGAGGTGATGGAGGTGGACACGTCCTTCCTCGACGCCTACCGGCGCGGCGGGAGCGAGGAGCTCAAGCGCGTCCAGGCCCAGGCAGCACAGTCTGAGCCTGAGGTGGCAACGCCCGAGCCGGAGGCGCAGCTTGACGAGGCCGGCAGCGTCGACTCCCAACTCGAGGTTGAAAGTCTGCAGGCTGATCTCGATCTGGAGCCGGACTACGAGCCCGACGCCGACGACTCCGAGCGAGCCGGCGGATCCAACCAGCGTGGTGGTGACGGCGGTGGACAGGGAGGAACTGCCGGGGTGCTCCCGAGCGGTGCGCCGGCGGACCCTGCGGCCGCCGCTGTTCCGGCTCCCGGGGCACGGTCGGACGTCGAGGACGCTGCCGCGGCGGAAGTCACTTCTCACGACATCGTCGCCTCAACGGATGAACCCGAGCATGTAACGCCCGGCTCGCTCCAGCTCACCGACCATCAGGACGCCGTGCAGAGCGCGGCATCGAAGGGCGGATCGGGCAGCACAGCTGATACCGCCACGCTCCCCCAGTCGGGTTTCCGGCTCGCCGGCGTGCAGAGCCAGCCGCACATCAAGGCGCTGCCCGAGAGCATCATGAACACGCTGCGGGAGCAGCTGCGAGCAGCCGCGGTCCGTGAGCTGGGCGTGAGCGACAGCGCTGCCCGGGAGTTCAGCCGGCGACTGAGCCAGGGCACGCTGGTGACGGCGTTCCTGCTGGCGCAGCTCGACCTGCACCTTGATGCCGATCCTGCCACCGAGCGTGCCGTCGAGCTGTTCCGCTCCCGCGACCCGCTGCTGGGCAGCGTGGTGGCACGCCTGGCGAACATCGAGGCCGCTGAACGTGAGCGGGACGGGTTGCTGCGCAAGCTGCGCGACGAGCTGGGCGAGGTGCGCCAGACCAGCGCGGTAGTCGAGCAGGCGCTGGCGTACTCCATCGCCGACCGCACGGAGAACTTCCTGCGGGGCTCGCACAACCTCCACGACGCGCCGATCACGCACAAGGAGGCGATCTACTTCCGGGACAGGGCCCGCGAGGCGACCAGGACGCAACTGAAGCTTGAACGCGAGCGGGAAGGACGGCCGATTCGATGACCACGGCGAGCACGGAGAAGCTCTTCTCCGCCCGGCCGCGCTGCAGTCCCTGCGGCAAGGATCTGGCGTCCGCCTCCAGGATCAGGTGTACCTCGGCCTGTACGGCGCTTAGCGGTGGATGCGTTGCGCGGATGCCGGACGCAGCACGAAGGAACCTGGGCCTTCAAGCACCGCTACCCGAGCGAGCAGGCCGGCACCTCCACCAACATGCCGGATTCGATGAGTCGCGCCCGGGTGGAGGTAGGTGTCAGCAGGCCCGATGGCCCTTTGTCCATGGAGGTCTCTCGGTTGGCCGGTGAACGTCGCCACCCACACGGGCGACAGAGGAGGCTCACGACGTGATCGGGCCCCGCCGCAAGGTGTGCCGTGCCGTACCGTCCCAGGGCCTACACCCAGTTGAGTGCGATGCCGTGGGCTCAGAGCGTCGGCAGCGCACTGGCGTGCGTGTAGGCCCTGGGATCTTGGGCCGCTCCCCTCTGTACGTGACGGCCGGAGTCTGGAGGGAGGTCACGTGGCGGTGATGTCGGCGGGCCGGCTGCGTGGCGGGGTGGTGGTGAAGAAGGCACGCAGGGACTGGCCGATGCGGTTTTCGCGGTCTGTGCCATGGACAGCGGCATCGAGCAAGTGCGAGAGATCCCCGGTGTCGGAAGGAGTCAGGACAAGCCAACGCAGGACGACCTGCAGTGTGAGGAGCCGGAGAGTTCGCAGCTCTTTCAGCTTCTCCTCTTCTGTCTGATCCTTGATCACGTCGCCGTGCACGTAGGTGGATCGGGCTTTGTAAGCACGTTGGACGATGCCCCTGACCTCTGTTTGGTAGTCAAGGCCGAGGAACAGTGCAGACGCACGGGAGCGAATATTTTCGGCGGTGCCCACACGTTCTTCGTCGGGACTGATCAGCAGGGCTTCCAGGGCGATGACGTAGTCGAGGTGCAGTTCGTCGGCCTCCACCTCCCAGACGCCGTCGTCGTTGTAGGTGCGCTGGTAAGCGGTCAGGATGTGCCGGGCTGCGCGTTCGAGTCGGCGGGCGCGCCGATTGAGGATGCGCCGCTCGTGGGTCGCGCCTGCCATGACCGCGTCGATCTTCGCCGAGATCGCGGTGCAGAAGTCGGTCAAGGCCGGAAGACATGCGGCCGGAACATGGAATTCGCCGGTGTCGCGGACCTCTACCTCCTCGCCTCTCCCGTCACGGCTTTCATAGACCTTGATGGTGGTCGGCACGTTTCTGGGGTTCAGATCGAAAAGGCGTCCGCGCGCGACGGTGAAGACCGAGTCCACCCGGAGAAGTTCGTTGTCCCACAGCATCAGGGGAAGAAGTGCCTGCCAGTGCTGGGCTTCCGCACGCGGGCCGGTGAAGTCGAACCAGGTCGGACGACGCGTGACCGAGCCGCCGGGATCAGGAACATGGAGAAACGGTGCGCCGGTGATCAGGTCGAGATCATGGCTCCGGCGCTGCACGACGTTCAGCGCGGGCATCGGGATCGTCCGATTGAGTTCGTCCGCAGTGAAGGTCTGCAGGGTGTGCTGACCCAACGGAATCCGTGTCCCCTGTGGGAAGGCGGCGTTGAGGAGCAGCCATCGCTCAGGGACGGGTGCCGGACCAGTGCAGAAGGTGACGAAACTGTCCGCGACCTCGGAGAGGGGAACCTGCACGCCCTGGGCAATGAGACGTGCCGCCGCAGCCAGTCCCGACACCTCCAGCAGCGTTCGGGAGTCCGGGACCCACTCTCCGTCGGTCTTGGCGTAGAGGTCGGGGTGCTCTTCCCTAGGCGCTGCGACTACCACCGCATTCTCCACGTCTTCCCAGTGGGGCTGGAGCATCAGCACCACGATGGACTGGGGTGTTGGAGACAGGGCGTCCGCGTACTCAAGCCATGCCAACACGGCCTCACGCAGGGAGAGATGCTTGCTCATACGGCCTGAACATAGCGGGCCTCAGTCGCATGTGGGCAGCGGTTTTCTAGGGCGGAACCAGTAGCAACCGGCCATGGTTCGAGCAGCAGCCGAATACCACGTACTCGCACCTAGGGTGCGACCACAGCATGGGACCCAGCACTCCAACGCCTCGTGTCCACGCAGTTCGGGTCGACCTCGATCCCCGGGTGCCATGGCCGGGCGGTGCCACTAGTCATCTTGGGCATGCCGCTCTCCTCTGGCCCAGACCGGCGGCGCGTTGTCCGCGTACTGCTCCCGGTCCCGTGGCCGGAGCTCCGTGTCAGTCGGAGGGATGAGCGCCTTCGCGGGCCGCTCGGGTCGGACCTGGACTACCTTGTGCTGCGGTTTGGGCGGAGGGAGCTGGCGGGTGACCGTGCTCGGCTGCCGCAGATATTCGGGGATTTCGCCGGCCGTGATGCGGGCTGCACGGGCGCGAGCCGCCGCCTTTGCCGCGGCCTTCCGGGCCCCTTTGGCTTCACGAGACTCCTTCGCCATCCATGCAGCGTATGCCGCTCTCGCCGCCTGCGAAATAGGTATCGCGGAACGTGAGCGCATGGGCGCGCGGTCGGTCCAAACGACGGGGGCCGTCACTCTGCTGCGCGCAGGGGCCTGGTTGACGCTGTCGGGGCGTGTCCGACCCAGGCTCGGTGATGGGATGCAACGTGTCGTCCGTCGCGCAGCCGGCCCCCAATGTCGGCGGCGGTTGATTCACCCGTCGCCGACACCCAAAGGACACCGACGCGCGTTCTGCCCTCGACTTCAACCGCTGACCATGAATAAACGAGCCCCGGCGGAACGTCCGCCGGGGCTCCTGCACGTCCACGTATTCAGTGCACCGCGGCACCAACCTCAAGCGACAGCACAACTAGGGCCGGTACACGGCTCCCCGGCTCAGCAGCGTGACCAGGGCGGACGCACAGGTGAGAGCAGCCTCGGCCGCCTCACGGGAGACGGGGACATTCCCCGGCCCTCCCGCATGCCGGTCGCTGTGCCCCTCCCATACCGCGGCCATCATCGCGACCACCGCGTCGACGCTCCCCGGAGCACCGTGCTTGCCGGGCACCACGAATTCGTACGTGCTGGACTGACGCAGGTGGGCGAGGACTGTACCGAGCGTAGGCGTCTGAGCGTTCGGCAGGAACAGCGGGCAGGCAACCGCCTCGACGGCCCGGACCACTTCGTCGTACGCCCCACTGGGATCCGGGTGCAGTCCGAACAGGCGCCCCCTGGACTTCTCCAGATGCTGGCGCGCAGCGGAGTAGCCAGCGGACTCGGCAGCACCTGCCGCACCGCTGACCGCGGCGGCCAAAGTCGCCTCCACCCGGCGCCGAAGACCCCGCCGGTCCGGAGCGATCTCATAGACCGAGAGCGACTCGGCCAGCAGTCGCCCCAGCGATTCTGTGATCTTCTTCGTCTGTCGGTGGCCTTTGGTGAACCCGACCACCCAGGCCGGCTTGGCCGGATCGGGCTCCGTGCACAGCCGGCGCAGGAGTTCGTCGACCAGGTCCCAAAGGATCGTGGCGCTTGTGCCCTCGGCGAGGAAGGCAACACATGGGTGTGTCGGAAGCGGAACCACAGGGAGATGGAGCATGAAGGGCTTGAGCACGTCCTCGGACTGGCCCCTGGCTGCATGGGCGGCCTTGGCCGCTTCCCACTCGGTGTTTAGTTCGGCCTGCCGTGCATTACGGTCGGCCAACTGCTTCTGATAGCGCGCTCGGTAGCTGTCCGGAAGCACCAGATCAAACCGGATCAGCAGAAGCCGGGCTTCCTCCGGATCAAGACTCCCGGTCTCACGGATCCAACCGCGCAACGACGGTTCCAGGGCAGGAGAGATGCCCTCCACCAGGGCAGTCCGCAGAGCCGCTCCAGTACGCACCGACAGCAGGTCCCGATTTGGTCTCATGGCCAGACCATAGCCACCCAGAGTCACATCGCCCCGGGATTTTCAGGATGGCTCTCAGCTGCTGTTGTCCGCCACCTTCTCGGAGGCGGACCCCGGCCAAGGTCCGCTAGCCAGCCGGGGATCATGCCCTCGTCGGTCCCCTGCAACGCGGCCTGAGGCGCCCTGAGCGACTTGAGACGCTCGGCAAGGTGCCGCGGGTGAACCGCGTCCGGCTCGGCGTGCCGTTGCCGACCGGGTGGTGACAGCGCTCGACAGACGACGGCCCCGAGAAGCACAGCCTCTCGGCGCCTTCTCCCTTTTCACGAGCGGCGCTTGCTCGAGCACCGTTCAGGCGTCGACCTTCTCGGCACGACCCTCACACTATTCAGAAGCCTTTCTCGAGTCTTTCGATTCTCATTCAACTGCCCAATCCGAGTAGACTCGCACTCGCTTCAGAGTCAACGGCGAGAAGGAGTCGACATGGCCGCGATCGTGGTCGCAGAGAAGCCGAGCGCAGCGAGGAACATGGCCAGTGCCCTCGGCGGGACGACGGGCAGCTACAAGGGCACGGCCTACGAGGTGGCGACCTTGAGGGGTCATCTCTACGAGTTCGCCCAGCCCCACGCAATGGTGGACTCCTCGCTCGCGGACGACTATCAGACGTGGGACCTGGGCAATCTGCCGTGGAACCCGCAGGATCTTTCGTGGAAGCGCGAGCCGCAGAAGAACGCCGCGGACGTCATCAAGACTCTGCGTGCAGCGCTCGGTCGCGGCGACGAGATCGTCATCGCCACCGACCTGGATCCGTCCGGCGAGGGCGATCTGCTCTTCTGGGAGGCGATCGACGAACTCGGCTTCCTTGGCAAGCGGTTCAGCCGCATGGAGTTCACCGACGAGTCGAAGGCCTCGATCCAGAAGGCCTTCGAGCAGCGTCGGCCCGTGAAGTCCATGCAGGACGAGGGCGATTACCGCAAGGCTATGTACCGCTCGCAGTGGGACTTCCTCTCGATGCAGTTCACCCGTATCGCTACGGCGATGGGCCGCCAGTCCGGCCAGGACCTCGTGCTGCGCCAGGGCCGGCTGAAGTCGGCGATGATCTCTCTCGTCGGTGACCAGCAGAAGGCTTATGACGCGTACGTCAAGAAGCCGTTCTTCCAGAACCGCTTCCGCGACGAGAACGACGTCATGTACACGAACCCTGATGAGCCGCGATTCGACCAGAAGGGCCAGGTGCCGCAGCAGTACGGCCCCTCCCCTGTCGTCCTGGACAGCAAGGCGGACAAGAGGACTGCGCCGCCGAAGCTGCTTGACCTAGCGTCCCTGTCTTCGATGCTCGTCGGCAAGGGTGTGAAGGCGAACCTGACGCTCTCGACCTATCAGAAGATGTACGAGGACCAGGTCGTCTCGTACCCGCGCACAGAGGACAAGACGATCACGCCCGAGCAGTTCAAGGACCTCGCCCCGCTGGTCGACAAGATCGCCGCCGTGGTCGGCGTCGACGCTGGCCTTCTGACGCATCGCCAGCCCCGGTCCACACACGTGAAGCCCCAGGGCGCGCACGGCGCGAACCGTCCGGGCCTGAAGGTGCCTTCTTCGCTGGAAGAGGTCGAGCACAAGTACGGCAAGGCCGGGCGGCTCATCTACGAGATGCTCGCGAAGAACTACCTGGCCATGGTCGCCGAGGACTACCTCTACGAGCAGCAGAAGGGCCACGTGGCGACGTACCCGGACTTCGTCGGCATCGCCAACGTGCCCAAGAGCACCGGCTGGCGGGCTGTGTTCGATCCGGACGCCGGCGACGACACGGCCGAAGGCGACGCGAACGAGTCCGGCAAGGGCCTGGGCCAGACCGCGGAGCCGTTCATCTTCGAGGGCGCGAACAAGCGCCCCGAGCATCCGACGATGAAGTGGCTGATGAAGCAGCTGGAGAAGCACGACGTGGGCACGGGCGCGACCCGCACCTCGACGTACTCGGAGGTCACCAACGACAGGGCGAAGTACCCGCTGCTGGCGGAGAAGGGCCGGAAGCTCAGGCTCGCGCAGGCCGGCGAGATGAGCTGGCGGCTCCTGCCGGGCACGCGCATCGGCGATCTCGGGCTCACCGAGAAGGTCTACGCGGATATGCGCGACATCGCCGCCGGGACGGCGACGGCCGAGGAGCGCCTGGCCGTCGTCGCCGACTGGGTGCGTGAGGACATCGTCACGATGACGAAGAACGCTGCGTCCATGCGCGCCGAGCTGGGCATGAAGGAGCAGGTGGTCGCTACGCGCGCCGAGGGCGTGTGGCAGGCCGCTCCGGGCGGGCCGAAGAAAGTCGCCTTCAAGAAGATCTGGTCGGGCCACGAGTTCAGCGATGACGAGGTGGCGAGGCTGCTGGCGGGCGAGACGATCTCGTTCGCGGCCACGAACAATGCGGGCAATCCCTACACGGCCATCGGAGCGCTCGGCGTCGGCGACTACAAGGGCCGCAAGTTCGTCGGGTTCCAGTTGGAGGTGCCGGACAAGCCGACGAAGTGGTCCGGCCGGACGTTCACGCCGGCGGAGGTCACGGCGCTCCTGGCGGGCCAGGCGCTGGAGATTGACGGCTTTGTCAGCGCGCGGAACGACAAGGCCTTTGGCTGCAAGGTCAGCTGGGACGCGAAGGCGAAGAAGATCGTCCCCGATTTCGGCTCTGGCGACGAGCCGCCGCGGTCCTGGTGCCAGGTGACTTTTACCGATGCGCAAAGGCGTGACCTGGCGGCCGGCAAGACCATCCAGGGCAAGGGCTTCGTCTCGGCCAGGGGCAAGACCTTTGACGCGAAGGTCGCCTGGAAGGAAGAGGGCGGCAAGAAGAAGATCGTGCCGTCGTTCAGCTGACGCCCGAACGAGCACTGACGAGCTGCAGCGGATCCCGGGGCCCGCTGCAGCCTTTTCACGACAACGACAACAGAAGGGATGCGATGAGGACGATGAACGACATCGTGCAGCTGGGAGATCAGGTGGGCCTGATCGGCGATGTTCAGGGCGACACCAGGTTCTTGCATGACGCAGTGGTGACGCCGACGTCGAGAGGCTGCAACTCGTTGGTGCAGCTGGGCGACTTCGGGATGATCTGGCGCGGCACGCGCAGCGAGATCCAATCCGGGCTCTGGAGGCTTTGAACGAGCAGCTCGCCGTGATTGGCGTGCGCCTGCACGTCGTGTTGGGCAACCACGAGAACTACGACCTAATCGACACGCTGTCGCGCAACGGCTCCGGGTCCTCTGGATGGGACCGCATCTGGCGCTCCTCCCCCGCTCCAGTCTCGTGCGCGCCGACCAACACTCCGTCGGCCAGCCGGCAGGGGCCGCGAGTATCGACCGGTGCGGCGGATGCCGGGCCTGACGTGGTGGGAGGCTGAGCTGCCCACGGACGAGCAGGCAGCGGGTCTTCTGGACGCCGGGGCAAGCCCTGATGTGGTGCTCGCCCACGAGCCGCTGTCGGTCCCGGGGGTGATCCAGCGGCTCGGCGACAACCACGGCTGACGCCCCGCCGATCTGGCGTACGCGCGTGAGGCGCAGCAGGTGCACACCGCACGGGCGCTCTCGGTGCTCAATCCGGCCAGCGAGACGCTGTGCGTCGCCGGGCACTACCACTTCCGGCACTCGGAGCAGGCAGTGCTCGATGGGATGCCGGTCCGTCAGGAGATCCTCGACCGGGACAGCTCAGCCGATGTGCTGGGCGTGCTCGACCTGGCCGACGACGTTCCGCGCTTCGAGGCGGTAGCGATGGGCCGAGCGCCTCTGCTTCCGCGGCGCGACTGACCGGTCAGCCGCTCAGACGACGCCCGATGACTCGGACCCGCCAGTCCGAGTCGTCGGACTTCACCATTCAAGCCCCTTTCGTTCTCGATTCAAATAGCCTATCCAAGATAGGATGTCATCCGCACACCTCACACATGAGAGCTTTTCGATAGGCCGAGTAATGACCATTGCGATCGCAGGGGGAGATGAGAGATCCATGGCGAAACTGTCCTATAAGGTGCCGAGTTCGCTGAACAGGAGCTTCCTCGACCACGAGATCACGCTGAGCAAGGGAGGCTGGGCGGCCAAGCCCTCCCCGATCAAGCAGCTGCTCTTCTTCGGCGGCGGCATCCTCGCCCTGCTGTGGTTCAGCACGTCGACGTTCGTCGCGAGCTCGGGACCGGTGGCCATCACGTTCTTCGTCCTCTGGGGACTGGCGGCGATCGCCTACTTCGGTGGGCTGATGAAGACGAAGGAGCTGCGCATCATGCGGGTGCCGGCCCTCCTGGCGTATCTGCCCCGGAAGGCTCGTCACGTCTTTACGCGCCGCAGCTCGAACCCCACGGACTTCTACTCGATCGTCGGCATCGACGGGATCGACGAGGACGGGCTGATCCACTTCTCAGACGGCGGTGAAGGTCAGGTCTACCTGATCGTCGGCTCGGCGAGCTACCTGCTCTTCGACGAGGACCGGGTCAGGATTCTCGATCGGGTCGACTCCTTCTGGCGCAAGATCGAGACGGCCTGCGAGTACAGCTTCATCACGACGAAGGAGCCGCAGCGGGTCTACCACCAGGTGGCGAACCTGGAACGGCGCAACCAGGCCCTGCGGGTCCGTGATCCCGATCTGATCGAGCTGCAGAACGAGCAGTACGACATTCTCACGCAGCACGTGGGAGGGAAGTTCACCTCGATCCACCAATACCTGCTGCTCAAGGGCAAGAACGCCGACGCACTGCGCAAGGGGCACCAGGTCCTCCAGGCCGAGGCCGGCGGCTCCACTCTGATGATCAAGGAAGCCACGATGCTCGACCGCGAGGAGGCCCTGCCGATGCTCCGGGTCTTCTACCAGGGCATCGACGACGAACTGCTCAGTCTCAAGGCGTCGCTGAACTGACCAGCGCCAGGCCGACCACCACGACGAGGAACGAACGAAGGACACCATGGCGCTGATGACGAAAGTCCGGGCACAGCTCGGCATTCCGGGAAAGAAGCCTGCCGAGACGAATGAGACCGCGGAGCTTGTGGTCGATGATCCGCGCGCGGACGGTGCTGCTCAGGCTGAGGGCGTACAGGACGCTGCGCCGGCGGACGGCGCAGCCGATGAGGCCGCCGAGCCGAAGAAGAACTGGTGGCAGCGCCGCCAGGAGGTGAAGCACCTCCAGGGCACGTTCGACGCCTACCCTCACCTGCTCGCGCTGAAGCCGAAGGAGAAGTACCTCTTCCGCTCCGACTACTTCGGGATCGACGGCTCGGTCGCCTGCATCCTGGCGTACTTCCACGACGACGCCGCGCACGACAACTTCGCCGCCTTCTGGGGTATCGACCGGATCCCGGACGGCCTGGACGAGCGAGTCACCGCCGTCGTGCTTGAGCAGGTCAAGCGGATGGATGAGAAGTGGATCGACTCGTACACCAAGCAGTCGGAGAAGCTGGACCGGCTGGATGCGAACGAGCAGGAGGAGACGGGCACGACCTCCTCCAAGCGCAAGGCCGCGAAGATCTCCGGTGACCTCGGGATCACGATCGGCGAGATCCAGGACGGTGCGAGCTACCTCTCGGTACACAACCGGCTCTTCCTCAAGGCCCCCGATCTGGCAACCCTGGACGACACGATCGACCGGGTCACGCGTCTGTACATCGACCGATTCGGCACGCTGAAGGCTGCGCCCTACGCCGGCGAGCAGCGTCAGGAGCTCTCGGGCCTGTGGAAGAACAACGAGAAGAAGAAGGGCAAGGGCTTCCACTTCACCTCGACCGAGCTGGCCGGCTCGTACTCGCTGGTGACCAATGGCCTCAACGACCGAGGCGGCGAATACGTCGGCTACATGGTCGGCGACGTCAACAACAGCGCCGTGCTCATGGACGTCAACGCCTACGACCACCACGCGATCGTCGCCGACGCCACGCTCAGCGAGTACCTCGACCGCCAGCGGGTGGCCAACATGTGGTGCTCGAAGATCTCGCAGGCCACGCTGCTGAACAACGGCCAGGTCGTCCACCTCGTCCTCGACGGAGCGAACCTCGACAAGCTCGGCCCGAAGTTCGAACGGCTCACCTCGCGCGTGGACCTGAATCAGGGCGACGTGAACATGTTCGAGATGTTCGGCGAGGAGGAGGACGAACTGGCGGTCTTCTCCGCCCAGATGGAGAAGCTCAAGCTGATGTTCGAGCAGCTCTACGAGACCAGCGACGGAGCGATCGCCTCGATCATCCGCAGCGCCCTCGAAGACACCGCGACCGACTTCTACATCGAGCAGGGCATGTGGCGGCACAACGCCAAGGAGCAGCGTTACCGCCTGCGCGTGGTGAACATCCCGCACACCCAGGTGCCGCGTCTTCAGATGTTCGTCTCCTACGTGGCAACCGCGCACAAGGCGCTGCTGAACTCCAGCAAGACCGACCCGGACCAGCTGCGCGCCTACAACGTGCTCAGGGGCATCGCCAACGCGATGCTGAGCACCAACGGCGACCTGTTCAACAACCACACGGCCTCGGCGGTGGACGGGGTCCGGGATTCGCGGCGCGTGGTCTACGACTTCTCGCGGCTCATGCGCCGCGGCAAGGGCGTGGCGATGGCGCAGCTGGTGAACATCGTCGGCTTCGCCGTTGGCAAGCTGGGGCTCGGCGACACGGTGATCATCCACGGCACCGAGCACATCGACGACCGGGTGAAGAAGTACATCAAGGACCAGTTCGACCATATGTACGAGCGTGGCGGCCGGGTGGTCTACAGCTACAACGACGTCGACAGGATGCTGGCCGACAGCGACTTCAACAAGTTCGACGCCGCGGACTACACGCTCTTGGGCCCGATGCGCGACGGCACGGTGGCGGAGTACCAGAAGCAGCTGCACCAGCGGATTCCGCCGGATCTCGCCCAGCTCATCACGGCCAAGGGCGAGAACCTCACGTATCTGCGCCGGGGCGTCTCCAACGTGGTCTTCCACCTGGATCTGGCGCTGGGGATCAATCCCTACCGCGAGGCCCAGCGCAGGCAGGTCCGCCTGGAGGCTGCCAGGGCCGAAGAGGCGGTGCGGATGGACGCGGTCATGCACGACAAGCCAGCACCGGGCTCGAATCTCACCAGCATCCGGAAGCACAGCGAGGGCGGTGACGGCGAGGCTGACGCGGGCCAGAGCGACGGGGGCAAGCGCCGCAACGGCAAGAAGAGCCTGCAGCAGTCCGAGGACGGCGCAATGCAGTCAGCGAGGAAGCCCGAGCCGAAGAAGCTGGTCAAGGCATGAGCGAGGTCAGCGCTGATACGAGGGCGAGGAGGAGGGGGGAGACGATGAACGGGAGGATCACGGCGGTGGCGCGGATGCGTGCCTGGGCCGGCCGCGGGGGCGGCGGAGCCCGCCAGGGCAGGCTCGTGCGCGGGCTCGCCCTCGTGCTCCTGGCCGTGCTGTTCGTGCCGGTCTTCATGATGGCGACTTCTTCGCCGGCGTCCGCGGACGACCAGAAGGAGCGCGACAACTACAGCCTCTACCAGCTGGCTTCGAATGCGAGCTCGTACTTCAGCGAGAAGAACTCGCCGTCGAACGACAAGGGCATGCACGAGAACTGGAAGCCGGTCACGAGCAGTCCTGCTTCAGGTGGTTCCATGCTCGGCTACGCCGACTCGGAGTTCAGCCTGGGCAACATCGTGGGCTGGTTCTTCGCCGAGGTGTCGGGGTCCTCGCAGACCGTCACGTACGAGACCCTGGCAGCGAAAGACGACAAGGGCGACGCGAAGTACTCGGGCATGCTCGACTACGCGCACTTCGGGGCGGCGAACGCTGACCTCGGCCTGGACACCATGTCCTCGGGCATCGGCGGCCAGATCGTGAGCGTGATCGGAGGCTCCATCATCTGGGTCCTCTACGCCCTGGCGCTGGCGGTCGGCACGCTGTTCTACGTCATCCTCCAGTTCCTGAAGCTCATCAACCCCTTCATGTGGTTCTACAGCGCAGTCGCGGCGGTCAATCCGACTCTTGCCGAGGGTATGACGGGAGGTGACACCGGAGGCGGCGCGCTCTCGGGTCTGCAGCAGTGGATCAGCGGCTGGTACGGCCTGCTCGTCGACATCTCGTGGCAGGTGCTGGTGCCGATCTTCATCGGCTTCCTGCTCATCGGCCTGGTCATGTTCAAGAAGATGGACCGGGGTTCGGCGATCAAGAAGCTGATCGTGCGCGTCGTCTTCATCGGCGTCGGCCTGCCGCTCATCGGATCGATGTACACCAGCGTGCTCGACAAGTTCGACAACTCGGTTCTCGGCCAGCATGCCGGTCCGACGCGCGTCGTACTGAGCACCTACGTCGACTTCGAAGCGTGGATGATGAACGACCGCCTCGGGATCCCGGACCAGGCCACTGTCTCCTGGAGCGGCGACCAGGCCAGCTCTGACGCGATGATGTCGGTGCGCACGAGCGCGCTGGCGATCAACAAGCAGTCCCACGGAGCGACGTTCAACGGCATCGGCATCGGCACGAAGGCCAACGACGCCGAGTCGGCCTGGAAGGACGGCACGGTCTCCGTCGGCACCGGCGCGTCGGACGACTTCAAGGCGGTGTTCTCGACCTTCGGGATCATCGGCAAGTACATCGCCAGCAACGAGATCGCAGCCTCCGACTTCGAGTCGGGGATCAAGAGCTCGATCACGCAGCTGGACGAGAGCGCCGAGGTCAAGAAGAGCTGGTTCGTCGACAAGGACAGCTACGGCGACGTGGAGGATTTCGGTGAGGAGAAGGGGCCGAAGCCGGTCGATCACCCGGTGATCTCGACCGACGGCACGGGCCTGACCTCCTCTCGTCCCGGCAAGGACTCGACGGTCTTCACGACGACCGGGACGAAGAGCAACTGCGGCTTCACGGTGGGCAAGACGCCCTCCTCGTGCAACCTGTCTCCCCTGGCGGCGTACAACTACCTCAACACCGGGTTCAGCCCCAGCTCGCTGAACATGTACAGCTCGAACAACGCCACGTCCGGCTTCACCCGCGAGAACCACATGGCCGTCAGCCAGGTGGGCACGGGGCCGGCGAAGTTCATGTACTGGTCCAACGCAGCCACGGTCCTGGGCTCCATCGTCCTGCTCGGCTTCTGGTACGCCATCGGCATGCTGGCCGGCTCGGTCAAGCGGATTTTCGGCCTCGTAGCGGCCGTGCCGTTCGCGACGCTGGGCGCGATGGCCGCGATCGCCAAGGTAATCGTCTACTCCATGGCGCTGATCCTGGAGGTCCTCGTCACGCTGTTCATCTACCAGTTCGTCTCGGAGTTCCTGATCTCGGTCCCGGACATCATGGCCGGGCCCGTGTCGAGCTTCATGAGCCCGGCCGGCCTGTGGGGCAGCGCTGCGCTCGGCGGGACCATCGTGGTGATCCTGACACTCATCTCCTCGCTGATGATCATGGGCATCACCTTCGCTCTGCTGCGGGTCCGCAAGACGGTGCTGCAGGCGATGGACGAGGTGGTCACCAAGCTCGTGGACAAGTTCCTGGAGACCAACTCCGCGCCGAAGCCGGACAAGGGTGGGCTGATGCCTGCTCTGGCCACAGGTGCAGGGGCCGGCGCGGGTATGGCCATGGGCAACAAGCTCGCCAACGGGTTCAACAGCAAGACCAGCGGCCCGGCGTCTCCGAGCACGGGCAAGCCCGCGGGCAAGACGGCGTCGACGAACGCCGGCGGCACGAACGGCGACGCCACGGCTCTGCCTGCCGGCAAGCCACCGCTGGCCCTGGAGGGCGGCGGCGAGGGTGACCCGGGCGATCCGAACAGCCCGGCACTGGACGGTGGTCCTGGTGGCGGTGGCTCCGGTGGCGGTGGCGGTCCTGCCGGTGCTCTGGGCTCGTCTGCCCAGGGCGACGATCCCGACGACAAAGGCGGTCCACTGCAGCTGACCAGTGGCGGAGCGGGCAGCTCACACTCGGACAAACAGACGGCACAGAATCTGAGCAACCAGGGCGGCCTGTCGAACCTCGGGTACACCTCGGACGGCAACAAGGTCATCCCCGGCGAGGTCCTGGCCTCGTACACGGAGCCGCCGAGTTCTCGCGGTGGCTCTCAAAGCCAGAGCAGCGTCGGCCGCGCTGGTTCTGTCCCGACCAGCCGAAAGGCTGTCACCGGCCAGACAGGCCAGACGCCGTTCGTCACGGGTACCCAGGATGCGCAGAGCCAGCAGGGCAGCAACCAGCAGGCTGCACCGCAGCGCTTCAACGGCGGCGCTGCTCCTGGTCTCGTTCCCGTTCCCGCTTCTGGGCAGCCGGCCGCGCCGAGCACGCGTCCTACGCGTGCCGCTCAGGACACCCCGACTCCGAGGCAGCTGGGAGCCGGAACGTCGGCTCCTCGTCCTGTGGCCGCTCCGGTTTCGGGTCGGACTCCGGCTGCGCCTGGTGCGCGGACACCGGCTCCTTCGCCGCGGCCGGTTCCGCGTCCTCGTCCCCGTCCGCTCCGGGTTGCCGATCCGGCTCCTCAGAGCGTGGAGACTCCGGAGCGGCAGCAGCGGTCGGCCGGTGGTCTTCGCCGGGGCCGACGCGAGAAGCCGCAGGACTGATCGGGCGAGCGTGGAGGGCTGACGCACCTGGTGAGGACGACCATTGCGATCGTCTTCACCAGGTGCGTCGTCTTTTGCACGGCAGGAGGAGAAGGGGGAAGAGCGTGCAGCTCGGATCGAGGCTTCGCGGTGAGTTCCCGCGCGGCCGGGTGATCCCCCGCGGCAAAGGCTGGGCGGAGAGGCTTCTTCTCACCGTAGGTTGAGCGCTTGCCGACCGGTCGCGGAAGGACTCAGCGCTCTCCGGTGCGGTCGGTGCAGCCCGCGCACGGCGCCGGAATTCCGCACCGGCCGGTCAACGCCCGCACTACGACGCGCGGATGAAGGAGCTGGTGCCGGCCGGACGGCGCACCCTGTACCAGCGCGGGCCGCTGCGCCGCGCACTGCTGGACACCTCCGCGCTGACCACGGACATCATCGCGGCCACCCGGCGGCCGACCCCGGCGTCGTTCGTTGCCGGGGCGCGGGCGGGGACGGTGTGGTGCCTGATCCCAGTTCACGTGTGGGAGAGGTGCCGAGGGTACTGGCCGATCTGGGCCCGGTTAGGACTGTTGGATACTGGTGACGTGGAAAGCAGTATCACCATCCGTCAAGTATTCAAGGTGTGGCGATCGGCATCGAGCGGCACACCGCGGGTCGCCGTGCTGCGGCTGCGGTACCGGGCGGTCGGCGACAACTGGGGACATGCTGGCGGCGGTGGCCGCGGCACCCTGCGGATCAGCGAGCCGGAAGTGCACGCTGACGAATGTGCGGTGGCCGCCCTGTGCGTCAGCCTGGCAGCCGTCGAGCCGGACGACCAGGTGTTCATCATCGCACCGTTGAGCGTGGCGGAGCTGATCCAGTCGCTTGTCCAGGCATGCAGTGTCACCGCCTTGGCTACTCCACTGCGCCCGTACGTGGCGCCGCATCTGGATCGCCTGGCCTCCGCTTCCATCGAGGTGAGGGACAGGAGGGGGATGCGCGACATGTTCCAGCAGGTCTCGGAGAGCAGGCCGGCATCGACCTTCCTCCGACTTGACGACGCGAGCCGTGCCGTTGCCTCCGGAATAGCCACCCGGCCAGGGCGGCCCGCACCGATGGAAATTGGTGAGCTGGGGTGGGTCACGGACTGGGGCCGCTCCCAGCATTACGACGGCGCAGCAGTGGCGTTCCTTCTCGCGTCCGGCGAGGGCGCGCGCGAAGACAGCGTGCGGGTGATGGCCGTACCACAGGAACCGGAGATCGTCGACGGTGAACTGGCGGCCGTTCTCATCGCCTACGCGTACGGGCAGGTGACCGGGCAGAGCGTTCAGGTGTTCTACACCGACTCACGGGACGCCGGCATCCGCCTGCGCCGGTACGTCGAGTCCGGGCGGCCCGACGGCTACGGCACGCTGCTCGCTGCGCTCACCGCGCCTTTCACAGACGCTGAGTTGCTGGACCTACAGGTGTACTGGGTCTACCGAGGGCTGACACGAGCGCAGCGGCTTGCCGACACCGCTGCCCGCCACATGAGCCGCCACGAGCCCGTTCCGGCTGAAGCCGTTGTCACGGCGGACTGGCTGCTGCAGGAGTTGGAAGCGCTGTCCGCAGCATGACCGCCAGGCGCCATTTCGGTCCCCGTGGCCGGAGGCGACGGCCAGGTCCCGCTCGGTGGACGCCTGTCCGATGGCGGTGAGCAGGCCGGTCAGTCCCTGGCGGGTCATGCCCCAGGTGCTGCGGCTGGCGCCCTGCGAGCACATCGCGCACCCGTTGAAGCAGCCAGCCTGCGGGGCCGCGTACTGCAGGCGTGTGAAGGCGTCGTCGGGCAGGGTCCGCAGTTGCTCCAGCAGCCTGGGCACTGCGGTGGTGCCGGTGGTCGTGGAGGTCACCTCGCTGGGGGTAGGGCGGCCGGGGTGAGGTGAGCGGTCAGTGCGTCCAGCAGGTCGCGGCCGGGGCCGGTGAGCTGGTGCGGACCGGCAAAGGGGGCGGCCGGGCGGTAGATGCTCGGTCTGCGCAGCCCGGCCAGTCGTACCGGCCGGTGGGTGTCGATGCGGGCGAACCAGTCGGCGCGCGCCCGCGAAGCAAGATTGGCCGGACGTGATGTCCACAGCGTTTTGTGCTGCCTGGGTGGTGCGGCAATCAGCTGTGCTGGTTGCAGTCCTTGGCCATCAATGCCTTCGCCTGGTCGCTGTCGGCGGGGATGAGCTGGACCTGGTCGATCGAGTAGGCGAAGGTGTACCCGAGCGTGATCATGCTGTCCGACATCGAGATCGAGCCGGATCCCGGGTCAGTGCCTGTCTGGTCGGAGCCGTTGCCGTCGTCCCAGAGCACACTGGTCCGGCTGTCGTTGATCGTGCCGGTCGAGAGAACCTGGTACTGACCCTTGTCGGTCTTGCCGTCCTTGACGATCGAGCCGTGCTTGATGTCGCCGAGGGCCTTCGTGGTCAGCTGGCACTGCTGGTCGCCAGCGGTGACGTTGATGTACGTGATCTTGTGGCCGTCGATGGCGGCGATGCCGCCGCGCGCCCCGTCGGTGATGGAGATGTAGGCACCGTCGAAGCTGGAGGCCTGGTTGCTGCTGGGGCTCTGCGAGGAAGCAGCATCGCTGCTCCCGCTGCAGGCGGTGAGCATGAGAGCACCCACGGCCAAGGCCGCGGCGGACACGGCGATCCTGGTCCGCGTCGCATGCGCGGTCCTGGTGGAGTTCATGGTGTTCTTCCTTCGTTCGTTCTGGGAAGCCGGTTTGGGTCAGCTCTGTGGAGGCCGGGCTGGTGGCATCGGCGGAATCGTCGGCATCTGACGCGGCGACAGCACGATGAGGACCGCAGCAGCCAGCATCACGACCGACAGCAGCGCCAGGAGCACCACGCCACCACGCCCGCCCCGACGGAGGCGTAGCGGGTGCCGCTGACGGAGCCCATGGTCCCGAAGCCGTCGACCACGCCGATCAGGCCGGCGACGATGCCCACGACTCCAGCGGTGATGCGGGACCAGTTCGCCCTGCGGATGACACTGCCACGACAAAGGCAGCGATGGCCACGAGCATGATGAAGAGCAGGAAGCCACTCTCACCTCCGGCCTCATCGCTGAAGTAGTCGACCGAGAAGCCCAAGGCTGAAGCGACCGGCATGAACAGCGAGATGATCGCCAGGAACGCCGCGACGGGAAGGATGAAGGTGGCCAGCCCCCTCAGCCTGGCCAGTGCCGGACGCGAGGTGCTCTGCCCCATCGAGCGCGCGGCGCTCTGCGCGGCGGGGGCAACGCGGTTGCTGAGGAACTCCTTGGCTCCAGAGTTCTCGACGGCCGGCGCGACCTTGGTGTTGAAGAAGTCCCGGGCACCGTTGACGACTTGCTCGGCTCCGTCGGCCATCTGCCGCATCGACGGATCACGAGACCGGCGCTCGGAAGCGATCAGTCCGGCATGAACGGCGGCCTGATACCCGGACATCGTCGGCTCGCGGTGATGCGTCTGCCGCAACCCGGCGCCCCACTTCTCGGCCGTGACAACGGGCGGAACCTGCGGTCGCGGCGGCACGGCCCGTGAAACTGGTACATGGCCCTGGGCCGGCTGCTCGGGTAACTGAGACTGATCCTCAGTCATGATCGCCCCCGCTTTCTCGTTCAGTCCCGCGTGTCCAGGTGGTGCCCTCTTCACAGGGACCAGCATCTCGGCTCCACAGTTCCACGCTGCATCCCCGGGACCCGGCTCCCGACCACGCCCGGGAGCCGAAGCCGGCCCCCTTGAGGACCACCTCACCGACTTCCGGGCTTTCTTCTCGCACATCAGCACGCGCGAAGGCATTCACAAGAGCACTATCAGTATTGCAGATTGATGTACCAGATGTACCACCTAAAGAAAGAAAGCCAGCCAAAGTCGCCTATGGATAGGTGACTTTGACTGGCCGGAACTCAGGCTGTCAGGCCTCTTCTCGGAGGTTGCCGAGTCGATGCTCAGTCAGCGCCAGTGCGACTTCGGACTGGTTGAGCGCGTGCTCGCCGTCCTGGATGCGCCACTGAAGACGCTGCACCGGCGGGGCGTCCGCTTCCTGGAGCGCCAGGTCACCGAGCTCGCGCAGCTCCGCGTACGCGCCCTGCAACTGTTCCTCGTGGTGCGCCGACCGGACCCTGAGGCGGGCGGCCCGCTCTTTCCACCAGCTCACCCGCGACTCACGGTCGAGCGTGGTCCTCCCCTCAAGCCAGGCGCGGAGCTCTGACTGGTCGACGTCGCTGGGGAGCCCGGTGGCCAGGGGCCCCTCGGGTTCCGGCATATCGATGGGAATGTGCGACAGCAGCACCGCGGGGGTCGTGTCGAGCGCATAGGAGATTGCGACGAGGTCGTCGACGGTCACGGGGCGAGCGCATCGCTCCATCTCCGCGAGGGCATCGGCTGAGATCGGGTGATCGAGCATCCGGAGCACGTAGGCCAGCTCATCGGTGGTCAGCTCGCGCAGCTGGCGGTAGTGGGTGATGGCGTCGGACACAGCGAGGGACGTGGGAAGGGGCGACGGCATGCACCGATCATAGGCGCGCCCGGTGCGGCCCCCGGGTGAGTCGTCACATAGACCTGAGCCGTCGCCACGTAGACGCACGACGGGTCCCGGAGTGGCGACCTGCGCGCCCCCTCGGGCCGAGGGCAGGCGCCAGAAGAGGCGCACCTTGGCGAAGACGTTCAGGTCGGTCCTGTCGTCGCAGCCAGTGCTGCAGATGTCCCGCGCAGTGGCGCTCATCGAGTCACAGTCGACTGTCTATTGAATGGCATTCCGAGTCGTGTTTAAATAGGGCGCAATAGGAACTCGATCCACTCTATGTAAGGCGGGCAACATGTTCGGGCGTGACTCTTCCGCTGATCGCGGTGTGGTTGCGACCGTGCGTGCCTCCTCGGTGAGTCGAGTGCGAGTCTCCACTGCCGCGTCTCGCGCAGTCTCGCTTCGCCCGATTCCCATGGAGGCCATTCAGGTCGGAGTCACTGCCGCTGCATCCATTGCCTTGCGGCGCGATGCCATGACGACAACTCAGGCCTCGGTCGCACGCCGGAGGAAGGCCGCATAGAACCGACGGCGCCGCGGACAGCCATGCCCACCGTCCGTGCACTGGCAGCGACCCGTGCGGCTGGTGGGGCGGCTCGCCCCGTCACCCATGTCCCCACCCCATGAATTGAAGGGCTCCCATGCGACTTCGTGCTCCCGCTCGACTTGCCGCCGCGGCCATGTTTGCCCTGTCGGTGACCGCCGCCCTGACCGTGACCGCCGCCCCGGCCGCGCCGAGATGAGCCCATAACACCGAACCCGCTCGCCTCATTCACGCCCCTGAACCAGCGGCGTCCACTCCTGCACCTACAGCTGTTGCACCGGACTGTGTCGAGGTGCCCCCTCGCGCGCCGTGCGTGGCCTTTCACGTGGAAGGTTTGATTCGCATGTCCACTCTCGCTCGCCGCGCAGGTACGGGACTTCTCGCTGTTGCGGCAGTAGCCGGTTCAACGGTGAGCTCCGCATCCCCGGCGGCCGCGCTCACCTGGCACTGCACGTCGAGTAGCCGCAGCATCGACCAGGCCAACTACAGCGGTCCGCAGCCCGACCAGTGGGACTTCACCGTCAAGAACTGTTCCGCGCGCAGCGGCTCCTACGTCTATGCCAAAGCCGTCATCAAGTGGGACGGCCCGCTCTTCGTCTCCGACAACTGGTACGACGGCGCGTACTACCGCCTGGTCCTGAAGAAGTCGGTTGCCGGCACGGACCCGACGGTCGCGAAGAAGGACTACGAGTTCGAGGGCACGCTGGAGAACCGGGACGTCTTCGGCAACGGCAGCTACTCGACCGGCGCGATCAAGGCCAAGGTCCATTCCACGAAACCCTACGCCGACGGCACCTTGTACCTGGACTGGCGCCACTGCTGCGGGGGCTACAAGTCGTGGGGCTGGGCGGCGTCGCCCCGCGTGTGAGCTGCTCCTGGGCGGGGCGGAGTGGTCCGACTACCCCGGCCTGCGACACCGACCAGAAGCTCTCGGCGGGCCAGTCGGAGCAGATATGCCCGGCCTTCCTGATCCCGGCGGGTCAGAAGTCCACCGCCGTGGAGCTCCCGCAGGGCCACTACAAGGAGCCTTGGGAGTGGCCCGCAAAGGGCTGGCCGGCCCGGCCCCTCGCTTCCATCCCCTGGGGCGACATCCCCGCGTCCTTCCGGCGCGGGCGCTGGCCCGGCTGCTCAGTGGGGCGTCGCCCGCCCACGGCGACGCACCCACCCACTCCACCCTTCCCGTCCGGCGCCCGAACCAGCTGACGCCGGCCGCCCCACCGGAACATCCTGCGTCCGCCTTTTTCTGGAGCGTCTGTGTCAGCCACCACCCTGCCCGCCGCCGCCAAGGCTCCCGAACAACCCGCCCCACGCCCATGGCCGCCCGCTATCTGGGCCCTTCTCGTCACTACGCTCGTGGCACGCAGCTTCGGCTTCGCCTACCCGTTCCTCAGCTACCACCTCAAGCACCTGGGCTATGCCACCGAGGCCGTCGGCCAGGTCCTCGCTGCCTTCGGCATCGGCTGGTTCCTTGGTCAGTTGCTGACCGGCTGGGCTGCCGACCGCCTCGGCCGACGCCGCACCCTCGTGACGGCGATGGCAACGGCCGCCGTCTTCCTTCCGCTGCTGGCGCAGGCGCACGACTTCGCCGCCGTCTGCACCGGGGCCGTCATCGCCGGCATCGTGTACGACGCGGCGCGCCCGGTCGTCTCGGCCGTCATTGCAGACCTCATCACGGACGACGCGCAGCGTGCAGCGGTCAACGGGTGGCGCCACGGCGCAGTGAACATCGGCGCGGCCCTCACCGGAGCGGTCGGCGGCTTCCTGGCCGCGCACCTCGGCTTCCAGATCCTGTTCTGGCTCAACGCCGCTGCGTGCGCGGCATGCGCCCTCATCGCACACCGCTGCCTGCCCGCCGACACCCCCCTCGCCACTGCACCCTCCAGCCGCGTCCCCATGCGGGCCGTGACCCGCGACGCGCGGTTGTGGCTGCTGTGGGCGGCCAGCGTCTTCGCCCTGACGTGTGCCGCCGGGATGTTCACCGCGCTTCCGATGCTCATGGCGGACGACGGCCTGGCCGCCACCGCCTACGGATGGACGCAGGTCGCCAACGCCGGAACGGTGATCGCCCTCACCCCCCTGCTCACGCCGTGGCTCAGCCGCCGTTGCGGCGGACAGCGACCCATGATCGGCACACTCGCGGCCAGCTCGCTTGTTCTGGGCGTCGGCATGGGCAGCGCCGGCCTCGCCGACACCACCCTCGGCTACAGCCTCGCCGTGGCCACCGCCGTTCCCGGCGAGATCGCCTTCTTCATTGCCGCATCCGATGTCCTCAACAAGATCTCACCCGAGTCCGCCCGCGGCCTGTACGCAGGCATCTGGGGATCCACCCTCGCCGTCGCCGTGATCATCGCCCCCGTTCTCGCGGCCGTTTCCCTGACCTATGGCGGTGGGGTTCTCGCCGCGCTCACCACCCTTGCGGCCGGCGCCGCGGGCGCAGCCCTGTGCCTGCCGCTCGCCGGGCTCATGCATCGCCGCAGGGCCACCCGTATGACCGCCGTCCCCGTCCCCGCCGCTTCCTGACCGCCGAACCGGAGAACCGACCATGAGACACACCACCACGTGGACCAACTCGTGGGCATCCCAGCGCCCTTGGCCCCCTGTGACGACCGCCCGGCCCACGCCCGCGCCAGGGGCAGGCCGATGACCGTGATCGCTCCGGCCGCGCAGTCCGCACCGCCGACGGGCGACCGACGGCTGCTGCTCGGTGTCTTCGCCGTGATGGGCATCGTCATGGCGGTGTGGGGCACGAGGATGCCCTCAGTGCAGAGGGTGACCAACCTTGGGACGGGCCATCTGTCACTCGTTCTTCTCGGCGCTGCAGTCGGCATGGTCGCCGGACTCCAGCTCGGCGGGCGCCTGGCCGACCGGCACGGTCCCTCCCGACTGCTGGTCGTCCCCGCCGTCGTCCTCGGCCTCGCCCTGGCTCTTCTCGGGCAGTGCCGGACGCTGCCCACTCTGATCGGGGCTGCCGTCGTCTTCGGCCTCGCACACGGGCTGCTTGACGTCGGCTGCAACGTCTCTGCCGTTCACTGCGAAATCGCCTTCCAGCGGTCGATCATGTCCGGGCTGCACGCCGCCTGGTCGATCGGTGCTCTGTGCGGAGCCGCGCTCGCAGCCGTGACCACCTGGATGTCCCACGAGGTGCTGTTCGCGATGGTCGGTGCCCTCACGGTGCTCGCCGCTGTCACCGCCGTCCCAGCCGTACGAGCAACCTCCCTCGACCACGCACCCGTGCGTCCCGAAACGGTTCCGGACGAGGCAAAGCCGGCGCAGACCTCCCACGCCTCGGTCTGGCTGCTCGGTGCCCTGGCCGCTGCATGCCTGCTGGCCGAGGGCGCCGCCGCCGACTGGTCGGCAGTTCACTTGCACTCCCTCCACAGCTCCGAGGCAACCGCGGCAGCCGCCTACGCCCTCTACAGCGCCGCCATGGCCACAGCCCGGCTCACCGGTGACCGACTGACCCGCCGCTACGGAGCACCCGCCCTGGTACGCGCCGGCGCCACCCTGGCCGCCGCCGGACTCGGCGCGGCCCTGATCGCCGGCAGCGCCCCGGCCGCCCTGCTCGGCTGGATGGCCCTCGGAGCCGGCCTGTCCACGACCATGCCGGCCCTCATCACAGCCGCCGGACGGGGAGGACCACGCGCGGTGGGCACCGTCACCACCATCGGCTACCTCGGCCTGCTTGCCGGACCGGCCGCCATCGGGGCGATCGCCTCGCTCACCAGCCTGACCACCGCGCTGGCCCTGCTCGTCGTCATGACCGCGACCGTCGCTGCCGTCTCCCACCGAGCCTTGGAGTCCCGTTGACCTCTTCCCAGCCCACCACCCCCAGCGGCGCCGACCTCGAGGCCGTGATCCTCGACTACAACGGAGTCATCGGCCGCCAGCCCGGACCGGCCCAGTGGTCCCGGCTCGCCGAACTCGCGGACTGGCACCCCCAGGAGACCCACGCCTTCCAACAGGCGTTCTGGCAGGGACGGGAGCCCTACGACCAGGGCACCGCCACCACCCACACGTTCTGGAGCGGACTGCTGCGCAACGGGCGCACCGCGCCGGTGGGCAGCACCCTCCTGGCCGCTCTCGGACGCGCCGACATCGACATGTGGACCGACACGGACTCCGCCGTGCTGGACCTCCTGCACACAGCCCACGCCACCGGGCTGCGTCTCGTACTCCTGTCCAACGCACCCAAACCGCTGGCCAACACCCTCGACGACACCGAATGGTGCGCCACCTTGTTCAGCCGGACCGTCTACTCCGCCCGCATCGGAGTGAACAAGCCCCACAAGCGGGCCTACGAGGCAGCGCTCGAGGCCGCCGGAATGCCCCACCCCTCAAAGACCCTGTTCGTCGACGACCGGCTGGACAACGTCGAAGCCGCCGAGCAACTCGGCCTGCAAGCCCTGCACTACACCGGCGACCCGGCCACACTCGCCCGCCGGCTTCCCCGGCCGCCCGCCGTCACACACCCGGCAGCCGCCCTCACCACGAGCGCATGACCCCCCTCGCGACGCCCTCCCGCCAGCCCGGCACCCGCCGCATCCCGACCACCATGACCGCCCTGCACCCCAACTCCCGTGCCGTGACGAGCCGTGGCACTCCTCGGTGGTCACACTCCCCGCCGAGCGGCGCGCCGCCACCCCCTTCAACACCCGCGAGAGGGCCTCTCCGCCTTGTCCTGCGGCGCCCTGGGCGCCGCGGTGTGCCTGCCGCTCGGCCTGCTCCTTCGCCAGGCCCGCGCACCGAAACAGGCGCCTCTTTTCACCTGAAGTCAATCCCTGGAAGGAACTCCATGTCCGTCTCACGCTTCGTCAAACACACGGTGCCCGTCGCACTGGGCGGTGCGCTCGCCACCATCGCACTCGCCACCGCCCCGGCCTCCGCCGCGAGTTCCGGCTATGTCTACTCCAGCGGCCGCGGCGCCGAGGGCTGGTACTACTACGGCAACGGCCGGGTCTACGCGAACGACATCAAGGTGGACGGCTTCGGCGCCGTCACCCAGATCTTCGCCGACGACGGCCGCCGGCTCCTCACCAGCGTGAAGGACACCGGGGCCAAAAACGGTGGCAGCTGGAAGACACCCATCCTCTTCGAGGGCTATCACAAGATCCGCGCGTGCGTGTACAAGACCGGCCACGCGCCCACGAAGTGCGGCGCGATGACCCGCTGGCACGTCGACTGACCTGTGCGGCTGCCCCCTCTGCTCCCGGCCCGGACTCGCCGCAGGCGCCCCTGACCGCCCGGGCCGGGCCGGGTCCTCGTCTCACCGTTTCCGTTCCGTCCGGATCCACCGGACCACCATTCCCTCGTCCTGGCGGGAGTTCACCTGTGCAACAGCCCACTTCACGGCCGGTCACCGGCGCCTCCGGACCTGCCGTGGCCGTCCTCGGTTCCACGGCTGAGCCGCCGAGGCGTCCGGTGCCTGTCGGGTACCGCGATGTCCTGCGGGTGCCCTGCGCGGCGCGTCTGCTGGCCGGGACGCTCATCGGACGCCTTCCCAACGGGATGGCCCCGCTCGCGATTGTGATCGGAGCTCACAGCTCCGGTGCGGCCATCAGCGCGGCTCTGGCCGCCTTGTACCTGGTGGCCAGTGCGGTCGGCGGTCCGCTGATCGGCCGTCTGGCCGACCGGTACGGACAGACGCTTCCGTTCTCCGCAGCCACCGTGCTGAGCACAGCCGCCCTCGTCGGCGTGGCAGTTGGGTCTCAGCACCGGTGGTGGACAGTCGCCGGCGTTGCCGTCGCGGGGGCGGCCAAGCCTCCGATCGAGGCAGGGTTGAGGGCGTTGTTCGGAACGGGGTCCTTCATGCCGAGCCGCGCCCACCAGCGAACGGCGCTGTCGCTGGAGGCAGCGGCTCAAGAAATGATCTACGTCGTGGGGCCGCTGCTGGTGGCGGGGATCGTCATGGTGTCCTCGGCATTCGCCGCGCTGGTGGCGACGGCCGCTCTCGGTGCCGCTGGCACCGCTCTGGTCGTGACGACGCCGGCCTCCCGGACGTGGACCACCGTCCGCCTCCACAGGTCCGACTGGCGAGGTCCGCTCAGATCCCCGCAGTTGCGCGGGTTGTACCTGGCCATGGTGGGCGTCGGTATCCCCCTCGGCGCCCTCACGCCCCTCGCGGTATCGGCCGCCGCCGAGTACGGCACACCGTGGCTGTCCGGAGCCCTCCCGGCCGTGCTGTCCCTCGGTGCCGTCGCCGGCGGACTCCTGTACGGGGCGCGCCTGTGGCCGGGCACAGCAGTACAGCACCTGATCGTCCTGAGCTCGGCCTTTTCAGGGGGTTGGCTGCTGATCACTCTGGCGGCCAGCCCCACAACGGCGCTGGCCGGCACCGTCGTCCCGGGCCTGGTGATGGCACCGCTCCTGGGCGTCGCCTTCGCGGTCACGGGCGATCTGGCCCCGGCCGGCGCCGCGACGGAGGCACAAGCGCTCCTGGTGGCCGCGCTGGACGTGGGGTGCGCCGCCGGCGCCGCGGCCGCGGGCCTGGCACCGACCACAGGGCTGCTGCCGGCCGGCGCCGCGGGCGCAGCCCTCATCCTCGTCTCCGCCCGCCACCGCCTGAGCGTGACCGCTCGCCGTCCGCCCCTGCCCATGTCCTGACCCCCGTCTCAAGGGAGCTTTGTCGTGAACTCGTTCCGTCTCACCCGCACCCTGCCCAAGAACGCAACGGACGCCGCGCTGCGCGCCGACGTCCGCCGTGGCCTCACCAGCACTCCCAAGACGCTGCCGCCGAAGTGGTTCTACGACGCGTACGGCAGCGAACTCTTCGAGAAGATCACCGAGTTGCCCGGCTACCACATCGCACGCTCGGAGCGTGAGCTGCTGGTGGCCCACGCCGGCGAGATCGCCACAGTGTGCGGCGCACGCACCCTGGTGGAACTCGGGAGCGGTTCGTCCGCGAAGACGCGGCACCTGCTCGATGCGCTGCCCGGATTGCACACGTACATACCGGTCGACGTCAGCGAGAGCGCCTTGCGGCAGGCCGGGCAGGCTCTGATCGTCGAACGCCCGGACCTCACCGTGCACGCACTGATCGCCGACTTCACCAACGCGCTCACCCTGCCGGATACCCCCGGCCCACGACTCGTTGCGTTCCTCGGCAGCACCATCGGCAATTTCCCGCCCGCCGAACGCGCCGTGTTCCTCGCCGCCATCCGCGCCCTCCTCGCGCCCGGCGACGCCCTGCTGCTCGGTGCCGACCTGGTGAAGGACCCCTCGCTCCTCGTCGCCTCCTACGACGACCCGACGACCGGCGCTTTCAACAAGAACGTCCTCACGGTCATCAACCGGGAACTCGGCGCCGACTTCGATCTCGACGCCTTCGAACACGTGGCCCTCTGGGACGCTGCCGCCGAGCACGAGTGGATCGAGATGCGGCTGCGCTCGCGCATCGAGCAGACCGTGAAGATCCCCGCCCTCCAACTCGCCGTCGACTTCGCGGCGGGTGAAGACCTGAGTACCGAGATCTCGGCGAAATTCCGGCCCGCCGGCCTGGCCGGTGAACTCGCGTCCGCCGGAATGGCATTGGAGCGGTTCCTGACCTCCCCGAATCATTCCTACGGCCTGGCGCTCGCCATCCCCACTGAACACACAGCAGTCCAGGACGCGCCAACGAGCCACCTCACCGCCTGCGTCCGCTGATCCCGGCAGCCCTCCACCCCCTGTCCATGCGTCTCAACCGTTTCGGAGTGGCCCCATGGCCCTGCCTTTGATCAGTCCCGACCGGCCCCCTGCTCGTAGCCCCCTTTCGCCGGTTTTCCCGGGGGGCGCCGCTGTCGTCGCCCCGTACGGCTCGGGCAAGCACTACCAGAGTGCGTTCGCCGACCGAGGATGGGACTGCGTCGCGGTCACCCCCACGGATGACGCTCTGCCTCCCCTGTACCGCGGCACTCTCGACCCCACCGGATACCGGCGCGTCGTCGTGCACGACGGCAACCTCGACGCGACCGCCCGGGCACTGCGCGCGCTCCGGGTGAGCGCCGTGGTTGCCGGGACGGAAATCGGCGTACCCCTGGCCGAACAACTGGCGTACCACCTGGGCCTGCCCGGCAACGACCCGCAGACCTCAAACCGCCGCCGCGACAAGGGCGCCATGGCGGCCGCGCTGACGAGTGCGGGCATCGACGCTCCACGGAGCCTGAGCACCGACCGCCTCCGGGACGCCCTGTCCTGGGCGCACACCTTGGACACGCCGGACCTCGTACTCAAGCCGGCCGACTCCGCCGGATCAGACGGCGTGATCTTCTGCTCCAGCCCCGACGAGATCCGAGCGGCCTGGATTCAGCTGCACAGGGTCCCCAACGCCATGGGCGGAAACAACGACCACCTCGTCATCCAGGAACGGCTCCAGGGCTCGCAGTACGTCGTCAACAGCGTCTCCGCCCCCAACGCCGACGGCACGCCCCGGCACACGATCACCGAGTTCTGGGCCGACCACCGTACCGGAACCACGCACGTGTACGACCGCCTCGACCTACTCAACCGCGCGAAGCTGATCCCGCGCACCCTCGCGCACTACACCGTACAAGTCCTCGACGCCCTGGGGATCGCCGCGGGCCCCGCGCACACCGAGCTGATCTACGTGCCCAGGCGAGGGCCCGTTCTGATCGAGAGCGGCGCACGACCCGAAGGCTCGTACGACCCGGCGGCCATGCGGGAGGCGGTCGGCAGCGACCATATCCGCGACGCGGTGCACGCGGTGATCACTGGTGCGCCCAAGAGCCTGGCCGCGGATCGTCCACGCTTCAGTGTCTCCAAGGTGTCACTGATCGCGCCGCACGACGGCGCGCTCGACGAGGACCTCCTGCGCACCCTGCTGACTCTCCCGACAGTCCAGGGGTACGTCGGCACGCTGGTCCCTGGCATACCCGTGCACCGCACCGTCGACCTGCTCACCTCTCCCGGACGGCTGACGCTCGCCGCCGAGAACCCCCGCGCGATCGACCAGGACTACAACACCATCCGCGCCGTGGAGGCCGCCGGGCTGTACGACGGGAGGACGCCGTGAACACCCGGCCCGCCGGCCGACTCGACTGCGCACTCGTGGCCAGCCGCGCAGAAGACCGGGCGGCGCCGGGCATGTACCTGGCCGTCGGCTACCCCACGCTCTCCGGTCGTACCCGGCGAACCGCAAGCGCGGTACCCGGATGCGGCCGGGCTCGCTCATCGAACGGCTCCAGATCTTCGCCGAACAGGCGGGCATGCCGTACATCGATGGCAAGAAGGCCTGCTCCCACTCCAGGCGAGCCGGGGCGAACACCGACATGGCCGAGTGGGGCGTGTCACTCTCGAAACGGAGCAAGGCCGGCCGGTGGGCGGACGGCTCCCACACTGCGGACACTGTCTACGACCGCCGCCACGGCGTCGGCACCCGCGACCCGCTCGCAGCGGTGCCGCTGTATGGCGGTCCCACTCACGCCCCGGTTGCCGAGGCCCGCGCCCAGCGGGCCGCCGAGGAAACCACGGGCTAGGCCAGGGCCGGGGGCAGGGGTCAGGGCTACAGAATGCCGGTCCAGTGCCATGGGCGGCCCCCAGCGCGGCCACGCATGCAGTCGACCCGGTACTGCGCCTCTGCCTGCCACTCGGGGCGTTCCGCGGCGTACTGGGCGGCGTACGTCGTCATGCGCAACTCGCGGGCCCCGGCGAGGAGTTCGTAACCGTCCCACTGCGTGACGTCCGTGCCATACAGGTCGCAGAACTCGGCGTACTCAGCCTCCGTCACCGCACCGGTCGTGGTCAGTTTCAGCGCAGTCGACACCAGATCCCATTCCGGCGGCCCGACGGATACCCGCTCGAAGTCCATGAGGACAGGGCCGTCGGCGGTGCGAGCGACGTTGCCGACCCATGCGTCTCCGTGGACTACACAGTCCGCTAGTCCACTGGGCCGCGGCTCCCATCCGTCTCTCAGCTCGGCGTGCCGTTGCCGAAGCCACTGCCGGTCATCTTCGGGCAGCGTTACGGATGCGTTGATGCGTTCTGCGATGCGAACGAACGGGTCGAGACGGCCGAGACGGACAGACCTTGGCGCGGGCAGGGCATGTAGTCGCTTAAGCAGTTGTACGACGTCGCGCACGCTGCCGTTGCGGTGCGGCGGGAGTTCTTCCCAGAACGTCACCGGACGGCCCTCAGCCTCGACGGGTTGGTCGATCGGAAGAGCGCGAACCGTAGGCACCTCGTTCTCCACCAGCCAACGAGCCACGCCGACTTCACGGACGGCCGCTGCCGATTGACCAGTACGGGCTATGCGCACGATCACTTGGCCGGGGAGACGCCAGATCTCGTTTTCTGCCATCCGAACGGGCTCGGCGTGCGTTGCGTCGAACCCGGCCGCGGCGCACGCCTCGGTCAGCACCGAATGGGAGGCGGCTGCGGAAATCGTCATACCTGCAACGTAACGGCGATACGCTCCCGCAGACGTTCCACTTCAGGAAGCCCCCGATGCTGTTTGGCGAAACGGCCAAGCTCCGCCAAGTCGTCAGCCGTTCGACGCGAGGTGAGGTGTCCCGCATCATCAAGTGCGACTTCACCGATCGCCGCAGCCTGGCATGGGTCCCCCTTCGCCATCAGCAGGCCCGCCCACTTAGTGCCGGAGATCGCCCGCGAACGTGCATAGTCGTCGGAGTGGCCGGCCACTGCAATGCTGAAGCGCTGGCTGGCGCGGGCCGGGTCCTGATGGACCAGGATCGCTAGATCCCAGAAGGCGTGTGCGGTGTCGCCATGGTGCTGCGCCTGGTTGTAGTAGGCCATCCACGAAGGGTCTTCGTCCGGATTCGACCTTCCGAAGGCGTCGTCTGCTGCGCCGACCGCGGCCAGCGTGCCCCGGACGTCGCCCATCTTTCCGAACGCGCGGGCCCGCGCGCTGTGCAACATCGCTTGGATCCTAGGGGTGAGCCGATCGGAGCGAACGAGGCCCTTCTCGGCGTATGTCAGACCAGTGTCTGGGTCACCGACCCAGATAGCTTGGCGCGCGAGGAAGCTGTAGACCTTGGCGCGCAGGTGCCAGTCACGTGCCTCTTCTGCGCACTCGGCAGCGACTTTGAAGGCGACCCTGGCATCGTCGTGGGCGTAGGCGTCAAAGTGGCTGGCCCCAACGACGATACCCAGGCGGGCGACGGCTGAATACAGAGGGGCCTGCAACTGTCCGGGGCAGGGCACGGTGAGCCGTCCGACGGCCCACTGCATGGCATGACCTGCGAGTACGCCGATGAGTCCGCCTCCGCCCCGCATGTTGTCCAGGCGGTGAATCTCGTCGGCGACGGTGAGGATCTGCTCGATGTCCAGGCGTCGGATACGGGTAGGTGGCTGCGGCAAGTCTCGTGGGGCGACCAGGGCGACCAGGTCTATCGAGGCTATGGCGGCGAGGCTGCTGTTTGCGAGGAAGGCGCGGCGGTCCACAGGTGCAGGACTCCCAGAAGGCGATGGGGTATCGCTCTCCAGCATGCGGCCTGCTTGCCCCGGAACGGCGACCTCCGCCGCCTTGGGCCGCCGCTTATCGGCATCAGGTGACTTCTTATCGGCATCCGCCGCTCCGAACACCATCGGCCAAGCCTCGGTGAAGAGGTCGCCAGTGCCTAGGACGTCATCGAAGCGCTCCGCCAGGTGAAGGTGACAGATCGGGTACTTCCCGTGCTCGATGCTCAAGATCATGTCGTCGCTGACCTGCACCAACCTGCCAAGTTGGCGGGCTGACAGGTTGTTGATCTTGCGATGCTTCCTGAGTTGGTAGCCGAACCACTCCCGAGGGGACGCCCCCGGGTCGAGTGTCTTTTCTGGCTGCGGCATCCCTCGCCCCTGTTCCCGCTGATGCCGATAACTGAGGCTCTCGGCATCAGCGCCTGCACGGTGTTCGCTCGGCCTGACTGAATGGTTGCTGACCGGTTCCGCACCAGTACACACCTCAGTCGACCCTTGTTGTGAGGGTTCGGCGGAACGAAGTGGATCTGAGAGATGGTCAAAACCCTTGAGCCTCCCGGGACTCCGGAGGGGGTGCGCGCATTGGCACGTGTGTTTGCCGGTCACCTGGAGATGACCCTCGATGTGACACCGCGATCCGTACGCCTCGCACGGAAGATCGTCGGAAGTCACCTGGATCTGTGGGGCTTCGGATCGCTGTGCGACGCGGCGGAGTTGGTGGTGACGGAGCTGCTCACCAACGTGCTTCAACACACCCGCCCGGTTCGCGGTGACGCAAGAGAGGCACAGATCACGCTCACCAAGATCCCCGGCGGTGTGACCTTGTGCGTCCACGACGACGACCCCAATCAGCCGTGCCAAATGCGCGCTTCTCCCGACTGCGAGAACGGCTGGGGCATCCAGCTCGTCAAGGAACTCGCTGACGAATACGGCTCGGCCTTGTCACCTGGGGGCGGCAAAGACGTCTGGGCGACGTTGCTCGTACCGCGCAAGAACGGCTGACGCCGGTCTGCCGTTCCCACCCTGTTCGCGTCCTACCGGAGATCCGTGCTCATGTCCGATTCGTTATTGACCAGCGCCACCCCCAGCGCTTATCGCGGAGACCCTGTGGCGCCCCCCAATGGCATGAACCTGATTGTCAGCCCTGTCGGTGCCGACTCAGACCTGCGGGGCGCATTGGAAGACCTAAGAATGGGACGCTATTCGGCCGCTCGTGACCTGCTCATCCGCACGGGATCGAACTGGACTCTACTAGCGCGCCGTTGCCAACTGCTCCTATCCGACCCCGGCGCACGCAGCGTCATCAAGATGTGGCGGGACGAAGAACAGCACAGCCGGTACGCGTCCGTGCTGTGGGCTCGCGCCCTCACCCAAGGAGCGTTACAGCTCCATCGAGAGGGCAAGTCACACGGTGTGGTGGGCCGTGCTGCTGGGATGGCTCACAAGGAATGGCAGTGGGCAGAAGGCCTCTGGCCGGAGTCTCCCGAGCCGTGGAATGGCCGGCTTCAACTGACCCAACTCCCCTATGATCCGCGGAACTTCGACCCCTCCTGGCGAACCCGTAAAGAGCCGTGGGACCGGCTGGACGATTTCGAGATGCACTTCTCCGGGCCGTGGCCCCTGTGGGCTGAGGCGAACAGGCGTCACCCCGGCAACAGGGACGCACACCACCGCATGCGCGAATACTTCCTGAGCCGCAGCGGAGCTGTTCCGGCCTTCCAGTATTCGCAGTGGATCGTCTCGGCCCGCCTGAAGCATCCCGAGCTGCTGATGTTGCCGCTGTACTCGCTCATGGACGTTTACAGGGAAAACCATGGCCAGGGCCAGCAGGGCGCGCTCGGGTTCTGGCAGACGGACCAGGTACACCACTTCACGATGCGCGCGTTAAGGGAGTGGTTTTCCCCGATTCCCAGCACCGAGCATCCCTGGCTGTCGCAGTGGGACCTGAACCATCTGGCGTACGCCCTGGTGGCCTGCGGCGAGACCGGCGCGGCGAAGTGGGTGTTCAACGCACTGGGTCCCTATGTCACGCCCCAGCCGTGGAAGGACGTCAGTGACAGCCTCGGCCGCTCCCTGGACTGGACGGATGAATTCCTGCGCGTCCGCGCCTCCGTCCTGAGATAGAGGCCGCCCGATGAACGCTCGCGCCCCACCACCCGCTCCGTGCGCCTGCTCCTTTTCCGATCGCCCTCGCACCCCTCCTTCCCCGAAAGGGATTACTGGTGTCTCACAGAAGTGCCGCCACCATGGCGCCGCCGGATGACGACGACGTCCTCGAAGCCCTCGGAATCAAGCCCGAGTTGTCCCGCAAGATGGGCCCGTTCGGGAACTACGCGATCAGCCTCACCGTCATCTGCGTCCTGGCCGGCGGCATGGCCTTGTTCGGCTTCGGCCTAGCGCACGGCGGGCCCGTCGTCATGCTGGGCAGTTGGGTCGTGATTGGCGGGCTGACGCTGCTGGTCGGAATGTCGCTGGCCGACGTGGTCTCCGCCTACCCGACCTCCGGCGGACCGTACTTCATGGCCGAGAAGCTGGGCGGAAAGCGCTGGGGCTGGTACACCGGCTGGCTGAACCTGCTCGGCCTGCTGGGCGCCATCGCAGGCATCGACTACGGAGCCGCTGCGTTCATCGGAGCCCTCGCACAGCTTCAGTGGGGCATCGCCCCCACCCCGACGAGCACCATGCTGATATTCGGCGTCATCCTGTTGCTGCACGGACTACTCAACTCCGCGGGCGTGCGCCTGGTCACCTTCCTCAACTCGGTCTCGGTGTGGTGGCAGCTCCTGGGCGTCGCCGTCATCGTCAGTACGCTCACCCTCGCCCCGGCCCAGCACCAGTCGGTGAGCTTCGTGTTCACGCACTTCCACAACGACACGGGCTTCTCCAGCCCTTTCTACGTCGCATTGATCGGCGGCCTGCTCGCGGGCTACACCTTCTGCGGCTACGACGCCTCCGCGCACGTGGCTGAAGAGACCAAAGACGCGCAGACCTCCGCGCCCAAGGGCATGGTGCGTTCCATCTGGGTGTCCTGGGTGGCCGGCTTCGCGCTCATCGCCGGCCTGCTGTTCGCGATGCAGGACTACACCGCCACCCAGAACACCGCGACCGGGGTCCCGCCGGCGCAGATCTTCCTCGACGTCCTGGGCGCATCCGGCGCCAAGGCACTCCTGCTGATCGTCATCGTGGCGATGCTGTTCTGCGGCAACGCCGAGGTCGCCGCGGCCAGCCGCATGATCTACGCGTTCTCCCGCAGCCGCGCCCTGCCCGGCTGGAAGAGCTGGCGGCGCGTCAACTCCCGGACCAAGACACCCACCCGGGCGGTGTGGTTCTCCGTCATCGTCCCGTTCGCCCTCGCCCTGCCGGTCCTGTACTCGCCTACCGCCTACGGCGCGATCACCGCGATCAACGCGGTCGGCATGATTCCCACCTACGGCATCCCCGTCTTCCTGGCGCTGCGCAAGGGACGCGACTACCAGCCCGGCCCCTGGACCCTGGGGCCCTGGCGGCGGCCGGTCGGCATCATCGCAGTCGTCTACGTGGTCATCATCACTGTGGTGTTCTGCCTGCCGCAGTCAACACCGATCACCACGGACTCCTTCAACTACGCCGGCGTGACACTGCTGGTCGCGCTGCTGCTCGCCGCGATCACGTGGGTGACCCGTGGCAAGCGGGACTACCAGCTCGCCGCCGCAGGCACCGCCCTGCCAGGGGAAGCCGCAGCGTTCAGCGATGGAGGCTACTGATGGCCGCAGGAAAATCCATCCGTCCCAATTCGCCCTGGCTGTCTGGAGCGGTTGCCGAGGAGTCGCTTGGCGACCTCGTGGAGAAACGGCGCATCACCGAGATCGTGCTCGGTATCACGGACATGCAGGGACGCCTGAAGGGCAAGGTCTACAGCGCGCCGGTGTTTCTGGAGCGGATGACCGGCGGGGCCGAGATGTGTTCCTACATCCTGGCTACCGACGCCGACATGACCCCTCTGGAGGGGTTCGAGCTAACCGGCTGGAAGCATGGGTATGGCGACTTCCTCGTCAAGCCGGACTTGAGCACCGCCCGGATGCTCTCCAGCCGGCCCGGTACCGCCCTCGTGATCGGGACCCCTGTTGACCACGACGACACACCGGTCCGGGTGGACCCACGTCACATGCTCCGCACTCAGCTCAAACGGATGCGCGAGCTGGGATACGAAGTGAGGGTGGGGGTGGAGAGCGAATTCGTCCTCTTCTCGAAAGAGGGCTCCGGCCTGGTACCAGCGTGGAGTGAAAACCTCGACTACGCCCTGAACCTCCCGCCTGCCGTCAGTGACTTCTGCCGCAACCTCAGCGACGCCATGACCGACGCTGGAATCCCCTACGAAGCGATCAAACCGGAGGGCGCGCCGGGCCAATTCGAGGTCACGTTCGCCTACGGTGACGCCCTCGCCGCCTGCGACCACTACGCCGTCTTCCGGCTCCTCACCCGCAATGTTGCCGGGCGCGACGGCTTGGTCCCGGCCTTCATGGCAGCCCCGCAAACCGGCATCGGCAGCGGACTCCACCTGCACCTGTCGCTGTGGAGCGAACACGACGATCCGGGATTCGCCCACCACCGCGGGGACGACCTGCCGCCGCTGATGATGCACGCCATCGCGGGCCTCACCTCCGTGTCGCCGGACCTGGCCCCGCTGTACGCGCCCACGCCCAACTCCTACAAGCGCTACCGGCCGTACAGCTTCGCCCCCACCCGCTACAACTGGGGCATCGATCAACGCGGCTGCGCCGTCCGCGTCACCGGCCACGGCACCGGCACCCACCTGGAGGTCCGCCTCGCCGGCGCCGACGCCAACGCCTACCTCGCCCTGACCGCCTACATCGCCGCGATGGCCCACGGCATCGAGGAGAAGCTGACGCCACGGCTGGTCTGCCAGGGCGACGCCTACCAGGACGGCAGCGCGGAACCCGTCTACGCCGATCTCGCCGAAGCGCTCCAGCACTTCGAGCACAGCCCCGCCGCGAACAGCCTGCTCGGCAAGGACGTCGTGCAGCACTACGGCCATGCTGCACACGCTGAACTCGACTGGCATCGCAAACACGTCACCGACACAGAACGGCACCGCGGAATCCGCTGACTTCCCTGCCGCCGGGCGGAATTCGCTCCCCGGCGACAGAGGGTGGAACGCCCTCGTTCCCCGCACCCGACGGCGGGTGGGGAACGAGGGGTCCAGCTCCCGGCACCGAAGCCGGGACAACACCCAACACCCGAACCAGCCCTCCCCGATCACCCAGCCCATTTCCTCGCTGATCACGCAGGAGACCCTTGTGACAACCACTGCCCCCGAGACGCTCGCGCACCAGGACGCGGATCTGCTCCAGCGCCTGCACTCGGTACTCGGCGAACACCCCGCCGGACCGTCGTTCCAGCTCCTGTTCGCTCCAGAGGGCCTGAACATCGGGGCCGACGAGATCCTCGTCCAAAGGCTCGACCCCGCTCGAAACGTCAATCCACGTCGCGGTCGGGCTCAAGGGACAGGCTGCGGAGGGGAGGACGAGCCATCTCCCCGGAGGGCGTGTGCAGTTCATATCGGAACTGTTCGTTGTCGAAGTCACCGATCCGCTCATGACTAGGCCCAGGCTCGGGCACCACAAGGTGCCCACCTTGTAGTTCAGCCAGTCCTCGAGCTCAGCCGCAAGCCAGTAAGGAAGGACCTACGATGCCGGCGCGCACCACCAACTTCCGCACCACCGTGCAAGAGCGGCGCTGGACGTTCGAGGCTTTCTGTATCCAGTGGAAGCGTGCCTGTGAGGAACTGGCTGAGCGCGATCGAGATCCCCGGCTCGCCACCGTTCCGATGTCGCGCCGGACCTTCGACCGGTGGATGAAGGGCGATCTCACCGAGCGGGGACCGCGCCCGGACACCGCGCGAGTTCTTGAGTACCTCTTCGGTATGGCCGTGGGACAGGTCTTCGCCGAGTCCGATGAGGGCCTCGCTGGGCTTCCGGCCGGCCAGCTCCCCGTCGAGGAGCCGGACCAGGCCGAGGCCGTCCGCCGAAGGCTCGAAGGAGTTCTGACCAGTGGCCATATAAGCGAAGCCGGGCTCGCCTCGTGGGAAGAGACACTGGCGTGGCACGGCCGGGCCACTCGGTTCCGTCCCGAGAGCGACCTCCTGCGGGACTTACGCCGCGATGTCGACGCGCTGAGCAGGGCGCTCGACCAGCGGCAGCCCCTTGGCGCCATGCGCCGTCTTACGAGGTTCTCCGCCCAGATGGCCGGCCTCATGAGCTTGGTCCTGGTCCGCCAGGGCGATGATCACCACGCGAACGCCTGGCTGCGCGTCGCCAAGATCGCGGCGGAGGAGGTCGGCGACAGCGACGTCCGAGCCTGGATCCTTGCCGAAGACGCGTACGCGCTGTTCTACTGCGGCGATCTCACCGGAGCGGCCCGCGCCGCGCGCCGCGCGCAAGTCTCCAGCGTCCAGCCCACCGTCGGCGCAGCCTTGGCTGCTCCGCTGGAAGCTCGGGCCCACGCCGTCATGGGAGACCGCCGGGAAGCCGAGGCCGCCCTCGGCCGGGCGGAGGATACGCTGGCGCACCTGCACGGAGACGACACCGCAGAGTCGGCGTTCGGCTACAACGAGGCCCAGCTGCGCTTTCACCAAGGCAACGCCCTCACCCACCTCGGCCAGACGGACCGTGCCCGGGAAGCACAGCAGCGAGCTCTCCAGCTCTATCCGGCAGATGAACATCTCGACAGGGCCCTGATCGAGCTGGACGCCGCCATGTGTCTATTCCTGGACGGCGAGCTGGCCGGGGCCGCCGACAGTACGGCGGAGATCCTTCGAAAGCTCCCGGCGCAGCACCGTTCCGGGATTATCTTGACCAGGGCCTGCCAACTCGAAGGACTGCTCTCCACGATCCCCAGCGGACCCCGTTCCGTCCGGGTACTTCGGGACGCACTCGCCCCACTCCAGCAAGGCATAGCCTCCGAACACGAAGGAAAGCCGCCGTGAGCGAACTCACCGTGACTCGTGCCGAGTCAACCGATGTGCCGTGCATCGCGGAACTCGTAGCGGACATCGAGCAGTACTACGGCGGCGCAGTCGAAGGCGAGCTGCCCGACCGCGTCGGCCGGCTGCGGGACATGCTCTTCGGAGATCATCCGGCCGCCTCCATCCTTCTGGCGCGGATCGGCGTCGACGTGGTCGGTATGGCCTCCTTCTCGCTGCTCTGGCCTGCCGCAGGTGACAGCCGCTCGCTGTACCTCAAGGAGCTGTTTGTGCGGGAAGCCCACCGCCGCAGCGGGGTGGCAAAGGCCCTGATGGCACGGCTTCACGAGGTCGCCGCCCAGCTCGGATGCAGCCGGATAGAGTGGACGACCGACCGCGACAATCCCGATGCTCAGAAGTTCTACGAGGCACTTGGTGCGGTCCCGCAGGACACCAAGATTTTCTATCGTCAGACCGTCACTTCGGCATAGGTGCTTCAGCCGGAAGTTGACTCCGGGCCGGCACTTGACCATGGCGTGGGGACCGACTAAGAGGTAGCAGCCGGGCGCGTTTGCTCCACCGGCCACAGGCCCGGGAGGGAATTCACAGGTGACCGTGCGCACCAACTACTTCCGTGTACTCGTCCAGGAGCGCCGCTGGACCTACGAAGCCTTGTGCATCCAGTGGAAGAGGGCGCGCGCGGAGCTGGCGGAGAAGGACGGCGACCCGCGCCTGGCCGGCGTCGACCTTCCCCGCCGAACCTTCGACCGGTGGATGAAGGGCGAGCTCAGCGAGAGAGGCCCGCGCCCGGACTCCGCCCGTGTCCTGGAGCATCTTTTCGGCATGACCACCGCGGTCCTTTTCGGACCGCCCCCGGACCGCAACATCGCCCGGCAGCCAACTGGTGTTTCCCCTCCCGTTCTCACCAGTGGCGGGTGGGGAAGCCCCGGTGAGATCCTCCTCCAGGCGCAGGAGTTGACGACCAGCAACACCGATCCCGCCCTGCTGAGTCTGGCGGCTGAGTCGATCGAGAGCATCGTGCAGCGGTACGAGGACCAGGGGCCCCAGCAGCTCGCTGGTGAGGCGCGGCTGCTCCGTAGGATGGTGCGCACCCTCCTTCTCGGTCGGCAGAGCTCCGGACAACGACAGGAGCTCTTCGGTCTGGCAGCCCGGTCGTCCGGCCTGCTGGCGTACATGGCCGTCAACGCCGGCCACGGCGACGTGGCTGAGGCGTACTGCGTGGAGGCCGAAGCGTTCGCCGGCCAGGTCGGCGACGTGGGGGCGAAGATGTGGGTTCTGGGCACCCGGGCCCTGAACCTCTACTACGTCGGTGAGTACGCCGCCTCCGACGCAGCGGCTGCTCAGGGGATCGCGCTGTCACCGCAGAGTCCGCAGGCGATCAGGCTCTGGGTGAACGGCCGCGCCCGCGCTCTCGCCAGGCAGGGGGACGCCCGCGGAACTGTGCGAGCGATCGGGCGAGCACTCGACCTGAGCGACCAGCAGCAGTACCTTCCCGGCGGTGTCACCTCCTGCATCTCCTTCGAGGCGTACAGCCCCGCTCGTACGCTCGCCAACGCCGTCACGGCCCATCTGTCGACCGGCGATGTCGCGAAGGTCCTTGAGTACGCCGGGCAGATTGAGGACTTGGTCGAGCAGTCGCCTTCCCAGTGGACCCGGACACTTGTGTCCCTGGACGTCGCTACCGCGTTGCTGCGGCAGGGTCGCCCCGACCTGGAGCAGGCGTTGTCTCTGGGCACCCGGGCCCTTCACACCAGCGGCAGCACGCCCATCCATTCGGTGTGGCAGCGCGCTACCGAACTCCTCCAGCACACGGGGAAGTGGCAAGCCGAGCCTGTCGTGCGCGACTATGCCAGTGAACTGGCGGCACTGAACTACCAGCCGGCCGTCCAGGCGCAACCCGACCCGCCACCGTGACCGACGGCCCGAGCTACCAAGGAGACTTCTGGTGATGAGCCCGCTGATCGACGACAGCAGGGCCTTCCCCGCGGCGCCGCCTCTCGATCTGGACGATCCCCGGAAAATCATCTCGAACGACTGGGACGCCTTCCGTGCCGTCGAGAGGATGACCGACCACTGGGACCGGCCTGGGTGGCCCCCGGGGCACCGGGCCTACTACTGGATGCTGGCCTTCCCCGAGGAGCCGGAGCTGATCGCCCAGGCACGTTCGTGCCAGCAGGCCCTGGCCGATCTGGGCATGGACGAGGTTCCCCACGACGGTCTGCACATCACCATGAACAAGATCGGTAGCTGCGCGGACGTCGAGCCCGGCACGGTGGACGCGCTCGCCCAACTGGCGGACGGCACGCTTGGCGGTGGGTTCGAGATCCGCGCGGAGCCCATGGCGGGGTCCACGGGGGCGATCCGGTTCAGCGTTACGCCCTGGACACCGCTGGTGGAGCTGCACGCCGCCCTTCACCGCGCGGGGCAACGCGTCGGCGTCCCAGGCGGAAAGCCGAGCAGTCGCTTCCGCCCTCATCTCGGGATTCTCTACAACAACCGGGCCCGGACCGCCTCACCGGTGATCGACGCTGTGGCCCTTCTGAGGAACCGCCCCTCCGTCACGCTCCCGATCGAGCGGGTCCACCTGGTCGAGCTGCGCCGGGAAGTGCGTACGTACCGATGGCATGTCCTGCACAGCCTGGCCCTGCCGGGCCGGTCGCCCGCCCTCTGACTCCAGCGGCGCAGCTGGTACGGGGGGATTGGGGACCGGGACGTTCCGGTCCCCAATCCGTCGGCTCAGCTGTGCCACGCCACCCGCACGCTCCGGGCCTTGAGGGCGATCTCGGCCGCCTCCACGTCCGGGCTGGATCTGGCCGTGACCGCCGCCCCGACCGGCAGCCAAACCCGGCCGTCCCGCTGGAAGACGCTGCGCAGGAGCTGTGACCATTGGAGTCTGCCGTCCGGTGCTGCACACCCGACCATGCCGTAGTACGGCCCTCGCGGGAACTGCTCCAGCTTCGCGATCTCGGACAATCCCTCGGCGGGCGAGGCCCCGGTGGGCAACGCTCCCAACAGAACGCCGGCCGGATTGCTTCCGGGCTTCGGCTCCACCGTCAACCGGGTCATTCCGTGGACTAGTTCCTCGAGTCTCAGGAACTCCGGGGGTCCCGCGCTCACGCTGGCGAAGTGGCTGTACGCGGTCAGCAGCGAGTCGATGGATGACCGGTGCTCTTCGACGAGACGAAGGTCCCAGGGCGCCGGTCGTCGACCGTCACGGGTGTGCCCGGAGGTACCGGACAGCTTGTGACAGGTGAACCGTTCCAGCGACCCGTCGATGAGGAGTTCTGGACTGGTCCCCGCGAACTCCAGCCCACCGTGGTGACAGTAAAACGAGCGGGACACCCCATGGGAGTCGTCCTGCCCCGCCGCCATGGTGGAGACCAGGTCCACCGGTCCGCTCCAGCCGTGCCGCGTTGCGACCGTCAGCCGACGGCCCGGCTCCTGCCCCACCCACCCCAAGACGTCGTCGACCATCACGCGGAAGCGGTCAACGGTTTCGTCGGCGAGTGGAGGCGGTGAACCAGCCTTGGTCGCACGCCGCCCTCGCGGCAGTCGCATCGGACCGGATGCGGACGAGGCACTGCCATCGTCCTTGATCACCAGGACGGACTCCGGAGTGAACAGGAGCACCTCCGGATCCGGCCCGACGGCCAGCGTGCTGTACCGGCTGTGGTGTGCCCCGAATCCGATGTACCCCATGATCCACCGGCCGTCGGTCGCCTCGAAGAAGGACTGGAGTCCAGCGAGCAGGGACTGCGGCGTTGTCGCTTCCCTGCTGGCCAGACCGGGAAGCGATAACGAGCACACCCCTCGGGTGACCTCCAGATGCCCCGTGCTGCCCAGTCCGACGACGACGCGCCGGCGCGAGCCGTAGCTGAAGACGGTGTTCAACGGGGCTTCGAGGCGATGCCCGGCAAGCACCGGTCGGGCGTACCTGCGGGCGTCAGAGATCAACTGGGCTCATTCCCAGGTAGTCCAGGAGGAAGCCGAGGTGGTCCGTGAGGAAGGCGACCATCCGGGCGTGATTCTCACTCGCGCAGACGGTCGCTACCTCCTGGACCGTCAGCATGCCGCCGAACTGCTCGTTGCGCTCCAGGAGCTTCTGGTGCGAGATCTCCTCCAGGATCTCGGAGACACGGACCCACTGCTCCTCGTCCAGTCCCGCCTCTCGGGCGGCCGTGAAGCGACCGATCAGATGCCGGGTCTCGTCCTCGATCGTTCGATCAGCGACCGCGAGCACCTCACGGTCCACCTCGCTGGAGAGGTCCAGCAGGTTCTTCGCGGAGCGGATCCCGAAGTAGAGCCCCAGGCCGCCGCCCTCGGACAGGTCGACCGCGATGGCGCCGAGTTTGTCGTCGCGGTAGCCCAGTCGCAGTTCGGTGAGCGCGGCTCCCTCCTTCAGCTGTCCGAGTTCGGCGATCGCCGGCGGGGGCGTGGCGGATTCGATGAGCAGGAACAGGTCGTGCAGCTGGGCGTAGTGGCGCAGCTCGTCGGAGGCGAAGCTCAGCTTGGTGTAGGTGCTCTTCAGCGGGGAGGGTGCGACCGCTCCGTGGCCCAGCGGCGCGACTTCTTCTGCCACTTCGGCGATCATGCTGGCCACGGTCGTGTGCCGGGGGCCGTAGACCCCGCTGCCGGTCCACTCCTTGAACATCTGGTGCCCGACCCAGACCTTGTCGGAGACGGTGTTCCTGGCGCTCGAACCGAAGTAGCGCAGGGCGATCTCGTGTTCCGCAGCCCAGTACGGGGCGCTCATGCGCAGCGCCTGCTGGATCGTTCCCATGGGACCTCCGTGATTGTGTGCGGGGAGAGTCGCTGCCTGGCTAGGAGGCGGCGCGTTCGGGGATGCGCTTGGGCAGGAGTTGGCCGAAGGCGTGGTCGGCGGCGTCGAGCTGTTCCGCGAGAGGCAGATGTGACTCGGCGACGTGCCGGGGCACGCCGTAGACCGGCCGACGGTATGCGGATTGCGCGGTCACACCGGCACTTCCATGCGGCGGTAGGCATCGCCAGTGGCATGGAGTTCGTTGCGTATCCGGCCGTAGGTGCCGTCGACGAAGGCGAGTTCCTCATTCGTCAGCGGCTCTCCGAGGCAGGAGTAGTTCTCGCGGACCTGCTCGGGCGTGGTGAAGCCGACGATCACTGCCGTGTGGTCGGCCTGCTGCAGGCTGTATCGCAGGGCGACGCGGACCAGTGCCTGCGGGTGACGGCCAAAGTGCTCGCGCAGCGTCTCCAGGCCGCGGTCGATGATTTCGAGTCCAGGGTTGGAGAACCACCGCTTGTGCCGTCGGTGGTCGCCGGGGCCGAAGACGGCGGGGGCACCCGGCTGGTACTTCCCGGTCAGCAGCCCTTGGGCGAGGGGCTCGGTGAGCATGAGCGAGACGCCGTGGCGCGCGGTGAAGCTGAAAAGGTCCTCGCCGTCGACCAGGGTCGGCGGGCTCAGCGGGTTGCACCGGGTCCAGAGCACATCGGGACGCAGCAGACGGAAGATCTTGACGAACCGGGCACTGCGCACGTCCGCCGCGTCCTTACGGTCCGAGGCGAGAGGGTGGGGCCCGCGCATGCCGATGGCCCTGATGTACTCGGCATCCCGCAGGGCGCGCATCTGGTTGATGGCGACATGCAGGTAGTCGTCGTCGTCCCCGAAGTCGAGGGTGTGGAGGAAGTAGGCATCCAGATACTCGACCCCCAGGTTCTCCATGCTCTGTTCGAACTGGTGGCGGAGCTTTGGGCCCGCGTAGGGGTGAGGCGCTGTGCCCCGCACCCATCCGATCTTGCTGGCGATGTGCACGGATTCCCGGTCGACCTCTTTGAGGAGCTGTCCCAGCAGCCTCTCGGAGTGGCCGTGCCCGAACACGTCTGCCGTGTCGAAGAAGTTGGCGCCGTGTTCCACCGCGGTCCGCAGACCATCGAGCGACCGCGCATCCTCGACGGAGCCCCAGCCGACCGGCTGGCCCGCGTTGACGGTCGGGCCTCCGATCGCCCAACAGCCCACTCCGAGCGGATTGACGGTCAGTCCGGGCGCAATGTGCCGCGTCTTGAGATCGAGGGCGGTCATCGTGAGCTGTTCTCCTGGAGCGCAATGGCGAACACCGCGACCACCGCCTTGCCGCCGGCCGCGGTCGGTTCGGCGAACCACTCCTCGGTCAGTCGCGCGACGATGCTGAGCCCGCGGCCGTTCTCGTCGGACTTCTCCGCAGACTTGACAGCCACCGCAGCGCAGTTCGCACCAGCGTCGAACACCCTTACCGTGGCCCGGTCCTGGTCCACCTCCAGCAGGAATGTCCCGACGCCGGGGGTGTGCCGGAGGGCGTTGGCGACCAGCTCGTCCACGACCAAGACCATGTCGTCGACCGTGGCCGCGTCAGCCCTTCCCCCCAGTACCGTGCGGATTTGGGAGCGCGCGGCCCTGGTGGGCCACTCGCTGACGCTGAGGTCGAGGCGGTGCTGTTCGGGGGCGTGGATGAGGTGGCCGGACGGTTTCAGCGCAGCCGGTGGGGGTGGCACCATCGTCTCCCTCGTGCACGTGCGGTGACCGCTGGTGGGCTGAGCCCGTCGGCGGAGGGCCTGCTGAAGGCCCGCTTCAACGGTGGGGGAATCGCGGTGGCGTCGGTACGCCATTGAGTTGCCACTCCACTGCCATTTCCTCCGGCGACAGAGGCGGAGGGAGCAGCCCACCTTGAGGCGAATCACGCACTTTGCTGGGATTGAGATGCGTTGGGCGCTCGACCACCAAGTGGCAGAGAAGTGGCAGACGAATGGCGTACCGACGCCATGCAGACCGGGCGAACGTGGACGCCAGCGGCCCTCGGCGAGCTGACGTACGGGTAGTTCGCCGGGGGCGGCATCCAGCGGACGTCCGGGCGGGCGGACCGCGTGCCGATCCCATTCCTCAGCCGGAGGCTGCCGTGCCCTTACCTTCCACGTCCGCGTTGTGGGGCCATCCCACCCATTACGACACCCTCGTCATCGGCGCCGGCCCGGCGGGGCTGCTCGCGACGATCCGCGCGGGAGCCCCGGCTGGCGGCGTCGTCGTCCTGGAGCAGGGCGCCGACATCGACGGGCGTATCCGGGCCCGCGAGCTGGGCCAGGACGAGAAGCGCACCATCACCTCGGGATTCGGCGGCGCCGGGATGTTCAGCGACGGCAAGCTGTGCCTGTCGCACCGCATCGGCTCCACCATCTCCCACCGCTTCCCCTCACACGAGGTCGAAGCACGGCAGTACGCCATCGACGAGATCTTCCGTGCTGGCGAGGACGCCCCGCTACACGGTGCCGACGACACCAGGGCCGCCGAGCTGGCCGGACGGGCTGGAGCCGAGGGCCTCGAATACCTGCACTACCCCGTCCGCCACATCGGCAGTGACCAGCTCATGCGCATGACGTCCGCCCTTCGCCAGCGAGTCGAAGCCGTTGCTCCCGTGCTCTGCGGAATCCGCTGCACCGAGGTTCGGCCCTCACCCGTCGCCAGCCACCGCTGGGAGGTCTGGGTCACCGGCAACGACTGGGCAGAGCCGATGCCCCTGTACGCGGACAACGTCGTGCTCGCACCGGGGAAGATCGGCGCCGCCTGGCTGCGCGCGCTCGGGAACACCCTGGGGCTGTCCCGCAAGAGCGCCCAGCCCAAGCTCGGCTTCCGCCTGGAAGGGCCGCGCGAGTTCCTGGACCTCCTGCTGAAGGTCGCCACCGACCCCAAGGTCATCTGGAAACCCGGCGCAGGAGCCGAGGTCCGCACGCACTGCGTCTGCTTCGGCGGGGATGTCGTCCCGGCCCAGTACCAGGACCTCACCCTGGTCGGCGGACACTCCACCAGCGACCACGGGAACAACCGCAGCAACACCGCGGTGCTGGCCACCGCCGGAGACGCGTTCCCCCTGAGCACGGAGTACGTGCGCGACCTCGTCGCCCGGATGAACAACGCCACCAGGGGGCGGGTCATGGCCCAGACACTCGGCGACTTCCTGGCCGACGTCCCCACCACCGGAACCGTTCCCGACGCCGCGCACGGGTTCGTCCCCAGCATCCCCGACGCCGTCACCGGGAACCTCGCCACGCTCTTTCCCCAGCCGATCGTCGCCCTGCTGCGCGACTACCTTCACCGCCTCGCCCGGCTGTGCCCGCAGGTCCTGAATCCCGGCAACATGCTGTACGGGCCGGCCGTCGAGCGCTGGGCCGACCGCTTCGAGGTCGGCGACGACATGCAGGCCCCCGGGCACCCCGGCCTCTACCTGGTCGGTGACGGCCCCGGGCTCACCGGCGGAATCATCGGCGCCGCCGACTCCGGCTGGCTCGCCGGCGACGCGATCGCCGCCCGCCGCAGCGTCAACGCCTGACTCCCCCGGCCCCCAAGGACTCCAGCATGCTGACCTCCGCCCGCACACCCCGCCCCAAGTGGCTCACCTCCGACGAGGCCCCGCTGTGGGACCGAAGCACCTTCTCGCCCGAAGCATGGACGTACACGCTCTCGCGCGAGGAGAACATCGAGATCATCGACGCGCTCACCGTCGCGCAGAACCGGCTAACCGGACGCGACATGCTCACCGACCGCGACATCAACCGCAGAGACTTCCCCCTGGGCCACGTCGGCTCGATCCTGGAAGCGATCTCCAGCGAGGTGTCCGACGGCCGCGGCTTCGCCGTGCTGCGCGGACTGCCCGTCGACCGACTCGACGAACGCCAGAACGCACTGCTCCTGCGCGGACTGGCCACCTACCTGGGCCCCATCGCCACCCAGAGCAGGGACGGACAGCTCATCCGGCACGTCCGCGCGACCGGCCGAGCGCTGGGCGACGCGACCGTGCGAGGTCATCAGACCGCCAACCGCCTGTGGTTCCACACTGACGGCGCCGACGCCGCAGCCCTGCTGTGCCTGACCGCCTCCGAGACCGGAGGGCTTTCCCGTCTCGCCTCGGCCGCCACGGTCCACAACCAAATGTTGAACGCCTCCCCGACGCGGACCGCCGAGCTGTACCAGCCGTTCCACTTCCACATGGCCGGCGGCAACGTACCCGGCCTGCCGCCCACCTTCATATCGCCGATCTTCTCCCTCCACCGAGGCCACTTCTCCACCCGCTACGTCCGGCACACGCTGCTGGAGACCCCCACCGTCACAGCGGTCCCCCTCCACCGGGACGCCGTGGCCGCCTTCGACCTGCTGGAGGAGCTCGCCGACGAGAACAGCATCGACATGGAACTGCGCGCGGGCGACCTCCAGTTGGTCAACAACCACACGGTGCTCCACTCCCGCACCGCCTACCGCGACCCGCGGCCCCCAGCCGAGCCCCGTCACCTGCTCCGGTCGTGGGTCACCTTCCCCCACTACCGCGGCCGGCGGGCCGCAGAGGCCGACGAGTACCTGCGCTTCGGATGGCTCACCGACGACCAGCAGCAGCAGCTCGCCACCACTTGGGCGCCCCCGACCGCTCCCGACCCGGCCCCCGCCGCATGACCGTGCACCCGCCGGGGCCGACGTGGACTGCGGACGTCGTCAGCAAACTCCACCGCACCGCCCGCCGGCGGCCCGACCACCCCGCCGTGATCGACCGCCACGGCACGACGAGCTTCCGCTCCCTCTACCTAGCCGCCGCCCAGCAGGCCCAGGACCTGGAATCCCGTCCCGATCACGGCGCGGGCGTCGCGGTGCTGCGCGCCACACCCACCGCCGCGTTCTTCATCCAGGTGTGCGCCGCTCTCATGGTGAGCCGCACGCCCTTGGTCCTGCCCGCCCGCGTGCCCGAAACGGAGGCACTGCGCGACGTGCAGACGGCAAGAAAAGCGGGCTGCCGCCCGTGGAAGGCGGTCCTGGCCGTATCGGGCCACCAGCAGGTTCCGGTCCTGACACACGGCGAATCGCCCACCGCCCCGCGCAAGGCCCGCGCTCTAGGCATGCGGCCCGGCGGACGTGCCATCTTCGCCGCCCCCATGCACCTGAACGGGCCGTTCGAGTTCGCACTGCGTCAACTCCTCCTCGGCGGCTGCATCATCCTCGCTCCCCGCTTCGAGGCCGAGCAGTGGCTGGAGAGCGTCCGCGGCCACAAGCCGGACTGGGCGTTCTTGGTTCCGACGCAGATCCAGCAGATCTGGGACGCATGCCCACCCCGCGAACTCCGCGGCGACTGCTCCTCGCTGCGTCTGCTCCTGCACTCCTCGGCCCCCTGCCCGCCCCCGCTGCGCCAGCGCCTGGCCGACGTCCTGGGGCCCGAGCGCCTCGCGGAGTACTACGGGACCACCCTGTACGACGGGACCTTCAGCCCCTACACCTCTCGCGGCCCCGGCGGATCTCCGCTGCCCGATACCGAGCTGCGGATCGTCGACCCCAGCCGCTGGCCCGTAGCGGCCGGCACCCAGGGAACCATCGAGGGCCGCAGCCGGACCGGACTCATCTCCCACCACACCGACCAGCCGTGCACCGGCCGGCCGCAATGGCAGAGCGTCGGCGACCTCGGCAGGCGCATCAAGGACACCGACCGCATCGAAGTCACCGACGTGGCCGTCCCCGGCCGCGCCATCGTGGCGGGCGTCAAGATCGCCGTGGCCGAGACCCACGACACCCTGTCCGCCCACCCCGCCGTACGGAACTGCGAAATCCACGTCAGCCCCCACGACCGGTTCGGATCCGTTCTGTCCGCCGTCGTACACACCGAGGACCCGGCCCTCACCCCATCGGTCCTGCGCACTTGGTGCGCCCAGCGGCTGACACCGCCTCAGCGCCCCCACGCCATCGAGCTGCGTCGGACCGCAGCTCTCGAACACACGACCCTGCGAGAAGGACATGCCCGACTGTGACCTGTGCCAGGCCGTCAACCCGGACGTCGGCGACTGCACCCTGCAACGCCATCTCCATGCCGGTCAGCAACGCATCGTCGCCGCGTCCGAGTACGCGGCGGCGGTACCAACCATCGGCGCCTTCGTCCCCGGCTACCTGCTCGTGGTGCCCAAAACCCACGTGCTCTCGCTCGGACAACTGAACGACGACGAGCTGGCGGGGGTCGAGGACCTGGCCCACGACCTCGCCAACCAGCTGCACCAGGTCTACCGGCGCCCGATCCTCACCTTCGAGTACGGCCTCAACCTCCCCGCCGGGCGGCGCATCTGCCATGGCCATCTGCACATGCTGCCCAGCACCGCCGACCTCAGCGAATGGCTCGCCGCGCGGACCCCGGGATTCGAGATCGCCAGCTACGCCCAAGTCCCCCGCAGCCCGGACACCTCCTACATCACCGTGCGGGACCAGACCGGCACCCTGACGTGCTACCCCGTTCCCAACGACGCCTTCCCCCGGATCCGGCTGCGGGAGGTCGTGGCCCGGCTCGATCCGCAGATCGAGGACGCCGCATGGGACTGGCAGGCCCACCCGTTCCCCGAACTGATGCGCGCCACCGTCGACGACCTCACCACCGTCACGCCGGCAGCACGCCGGGCACCGGCGTCCCGGGCCGGAGCACCCAGGTGAGCGGTGAGCTCGACTTCGCGAGCCTGTGGCGGCGGATCGCCGCGGACCATCCGGAGCGCCTCGCCCTCATCCACGGCAGCAGCACGGTGACCTGGCGACAGTTCGACAAGCAGGCTGCGACGTTGGCCGCGCATCTGCGCAGCTGCGGCCTCGGCCGCGGGGACGTCGCCGCACTCGCTCTGCCCAATCGCCCGGAGCATCTGGTCTGCCTCGCCGCGTGCCTGCGCATCGGCGTCGTGCCCGCCAACATCAACTACCGCTACCGGGCCCGCGAACTGGACGGCATGCTCACCCTGCTCACGCCGAACGCCGTCTTCCTGGCACCCGAACAGGTCACCGAGATGTCTGCCGCCCGCGCCGGGCTGCCCGGCTGCCGGACGTGGATCGCCACAGGCCCGCAGGACCTGCCCGCCTGGACGCAATCGCTGGAACGGATCCTGAGCGCTCAGGGGTCCGACGGCCCGGACGATCCCTGGGCGTCCTCCCCGGACGACACCTTCATCAAGTGCACCGGCGGCACCACCGGGGAGCCCGCCGCGATCCGCTGGCGGGTGGGTGATCTTGCCCGCAATCTCAACGCCCACAATCCGTGGCTGCGCCGCAGCACCATGGAGACCGCGGGGCTGATCGCCGTCGCGGATGCCCGACTGGTCGTCGCGAGCCCCCTCATGCACGGCTCCGGGCAGACTCGCGCCCTGGGCGCCCTGTGCGCCGGCGGCACGGTGATCACCGTGCCCGAGCCCGGCCCCTCCGCCATCTGGGACACCGTCGCCGAGCACCGCGCCGACACCCTCGCCATCGTGGGCGACCCCCTCGCCCGCCCCCTCGCCACCGCCCTGCACCGCCGACCCGGCCGCTGGGACCTCTCCCGCCTGGCCACCATCACCTCATCGGGTGCCGCGTGGAGCCAACAGGCCAAGCGCAGTCTCCTCGACGCCCTGCCCCACGCACGGCTCATCGAGACGCTCGGTGCCACCGAAGCCACCGGCATCGGCTCCTCCACCGCCACAGCCGACTTCGTGCCGGCCACCGGGACCTTCGATCTCGGCGCCCACGCCGTCGTACTACGGCCCGACGGGACGCGCGCTTCCGTCGGGCAAGACGGCCTGCTGGCCGTCGCCCAGCCCCACCCCCTCGGCCTCCACCCCACGGGCGGCCTCGCAGCGAACCGTTTTCGCGTCAGCGACGGCACCACGTACCTGCTCTCCGGAGACCACGCCCGTCTGGCCGCGGGACGCCGCATCCTCCTGCTCGGCCGGGACAGCGAGTGCGTCAACCTCGGCGGGGAGAAGGTCTACCTCCCCGAGATCACCCGCGTGCTGCTGGCCCACCCCGACGTCCAGGACGCCGCCGTCATACCCCTGGCTCACCCCGTACGCGGACACACCCTGGGCGCTCTCCTGCACCTGGCGGTCGGTGGCGAGGTGGAGGACGTACGCCGCTACGCCTGCGGCCAGCTCGCGGACTTCAAGGTTCCGCGCACGATCGTGCGGGTCGCCTCCATCCCGCGCACCGAGGCGGGCAAGCTGGACACCACCGCCGCCCGTACCCAACTTGAGCAGGCACGACGCGCTGCCGCTCCCGTCAGCGAGGAACTCGTCATCGCCCCCCGAGCCCCTGCCACCAGTCCCGGTATCTGGCAGCACCTCACCCAGGTCGCCGAGCGCGAGCAACTCCTCCTGGAGAGTGCTCTGGCCTCCCTGTTCGTCGACCCGGCCCTGGACGACAAGATCGGCAAAGCCCTCGGCTACCCCGACTGGCCCCAGCCGCTCACCCTCCTGCCGGTCCTCGCCCCCGAGCTGGCAGGCGCCACCGAGGACCTCGCGCTCTACCTTCAGGCGTCCGCCGACGCCACCGCAGAAGTGATCGACGCGGTCGCCCGGCATCACTGGCCGCGGCTCGACCGGCACGATCCCGCCGCCGTGGACGCGGTCTGGCTGCTGATGCAGCACGCGGATCTCGCGGGCGAGCGCAGAGACGAACTGCTCTACGAAGCGACCCGCAACGTCACCACGCGGCTCATCGACGGCCGGCACCTGGCGCTGCTGGACGACCGGGTCCAGTCCTTGCACGGACAACCCCAGCGCTACGGCACCTTCGTGCTCGTCCGCGACGAGGAACCCCGCTTTCTCTATCCGCTCGACGGTGCCTACGGGAAGGTCGACGAAAGGCGCAGGCTCATCGGGATGCCCCTGCTGCATGAGGACCTCAGCCACTCCTACAGTCCGATCACGCCCTACGGCGCCGGACGGACCACCGCAGGCAACCGCTTCTCGCCCCGGCCTGGACCAGCCCGCTTGCACACGGCGGACCCGAACCGGATCCTGCGCAGCGAGAGCGTCCCGCCGGACGCCGTTCCGGTGTACCTCGCGGCCACGCTCCGCCATCGCAACGAAATCCGCCGGCTCCGCGACAGCCTGCCCGCCCCGCTGCACTCCACCTCGCGGTGGCTCGACCTGGACCCGCTCACCCGGCCCAGCTGCCAGTTCGACGCGGGGATAGCGCTCAACCGGCTCGCCGCCCGGCTGTGCCTGGACGACGTCCGCCGCTCCAAGGTGCTGATCGCCATGGGGTTCAGCAGGCGCAGCGCGGGGCTGAGCGTGGAGATCGGATGCGCGCTGGCCGCCGGCATCCCGGTCATCTACGTGGGCGAGCCGAGTTGTTCCTTCGACATGCTCCCTGAGGTCACCCTCGTGCCCGACGTGGACGCTGCGATCGAGACGGCCCTCACCTGGACTGACGACTGAGCCCGGCGTGTACACCCTGAAACTGACGGAGGGGCCGGCGCCGCAAACGAGTCGCGGCACCGGCCCCCTTTCGTGTCGTGGTCCTCAGCCTTGGCGAGGGCTCGTGACGGTTGGCGCGGACATCGCCAGGCCGATCATGTCGGCCCAGGCCGCGTCGCCCACGTTGTCCTGGAGCTCCTTGGCCGCGCGCTCGTCGGCCGTCAACACGCCGAACTCCACCCGAGTGTCGTACGGCAGGAAGTCGAGCGCCAAGCGCCGACCGACGTAATCCAGTACGGAGGTGGCCTGCTTGATCTCAGGGTCATTGGTCATGCCCGCGGGCTCGAAGCGCATGCTGACGTACTCGCGGACGAACACCTCCAGCGGGACCTGGTGCCGCAACCCCTGGGTGATGGTCGTACTGAAGCCGTCCATCAGACCCGCCATGGTCGAGCCCTGCTTGGCCATGAAGATCGTGACCGCAGCAGGGCGACCGTCCTCGGTGCAGGCGACCGTGAGGTAGCCCTTCCCCTCGCCGACGTTGAACGACCGGGTCGTCGACTTCAGACGCCTCGGGGACCGCGGGGGCACCTGGACGAGGGGGTGCTCCCCGCCCCTGTGCTTACGCGCCATGCCGTCAACGGTTCGGTCCGCCATCGAATGTGTCCTCTGGGTGGTCGAAATGGGCATAACAGGTCTGACACCCACAACCTATGGACATCTTGCGTTCGGTGACCACAAGATGTGGGATTCCTACCGTAGAGGTGAGGAGCGGTCGGCACCAATCGCGGCGCGCCGAACACACGCCCCCAGCCCGGTCGTTCGGTGGTTGTGGTGCTCAGGCGTCCACGAGCCGTGGAAGCGTCCTGACGAGGACGTCCGGGTGCTGTTCCCTGAGTTCTAGGAGCCGCCCCAGTACCCGGCGGCGGAAGTCGGGCCGGCCGGACCAGATCGCGCTTCCGGAGTAGGTGTCGCTGCGCGCCCAGTCGCGCTGGCTGCGTCCGTCGTCCTCGCTGGCGCCGAAGAGCGCGTCGTACATGTCGGTGGCCGGGAACGGCGTGAAGAAGTGATGCTTCTGCTCGTTGTGCGGGAGCAGCGCCAGGTCCTGGACGAGCCGGAAGGTGAGGTCGCTGTCTTCGTCGGTCTCGTGCGGAAGGTCGTGGATCCAGCTGGTGAGCTGGACGATGCCGGCTGCCGACAGCATTCGGCAGCCGTCGATCGTGTGCTGGACCGTCGCGTTCTTCGTCATCAACTCCAGCATTCGGTCGGAGCCCGATTCACAGCCGACGAAGATCGCGCTGAAGCCGACCTTCCGGAGCCGTTCGAGGTCGATGTGCCCCGCGAGGTTCACGATGTCCTTGGCCCTCATGTTGGCCCGCAACTGGATGCACAGACCGCGGCGCTCCATCTCCTCGACGATGCCGATCACCCGCTGGGTGTTCGTGGAGAAGTTCGGGTCCATCAGGCTGATCTGGTCCGGCGCGTAGGTTTTCCACAGCTCCTCGACCTCGTCGACGACTCGCTTCGGCGGCAGCCCCTTCCAGCGGCGCAGGCTGGTCTTGGGCTCGCTGCAGAACCCGCAGGGATGCGGGCAGCCCCAGGACGTGAGGTAGCTCAGATCCCGGACCCTGTCGGTGTAGTACGCGGTCACCGGGATGAGGGTGTAGTCCAGGGGCGGAACCGTGTTCATGTCCGCCAGGGCGCCGTACGGGGTCTCCAGAATCCGGTCCGCCACCGCGCCGCGCAGCGAGATCTCGCGCCTCCCGTCCCGGTAGGCCAGGTTCGGGATGGCCGCGAGCGAAGCGGTGTCAGTCAGGCCGCCTTTCCGCTCGGCCAGCTCTGCCAGTGCCACGGCCGCGGCTTCGCCCGGTCCCAGGACGACCACGTCCACCCACCGCTCCCGCAGGATCCCCCGGTAGGCGAGCGAGGCGTGGTAGCCGCCCCACACCACAGGTACGCCCGGCGCGTGCTCGCGCACCGCGCCGATCGCGTCCAGCACGTTGCCGATGCTGGGACCCGTCATGCACGAAACCCCGACGTACAGGGCGTCCTTGGCCTCGTCCGACAGCTTCTTGCGCCAGTCCGGTTCGATCTGGCAGTCGATGATTACCGGTTCGTGCCCGGCAGCCCGCAAGGCGGTGCCGACCGTCAGCACGGACAGCGGGTGCCAGGGGTAGTCGGACTCGCCGGTGGCAAGCGGGTCCACACCGGCGAACAAGACGATCTTCCCCACGAAGGTCACACTCCCAGGCCGTAGATGTCAGTCGCCGCTCGACAGCGGCCGTAACCAGCCTCGGCTCGCCGCGATGGCGTCGGTACGCCACGGGCCTGCCACTCCACTGCCACTTCCCCGCCGGGCCGCAGTACGAGCCCAAGTCGTGCTCTCCTGCACCACACTCTTCAGGCTGCTCAATCCATTTCATATCGTCGTAAAGCAACCGTGGATCGACGCAAATGGCAGTGAAGTGGCAGACGAATGGCGTACCGACGCCACACGCCAGGCGAAACGCTGATGCCGGCGGCCACACATGAAGCACGTACTCGCTGCCGTACCACTACGCCGCACCGACCAGTGAGATTCGGAACTGTTGGCCATGAGGACACAGACGCTCCCCCGCATCACCGGCACCGTCACTGAGCAGGGCCGGATCCTCGTGCTGCCCGATGACCAAGATGTCGACGTACCCACGCCCCGATGTCCGGCCGCGCTCGCCGGGACGTCAGACCCCTCCGCTCCGCGCACCGCCGCGGCGCCGGATTCCTCTAGCAAGCTCGACTGTGCAAGCCAGCCTCAACAGCACTGCGCCGTTGGGACGTTCGGCTCCCATCCCGATCCGGCCAGCGGGACGTCCCAGGACGTCCTGGCCGGGTCCTACGGGGCGGTACCGGTGTCTCTGCGCTCCCTGAACGATGCCCGTGTAGCCCGCAGCGCTGCGTCTCCCGTGAACGAACCGCCCTTGTCGGCGAGTGGCGGCTCGAAATGCCTCGGCGGCTCCTCTTGGGGCGCCGCCGAGGCAACGCCCCGATCGCCAACTACGAACTTCACTGTTGGAGTTGCCCTTATGCCCTGCACCATGACATCGGCCCCTACAGCCAGCCGCGGGCAGACTGGCGGCGTCTCCTGGCCGGAGGGCTCATTCCAGGAACTGGATCGTGGCCTGAGGACCGTTCTGTCGACGCTGACCCCCGGGCCAACGCCTCGCGCGGTACAGGAAGCCCTCCATCGTGAGTTGACCAGACTGGTTTTCGCCGAGACTGCCTCTGTCAGCGACGACCCGGACGAGCGACACGTCCAAATGCTGCTCATGCGCGGCCACTTGATGCGACTGCTCGGGGCAGTCGTTCCCGTCGACGCGAACGAGCCCCTTCTGGAAGACGATCGACTGGTCGTACGCGTGCGTGGCCTGCTCGACGAAGAGATTCCTGGTGACGCCGGGCGTGCGGCGTTCCTGCACCGGCGGATGTCCGAGGTCGGGCGGGAGCTGCTCGCCGTCCTTCCTGCTGCCGACGCCTTTGACGACGTAGTCGATGGCTGGGGCAGGACTGTGTGCGCCGGGTTCGATTCGACGCGTATCCGCGAAGCCATTCTTGCGGCGAAGTCCTGGGAGCAAGCGGGGGTGTACCCGCATCCGCACATCCTCGCGGCGGTCATGCGGGCGCTCGGCGGCTACGTCACGACGCTCGTCCCGTACGTCTCGATCCACTTGGAATCGCTCTCCGCCGGGAGTCGAGGGTGGTCCGCATGCGGTGAAGTGATCGAGCGCTCTCAGGAGGCCCGCGACGTCCCTCCGGGCGAGGGACTCAAGGCGGCGAGGGAGCACGCATTCCGTCTCGCGGTCCACACCGAAGCCCTGCTGCGCTACGCCGAACAGGACTGCGAGCGGAACGGTGAGTGACATGGCCAGGTCCTATCGCACGACGCACCCTCAACGGATTCACCGGGCTCCGGCCTCCCCACCGAATTCGGGCTCACCCCGCAAAGACGAGCCCGCCCCAGGGCGCCTTCGACGTGGCTGGCGACAGGCCCGCGCGCACTGGGGCGCCGTCCTCCTCGCTGCCGCCATCAGCCTCCCCACCGTCTGCATCCTCGCCGAACTCGCCCTGCAGTCCTACGGCCGGTCGTAGCACACGCCCCAACCAGCCGACCAGCAAAGTGGGCCGGCCCCGATAAGACGACGACTGTGCCAGAACACCGAAGGAGTACGACCATGCCAGCCCCGGACGAGACCATCTCGCCGCCGCTTTCCCCTCAGGAGCGTGAGGCTCTGCTGGGCATCTCTCGGGGAAGGACGACCGCAGAGACGGCCTGCGACATGGGAGTGTCCGACAGCACGGTCAAGACGTACATCCTCCGGATCGGCGGAAAGCTCCGAACTTCGGAGCGGGCGGGGATGGTGAACCTCGCCTACCGTCACGGTCACTTGGACGTCCCCATGCTCGTGGACTACGGCGTCGAACTGCCGGAGGAGCAGCGCACAGTCCTGGCAGGGCTCGCCGGCGGAAAGACCATCGAGGAGATCGCGGTCGGCGCGAAACGTCCGCTGGACGACGTGCGCAAGGACGCTCGACGCCTGCTGCGGGCGCTGGGCGCTTCCTCGGCCGCGCACGTGGTCACGCGAGGGTGGCAGTTGCGTCTCCTGGGCCCAGCGAGCGGCCGTGAAGACTCCGGAGACGTCGTCTCCGTGGCAGGACAGGCATGAACGCCCGCGTCGAGGCTGCCAGCGTGCGACCGGGCAGTGGCCACGTTCACGAGCACGCGGGGGACGTGTTCCTCTGCGATCGGCGACAGGACTTCGTGCCCAACGTGATCCGTACGCACCGAGGTGGCCGCTGGCGCAGGGTGGACCGGAGCAAGAACGCGGGCGAGTGGGCGAAGTTCGTCCATCGCTCCGAGATGCTCGTCTTCGACGTCGACGACGGTGGGGAAGGCGGCCCCGGCATCGTCACGGGAGTGATCCCGTCCAAAGAAGACGCCACGGCGCGCTTGGCCGCGCTCGCTCCAGGACCAGGGATGACCGTTGCCGAGATCGGCACAGACTGCGGCTGGACGGCAGCCTCTCTGGAACACCTTCTCCAGGGCGGCCAGGTGGTGACGGTCGCGGACACAGAACGTCTCGCCGAGATCGCCAGACAGCGCCTACGCCCCTACCCGCAGGTTCGGGTGGTCAGCGGGTCCGAGGCCGGGGTCTTGGGACCGGCGGGTTCGTTCCACGGTCTCCTTTCCCATCGTGCGGTGCGCCGTGTGCCGTGGGAGTGGGTCACCCGGGTTCGTCCGGGTGGCCAGCTGTGCCTGCCCGTCCGTACCGCTCTGGGCGGATCCAGCACGCTGCTCGTCCTGACCGTGGCGCGGGACGGGGCGTCGGCCAGTGGGCGTTTCCACGCTGGACCGGCTCATCAGACCGTATGGCTTCGCGAGCACCGTCCTGGTGAGGGCATCTCCGTCGAGTCGCAGGGCAGCCCGAGGACGTCGGAAGCCGACGCGAGGGGGGCGCACGTACGGCCGGCGGCCCGGTTGTTCGCCGGCCTTCTCCGCCCTGACCTTCGGATGCAGGTGGTGCGCGGCGTTGCGCAGTTCGAAGGCGATGTTGCCGACCGCCTGCGTATTCATGACCACCAGGCGTCTCGGGCGGTGGTCTTCCTGCACTCCCCTCGCATCTACGAGTGGGGGCCGCGCGATCTCGGCTCCGATCTGTTCGACGCGCTCGGTCAGTGGCACGCGGCCGGGGAACCAGAGGTTGAGCAGCTGGGCGTGACGATCACGGAGACGGAACACGCGCTGTGGCTCGGTGCACCGGACGGTCCGTCGTGGCGTCTGCCCGAACTCCACACGATCACCGGAGGGGTGGAGCGGCATGCGACCTGACCACCCGATGCTTCTCCACCCCTCCGCAGCGATCGGCGAGTTGCAGGCACGGCCGTCGAGCGCCCGGATGCAGAACTACCTGCTCGGCGGGCGAGACCACTACATCGTCGACCGTGAGGGGGCCCTTCGGGCAGCCGACCGTATGCCGTTCCTGGAGAGCGCCGTCCGTCACGAGCGCGTGTACGTGCTCCTGATGGTGCAGGCCCTGGCCATCGCGGGCGTCCGGCAGCTGGTTGACTTCGGCTGCGGCCTTCCCCACGGCCCAACGCCGGTGGATGTCCTGACCCGCGTTCATCCCGACGCCCGCGCCGTGTGCATCGACAACGACGTGCTGGTGCACACCCACGCCGAAGAAATGATGACGGCCAAGGCGCCCGCTGTCATCGAGAGCCTGTGCGCCGACGTACGCGACGCCGAGTCGATCCTCGCTTCCAGGGAAATCCTGGAGACGATCAACTGGCGAGAACCGGTCATCCTTCTCCTCGGCAGCGTGCTCCACCACATCGAGGACACCGCGGCACAACCCCTGACCGTCCTCGTCGACCAGTACAAACACGTCGCCGCCACCGGCAGCGCTCTCGTCATCACGCACGCCACCGCCGACGTCTCGGGCAAACCCGTGCGCCGATTCGCCGAGACCATGACGGCGGCCGGCTGCCCCGTCCACCTGCGGACGAAGGAACAGATCGCCCGGCTGTTCGACGGCTGGCAGCTGACCTCCCCTGGCCTGACCGCGCCACAGACACTGGCACTCGATTACCCGGTCCTGCCCCAGGCCGCGTCATACGCCGGCACGGCCCGAAAGGAAGCCGCGCATGGCCGAGCTGTGTGATCAGCAGACCGGCGTGATCAAGCCGGTGACCAGCCAACTCCCCTTGGTGTTCCGGCTAGACTCCGTGGCGTCCGGAAACGGGCACCCGGGCGTCGCGGTCACTGACGCTGGACGTCACGTCTGCACCCCGGAGATCCGCATGCCCAACACCCGCGACTTCTCGCGCGTTCCCGTAAACCCCTTTGCAGGGCGGTCGGCCGATGCCACGCCCTGCTGCCCGGACGCGAGAGCGCACCGGCCGCACCCCCGTCCGGCAGGCCAGCGGTGAACGGGCAAACAGCCTCAGATCGGGGCGGCGACAGGGCGCAACGCCACCGCGACGTCCATCTCATTCTGCGGCGCGGCAACAGGGTGCTGCTGAGCCGGCGGGCGGGCGACACCTATGCCTCGGGGCTGCTACACATGCCGTCCGGGCATCTCGACGGCGACTTCGAGGACGTGGTCACCAGGTTGATCCGCGCAGCCGAAGAGGAACTCGGGATTCTCATCCGCCCGGAGAACGTCCGTTTCGCGCTGGTGATGCAGCACCGCTCTCCCGGGGGCGAGAACCTCAGCGTCTGGTTCTTCGAGGTCACCCAGTGGTTCGGCCACCCGCGCATCGCCGAACCGGACAGCTGCTCCCAACTCGGCTGGTTCCCCCTCAACGAGCCTCCCGCCGACATGGTCGCCTACTGCCGTGCCGGCCTGGAGGCGTACCGTCACGGCCACACCGTGGCCCTTCACCTCCAGGAGCCGGACGACCCCATCGCCTACGATCCAGCTGGGCCCAGCCGCCTTTACCCCCTGTCCACCCGGGCTCCGGACGCGCGCGCCGTGCTCGGCGAACGACTCGCCGACTTCGCCGAACAGGCCATCGGCCCCCTGCACGCCGTCACCGACTCGTCCTGGGCGCGAAAGGGATCCCGCGTGTGGAAGCTGACCGGCCGTAGCGGCGGCAGCTGGTTCCTCAAAGTGCACCAGAACACCAAGTTCCACGAACGCGAGGTGGCGGCCTACCGACGCTGGGTTCCCGCGCTCGGCCGGAGTCACGCACCCCAGCTCGTGGCCGCCGACCCCGACCAGTTCGCTGCCGTCATCACCGCCCATGCCGGGATCAATCTTCACGACGCCGACCTGAACGAGCCGACCTGGCAAACGGTCTACCGCCAGCTCGGACAGCTCCTGCGCGTCCTGCACTCCTGCGAGCCGCCCATGATGGCGCCCGCCGTGGGCGGCCTGGCGAAACTGGAACGCCAACTGACCGCAGCCGACGGACTCCTGGAACCGGGGGAGGAGAAACTGATCCGCCGCCTCGCCCAGCGCCTGACGACCCTGCCGCCCATTCCCCACGGCCCACGCCATGGCGACATCCAGCTGCGCAACCTGCTCCTCGACGACAGCATGCTGCTCGCCCTCATCGACTTCGAGCGGGCCGAAGTCGGCCCCCTCGTCAGTGACTTCATCCGGATCGCCGACACCTGGGCGAACGCCCCGGCCCGCCAGGCAGCCATCTTCGACGGCTACGCCCGCTCACTGTCGCCCGACGAGGCCCAGGCACTGCAGGGCCTGTCCGCGCTCGACGCCCTCAGCGGCATCCAGTACGGCGCCGCCCACGGCGACCCCGAACTCGTCGAACGCGGCCACCGCACCCTGTACCGACTCCGGAAGGACGCAGCGTGAGCACCTCCGATTCCGTGACACCGGAACAGGTGAACGAGGACGGCTGGCTGGAGTACGGGCAGCGGCAGCTCGACCGTGGCTACCGGCCGCCGGAAGTCACCGAGATCGACTGGGGATTCTGGGGAACCGGCCCCGGTACGAGCGTCCTGGGCAACATCGCCGGACACCGCCTGCTGGACATCGGCTCCGGAGCCGGCGTCCACGCCGCGCACCTCGCGCGAGCCCACGCGGCCTTCATCGACGCCATCGACATCTCCGCCACCCAGCAGCAGCGCGCCCGCCACCGGTTCACCTACCTGCCGGGCGTGCGGTACCTCCTCGGTGACGCTGTGGCACACCTGCGCGACACCGAGCCCTATGACCTCGTCTACTCCGTGCACGGCCTGGTCTTCATCGACCCGTGCAGGCTGCTGCCCGTGCTGCGGGACGGGATCCGGCCGGGCGGGCGGCTGGTGTTCTCCACCCTGCACACCAATCTCGACGGGCGGGGTCCCTCCTCCGCCATCGCCTCCCGCCAGGAGGAGATAAGGCTGGCGCAGACCCAGCCGATCCCGGTCCAGATGTGGATTCTCGCCCCCGACGTCTGGGAGCGGCTCCTGGCCGAGAACGGCTTCGCCGTCGAGTCCATCGAACTGCTGCACGCGCCGGACGCCGACAACCCCGTCGTGGTCCAGCTCATCCAGGCCCGCCGCCTCATCCACCCCGACACACCCCGAGTCCTGACACAGGAACGCAGCCAGTGGTCACCCCTCCCACAGGCGGCCCTGGGCGTCTGCGTCATCGTCACCAATCCGGACGGCCACGTCCTGATAGGCCAACACCGCCTGGGTACCCACGAGTTACCCGGCGGCAAAGTGGACGCATCGGCCTCCGCGGTCGAATCGATCGAGAGCGCGGCGATGCGTGCACTCGCCGAGGAGACCCGTCTCGTGGCAGACCCCAAGGACGTCCGGGTCCTCGCACTGCTCCTGGACGCACGACACGACATCAACCGCCTCACCGCCGCCGTCGTGATCCGCGGCTTCGACGGCACACCGACCGCCAAGGAACCGAAGACCGTCACGGAATGGCGATGGCACCCGCTGGACTCCCTGCCCAGCCCACTGTTCGTGCCCTCCGCGCAGGTCCTGCGCTGCTGGCGCCCCGACCTGCCCATCGACCATCCACCCGCCCACCGCTACCCCGTGGATTCCTCCCGTCCGCCTCGGCCGCGCAGACACGGCGATGCACGAAGGAGTCCTCCGTGACACCAGCGCTGTTCCGATTCGGCACCTACCACCGACTCAACCTCCGGCTACCGACCACGCCCGACCAGAACCAGTGCTCTGAGCTGACCGTCGGCATGATCCACGCCGCTAGCCTCCGTGCTGCGCCGCGCCCGCCACCACATGACCGTACAAATCGAGTCCGTGTGGCGGGTGATGGAGACGCACCCATACCGACCGCCACACCTACACCTTCGAACGTATCCAGGAGCTGCCCCTGGGGCACTGAACGACAGCCGGCTTCCACCAGCCTGCATCCATCACCGAACCACCATGCAGTTGGCGCCGACGCCAGAGGCGAAGGCGCACGAGGCCCGTAAGGAACCCCTCTATGACCGATGTGACCGTGGCCCCCGACGAGGCCACCCAGCTCCGCAACAAGGTCGTCGACCAGCTCAAGGAGGACGGCACGATCGTGTCACCCACGGTCGAGGCCGCCATGCGCAAGGTGCCCCGGCACCTAGCCGTACCGGAGGCGTCACTGGAGAACGCGTACAGCACGTACGACGCCGTGATCACCAAGGAGGACGAGCACGGCAATCACACCAGCTCGGTGTCCGCTCCGCAGATCCAGGCGATGCAGCTGGAGCAGGCCGGCATCCGCCCGGGCGACAACGTGCTGGAGATCGGCACCAACGGGCCGAACGCCGCCTACCTCGCGGAGCTGGTCGGGCCCACCGGTCAGGTCACCACCGTCGACATCGACCCCGCGCCCGCCGACCGAGCCAAGCGGTTCCTCACCGAGACCGGCTACGCGGGCGTCAACGTCGTCGTCGCCGACGCCGAGAACGGCCTTCCCGAGCACGCCCCCTACGACGCGATCGTGGTGACGGTCGGCGCCTGGGACATCCCGCCCGCCTGGATCGACCAGCTCAAGGACGACGGCCGGCTCGTCGTGCCGCTCCGCATCAACGGCCTGACCCGCACGTACGGGTTCGTCCGGCAGGCTGACCACCTCGTCGCCACCAGCGCCCACGTGTGCGGTTTCGTGGCGGCACAGGGCGCCGGCTCCCACGCGCAGCAGGTCATGCAGTTCCCCGGCGAGGAGGGCGTGACGCTGCGCTTCGACGAGGGCTTGCCCGCCAACCCGTCGCTGCTGGACGGCGTCCTGAACAGCGCCCGCGCCGAGACGTGGACCGGGGTGACCGTCGCCAGCCAGGAGCCCATCGGCACCCTCCAGATGTATCTGTCCACGCAGGTCCCGACGTACTGCTTCATGTCCGCCGACCCCGAGTTGACCACCGGCAGGATCGGTCCCACGGGCAGCAGCTGGTCCATGGTCGCCATCGACGGGCCGCACTTCGCCTACACCGTCGTGCGCCGCGACACCGAGAAGAAGACCGCAGAGTACGGCGTCCACGCCTTCGGACCCGACGCGGCCGAGTTCGCTGAGCGAATCGCCGACATCCTCCGCACCTGGGGCGAAAAGGTCCGCGGCAATGACGGGCCACGCATCGCCGTCTACCCGGCGGGCACGCCCGATGACCGGATCACCGGCGACCGGATCATCGACAAGAGGCACAGCCGGATTTCGATCTCCTGGCCGACCGTCTGAACCACGGCGCTGGGCCAGGGCGTTCTGCACCATCCCATCGGACAAAGAGAGTGATGACATGACCACCGCCGTACTGCACAGCGTCCCCGCCCCGGTCGGCCTGCCGGCCGACGCCCTCGCCGACGACGACTTCGAGCTCGACATCCGGGTCGTCATCTCCGAGAGTCCCCTCACCGTCCTCATGTGCCCCACCAGCGACGGCTGCGGCAACACCTGCGTGAACGGGGCCAGCGCCTGCCAGTCATCCATCGAAGACGCCGCCTGACACGCGGCGTCCGCCGGGGCGGCAGCCGATCATCGCTGCCGCCCCGGCACCACCCGTCCGCGCACCCCACAACAGGAAGGGACACCGGTGGCCCACGGAATACCCCTCACGTATCAGTGGCAGCCCGGAATGCTGCTGCGCGCCTCCACCGCTTCCCGGCCGATCCCCGTGCCGGACTTTGACCTGCACGGCGACGACGCCACGATCCGCGGTCGGCGGTGGCTGGAGGAGGTATGGCGCGCTCCAGTGCCGACGGCGCTGTCCGCGGCCAGCCCCGTCCTGTGTCAGCGTGTCGCCGAGATCCTGAACGGCACCGTCACCGACGACCGCCGTATCAGGCGGGCCGTCCGGTCTGTTGCCGCGTACCTCCTGCGGTGGAACCACCGGCCCACCCCGTTCGGGGTATTCGCCGGCGTCGCTCCCGCTGAGCCCGCTCAAGCCGCCCACATTCTGTGGGGTGAGGGGTACCGGACTGCTCTGCGTCCTGATTCCGACTGGCTGACGGACGTCATTACCCGCCTGGAGAGCCACCCCGCCCTGCTGGCCCGGCTGACGGTCGTGGCCAACAACACCGGCCGCTCCCGCGGCACCCGGCACGTGGTGGACGGGATGCCGACCGACGCGCACACCTCCGGCTACGCCCCCATCGAGCTGTCGGTCCGCCTCACCCGGCCCGTGGCCGCCGTGCTGGAGGCTGCCCGCACCCCGATCCCGTACGAGCTGCTCGTGCACCGTCTGTCCGGGCAGTTCCCCACCGCGCGCCCCGAGCAGCTCGCCGGCCTGATCTCCGACCTACTGAGCAAGCACATCCTGATCAGCAGCCTGTGGCCCCCGATGACGTCCGTCGATACGCTCGCCCACATATGCGATGAGCTGGAGAAAGCAGACGCCACCGGCATACCCGACAGCGCAGACCTGGCCTCCCAGCTCGCTTCGATCCGGGGAGGCTTGAAGCACCCGGACACCGTCGCCCCTTGGACGCTCGGCGACCCGCTGACGCAGAGCATGCAGCATGTGAGTGCCACCGGCCGCGTCCCGCTGCTGGTCGACGCCGCACTGGACTGCACCGCCCACATCCCCGAAGCCCTCCTGGCCGAAGCCGCCGAGGCCGCCCAGGTCATGCACCAACTGTCGCCTCATCCGTACGGGTATCCGCAATGGCGCGACTACCACCAGCGGTTCCTCGACCGGTACGGCAACGAGGCCCTCGTGCCCGTACTGGATCTGGTCGCGGACAGCGGCCTCTGCCTGCCCGCCGGCTTCCTGGGCTCCGAGCGCGCCCGCCCGCCATATGAGGTGACCGACCGGGACGAGAAGATCCTGCGCCTGCTCCAGGAGGCGATGCTCGACGGGAGGCGTGAGTTAGTCCTCACCCGGGCGACGATCGCCGACCTGACCGCCCACCACACCGAACCGCTACTGCCCGTGCCCCGGGCCGAGATCGCCGTGGAGATCCACGCCCCCACTCTGGATGCCGTGCAGTGCGGCGACTACCGGCTGCTGGTCACCGGCGCCCCCCGCCCCGGCAGCAGCATGCTCGGCCGGTTCGCGCACCTGCTCCCGCCGTCCGCTCAGACCGCGCTCACCGACTCGTACGCGACCGCCGGCCCCGGCGCCATCGCGGCGCAGCTGTCGTTCACCCCTCGCCGGCGCCGCAACGAGAACATCGCCCGCACCATGCAGGTCCTGCCCTACACCATCCCTCTCGGCCAGCACCACGAGCCCGGTCCCGGCGTGATCCCGCTCGACGACCTGGCGGTGACCGCCGATACCCGCCGGTTCTATCTGGTGCGCAGGTCAACGGGGCAGCACGTCGAGCCTCGCGTCACCCACGCGCTGGAAGCGTCCGTCCACACACCGCCGCTCGCCAGGTTCCTAGCGGAGATCACCACCGCCCGCAGCGCCGCCTACCGGGCGTTCACCTTCGGCGTCGCCGCCACCCTGCCCTACCTGCCACGCGTGCGGTACAAGCGGACGATCCTCGCGCCTGCCCGTTGGCTGCTGTCCGCCGAGGAACTGCCCGGCCGGTCCGCCCCCATGGCCGACTGGGACAAGGCACTGGCCCGATGGCGCGAACGGCTCCGCGTCCCCGATCACCTTGCTCTGGTCGAAGACGGCCAGCAGCTGCCCCTCGACCTCGACCAGCACATCCACCGAGCACTGCTGCGCGCCGGCGTGGACCGCAACCGCGTTGTCGAACTGCGCGAAAGCACCACTGCGCGGGACTGGGCATGGATCGGCCGCCCCCACGAGCTCCTGATCCCACTGGCGAACTCCACCCCCGCCGACCAGCCCCGCCTGCCGGAGCCGGCTGCCGCCACCGGGACGCCCAGCCAGCCCACCGTCCTGCATGCCCGGCTGTTCGCGCACCCCCAGCGCTACGACGAGATACTGACCGGCCACCTGCCCACTCTGCTCGACCAGTTCGCCACCATGCCGCTGTGGTGGTTCAGGCGCCATCGCGACACCACCCGCCCGGCCTCCGACCAGCATCTGGATCTGTACCTTCGCCTCCCCGATCCAGCCGCCTTCGGCGCAGCAGCCCAACAGGTCACCGCCTGGGCAGACGCCCTCGGCAGCCAACATCTGGCGAGCCACCTGGAGTTGACCACCCACCCGCCGAAGTCCGGCCCGTACGGGCATGGCTCCGCTCTGGACGCCGCGCACCTGGTGTTCGCCGCGGACTCGGCCGCCGGCGTGGCGCAGATCCGTGCCGCCGCGGATGACGCCGCCACCGGGCAGGCCCTGACCGCCGCGAGCATGTTCGACCTGACGGTGCGCTTCACCGGCGACGCAGATCAGGCGTCGGACTGGCTGACCCGCACGCTCCCTCAAGAACGCGGCCCTCTCGCCCGGGAGCGCGTCACGCTGGCCCTGGCCCTGGCCGATCCCGAGCACACTGCCCTCCAAGCCCTGCCGGGCGGCCCCGCTGTCATCGCCGCCTGGCGCCAGCGCGCTGCCGCCCTGACCGCCTACCGGCAGCAACTGTCCACCGAGCGCAACGCCGACAGCGTGCTGCGGTCGCTGTTCCACGAGCACTGCGTGCGGGCGCTGCCCGTCGACCCCGATCACGAACGCGCCACCGGCAGGCTCACCCGAGCCTGCGCCCTGCGACACCGGGAGCGGCAGCCGTGACCACCGCACCAACCAGCCCAGCCGTGCTGGCGGACACCTTCGCCCGCCACCTGGCCACCCCCCTCCCGCCGCCCGAAGACCAGCCCTGGGCGGCGCAGGACCTGGCCGCCGGCGCCGCAGGATCCGCGCTCCTGCACATCGAACGCGCCCGTACCAGGGACGGCACCTGGCAGCAGGCACACCCCTGGATCAAGACCGCCGTCGCCACCCCCGTCAGCGCCGCCGACAGCAGCGGCCTGTACCTGGGGGCACCTGCGGCAGCGTTCATGCTCAACTGCGCCGTCACCGCCGAGGCACCCCGGTACCAGGAAGCGCTGGCAGTCCTGGACCACCACGTGGCTCAACTCGCCCACCGCAGATGCGACGCAGCGCAAACTCGCATCCGCCACGGCCGTCCAGCCGGCTTCCACGAGTACGACATCTTCTACGGGCTCACCGGCATCGGCGCCTACCTGCTGCGCCGGTCCCCGTCCGGCACCGCGATGGCACGCGTCCTGGCCTACCTCGTACAACTGACCCGCCCCATCCGACACGGTGACCTGGGCGGGCTGCCCGGCTGGTGGGTCGATCACCAGCCCGACCTCACCCCGTCCACCGTCCCCGCCGGCCACGCCAACTTCGGCGCCGCCCACGGGATCACCGGCCCCCTGCTGCTCCTTGCCCGCGCCCTGCGCCAAGGCGTGAGCGTCGACGGCCAGGAAGACGCCGTCGACACCATCCTTCACTGGCTCGACACGTGGCGGCAGGACGGCCCCGCCGGTTCCTGGTGGCCCGAGCACCTCCACCTCGGTGAACTCCGCGCCGGCCGTCCCGTTCAACGCGACTCGGCACGGCCCAGCTGGTGCTACGGCACCCCCGGCATCGCCCGCGCCGGACAGCTCGCCGCCCTCGCCCGCCGCGACCCGGCGCGCCAGCGCCTGTACGAGGACGCCCTGGTCCACTGCCTGACCGACCCCGATCAGCTGTCCAAGATCACCGACGCCAGCCTGTGCCACGGCTGGGCGGGCGTCTACCAGACCGCCTTCCGCGCCGCCCACGACGCCGCCACCCCGGCCCTGCGCGCCACCCTGCCCGACCTGGCCGCCGCCCTGACCCAGCACGCCCAACCCGGCCGCGACCCCGGCCTCCTGCGAGGCGACGCGGGCACCGCTCTGGCCCTGACCACCGCAGCCCACGACGCCGCGCCGACCTCGGGATGGGACGCATGTCTACTGATCGACTGAACCAACCCTCCCGCCTGGACGCGACCCTGCACGCCGTCCTGGACGTCCTGGCCGGCACCGACACGGACACCGCCGCAGCCCGCGCCGGACTCGAACCCGCCGACCTGGACGCCGCCGTCACCGTCTACCAGCAGGCCGGGCAACAGGCCCTCGCCCAGCAGGCGGGACCCCCGGCATGGCGACAGCTGTACATCCAGTTCACCGACTGGGACAAGGCCGAGCAGACCGCCTCCGACCACCTCGTCCCCGTCCTGGACCTGGCCCAACAGGACGGTCTGATCACCGGGTGGTGGTTCATCCGTAAGCACCCGTGCTGGCGGATGCGGCTGCTCCCGGCCTTCGGGACGCAGCAGCTTCCCCTGGCGCTGGCCGACCTGCTCGACGAACTCACGGCAGCCGGACACATCCACCGCTGGTGGCCCGGCATCTACGAGCCCGAAACCGCAGCGTTCGGCGGCGACACAAGCATGACCATCGCCCACACCCTGTTCCACGCCGACAGCAACGCCATCCTCACCACCGGCCATGGCGAGCTGGGCCGCCGGGAGTTGTCACTGCTGCTGTGCGCGACCCTGATGCGCGCCGCCGGACTGGAGTGGTACGAGCAAGGAGACGTGTGGCACCGCGTCATCCGGGAACGTCCTCTTCCCTCAGACGTTCCGGCCGTCAAAGTCCACGCCATGGCCGACAGCCTCCGACAGCTGCTCATCGCTGACACCAGCCTCTCTGGCCCCATGCTCCAGTCGGTGCGCACCCTCAAGCCCGCCACCGACTGGGTGAGCGCGTTTCGGCAAGCCGGAAGAGACCTCGGCGCAGCCGCCCGGGACGGAGCCCTCGATCGGGGTCTGCGCGAGGTCATCGGCTACCACGTGATCTTCCACTGGAACCGGCTCGGCCTGCCCGCCCGTACCCAGAGCGTTCTCGCTCACGCGGCACATACCGCGATCCTGTATCCCGTTGAACCCCTGGAAAGGCCAATGCTGTGACCGCGCCTCCACAGGCCCCACAGGCCCCACAGGCAAGGCTCCGTCGGCTCTCCAGGAGGTTTCCGCTGGTCAGCCGGTCCCACCTCGTCTACCCCAGCTTCGCCGCCCGGATCGACGAAGTCCGCACCTGCGGAGACAAGTCGACGCAAGACGGACCCCTCCTCGACCGGATCAACCTCGCATGCGCCACCTGGAACCTGTCCGCGCTGATCGCCTCCGACTGCGGGCTGACCGACCTGGCGACAGACCTCTGCTTGCGTCAGCTCCGTCTCTTCCAGGCCGCATGGCCCGTCACCGGGGACACCGCCATCGCCAGCCTCCAGCCCACCGTCAACCTCGTACGACTGACCGCCCGAACGGGCGACCCGCATGCCGCCTATCAGCAGCTCATGAGCGTGCACCGCGCTGCACACGAGGGCGGCACCGTGACCGTCCACGGACAGCCCATCGACCTGACGGGCTTCACCACCGAAGCCACCTTGGACCACATCCAGCCCTGGCTCCACGACCTCCTGCTCGACGACGGAACCCGGCTCCTGGTCGCCGCCGGCCAATGGCGTCAAGCGGCAGAGCACGCGACCACCTACGACAAAGAACCCGAGCGGCTGCACGGCAGCAGGCAAGCGCACGTCGTGGCGAGCCTGCACACCGGCGCACAGGACGCGGCAAGCTCCCTGATCGACAAGACCACCATCACCGAACCGTGGGAGGAAGCCGTCGCGCAGATCCTCCGCCACTACGCCGACCACCTGGCGGGCCGCGCCACAGCAAAAGGGTTCGCCGCTACGGCACTCGCCGTGCGGGATGCCCTGGAGCCGGACTCGCCACACCTGCGCATGTTCCGGGTGCGGCTGATCCTGGCGGCGATCGACCTGACGCCGGAAGGCTGCGAAATCCTCGCACGCCCCCTGTACGACGCGATCGTCAGCGACACCACGCATGCGCGGGACGCGTACGCAGCACGCGAAATCCTCCGCCACCCCGCTCCACCGGCTGGCGGGTGGTCACGCCGCGAGCTGGAGGCGATCGTCCACGACGGCTGCCTCGACCGCGGCTCCCTGCCGGAATCGGTGCTGTCCACGATGATGCGGGCTGTCAGCACGGCTGAGGCGAGCCTCGCTCAGTGCCTCACTGAGGGGGGAGGTGTATCGCCGCGTGCGAGACGGCCAGGCGTCAGCTGATGCAACGACCGCCGATGCTCTGGAGGCGTGGGACGCGTGCGGCTCTCACCCGCCACACAAGCGCCGCTTCCGACCACACCTGAGTGCTTCCGGCCAGCAGGAGGCTGGCGCATCGGATGCGCCGCCAAGTCGCCTGTGTGGAGGCGCAAGCTACCGACGCGCCTCCCCGTCATTCCACCCCGCCAGCCCCTAACCTCGCGCGAATGGAAACCACCGTGACGCCCGTCACCGACCCCGCCGTATGGCGCGACGAGCTCGTGAACCGCCTCATCGACAGCGGCCACCTGCGCACCCCGGAAGTCATCGCCGCGTTCCGGGGCACCGATCGCCACCGGTTCCTCCCCGGTGTCGACCTTCAGAGCGCCTGCGTCGACGACGCCGTGGCGATCAAGCACGACGCGACGGGCGCGATGCTTTCTTGTATCTCCGCACCCTCCATCGTCGCCACCCAGCTCGAACAATTGGGCGCCCAGCCCGGCCACAAGATCCTCGAAGCCGGGGCCGGCACCGGTTACAACGCCCGGCTGCTGTCAGAACTCGTGGCCCTCGAAGGCCATGTGTGGACCCTGGATGTTGACCAGGACCTCGTCGACGGCGCGCGGAAGAACCTAGTGCAGGCCGGGGCCGTCAACGTCACGGTCGCGCTGGGCGACGGCGCTGCCGGTCTGCCCGAGCACGGGCCCTTCGACCGCATTCATTTCACAGTGGGCGCCGGCGACATTCCCGTACGGATTCTCGACCAGCTCGCCCCCGGTGGACGCCTGGTCATCCCGATGCGGATTCGCGGGAGCATCTCCCGCAGCTTCGCGTTCGAACGCGACGGCCAGACCTGGCGGACGGTCTCAACCGAGATGATGACGTTCGTCCCCCTGCGCAAGGGCGTCTGCAACGATGTCCGAACCATGGTCGACATGGCAGGTGAAGGCGATGTGCGCTTGGAGACTTACAGCGAGCAGAATGTCGACCGCGAGGCGATCCGCACGGTCCTGGACCAGCCCCCGGCCGAGATCTACACCAACGTGAAGTTCCGCAAGGGCGATGCCTATCAGTGGCTCTACCTGTATCTGGCGTATGTGTTGCCGAACGGCCTGTCCCGGATGCCGGGATCCCGCTCCGGCCTCATCCCGAATTTCGGCTGGGGCTCGATGACCGCACTCGACAATGACTCCTTGGCCTACCTCACGAAGCAGGAAGGCGAGGACGAGCACGGCACGTTCTGGCAGCTCGGTGTCATGGGCCACGGCCCGCGCGCCGCCGAACCTGCCGACCAGGTCGCCACCGAAATCAGCGAGTGGAACCAAACCTGGGGTAACAACTCGCCCGAACCCACCTTCCGCATGGCCGTCGGTGCCGCCCGCAACCGACTCACGGCCTCCGAGTCACGCTTCGTCATGGACAAGCCCTGCAGCCGTCTCGTCGTCGAATGGCCCCTCAGGAGTTGAGCCGGCGATGCCATCACAACAATGGAGAGAATTTCAGCCCGGCCGACCCGCATCACCGAGCATGCAGAGCAGCGGCATTTCCCGTTCTGGATCCCAACACCCTTGTGCAGCACGAATTTTTCACAGGCTTGTGACCTGAGAGTATCGATTACTTACCTGGTTTACCTGTAAAATCAACGCAGGCCGGAAACGGTCACCCGGGCGTCGCGGACAAGACGCTAAGACGACAAGTCTGCGCACCCGGAGGACACCGTGCCCGCCCTGTTTCCCGCCTTAGCTGGCGTAACGGCCTATCGCGGCCGTGCCTGGATCATCGAGGCCACCAGTTGCGCAGGCATCCCAACTCCCGCGGACTCGCCGGTCATCGCCGCTCAGCTGATCGGCCACGTGCGGTTTCTCGGGAACATACCCCCAGCAGAGACCCGCTTTCGTGAGCATCACCCTCTCCTTGGTCCTTGTGCTGGCCGTGATGGTGTGGCTACTGATCAGCAAAGGCGGCCTCAAGGCCGGCCATGCCGCAGCAGCCGTACTCCTCGGTTTCCATCTCCACGACAGCTCGCTCGCACCGTCCATCAGCAGTGTTGTGGCGAGCGTGGCCGAGACGGTCAGCAGGGTCCGCATATAGACCGGCCGCCGGGGCACCCCCGTGCGCCCGGACCGTACGCCGCCTCCCCCGTCGGCCGCGGTCCGGTCCGCGTGCCCCGGCGGCCACGCCCACCCGCGTCCCGGCATGGCCGCCACTGTTTGCGCACCTTGTGCCGGTGCGCTGCTCGCCCGGTCCCGGCCGGCCTTCCCGTCCTCCCTGTCAGGACCACGTTCCGCGAGGTCGCCAATGTCTGATCTGTCATGCCCGCGCCCACATGGTCACCGGCGTGGCCAGCGACGGCGTGCGCGCGGTGCCGAACCGCTGCGCACCGAGAAGGGCCTGCGGCTGCGGCTGCGGCTTCTGGTGCTCGTGCCCGCTCTCCTGGTCTCGGCGATCTTGTGCACGGCGGCTGCCGTCGGTACGACGGTCCGCGTCCATGGGGATGGCTGGATCATCGCGGCGGTGGTGGCAGCCACTGGTCTCGCCGTGCTGAGTTGCGCGGACTGGCTGGCGGTTCGCGTGGCGGCTGCGCTGCACCGGCAGCGCAGCGAGGACAGCGATTCCGTGCACGGCTGGCTGCGGCATTTCCAGTCCGGTGTGAACGAAGGGCGCAAGAGCATCAGCGATGCTCTGGAGCAGATCAACCGGGGCGAGCGGCCTTCCCCTCCCGACTTCGGCACACCGCAGGCGAAGTCCGACGGCAACCCGTGGAGCGAAACCGAGGCCGCGCTGCACCGGCTGCACGCCGAAGCGTGGCGGGCGGTGGCGAACGGGCGGCAGACGGAACTGACACAAGCGCTCGTCTACCTCGCCGGGGGCATGACCCTGCTGCTCGTGCGGGCGTTGGGCACCGTGTCCGAGCTGACCAAGCAGGTCCAGGACCCGGACGTGCTGTACAGCGTGTTCGAGGTCAACAATCTCCTCAAGCGGATGCGGCGGTCGGCGGGACGGCTGGCGGTTCTGGGCGGTGTGAAGGCACGCCAGCTGAACCAGCCGACCGGGCTGGTGGATCTGCTGCGTGGCGCGGCGGGGGAAATCGAGAAGTACCGCCGGGTCCGCATGCACACATCCTCTCTGGATGTACAGATACCGGGCTTCGCCGCACCCGATCTGATCCACTTGCTGGCCGAGCTGGAGGAGAACGCGACACTCTGTTCGCCGCCGGACAGCCAGGTCATCGTGCGCGCGACGCGGGTCACCGCGGGTCTGGCCGTGGAGATCGAGGACCGCGGCATCGGTATGGCCGAGGTCGAGCTCGACCGCCGTAACCGGATGCTGGCCGATCCCCAGGACTCGGACCTGGCCGAGCAACTCGCCCTGCGCCAGACCGGCCTGCTCGTGGTGGCCAGACTCGCCCGCCGGTACGGCATCCAGGTGAAGCTGCAGCAGAACCTCATGCACGGCACCACGGCGCTCGTGGTGGTGCCGAACAAACTCCTGCTCTGGCGGGACAAACCGGCGGCCCCCTCGGGGGCTCAACCTGCCGCACATGGTGGCGCTGCACCGGGCCCGGCAGCGCAATTCGCGGCCCGCCCCGTCCTCCAGCCGGCCGGAGGCCCCCGGCCCAGCCCGCCGGCCCAGGTCCCGGTTCCGGCCCAGGCCCCGGCGGGGTTGGCGGCATTGCCCTCCCGGGCTGGGCGGCGTGTCCCGGCACAGCAGCCCGTCGCTTCGTCAGTGGGTGCGGCGATGTCTTCGGAGGGTGCACCGCACGACGCTCGACCCAGGTTGCCGCAGCGGACACCGCAGGCAACCGTCCGTGAGTCTGAGGCTCCTGCCGTGCCGGATGCTGCCCCGGCCCCGACGGTGCTGCCGGATCCGACTTTCGTCAGCAACTTCGCCCAGGGCGTGCTTCGTGCGGAGCAGGCCCACGGGGCCGGCCTGCCCAATCGGCCCGCGGCACGGCCCTCCGACGGGAGCGCGGGCTAGCTAGCTGCCCGCTGCCGCGTCCCGTCCACATCCTTTGTGCCCGGATTCGTACCTGGGTACCGACCGTACGGCGTACGGAGATTCGGAGAATTCGATGACCACCGACTCGACGGCAGTCCAGCCGGAAGAGGTCCTGGTCCTAGACCAGGCTCTCAACGACCTGGCGGGGCTGCCCGAAGTGATCGGAGCCTTGCTCGCCTCGCAGGACGGCCTGCGACTGGCCCACGCGGGACCGGCGATGGACGGCACTCTGGCGGACCGTCTGGCCGCAGTGATCAACGGCATGTACTCCATCGCCCACGGGATCGACGACGGCAAGGGCGCGGTCGAGCAGGTCCTTATCAGGAAGAGCAGCTGGCTCCTGTTCATCATGAGCGCCGGATACCCGCCGGCCGCCGTGGCGGTGAACGCCGGACGTGATCCGGCCAAGGTCCAGAGCGTGTTGGGTGTACTGACCCGTACGAAAGCGGACGAGGGCGCCGTCGCTTTCGCCATGGTCGACCTGATCAACCGGATGGGCGAGCTGCTGGCAACACCAGCACGTGCGGGTGGGGACTCTTCCGGTGACGGCCAGTGAGATGGCGGCCACAGGCGGCCCGGCCTGGACCGTCGAGGACACCGAGGCCCCCAGCCTCTACGTCCTGACCGGCGGCCAGACCAGGCCCACGCACGACCTGCAGATCCAGACGCTGCTGTGGGCCGAGGGAGAACTGCCGCCCGGCCAGCCGCGGGAAGCCGAGCAGGCCGTGGCGTTGTGCCGGGGGCGGCCCCTGGCCGTCGCCGAGATCGGGGCCCTGATCGGGCTGCCCTTCCAGATCACCAGGATCCTCATGTCCCGACTGATCGACATCGGCGCGCTGAACACCATGAGCGCCACGGACTCCGCTGCCCTTCCCGACGTTGCTCTCCTGAAGGCCCTTAGCGATGCACTCCACAAGCTCTGATCTCTGGCTGTCACGCCTGTTCGACGGTGCGACGCCCACCTCCGTCAAGATCGTCGTCGCCGGCGGGTTCGGGGTCGGCAAAACCACGTTTGTGGGCGCCGTCTCCGAGATCGCCCCGCTGCGTACCGAGGCTGTGATCACCACAGCCTCAGAGGGCGTGGACGACCTCACGCTGCTGTTCGACAAGACGGCGACCACCGTCGGCATGGACTTCGGCCGGATCACCCTCCCGCAGCTGAACACCATCCTGATGCTGTTCGGCACACCGGGGCAGACCCGGTTCTGGTTCATGTGGGACGAGCTCACGCGAGGAGCCCTCGCCGCGGTTGTCCTCGTCGACACCCGCCGCCTCGACGAAAGCTTTCACGCGGTCGACTACTTCGAGCGGCTCGGTCTGCCCTTCCTGGTCGCCGTGAACGTCTTCGACGACGCCAGCCGCTACGACCCCGCCGAAGTCTCCTCAGCCCTGGCGCTGGCGGCCACGGTTCCGGTCGTGCTGTGCGATGCCCGCAAGAGAGCGGATGCCGCTTACGTCCTGGGCCATCTCGTCGACCACGTGCTCAACCTCTCGGATGTCTCTGCCCACCTTCTGCAAGGAGCAGCGCTGTGAATCCCCACGCTCCGTCCGGTCTCCTGACCGCCACCGGTCACGACGTTGACTGGCAGAGCCACCTGCCCGACCACTTCGACCCCGCGGCTCCGCCCGTGGGCGCGTTCGACGCCTTCGCCCAGCAGGTCGCCCGCGCGGCCGGCACCCCGTACGCCATGCTCAACTGGGTCGGCAGCCAGCAGTTCTTCATCGGCCTGGCCAACCCCACCGGAGGCGAACTGCCCGCGGTGGACCGCACCATGCCGCTGACCCACGGCTTCTGCCCGCACGTCGTCCAGCGCCGAGGCTCACTCGTCCTGACCGACGTCCTCGACTACGACGACTTCGCCGGCAACCCGGTCGTCGACGAGATCGGCGTCCGCATATACATAGGGGCGCCTCTCATCGACGAGCGCACCAACGACGTCTTGGGCACAATCTGCGGGGTCGGCACCGAGCCGCGACAGCGCTCGGAAGGCCGCGCGCTATGGACCCTCATCGATCACCAGCGCGATCTCTTCATGGCCGAGTTCTACCGGCGTACCAGCGCGTAGCACTGCCGTATTTCGCCAGGGCCGCACCGCAGTGGCCAGCCACGCAGGGAGAAGGGGAGTTTCACGATGCCCGCCACGAGCCCGTACCTGACTGACGATCACCACAGCCTCCGGGAACAGGTCAAGAGCATCGCGGACGCCGAGATCGCCCCCCGTGTCCCGGACATGGAATCCCGGGGCCCGCACACCGACCGTGAGTTGCGACCGATCCTGGGTCAGTGGCTCGGCCTGCTCATCGGCTCGGAGTGGGGCGGCAGGGACGCAGGGCACCTCGCCAAGACGGTCGCGGTGACGGAAGCCTCGCGTGTCAGCGGGGCCGCCGGAGCCATCCTCCAGGCATCGGTCCTCGGGTCCGCGCCGGTCATCGAGTACGGCAGCGACGAGATGCGGCGAAGATGGCTGCCCGCCATTGCCGACGGCAGCGTCTGGCCGAGCATCGCCGTCACAGAGGCCCATCACGGCAGTCACCTGCTGGACATGGACACCACCGCCCGGTTCGACGGCGGAGACCTCGTGATCGACGGTGCGAAGGAATTCATCGGCAACGCCGACCTCGCGGACATCCACTGCGTCGTGGTCCGGACAGGCGAGCGCGGCACCAAACGCGGCCTGACCGCGGTCCTGGTGGAGGCCGACAGGAACGGCGTCGACATCGTCCGCCAGCCCGCCAGCGGTCTGTACGGATTCTCCGTCGACCGCCTCTGCCTCGACGGCGTCCGCGTCCCGGAAGCCAACATCATCGGTGAGGTCGGCGCCGGCCGCGACGTCGCTCTGATGGCGTCGGTGGTCTACGGCCGGCTCAACCTCGCGGCCGTCGCGCTGGGCATCCACCAGCAGGCCCTGGACGTGACCACCACCTGGGTCTCGGAGAAACGCGAGCGCTACAACGGCCACCTGGCCGACGTGAAGATGGTGCGCCGCCGCCTGGCGAAGATGTCCTTCCGGCTGATGCAGGCCGAACTCGCCGCCTATCACGGCGCATATCTCCTGGACCAGGGAGAGCCGTGCGACCGATGGCTGTACAACGCCAAGCTCGTGAACAACCGTCACGGCGTTGCCTCCGCCGAGGACGCCAAGCAACTGCACGGCGGTCACGCCACACGGATCGGCAACCCGTGCGAGCGGATCCTGCGCGACATCCAGCTCATCAACGCCCCCGCGGGACCGGACGACATCCAGCTCAAGTACATCGCCGACGACCTGCTCGCCCCCGCCCGGCATCAGTGGTCCGCACAGCACGCCTCCCGCCGCCGCGCCGCTTGACACTCCCTTCGTTCCCCAAGACCGAGCCAAGACGCGCCGAATCGCGCCGCCATGCCGGCCGCTAACCGGCGTGTCCCGCCGCCTCGATCCCGAAAGTGCCGGACAGCGGTCTGGCCCAGACCGGTATGTCCGTCAACCCACAAGGACCATGACAGTGCGTCGGATCACGATCGTCACCTGCGACTTCGAACCCAGCGGCAACGGCGACCACACCAAGTGGTCGGCCATGCGCCGACGGCTGGCCACGCTGCACCCGGCGATGCGTTGCAGACAGGAGAACGTCGGTCATGGCCGCACCGGCCGCAGATCCGCCCTCTTCGGCGAGTCGAAGCACATCCGGCGTCGGCAGCGGTCCATCGAAAGGATTTCCCCCGTGAGCACCCGGCTTGCCCGCCCGCCCGCAACGCTTCTGCCCCTGACTCCCCTACAGCTGCGGATCGTGCGGAAGATCGCGTACGGCGCGGCCACGACCGCGATCGCCTCCGAACTGTCGCTCACCATCAGCTCGGTCAACGTGCAGGTGACCCTGTGCGGGCGCAAGCTCGGCGCGAGCGGCCGGGCCGCCGTCGTCCACGCCACCTTCGCCACCCACCAACTCCTGCGCCCGGAACGGGCCGACGCCCCCGGGGAGTTCTCGGACCAGCACATTGAGGCATGGCGCATGGTCGCCATCGGCGCAACATCCAGGGTCTATGCGCAGCGCGTCCACACCAGCCGAGGCGAGGCCCTGCGGCGGGTCACGGCCCTGCGCGAGTTCGTCGGCGCCGTCAATGCCCCGCACTTGGTCACCCTCGGCTGGGCGCACGGCCAGCTCGATGACTCCCTCACCAAGATGGCCACCGGTCACCTCCTTCGCGCCCCGGTACGTGCCGGGGCGCGACGGCGGCAGGGGAGGGGAAGGCCGCTGGCAGAACACCTCACCCGTACTCCACCGCCCCAGCAGCACCAGCACGTTGCCATCGGTCCGGATCAGACCGCAGGCGCCCCGCACCGGCTGTTTCCTGTTCGCACGGGCCTGGGTGAGCTGGATGGATAGCACGGAATGGAGTCGTGGGCTGACGGCTGACGTCCTGGAAGAGCAGTACGGATTCACCGTCGTGTCGGTACAAATCACCAAGTTGAGCAGGAAAAGGGCCAGTCGGCACGTCGTCACCGACGAGGGAAGGCGGCTGTTCGTCAAGGAGTATCACTCCACCACCGGCCGGGACGCCGCACGCGTCGCGCTCGACACATCCCAGCACTGCCGGGCCGCGGGGCTTCCCGTCCCCCTCGTACAGCCCGACAAGGACAACTGCCTCATGACGGTCGCGCGGGGCAGCGCCTGGAGCGTGACCGACGAAGCACCCGGCCGCGTGTCCACCTCGGCGATGACGCGCCCCCTCGCCGAGCACACCGGCACCGTACTCGGGCGCATGCACCGGGTCCTGACCGCCTACCCGCCGCCCGAACACGTCCAGCCCAGCCCCTGGCGCACCGAACCAACCGAAAACGCGCACGCCCAGTGCGCCACCGTGCTGAGCAACGCCGCCCGCCACCAGTGGACACACGACGGACAACTGCACGCCGACCTCGACCAGCGCCGCGATGACCTCGACCGCCACGTCCTCCGGCTCCGCCAGCAGTTACCCAACGCCCTGGTGGAACAGGCACTGCACGCCGACGCGGGACGCACCAGCCAACTGGTCCTCGCCGACCAGGTCACCGGCATCATCGGCTTCCGAGGCGCCCGGGGCACCACCGCCTGGGAACTGGCGCGCGTGGCATTCGACCCGCGCACCGTCTCCACCAGTCCCGACTGGATCACCTGCGCGCTGACCCTGCTCGACGCATACCACCTCGCCAACCCCGCCCTCCCCCTTCCCGACTTACAGGCGTGCGCCCGAATCGCCCTGCTGGACCTGCTCTTCGACTTCGAGGGTGCCCCGACCGCCGCGTACAACCAGTGCGAGCTGGAGCAGGCCATCCAGCAGCGGGAGTGGAGCGAGCGCCAGACCACCATCCGGCGTCTGCTGGAACACCTTGACGACCTCGACGACGCCCTCGACGAATTCGGATTCGGAGCGGAAACGGGCGGGCCATGACGAGCCCGCCCGCCGCCCACGCCCAGCTCCGCCACCATCCGCAACTCATCGACAAGTGGGACGACTTGGCCGCAACACGATCGGCCCGCACCATGTATGTACGGCCCAGCCTCCTTACACCAGCCTCCTCCTCAGCGGCTCACGGACCACGCCCCGGCCCTGGCCGGAGCCGGGCCACGATGACGATCCGTACGGGCACATCACCCGCCGGCGAGCACCCCGCGCCCGAAGAAAGCATGCGGAACGAGGAACTGCGGTTCGGCATCCCGGGTGATCGCCGGATCCTGGCCGCCCAGACAGCCACCGGCCGGGTCATGGCCCACCGCCGGTCCCAGCTGATCCGCCGCTCTGTCCGCCGTCCGATCCAGGCCCTCGTATGACCGGCCGCCCGGAGGGCCGGCCGGCCTTCAGCCTCTCCTTCGACCCCCGTGCCCTGACAGACCTGCTCCAGGCCCCAGGGGACATCCGCGACCTCGCCCTCGCCCAGCTCCAGGACGTCGTCAACGCCCGCCTGTTCGGCATCGGCCTCACCGGTGAACTCACGGGCTGCCGCAAGCTGTACGTCGATCACCGGCAGGCGTGGCGCACCGTCTACATTCAGCGCCCGACACCCGCGAACCTCACACACCGTGCCGAAATCCACGTCGTCGCCGTACGCCCGCGCGACAAACAGGATGTGTACAACGCCGCCCGCGCCCGCCTCGGCATCCCCCAGCCGCCAGCGGAAAAGCGGCCTCCCCCTGCACACACCCAGCGCGCGCGGCTGGACGCACATCGCCCGATCCGCAAACCTGCCCCGCCACTGCGCCCCGTGCCCGCCCACCCCCACCCCGGTGCGGATGAGATCACCCGCCCCGCCGCACCTACGCTCCCCGACCCGGACCCCGGCCTCGGTCCAAGACCCGACATGTGTCCCTCATCGCCTGGCACAGCTCGTGACCAGCCCCGTTCGTCAACACCGATTCCGCCCTCTGGCGACGGCGAAACCGGCGCACACCGCGAACGGCGTTCCCGAGACCCGGCTGCCTCCACCGCGGCTATCGCGACCGGTGGCGACGCCGGGTGCATGAGCGGCGCGAACCAACTCCCTTACCCACGGCGCTCTCAGGCCGAAGACATCGTCGGCACCAACGCCTCCCCACGCACCGACGCCGACCAGGCCGTCCGCGTCACGAGAGGACCGTCCACGGCGCCCCGCGCTGAGCTGCCCGCCCCGGCCTCACCCCCGACCAGACCGCGCCGGGTCTGGCGCCCGCCCGCCACACCGATCGCGTCCTGGCAGACAGCACGCCACATCCAGATCTACGCCTCCACCCTCGTCCCCGGCCCCTTACAGGCCCGTGAATACCGGGAAGCGGTCCGCAACTGTCCATGGGCCCGAGAAGGCGGCCACGACGAAGCCGACCTGCCAGGCGGTGTGAAGGCGACAGTCCTCCTCGAAGAGGGAGCCCTCCATCACCAGGTCGGCTCGCCCGATGTCATGTCCGCCCAGATCACCCACCTGATGGCACTCCTGAACCCCGGCACGGACGTGTCGCTCGGGCTGATCCCCCTCAGCGCCGCCCGCACACCGGCCGAACTCCCCCTGGAACCCTTCGTGATCCTCGACGACCACAAGGTCGTCCTGCCCCTCACCACCGTGCCCATCGTTCTCGAACAACACGCCCAGACCTTCCGCTACAAGGCCGCCTTCGCCCAACTGCACCACCTCGCCCTCACCGGAGCCACCGTCCACCACCACCTCTCCCGCCTCGTGAACAGCCCGATACCCGCCTGACCTCCACCACCAGGAAGGAAACCAACTCCCTTATGCACAGCAGCCGTTTGACGAGCGCCGCACTGCTCGCCCTCGCCGGCACCGCCATCACCCACACTGTCCTCACCCACCGCCGCCACCGCGACCGAACCGTCTTGGAAGCCGCACACCTCCACCAGCGCCTCCTCGCCGCACAGGTCGAACGCCCCGGCCTCCGGGCCATCTGGGGAAGCCTCGGCCCACTGGAGCCGGCCGAACGACGCCTCCACCTCCACCGCAACGCGTGGGTCTCGGCCTGGGAGGCGATGTTCCGCGTCGGGGCGCTCTCCGCGGACGGCGTCCACGGCGCGGCAATCTCCCTGTTCGCCACCCCAGACGGCCAGAAATGGTGGACCAGCGTACGGGGGACTCACGCGCCCAGGCGGCCGGCGACGCGTACACCCGCCGCTTCCACACCCTGGTGGACACCGCCTACCAGGACGAAACCGGAAACATCCTGCCCACCTTCCCCTCCTGGCCGGCAGGCCAGACCGCCACCGGCCAACCCGACACAGCGGGACCCTTTCCCTGAACCCAGCTGACCGCAGATCCTCCGCCCGAAGGCGTGCACCGCGCTCCATGACGACCCGGACGTCTTCGAGCAGGTCGTGCTGTGGGACACCGACGGGCCGAACTGGCTGATGCCACCCACCGCGATAACTCTCCGGGTACGCGGCACCGACAAACAACTCCCCACCGCTCAGGTCGATCCAGGCCGACGACGTCACCCGGTTCGCCGACAAGGTCAGGATCTGCCTGGCCCCCGACGGATGGGTGGGACGGAAGCTGCCGGTCCTCGCCATCGGCATGGACTGCGACAGCTACGTCGACCCCGACCACATGCCGCACCGTGCCGAAGACCGCTCCTGCCACTCCCACCGCCGGCTGATGGCGGCAAGGACCGTCATGACCCGCACCGCCCTGATCGACCCCGACTCCACACCCCGCCAGCACCTCCAAGGAAGGCCATGACCATGCCTCGGCACATCACCGCCGTCAGCTGCAACTTCGAACGCAACGGCGACGGCGACTACAAGAAGTGGCTCGCCATGCATCAGCGGCTGGCACAGCTGCGCCCGACGATCCTGTGCAGGCAGGAGAACCCCGGTCACGCTCCCAGAGGAAGCGGCAACAAGCTGTTCAACGCCTCCAAGCGCATCCTCGGCGGCCTTGAAGGGGACCTGGGCCCCAAGTCGGCCACCGCGCTCTACTACGACCCGGACGTCTTCGAACAGGTCATGCTGTGGGACACCGACTGGCCGAACTGGCTGATGCCACCCACCGCGATGACCCTCCGGGTGCGCGGCACCGACAACATCGACCTGGTGGCAGGCTCTGCACACCTGTCCTACAACTCCCCAGCACTCAGATCGATCCAGGCCGACGACGTCACCCGGTTCGCCGACAAGGCCGAGATCTACCCCACGCCAGACGGCGAGGTGGAACGGAAACTGCCGGTCCTCGCCATCGGCATCGACTTCAACAGCTACGTCGACCCCGACCGCCTCGTTCCCGGGGAGCTGCCCATCCCCACCCTCGCGGAGATCAAGGATCCCCAGCACCGGGCGCACCGCAGCTACGAGATCTCCCCCGGCCGGCGGGTCATGGACTCCCTCCCGGACCGGACTCTGCTGACCGCCCATCTGGAGGACGCCGCCCGCCACAGCGCTCTCCTGCCCGGCGGACCCGGTCTGGCCGCGGTCGCGCCCACCGTGGACGCCTCGGAGAGCCACGGGCCGGCCCACCGGGTCGACCGCGTCGTCACCACCGACTTCCTGCTGCCCGCCGTTGTGCGTGTCGAGGTCGTCGACATGAAGGGTTTGTCCGATCACCACACCGTGGTCGTGACGTACGACCTCGACGCCGTCGTCGAGATCTACCGCGCCCGCTTCGGCCTCGCGACCTGACGCACCGGCCCGGCCCACCAGGCGCCGAGCGGCTTCAACGCGCGACGCGTCGATCTGCGCGCCCTGCGCACACCCTGCTCACACCATATGAAGGAGGCCCGTTGACCTGCGACTGCACTGAACTGCGTGTTGCCTGCTGGAACCTTGAGCACAATGGAGGCAGCGGCGCGATGCGTCGTCTGGCGCACCGCATCCTCGCCTCCTACAAGCCGCACATCGTCTTCCGCCAGGAACTGACCGGGGCCTGGGACCATGGCAAACGTGCCCTGTTCGAGGAGGCGACCGCGCTCGGCGGCCTGTTCCCGTTCATGGTCGCTCCACGCGAAGGCCGCAGCCGCAATCCGACCGGTGTGATGGTCGATCCGCATCTGTTCGAGATCGTCGCCCAAACCGATCACGATCTGCCGTGGAAGGCGATCTGCCACGTCCAGGTGCGCCTCAAGGGCTGCCCCAGGACACTTCATCTGGCATCCGGCCACCTGTGCCACTTCGATCCCGACCTGCGCGCCACCGAGGCCCGCCGGCTCACCACCCTGGCCGACCACGAACGCACCGCCCTGATGGGCATGGACGCCAACAGCTACCCGCACCGCACCGCCGACGAGGTCAGCGAGCCGCTGGTCTGGGCGGAGGTCGACGACCGGGTCCACTACCAACATCGCACGATTGAGCGAAATGGCGTACGTGTAAGCGATACACGCCCGAGCGAGATCCTCACCGGCGGCCCGAAGGCAGTCTTCACCGACCTTGCTCACCACGCCGGCACCGTTCTGCGGCAGCCCGGGGCTCTGGCCCCCACCGCCAGCCTCAAGCGCAAGAACCAGGGACCGCCGCAACGCATCGACTGGCTAGTCGCCACACCCGACTGGGCGCCGGCCCTCCGGCGCATCGAGGTCGTCGACAACGAGGACGTCCGCCGGGTGACCGACCACGCCCTCGTCATCGCCACCTTCGACCTCACCTCCGTGCACGGCATCCTCACCACCGCCGCGTAGCCCGGACGCCCCCGACACAAAGACGGGACCCTCCGGGCCCAAACCTTCGTCCGGCACCCGATGGACGCAGCTCCGGTGGCGGGCAGCGACGCTTCACCGCTGGACGAGCCTCTTCCGATCCCTCTCCCACATGACCGAGGAACAGACCGATAATGGACCCGCTCAAGACCCCTGCACCGCTGTTCGCACACCAGCAGGAAGCAGTGGAAACCCTCTCCAAGAGCCTGGTCGACTCCAGCAGGGTCACCGCAGTGATGGCGTGCGGGACAGGCAAGACGCGGGTAGGCGCAGAAGTCGCGGGCCGCGTCGCCGACGCCGGTTCCCAACGCCGCCTGGTGGTTGTTCCCACCTTGGAACTGGTCCGGCAGACGATGACGGAATGGGCACGTCAACTCGGTCGGCACCGGCTAGGGCGCGTCATCGCGGTCTGCTCGGACAGCGAGGTCCTCTCCGCCCAACGCACCGGACTGCAAGGCGAACTCGCTGACACCGACACCCAAGTCGCCAACGAAGCCGCCCAGTTAGCCGATCTCGCCGCAGGCCCCGGTGCAGTCACCGTCGCGTGTACCTACGCCAGTCTCCACATCCTGGCCCAGGCCCAGGCCCAGTACCGCATGGCGCCTCCGGACATCGCCGTGATCGACGAAGCCCACCGCACCGCAGGCACCGCAGGAAAAGCCTGGGCGGCCATCCACTACGACGACATCATCACGGCGCGACGCCGCCTGTATCTCACCGCCACTCCCCGAATCCTCGACAACGAGGGCGACGACGTCATCAGCATGGCGGACGAGCGCCTGTACGGTCCGGTCGCCTACCGGCTGCCCTTCGCGACCGCCATCGACCTCGGCCTGCTGGCCCGCTACCGCCTTGTGGTCCCCGTCGTCACCAACAGTGAGGCCCATCAACTGCTCGGCCGGGACGACGCCTTCCTGCGCATCGGCAGGACCGCCGTAGCGGCCCCCATGCTTGCCAAGCAACTCGCTGTGCTGCGCGCCGCCCACGAACACGGCATCCGCCGCATGATCACCTATCACGCCACCATCGCCGAGGCGAAATGGTTCGCCACCCTCCTGCCTCACGCCCACGCCCTTCTGCCCCCCGACCAGCGCCCTACGGCTTTGGCCGCCGAGCACGTCCACGGCCGCCAGACAACCGCCGAGCGGCGAAGGGCGCTGGACAAGCTCGCCAGACAGGAAGACGGCTTGGTCGTCGTCTCCAACGCCCGCGTCCTGTCTGAAGGAGTCGACGTCCCCGCCGTGGACGCCGTCTGCTTCCTCTGCCCGCGCAGCACGATCGACACCATCCAGGGGACCGGCCGAGCCATGCGGCTCACCGATCGCAGCACACCCAAAACAGCGACCATCATGGTGCCGGTCTTCCTCCAGGAGGACCAGGACCCCGAATCCGCTCTGAGCTCCACCCCCTTCAGCGCGGTCTGGCAGACGGTCCGGGCCCTCGCCTCACACGACGAGACGCTGCACCGGCACCTCGAAACCGCCCGCCGGTCCCTGGCCACCCCCACCGTTGGGGGAAGGGTCCGTCTCGGTGCCAGCACCGAGAGCGAGCTGCCCGACTGGCTGTCCGTCACCGGTATTCCCGTCCCTCCGGACTTCGCCGACGCCATCACCGTGCGGACCGTACGCGCGGCCACCACCGTCTGGCCCGAATACCTCCAGGCCGCCGAAATCTACCGGGGCGAACACGGCGACCTCCGTGTCCATGACGACTACCGCACTTCCACCGGACTGGGCCTGGGCCGTTGGGTCGCCTACCTGCGCAAACTGCACCAGCTGGGAAAGCTCTCTCCTTCCCAGATCGAGGAGTGGGAGGCCGTCGGGATGACGTGGTCAGTTCCCGAGCAGAAACTGCAGGAACTGATCCACGAGTTGAGGGAATTCAAGAAGGATTATGGGCACCTGAACGTCCCGAAGACCTACACAGCCAAGAGGGGAGACCGCGAGTACACGCTCGGCAATATATGCGCCACCCTGCGCACTTCCTACAGCAACGGCCAAGTTCCAGAAGCCAAGGTCGAGGCGCTCAACGCGGAGGGATTCATCTGGGACAGGGCAGAGTATGTCTGGAATCAATTCGTCTCAGATTGCCGCGAGTTCATGATCTGGAACGGCCACCTCGACATACCCCAGACGTACGCCCTGCGCGGTCGGAACATCGGTCAGCAGGTCTCCAGCTTCCGCTCCCACCCGGACCGCCTGACTCCCGAGCAGCACAAGACACTCGACCGCATAGGTCTTGTCTGGGACTCGCTGCAGTACCGCTGGGACCTGCACATCAAAGTAGTCGCCGAGTTCAAGTCCCGGCACGGGCACCTGAACATCCCGGGCAGCTACATCATCGAGAAGCCGATCCTCCTTCGCCCACGCATCTGGATGAACACCTGCGTCCAGAAGTACCGGCGGGGCAAACTCAAGCCAGAGCGGCATCAGCAACTAATGGCCCTCGGAATGGAGTTCCCGGAGAAAAGAGCGTGACCATCGCCCACAGGACGTTGAGGCGCCGGCGCGCGAACTCAAGCAGGGCCTGCTTGAGCCCTTCCCCCTCGCTGCGCTTGCGTTGGCGGTAGGTCTTGGAGGCGGGACAGGTTGTGATGCTGACCGTCGCCGAAATACATGCTCCGCAGCAGCCCGCGGTGATAGCGCCTGGACCTGCACAGGTTCCCGCTGACACCACCGGAATCGCGGAGCTCCGGGCGGCCAAATCCTGTGAGCCGGCGAACCGGGCGTATCAGTGACAGCCATACACAGAGCCCCTGGGCCCTCCGATCTTACGAATAACCAGAGCAACCACCCTTAAAAAGGTAGGACCATCTGTGACACACAGCCTCGTCACCGTGCTGGACGAGCCCCAGAGCCATCCCATGCCGCCCCTGGGAAAGAAACAGACGAATCTCCTCACCGCCATCCTGCGAGGGGTGCCCGTCCTGGGACCTGGCAAGGAACCCCGTCCGCTGACCGACTCGGACGTCCGCGAGGTGTTGGGTACCCTCCCGCCGTGTGCCGACGCGCAGGAGGCCGGTGAGGTCAACCGGCTGCGTCCGCGCGTACTCAACGCGGTCATCGGGGCCGAGGCCAGACGCTCGGGTTACCTCCAGGGGCTGCCGGACCACGGAGTCGCCCCCCTGCTGCGGACCGTCGGCGAGGCCGTCCGCGCCCCGCTGGTGCTGCGGATCGTGTACGGCGCCAGCACCACCGTGCCGCTCCGGGCGCTCAGCTATGTCCTTCCCGCCGTGCGCATGGCGTCCCGGCTGGCCGAGGCGGGCAGCCGCGCGCCCCACCTCCAGATCGTGCTGGCCGGTTCCCTCGGCTGCTGGGTCAACCGTCTGTCCGGGCCCGCCGTGGAAGCGGAGACCGACCTGCTCGCCCGCGGTCTCGGCCGGCTCCTGTCGTACCTGACGCCGGGCCGCTACGGGGTGTACGGCACGCTTCCGTCGGCCGATGTCGTGGCCGCGCTGGGCGATCTGGTGCGGACGCTGACCCCCGCCCGGCGGGCGGCTGTCGTCGAACGCCTCGCCGGCAAGGGCGGCGCCACCGCCGACGAACAGACCCTGCTGTACGCGGCGGCCCATGTCCTGGTGCACGACCGTGCCACCGTCCCGCTCACCCTGCTCCAGGGCAGTCCCGTCCCGGAGAACCCGAGCGTGATCGACATCGGCAGCCTTCAGGAACGTCACTTCCACGACGTACGACGTCTGTTCACGGCCGGGGCCGCCGGTCCGGGGGCGCTGGTGCTGTCCCGGCACTCGGTTCCGCCGTACACCATGGCCAGGGACGGGGACATCGGACTGCGCGAGTTCCTGGACGGCACGAACGCACCGGGCAGGCCCGTGGCCCCCGCCGTCCACCACGATCTGCGGCTGCTGTGGACAGCGCTGCCGCAGGAGGAACTGCGCCGCGTCGTCGATGTACCGCGGGAAGACCCGCACCCGGTCGTCGACAAGTACGGCGCTGCAGCATCGCCCGGCGGCGGCCAAGACGGGCCACCCTCCTCGACCATGCCGGCGATGTCGTCCGCATGACGGTGGGCGCCGTCGTCACCACCTGGCAGGGAACCCCCGCCGACCAGAAGGGCGAGAGCGTCGGCAACTGGCGCTGGTGGCCCCTGGACGCACTGCCACCAGGACTGTTCGTGTGCAGCGCGCAGATCCTCACCGCCTGGCGTCCCGGCCTGCCCATCGACCACACGCCCGCCCACTTCACGCCTTTCGCCGACCAGAGCCCGCCCATCGCGCCGTGACGGCCTGCGGGCGTATCCAACCAACCATCAGGAGAGACCGCGTGACCATACGTGCCGGCAACTTCAACGCCTACAAACTCAGCCTCGCCGCCCGTGGCACCACCGCATGGAACGACCGCGTCACGGCCGTGCGGGAACTCGCACCCGACCTGCTCGGTCTCCAGGAGGTCGTGGTCGACGAGGCGGCAACGCCGCCCGACCAGTGGCATGCCGTCGCCGCCCAGACGATCACAGCGTTCGCCGAGGACTGCGGACTGACCGCCGCCGTCCCCGCCACTCCCGGACGCCCCTATGGGGTGGCGATGGCCGCCAACGTGCACCGGGCCTGGTACACGGCGGCGTTGTGGCGCCCCGATGCGGCAGGCGTCGTGCCGGGCAGCTACCGACCTCTTGGCGCCCCGGACTTCTGGCACGGGCTGACCACGGTCGCCTTCGACGTCGGAGCCGCCGAACCCCTCACCATGGTCGCCTATCAGGGCGATCCCTTCCGCCCGAACTGGCGCGCAGAAGAGGCGCGGCGCATCAAAGGCATCCTGCGCCGCCCTGGCGGTGTGATACCCGCCCTCGTCGTCGGGGACTTCAACGCCGTGTCCGCTGCCCAAGTACCCGGCCCCGACGGGGCCCTGCGCTACTACGACCATGAGGTGTACGCCGAGCAGGATCACGACGATCTCGAATACCAGGTGCAGGAAGGCACTATCGGAGGGGAGCAGCTGGCCGACCGGCGCCAGACCGAACTCCTGCTGCGTCGCGGCTACATGGTCGACGCCGCCGCCCACCTGGGCGTGCCCTGGCATGCCACGGTCGGCCACTGGAAGGATGGCCAGGGCGACCCCGACCCGTTCGGCGAACGCCGGATCGACCTGGTCCTCACCACCCGCCCCGTCGCCCCGGCGTTGGTGGCGTACGGCGTCCAGGACAGTAAGGCGGCTCTTGCCGGCTCCGACCACCTCATCCCCTGGGTCGACCTTGATCCGGCCAGGATCGAAGCCGATGAGGCCGGCCGATGAGGCGATTCCTGAGTGGCTTCGTAGGTGACGGTGGACTCCACTTGTAGGTCAGTTCTGACTCCACCCGGTGCCTGGGGGACCTGATTTTGTAGGTGAGAAATGACTCCACCTGGCGGCCCCGCCGCGGCAGGTGCAGGTGTTCGAGGGCGCTATGTTCGGGGCCTAGCTTTGTGGGAACACGGATGCGACGAGTGCTGTGGTTCTGCGGCCTGGGAGGACACATGCAGGCGAAACCGAGCACGGCCGAACTGATCGCCTTCGTGGGGGCTCGGCTGGCAGAGACCGCAGTGCATGCAGAGTTGTTCCACGAGCTGGCCTGCGAGGCCGTCGCCTCGGGAGAGCCGGGACCGCGCACTGCCGTGCTCGAAGGCTGCGCCTGTCCCGTCCCGAGAGAGATACTTGACCGGGCCCTGGCGCTCCGGTCGGAGTTGGACGACTGCGAACAGCGGATCCGCTGCCAGAACCCGCGGGATCCGAAGTGGCCGCTGGACCCTGTCTTCGCCGAACAGACTCTCCGCGTCCTCGCGCTGCCCTTCGAACTGCACCACCAGTGGCAGGACGCGTGGCTTCCCGGATGACGTCCACGCCTCTCCGGCCGGCCGAAAAGCCACCGCCGCGCCCGGCCCGGTAGGACGGGGCCGTCTTCGTCAGCCCGCGGCGACCGCGGCGGCCTGCTGTGCGGCGCGGGCGCGGGTCGCGGCCAGCCTGTAGGAGTCGGTGCCGGTCTCGATGATGTTCCCGCCGAACGTCAACCGGTCCACTATGGCCGCGCACAGCCGTGGATCCGTAAAGGTTTTGGTCCACCCTCCAAAGGATTCATTGGAGGCGATCGCCACAGAATTCTTTTCCTCACGCTCTGTCAAAACCTGGAACAGCAGCTCCGCCCCGCGGCGGTCAAGTTCCATATAGCCCAATTCGTCAATACAAAGGAGGTCGACGCGGCCGTAGCGGGCGATGGTCTTGGCCAGCAGCTTCTCGTCCGCGGCCTCCACCAACTCGTTGACGAGCTTGGTGGCCAGCACGTACTTCACCCGGTACTCGTGCATCGCCGCCTCGGTGCCCAGCGCGATGAGCAGGTGCGACTTCCCGGTCCCGCTGTCGCCGATCAGACACAGCGGCAGGCCCTTCTTGACCCAGTCGCACTTGGCGAGGGTGTGGATGGCTGCCGGGTCGATGACGGGGTTGGCGTCGAAGTCGAACTGCCGGATCGACTTCTCGCGCGGAAATCCGGCCGCCTTGATCCGGCGTTCGGAACGCCTGCGGGCCCGGTCGTCGCATTCGGACAGCAGCAGTTCGGCCAGGAATCCGCGATAGGTCATCTGGTCGCGGCCGGCGGCTTCGGCGAGTTCGGGGTACTGGGTGCGGATGGTGGGCAGCCGGAGCATCCGGCATGCCTGGTCCACGGCGGTGTCGGCGGCCTGTTCGGTCAGTCCGCGGTTGCGCTTGGCGGTCACGGTGCCTCTTCCTGGTATGCCTGGCCGTCGGCGGGACGCCGGCGGAATCGCAGCAACTGGTCGTAGGCGGCCACCGACGGCAGCGGCCTGGGGTCGGGCGGCAGCGCGGCCAGGCGCCGCTCGGTCAGCGAGGTCACCGTCGCCCCGCCGTCCACCCGGCGCGGTGGGATGTCCTGGTCGGCCGGCTGGTCGGCGCCCTGGTCGGCCTCGCCCCACTTGCGGGCCTCCAACGCGACCGCGTCGGCGGTCAGCGCGCCGGCCCGCAGCGCGGTCGCGATCCCGGCCACCACGTGCTCGTGGACCATGTGCCGGTGCAGCAGCAGGACGGAGATGAGCGCCCGGGTGCCCTCCGCGTCGCCGTGGGCCTTGCAGGCCGCCTGCCACCACGCGTCGTGGACCGGGGTGAACTTGCCCGCCGAGCGTGCCTGGTCCAGCGCGGTCGCCCCGGGCAGCGCGCCGGGCTTGCGGACCAGCGCCTCCAGGTAGTGGTCCAGCTCCAGGCGGGCACCGCCCTTGGCGATCAGCCGCTCGTGCCGGGCGACTTCCTTGTGCGCGTCGTAGACCACCAGCTCGGAGGCGTGCAGCACGACCCGCACCATCCGGCCGATCAACCGCACGGGTACCGAGTAGTGGTTGGTGCGCACGCTGACCTGGCCATAGCGGTTCACCCGCAGCGAGGACACCAGCCCGGTCTCGAACTCCTCCTCCGGCAGCGCCACCAGCAGCGGGCGCTCGACGGCGAACATCTCACCGATGGTCAGCGCCCGCTGCATGATCCGGCGGGCGTCGTCCTCCCTGTCCCAGCGCTCCACCATCGCGTTCAGCTCGGCCAGCGAGGCGACTTTCGGGACGGGGACCAGGTGGTTCCTGCGGAACCAGCCGATCTGCCCCTCGACGCCACCTTTATCCCGAACCGTCAAATGCTCCTGATCCGCATGGTGCGGAGCGACTTGTGACGGTCACGCACCCGTTCCATCCGTGGCACGGCCGGTCGTACGCGTTCGTCGTGCGGCGCAAGAACTGGGGCGAGGACCGCGTGTACTTCCGCGACGAGGCGGGAGAGGTGCTGTCCGCGCCGACGGCGTGGACCGATGCGGGCGGCGAGGACCCCTTCGTCGTCCTCGCGGCGGGCCGCAGCCCGTTCCGCACCGAGGATCTTCTTGCCCTGTCCGACCTGATCGACCATCTCGACGGCCGCGGTGCGAGTGCCCAGGAGATGACGCCGTGACTGCCTTGGGATTCACGCCGCAGTGGTGGGGGCGTGTCCGGCGCACGGTGAGCGAGACAGCGCACGCCATACCAACTGGCCTGCACAGATACGTGATCCGGTGCCTCTGTGCGCTCTTGGCTGTGGTCGGCCGCGACGCAATTCTTGAGGCAGCAGGCGAGCAAGGGAGGCGGCATGGCCGGCAACGCGACGAGCGATCCGAAAGAGGACGCGCTGAGGGCGACGCGGACGCTGAACCCGCGGCCGGAGGCCGTGGTCGATGTGGTGTTCACCGCCTCGCCGTTCTGCGATCCGCGGGATCTGGTGCAGGTGAAGTACGAGATGGTGCGCCGGGTGCGGGTGGACAAGGTGCCTGCGGCCCGGGCGGTGCGGGAGTTCGGGTTCTCCCGGCAGGTCTACTACGACGCCGTGGCCGCACTCGACGCGGGCGGTCCGGCCGCGCTGGTGCCGGGCAAGCCCGGCCCGAAGGGGCCGCGCAAACTCACCGACGAAGTGATGGAGTACGTCGAAACACGGCTGGCCGCCGAGCCGTCTCTGCGCTCGGGGGACCTGGCCGTCGCCGTCGCCGGCGAGTACGGCCTGAGTGTCCACCCGCGCTCCATCGAGCGGGCCCTGGCCCGACGCGCGGCCGCACGCACTCAGGAGTCCTCCAAAAGCTGCAGCTGACAGCCCTGCGACTACGGGACCCGCGGACGCCGCAGCGGCCACAGCCCGTTATGAGGAACTGCGGACCGCGGCGGCCGACGGCACGGGCGGCGGCTGGCGGCTGGGCTGGGGCGTGCTCGTCGGCAAGGGCATGGCCGCCTGGGCCGCGGCCTGGCGGTCCCTGCCCGAGCCTCGGGGCCGACCCGGCCACGAGAGGCAGGCGCCGGCCGGCTTGGCCCGCGACGGCGACGAACTCGTCCGGGTCCTGGCCGCGATGGCCCTGGCACATCTCCACCCGCCCGAAGAACGCACGCAACGAACGACACGAGAAGCACGAGGAGCGGACGGCATCCATGGACGCGACGGCCGCGGCGGGCAAGGTGACCCGCGAACATCTGCAGCGTGACGCCTACCTCTATATCCGGCAGTCCACCCTCAAACAGGTAATCAACAACACCGAGTCCACCCAGCGGCAGTACGCCCTGCGGGGCCGGGCCGTCGCGCTGGGCTGGGAACATTCCCAGATCGTCGTGATCGACACTGACCAGGGACAGTCCGGCGCTTCCGCCGAGGGCCGGGACGGCTTTCAGCGGCTGGTCGCCGAGGTCGGCATGGGACACGCCGGGATCGTCCTCGGCCTGGAAGTGTCCCGCCTCGCCCGCAACAACACCGACTGGCACCGGTTGCTGGAGATCTGCGCGCTGGCCGGCACGCTGATCCTGGACGAAGACGGCCTCTATGACCCCGGGAACTTCAACGACAGGTTGCTCCTCGGCCTCAAGGGGACCATGTCAGAAGCGGAGTTGCACCTGCTCAAGGCCCGCCTTCGAGGCGGAGTACTGTCCAAAGCGAGGCGCGGAGAGCTGGTCCAGCCGCTGCCCGTTGGCCTCGTCTATGACCACGCCGAGCGGGTGGTGCTGGACCCGGACGCCTCCATCCAGCAGGCCATCCGGCATCTGCTGGCCACGTTCGCCGCGACCGGCTCCGCCTATGCCGTCGTCAAGACGTTCGCCGACGAGGGCCTGAAGTTCCCCCGCCGGATCCGCACCGGCCCGAACAAGGACGAGCTGACCTGGGGCATCCTGCAGCACCACCGGGTCCTGCAGATCCTGCACAACCCGCGCTATGCCGGCGCGTTCTTCTACGGACGCCGACATCAACGCCGCGGTCCGGGCGGCAAGACCATCAGCCACGTCCTGCCGCGCGAGGAGTGGACGGTGCTGATCACCGATGCCCATCCGGGCTACCTGACCTGGCCGGAGTTCGAGGCCAACCAGACCCGGCTCGCGGAACTCGCCGCCGCCCACGGCACCGACCGCAAAGCCTCCCCACCGCGGGAAGGCACCGCGCTGCTGCAGGGCATGGTCTCCTGCGGCAAGTGCGGCCGCCGGATGACCGTGCGCTACCAGCACTACAAAGGCACCGGAAAACCGATCTACCTCTGCCAGTTCGAAGGGATCCGCAACGCGGCCCCGATCTGCCAGACCATGGTCGGCGACCAGATCGACGCCGCCGTCGGCGAGCTGCTGCTGACCACCCTCACCCCGCTCACCCTCGAAGTCGCCCTGCGGGTGAGTGATGAGCTGGCCGCCCGCGCCGAGGAAGCCGACCGGCTCCGCGCATCCTGCGTCGAACGCGCCCGCTACCGCGCCGACCTCGCCAGGCGCCGCTACCTGGCCGTCGATCCCGCCAACCGGCTGGTCGCCGACACACTCGAAGCCGACTGGAACGACGCCTTACGCGAACTCGCCGATGCCACCGACGAGTACGAGCACGCGAAGAACACCGCCATTGGCCCGCTCTCGCCCGAGACCCGCGCAAAGATCACCGCGCTGGCCGCCGACTTCCCCCGGCTCTGGAACGACCCGGCCACCCCGATGCGGGAACGCAAGCGCATGCTCCGGCTCCTGGTCACCGACGTCACCCTCACCAAGACCGACCACATCACCGTCGGTGTCGTCCTGCGCGGCGGCCAGAGCCACCAGCTCACCCTGCCCCGCCCGCTGACCGCCTGGGAACTTCGCCAGACCGACCCCACTGTCGTCACAGCCCTCGACGAACTCCTCGAAGAGCACACCGACGCCCAGAGCGCCGACATCCTCAACGAGCGCGGCCTGCCCAGCGGCATGGGCCGACCCTTCACCCGCGGCATGATCGTCCACCTGCGCAACGCCTACCAGCTACGCAGCCACCGCCAACGCCTGCTCGACGCCGGGATGCTGACCGTCTCCGAACTCGCCCGCCACCTCGGCGTCCACTTCCAGACCGTCAAGCACTGGCGCCGCGACGGCATCATCACCGGCGTCCTGGCCAACGACAAGGGCGAGTACCTCTACCCCCTGCCCGGCCCCAACCTGGTCCGGCCCGTCATCGGCCGGCCACGCCGACACGTCCTGGACCCCGAACACTCCGCAACGACCCGATGAGGTGCAGTGTGATGACACAGGTTTCTCGTGGGCGCCCTCGATGCCGGGATTGCAGTAGAAGCTGTTGATCGAGAAGTGCGAGCGGAACGCCGTCCAGCGGTCGCTTTCCACCCGGCCCCGGGTGCGGCCCAGAACCTGGCTGACCGCGGCCCGCAAGTTGTCGTAGCGGACCTTGCCGCGCGGCACGCCGCCCAGCACCTGAAGTGCGTGGACGTGGCCTTCCAGGAATGCTTCCTGCCCGCACGAAGCGAAGATCTTGTGCACGGCCTTCCCGCTGAACGACAGCCGCAGCGAGAACAGGAACACCTTGGTGGGCACCCCGTCCAGGTGGATCCACACGTCCCCGAAGTCGACCTCCGCCTCGTCGCCGGGGCGGTGGGTCTGCGGCACGAACGCCTGCGGAGGACCGCGGCCCTCCTCCACTCGGATCTCCGGACGGCGCAGGGCGATGTAGGCGCGGACCATCGAATACGTGATGCCCCGGGCGTCGTGCTCGTCGATCAGCCGGTCGAAGACCCGTTTGACGGTGTGCCGCTGCTTGCGCGGCGCGTCCAGGTCCTCCCGCAGGATCTGGTCGATCGTCGCCTTGAACGCGTCCAGGCGCGAGATCCGGGGCGGAAGCTGCTTGCGCGGCGCCGGCCACACCGACTCCAGCGCCAGCGCCACCGTCCTGCGGCCCACCCCGTACTTCGCCGACAAAGCCCTGCTGGACAGCCCTTCGGCCCGAGCGTCATGGCGTATCGCCGCGTACAACTCGACCTTCGAAACGGGCACTTGAGCCACCCAGCGCTAGCCGATGCACCCCGATACTCCCACCACAAGCCCTCAAGTGGAGTCAGAACTCACCGACATCATCTGTCCACCGACACCACTGGAGTCAGAACTGACCTACTACTGGCCTCAACTCTCACCTACAAAGCCACTAGCGAATGGGACCACTTCCCGGGGCCAAGATCCCGCAGGTTCCCCAGGAGCCCGCAGCCGGCACTGCCTCCACGACGGCCCAAGCACACCCACCCCAGGTCAGATTTTCCAGAGCCACAGCTCACGGCGAAGGCGCTGTCAGTGGCGTGCGGCATGGTGGGCACCATGAGCAGACGGACCACGAGCGGCGGCACCGAAGCAGAGCGGCAGATCCCAGCGCGGCTGTCCGACGTGGGACCCGGCTGGCGTTCTCTGCTCCAGCGCCTGCACTGGGACCTCGCGACTCTCGCTCCGGACTACCAACTCGACTCCCTCACCAGCCGCCTCGGCGGACTCCGCATCCACCTCGGCGACCGCTTCGACGCATCCGGAGAGTTCGACGGAGACTTCGCCGACCGGTCCGGAGCCCTTATCGACGCAGCCGAAATCGCATCCGAGAAGACCTGCGAACAGTGCGGCCAGCCTGGCCGGCCCCGCTTCCACGGCGACCAGCACCGCACCTGGATTCTCGCCCTGTGCGACACCTGCCACGCTCGTCCGCGCGCCACCGAGCCATCGGTTGCTCACCCGGACCAGCCGGCCTCCTGTTAACCTCGCGCTTTCACGAGGTGGTCTGTCCGAGACTTGATCACGAACGCGAGAAGTGCTCCTGACCTGGAACGATAGGACTTGTCGAGGGTCCAGATCGTGCCGTGGAAAGAAGCACTTCTCAGGTGAAGAAGCGTATCGGGTCGTACCCGCGTGTCCGCGTCGAGGGCAGCGGTCGTGGAGTGGTCTCGCAGGCCGGGGCCGTGCTGCTGGTGGAGACGGTCCGCAAGACGGGCCTGGATACTGCGATATCTGCGGCTCTGGCGCCCTGGCGCAAGCCGCGGGCGGTGCACGATCCCGGCAAGATCCTGCTGGACGTGGCGCTCGCGGTCGCCCTCGGTGGCGACTGCCTGGCCGACATCGGCATGCTGCGGGCCGAGCCGGCCGTGTTCGGGCCGGTGGCCTCGGACCCGACAGTCTCCCGGCTGATCGACACGCTCGCAGCGGGCGGCCAACGCGCCCTGAACGCGATCCGCAGTGCCCGCTCCCAAGTGCGCCAACATGTATGGAAGTTGGCTGACACGTCGGCGCCGGATGCGACCGGTTCTGTGACCGTGGACCTGGACGGCGTTTTGGTGATCGCGCACTCCGACAAGGAAGACGCGGCTGCGACCTGGAAGAAGACCTTCGGCCATCACCCGCTGATGGGCTTCGTCGACCACGGCACGGGCGGGTCCGGTGAGCCGGTGGCCGCCCTGCTGCGGCCCGGCAACGCTGGCAGCAACACCGCCGCCGATCACATCACGACCACCCAACTGGCCCTGGCCCAGCTGCCCAAGTCCTATCGGCGCGGGCGCCGGACGCTGATCCGCACGGACTCCGCGGGCGGCACCCACGAGTTCGTGGCCTGGCTCGCGAAACGCGGGCGGTGGCTGTCGTATTCGGTCGGCATGACCATCACCGACGCAATCCACCAGGCCGTACTCACAGTGCCGCTCGCGGCATGGACGCCGGCCGTAGAGCCGGACGGAGAGATCCGCGACGGGGCCTGGGTCGCCGAACTCACCGGCGGCATGCTCGACGGCTGGCCGAAGGGCATGCGGCTGATCGTCCGGAAGGAACGACCGCACCCAGGCGCCCAGTTGAGGATCACGGATGCCGACGGCATGCGGATCACGTGCTTCGCCACCAACACCACCGGCCGGCCCATCGCCGAGCTCGAACTCCGCCACCGCCTGCGGGCACGGGCCGAGGACCGCGTCCGGGCTGCCCGCGCGACCGGCCTGCGGAACCTGCCCCTGCACGACACCGCGCAGAACAGGGTCTGGCTGGAGATCGTCCAGATCGCACTCGACCTGCTGGCCTGGATGCCGATGCTTGCGCTGAACGACCAGGCCCGGCTCTGGGAGCCCCGCCGCCTGCGGCTCCGCTTGTTCAGCTCGGCCGGACAGCTCGTCACCACCGGCCGCCGCCGGATCCTCCGCCTCGCTCACCACTGGCCCTGGGCCCATGTCGTCACCAGCGCCCTCGGACGGCTCGACCATCTGCCCAACCCAGTCTGACCAGTAGTTTTTCCGTCCCTGCGAGCAGCACCACGTCTCCGGAGCAGTGGAACTCCACGCCCACCCGACACGTCAGTCGGGCCACCGGCCTGCCCGCCAATGGCCACAGAACGCGAAACGGCCCGCCGACTCCGTCGGCAGACCGTCACGAAAGATCGAGGTTAGGATCGTGTCACTTGATTGGGGCTACTGGATGCAGGAATTGATTTACCTGTCGGATGCGAAGCTGCGCCAGTTCGTGCCAGCAGGACGCCGTTGGACGCGGTTCGGCCGTCGGGTCACGAACTTCCGGCTGGAGGCGCCAGCAGGTGCTGGTGGTGTGGAAGTCGGGCTGGCGGAAAGCGGAACTGAACCGAGGAAGGCCGACCAGCTCTCAGACGTGATCAAGCACATTGAGGAACGAGCCCTGTGGTACGGAGATCCCGATGCCAGAGCGGGACGCTGGGTGTACTTCGAAGCCCCGTGCAATATCGTCGTCGCTCGGGACACCGTCCTGTTCCTGGAGGCTTCGTCGGCTCGTGGCGATGAATTGGGCCCTCACGGCTTCCGGCTACTTCTTCATGGTGCGGCCAATCACCTACTTTCTGATGTGCCTACAGCCGATCTTGACCCGCGAAACATAGGATTTCACGGCAGTGCCCTTCGCTTGGCGGTCATCCAGATGCAGTACTTGATGCACGCCCGGCCGGAGGACGAGACTGACGTCGCAAGGTCAAGTCACTATGCCATCGGCAAGATCATGCGCGCGAGTGACCGAAGCCCCGAGAGCGCTGCTTGGGTGCGCGGGTACGCGCGCGTCACGCTGGCAGCCAGCACGAAGCCCTCTCATGATCAGCCTCCGGCGCAGGCAACCGTGGTGGCCACACCTCTTTACGTCGAATACGCACACGACCTACCCGAATGAGCTGAGCTTTTCTTTATGGTCCGATCCGGTTTCGTTCGGTGATGCCTTCCGGTCGCTTCGCGATCTTGCCTACGTCGAGCGGATGGCAGGTCGCCGGTTCGCGACGAACGAGTACGGCCAGCCGGGGATGAACTGATCCGAGGTCCGCCCGCTGCTGCCGTAGACGTGGCAGAAGAGACGCTCCGCGCTAGTCGGGGCGTCGAAGCCGAGCCAGGTGCTGACGTCGACGGCGAGGACCAGGCTTCCGTCGGCGGCCTGTGGCATGCGCAGGCCAGACAGCACCCGCCGCAGCCGGGGCACGTCGATGTTCCCGCGGTTCAGCGCGTCGTACAGGCGCCGTGCCCGCGCCGGTGCTCGGCCACCAGCGTCAGATCCATCGGCGTCCTCACCGGCCCGTCCGCACACAGCAACGCGTCAGCGAGTTCGAACAGTCCTCCCGGAAGCGTGACGCTCGCCCAGGCCCGGTGTCAGGCAGCAGACCCCCCAGCGAGGCAGGCCTCAACAACGCTGGTGATCCCCCAACACGGTGCCCGCTCAAGATCCCCGACGGCGTCAGGTACTGAACGTCGCGGGGCGAGGTTCTCCTTCAACACGCTGACTTGCCAAGGAAACCGACTGTGGCGGCCTTGAGATCGTCGACGAGGACGGACCGGACCACTAAGCCCTCCGCGCCGGGCGCAAGTGCCTCACCGCTCGCATCACCGAGATCGACGCCATCCTCGGATGACCGTTCCTCGGGGTGCCGACACAGGTAGGCCGTCACAACACCCTGAATGTGCGACGCGGGAATGCCCACAGTGCTCCTTCGTCAACTCCCCGATAGCCGCCGTCCGTTCACGGCCGCGCGACGGCATGCAGGCGCGTCGTCCCAACGAAGCACGGATTGCACCAACATCACCCACATCGACGTCCGTTCTCGAAGGTGCTGATGCTAGCCGCCGACGTGCCAATTCAGGGGTCCGCCATCCCGGTCGGCGTGCTGGGCGACACCCCGTCTCGGGCAGTTCAAGCCATCTTGGTCAGCGCTCAACTTCGCGGTGCCGCAGCCTAGTTCGAGAATCCTTTCTTCTGGATTCTTCCCAGGTCATCGGGCCACAGCGCCACTGTCTGCCCGTCGTCAAACGGCCGCTCGGATTGTCCGGATCACAGCCCCGGACCCCACCGAATGTCAGTGCCGTGACCGAAGGTTCCTTCCGCACCCCCCAACCCGCGCCTCGCTGCCGTCTGGACAGCAGCCCTATCCCCCGAGCACGGCACCGCAGATCCGGAGGATCCAGTTGACGACCACCGCGACAACGACGAGTTCTTGGTATCTGCGCGCAGGGGATCGCTACCACCGCTTCGCTGAGACGGCGTGCCGCGCACCACCGGCTCCCCGGCAGATCCGGCAGCTGGCCCATGGCTGCGGCCACCGCGTTCGCGTTCATACCAGTCCACGGCCGGCGCACGTACCGGACGCGTCATCGGCCGCCCACGGCAACTGCTCTTGACTGTGCTGCCTCCCGACACTGACGACTGAATCGAACTGACGCTGGGCGGGCCGCAATGCCGACGCGCCCTGACCGACCAGCTCGCAGTCGAACTCAACTTCGAAACATCGCCCGCTGTTGCCCGTGTCGGTTCCATGAGCAGGCACGTTGTCCGGTTGCTGTGCCCACTTTCCGTCTCCAAGGAGGACCCGTGAATCCCATGCCCGTGCTCGCCGCCCTTCGTCCCGCGTTCGAACATCTCGAGGCGCCTGTCCAGGTGGGTCAGTCCGCTGCCCTGCGGCGTCCTGTTGACGCCCGCCGCGCCTTCGCATCCGCAGCACGCCTGTCGTCGAGGTGGGATGCATGACCGACGCCGCTCCCCCTCCCCCGGGTCTCCGGGCCTGGGCACGACGCCAGGTCGGTCCGATCACCGCCGTACGGGATGTCTCACATCCGCGGCCCGGCTCCCGCGTGTGGCATCTGGAGCTCGGCGGGCGTCTCGATGTCTTCCTGAAGGCTGCGTCGGGTCCGGTGGCCTACCGGCGGGAGTCCTTCGCCTACCGGCACGCGGTTCCGGCTCTCGGCCAGGGCTCCGCACCCCAGTTGATCGAGTCGAGCGCGCAACACCTGGGCCTTCTGCTGACGGCGATCCCCGGCCGGCCGCTCGCCGAGCTGGATGTGCCCCCGGCCGTGAGACATGAGGCCTACCGGCAGGCGGGAGTCCTCCTCGCCCGGCTTCACCAGGCTGGTGAGTTGCGAGGCGAGCACCGTACGGAGGCCGAGGAGGCGCTGCGTCGTACGGCGCACGGAGCGGAGAAGCACCTGGCGGCTGCCGGCGACCGGGTGAGCGGTGCCGAACGGCGGCTCGTCCTGCGCCTGGCCGGGGAACTGCTCGTGCTCGGCCCGGTGCTGCTGGGCTTTCTCCATGGCGACGCGTGGGAGAGGAACATGTTGTGGTCGGGCCGCCGTACGGCCTGGGTGGACTTCGAGCGGGCCCGGTTCGGAGCCGTTGTCCAGGACCTGGTCGCCATGTATTGCGGGGCGTGGTCCGAGGAGCCCGGTCTGCGCCCGGCGTTCTTCCGTGGCTTCGGCCGCGAGTTGAGTGCGCAGGAGGAGCACGCGCTGACCTGCCTGTCCGCGCTGGATGCTGTGAGCTGTCTGGGGTGGGCGCCCGGACAGGGCGATCTGCAGGTCGCTGCCCGTGGCCGACGGGCTCTGGACCGGCTGATGGGGGCATACGCGTGACGCCCGACCGTGTCCCTCGCCCCTGCTCGATCCTCGCCGTTCGACGAACACCTCTTTCGCGCTCGCCAGGTGGTGCCGGTCGTATCCCCCGTCTCCCCCGCTCGCTGTCTTGTCCGAACCGGAGCACGCGATCGGCGCGAGGTGTGTCATGTCGCTGAAGGGACATCGGTCATTCACCGCGTACCTGTCGGGCGAGGCATCCAGCCTCCTGGGCACATCGGCGCACGCCGTCGCCTTGCCCACGCTGGCCGTACTGGAACTGCACGCTGGTCCCGACCAGATCGCGGCCCTCGCGCTCTTCGCCCAACTCCCCACGTTCCTGCTGGCCCTGCCCGCCGGGGCCGTCGTCGACCGGCACGCCAAGAAGCGCTTGCTGGTGGGTACCGATCTCGTGGCCGCGGTCGTGGTAGCGACCATCCCCGCGGCCGCGGCCGCAGGACAGCTGTCCGTCACCCTGCTGTACGGGGTGGCGCTGACGCTGGGGGCGTCGAACGTGATCCATCAGGCGGCGGCCATCGCCATCGTCCCCCAACTGGTCGCTGCCGACGATCTGCCGGCGGCCAACTCCCGGGTCGGTGCCGCCTTCAGCGCGGCCGACACCCTCGGCACGTACGCGGGCACGGCCATCGTCGCCCTCCTCGGCGCCGCGCGCGCCTTCCTCCTGGACGCCGCCTCCTACCTGGTCAGCGCGTGGTGCGCGAGCCGGATTCGGCCCATCCCGCTCCCACTGCGCAACGTGCCGAAGAGACGGCGGATGACGGGCGAGATCGTGGAGGGTCTTTCCTATGTGGCCCGCACCCCGTTGGTGCGTCCCCTCGTGCTGAGCCTGGCCTTGACCGGAGTCGGCAGCGGGATGATCCAGACGTTCTGGGCCTACCGGATGCTGACCACCCTGCACGCCGGCCCGGTCGGACTCGGCGTGGTCATGGGCGCCTCCGGAATCGGCGGCCTGGCAGGCGCGATCAACGCACCGCGGATCGTGCGCCGGTGGGGCCCAGGCCGAGTGCTGGTGTGCGCGTTCATCATCTGCCCCTCCATGTCCGTGCCGCTGCTCCTCGCCTCCCCAGGTATCGACTGGCTGGCGGTGCTCGCGGTCGCCGGCGCCATACAGATGGCTTCCGCGGCGTGTGCCGGGACGACGCAGCGCTCACTACGGCAGCAAATCTGCCCGCCGGAACTCCAGGGCCGAGCCCAGCAGACCTCCACCTGGCTGGTGTCCGGCAGCAGACCGTTCGCGTCCGCGGCGGCCGGCGCGCTCGCCTCATGGGGCTCGGTGTCCGCCGCCTTGTACGCGGGCACCCTCGTGCTCTTCGTTCCGGTCGCGGTCCTCTGGTACTCGCCGGTGCGCCGGCTGACCACCATGCCGCGTGCACCAGAACCAGCCCCTTCGCCCACAGCCTGCTGAACCACACCCCGCCCAACCGGTGCCGTCGTACCGCCCGAAGGCCCGCACCGTTCTCCCTGCCCGTCCCGATCATCAGGAGGCCTGAACCGGTGTCCGATCACGCACTGCCCTCCGCCATCGCCCGACCCTCCACGGACGCCTCCGCCGCTGCCAGGGCGGCGATGGTCGAGCGGCTGGAGAAAGCCGGTGACCTGCACCCCGGCCCGGTCCGCGAGGCGCTCCTCGCCCTGCCCCGCGAGGAGTTGATGCCACAGGCGTACGTCCGACGCAGCCGGCCGGACGAGAAGCCGCCGCGCTGGGATCTCCTGGAGTGGGCCAATGAGGCGGACCGCGAGGAACTGCTGGGCGTCCTCTACAGCGGAGACGGCGTGGCGATCCAGCACGCCGGTGAACCTCTCGTAGACCGCCTGCCCGGTCCCCGGACGGGCGGGCCGATGACGTCGATGGCCAGCACGGTCGGCATGACCGCGAACCTCCTGGAGGAACTAGATGAGTAGTTCCGATGTGGCTCAGTGGTCGTAGGCGATCAGTGACCTGGTGATGGGTGCGCCGATGGCGCGGTTGTGCCAGATTGCGCAGGTCATGGCGAGGATTCGCTGGGCCACCCGGACGCCGACGCCGTCGATGGTGCGTCCGCCGTGCTGTTCGAGGTCGAGTTGACCCTTGAGGGTGTCGTTGACCGACTCGATCAGCTGGCGGACCGTCTTGAGCAGGGGTTCGGCCGGGTGCGGGGTGCCGCGGTTGCGGTAGGAGGGTCGCAGCAGCTGGATGCCGCGGGCGGCGAGGAAGCGGTCGAGTTCGGCGGCGATGTAGCCCTTGTCGGCCAGGATCAGCAGGCCGGGCCGGGTGGCGGCCAGGTCCGGGTCGTCGTCGATGAGCGCTGCCAGGACCTGCCGTTCGTCGATCTTGGGGTCGGCCAGGGCCCAGGTGACGGGCAGGCCGGCCGGGGTGCACACCAGGTGCAGTTTCAGGCCCCAGTAGAAACGTGAGTGGGAGTGGCAGTAGCCGTAGTTCGCCCAGCCGGCGAGGTCGGAGCGGCGTACGGTCTCGCGGGAGCGGGCGCATTCGACCGGGGTGGAGTCCACGATCCACAGGGGGTCGAGCCACAGGTCGGTGTCCGCCGCCAGGGAACGGATGGCCCGTTTGACCAGGGGCAGAGCAGCCCGCAGGCGTTTGTTGTAGGCCGGGCGCTGGGGCAGGTAGGGGAACAGTCCGTGCAGATGTGCGTGGGCGAAGCGGAGCCAGCGGGCCTCGTAGTGAAAGCCCAGGATCGCCTGGGCCACGGCCAGAGTCACCAGTTCCGCGTCGGTCAGCAGAGGCGGCCGCCCACGCCATCGCGGGGTCTTCAAATGGTCATCGACATGCACGTACAGTGCCGTCAAGAGGGTGTCTAAATCGGTCGTCACAACCCGATGTTGGACACCCTCCCCTCATCTGAGAACCCCACAATCGGAACTACTCATCTAGGGCTACGACCGGGCCACCGGGTCCTGGACATCGGCACCGGCGCCGGCATGACCGCGGCCGTCGCCTGCCGGATCTGCGGTGACGCCGGTGTCGTCACGCTCGATCGTGACCGGCATATCACCACCGCCGCCCGGTCCCGTCTCAACGACCTCGGCTACCAGCCGACGGTGGTGACCGGGGCCGGAGAGGCGGGCTGGCCGCAACGCGGCCCGTACGACAGGGTGTTCGTCTCCTACGCGGTGCCGCGGGTTCCGTCGGCGTGGATGGAGCAGCTCGCCCCGGGCGGGCGGGCCCTGGTCAACGTCAGCAGCACCTCGCCGTCCTGGCCCGGACTCGCGGTGATCACCAGATCCCCCCGGGGCCTGGTGGAGGGCGAGTTGCGCCCGGTGGAACTCGGGCACCGTCCCGGCCACGGGTTCGAACGGATCCATATCTCCCGGGAGTTCCGGGACCGGATCGAGACCGGCACCCATGGTCGCAATACCCGAAGCCGCCAGGCCCCGCCGGAGGACGACGCCCGCGGCTTGTGGCTCGCGCTCGCCTTCCTGCGCCCGGGCCTCGTCCGGAACTGGGACGCCGACCATCTCGTGATCGGCGCCCCAGCCTGCGGCTCCTGGCTCGCGGCCCGCCCCGACGCAACAGGTGGCTGGGCTGTGACGGCGTACGGACCCCGGGATATCTGGGGGGGAGATCCAGAACGTTGCCGCTCGCTGGAGGGCCGCAGGCGAACCGTCCGTCTACCGCCTCCACCTCGATGATGACCACCACCAGTGGGTCAGCGCCGGAGCCGGCATCGCAGGTCTCTCCTGGTCGCTTCGCAGTGCCGACTCCACAGGTGTCGAGGAAGAACGGTGACCGCTCGCGCGCCGCAGACTCCGACGGTCCGCCTCCAGCAGCGGGACCAGCGGCAACTACACCGCCCTGTTCATCCTGCACACCGGCGGGCCGACAGCCCCGACCCGAGGAGGTAGCCGAGTGATCCCCACCGCCACCTCGTACGCCCAACTGCACGCCGACATCTGCTCCCCGACCTTCGAGAGGCGCTGACATGCCGCCCGCCCGATCCGACATGAGCGCCCTCGTACGGACGTATCTGGTGCGCCACCCCACCGAACTCGCCGTCGTGGCACCGCTGTTGACGGCTATCGAAGGAGTGGAGGATCCGACGAGCCGTGCGACGATGCCCGCACACGTCACGTGCAGTGCCGTGGTGATCGACCGCGACCGTCGCGTGCTGCACGTCCTTCACAAGGCGAGCGGCCTTTTCCTGGTCCCCGGCGGAACGCCCGGGCCAGGGGATCACACCTTGCTCACCGCGGCGCTGCGCGAGGTGGGCGAGGTGTCCGGGATCAAGCCCGGCGACCTGTGCCTCACCCCGCAGCTCCTGGGCGTCCCCATCGACATCGACGTCCGCGACACCGGCACTCGTCCGGACAAGGGGGTGGCGGCGCAGCGGCACTACGACGTTCGGTTCGCCTTCTACCTGGCCCACGACCATGCCGACATCGCCCTGAACCAAGATCAGGTCGAGGCAGTCCACTGGCGCCCCTTCGACGAGGTCAGCTCCCCGGCGTTGCGCGCCAAGCTGGTTGATTCGGGGCTCGACGGACGGCCGGAGCCGGTGAACGCCTCGGCGATGATTTTCGACGATGCAGGACGGTACCTGCTGCATTTGCGCGACAATTATCCGCATATTTGGGAGCCTGGCTCGTTCGCGTTGCCTGGCGGCGGCAGTGAGCCTCAGGACGCAACGTTGGAGGACACCGTCCGGCGCGAGCTCGGTGAGGAACTTCCCGATCTTGTCGTCCCGGTCCTGGAGCTCTTCGCCGTGGAGATGGCCACCGGCACCGACGGGCTGTGCGTCCCCATCGCGGTTTTCGCCGGCCACTGGAATGGCGACGTCGACCGTCTGCGTCTCACTGAGGGTGTCCTGCTGCGCTGGTTCCCGCCCGAGATGCTGCACCGGCTGCGGCTGAGTCCGGGGACGCGCGACCTGGTGTTCCGGCATGCAGCGCAGCGCGCCGCCGTTCGTGGCCACAACGACCGGGCCGAACAGCGGGACGCCACGGAGCAGGGCACTCATCCGGTCGGCGGCCTCGGCGCGGCGAAGGCACCGGTGGCGGGGTCCCGCACGGGAGCGATGCCTCGACTCGCGGTTCCTGCCGACGCGAGCGAGATCGCCCGCCTGAGGTCCGAACTCATCCTCTCCGAACCGCTGGACGAGGACTGGCTGGTCATCTGCCGCGACCACCTCGCCGCGCGCCTTGTCCCGGGCGGGGACGCCCGGGCCTACGTCGTCGACGCCCCGGAGGGAGGGCTCGCGGCCTGTGCTCTCGCCCTGATCGACGCCGTGCTCCCCGCCCCCCGGTACCCCAAGGGGCTGGCCGCGCGGATCCAGGCCGTCGCCACCGTTCCCGGCTTCCGCCGCCGGGGCTATACCAAGGCCGCCTTGACCGCGCTGCTCGCGCACCTGGAAGGCGACGGCGTGACGCTCTACGAGCTGCACGCGTCCGACGACTCCGCCCCGCTGTACGCCGCGCTCGGTTTCAAGAGCGACCCCGCCCTCATGCGGATGACCCGGACCCCGTCCCCAGTTCGCGCACCCGCCCACGGGACGACCTGACCGGCGCCGAACCCGAGCAGCACAGCGAAAGAGAACCACCACACGATGAGGAGCAGCTACGTGGGTTACGTCCGACGGGACCAGTGGGAGCGCCACTATGCGCAGGAACGAGGCTTTCGACGGGTCGGTCAGACCGAGAAGGCCCTGCTGGCCGAGCACGTTCCCGCGCCGCCCAATGGCCGGGCTCTGGAGGTGGGTTGCGGAACCGGAGAACTCGCCGTCTGCCTGGGCGAACTCGGCTATCTCGTCGATGCCGTCGACTTCGCCGACAGCGCTCTGGCCCGGGCACGGGCCGAGCGGGCGGACGCGGTGGGCCTGCGCTGGCTGTGCCTGGACGTCACCCACGACGACGCGGCCGAGCTGAGCGACGACGGATACGACCTGATCACCCTGCGCCTGGTGTACCCCTTCCTCGGCGACCGTCAGCGGGTGACGCATTCGCTCGCCCGGCGGCTACGCCCGGGCGGCGCGATCGTGGTGATCACTCCCCTGGCCGCCGGCACCCCGGCCGACCGGCGCGACATCGCGCTGGACGAGGACGAGATCCGGCTGCTCACCGAGAGGTGGAAGACCGCGGAGCGGTTCGACGCCGACGGCCTGGCACTCCTCGTCCTACGTGACCCCCTGCAGGAGTTCACCGCGGTGGAGAAGGAGGGAGAGCCGTCGGCGCAGGCGGTCGCCGGCGCATGCATGGTGGTCACCAACGCCTTCGGGCGGGTGCTGCTGGGGCGCTCCAGCGACGGTGTGTGGGAGCTCCCCGGAGGGGGCGTCCTGCCGGGCGAGGACTTCCCCACGGCGGCCGTGCGCGAGTTGGCCGAGGAGACGGGACTGGCCTGCCGCACCGAGGACGCCCATCTGGTGGCGATCCTCCAGGACGACCGCGGCCCGCTGCGGCGCCTGTCCGGTGTGGTGCGCGCCGTCGCATGGTCCGGTGAACCAGCCGTACCCGAACAGGAGCGCCACCTCTTCGAGCGGTGGGAGTGGCACGATCTGCACGCGCTTGCCGCCCTCGGTCGGATCTTCTCGCCGTCCGCCCAAGCGCTGAATCTCGTGTGGCCGGGCGTGCTGCCCGGCCTGCCGCCCGTGCACGCCTACCCGGTGGCCGGCCAGCGGCCGCCGGTCGACGGCGAGCCCCCGCAGGCTGCGCGGCTGCGGCGGCGGATGACCGAGAACATCCTGAGGCGCGGGTACAGCCTGTCGGCACCGGTTCTCGAAGCGCTGCAGAGCGTGCCCCGCCACCGGTACGCGCCAGAGGTCCCGCTGGAGACGGCGTACGACGACAACCTCGCCGTCGTCACCCTCAGGAACGAGGAGGGGCGGGCGGTCAGCAGCGTCTCCGCCTCGTGGTTGCAGGGCACCATGATCGACGGCCTGCGCCCGCAGCCAGGAATGACGATGCTGGAGGTCGGGTCGGGCGGATTCAACGCCGAGCTCCTCGCCCACGTCGTCGGCGGCCGGCGCGGGCACGGGCGCGTGGTGACGGTCGACATCGACCCCTACGTGGTGCATCGCACCCGGCAGTTGACGGCCGAGGCCGGCAGCGGCCGCGTCACCGCGGTCCTCGGCGACGGCGCCCTCGGCGCACCGGGCCATGTCCCCGCTGACGGCTTCGACGGCATCGTGATCACCTATAACGTGTGGGACCTCTCACCGGCGTGGCACGAGCAGCTCGCCGAGGGCGGCCACCTCGTCCTGCCGCTGGAAATGCACGGCTACACCCGGGCGATCGCCCTGCACAAGCGCGGGAATGTACTCGAAGCCGGCCCTGGCGATTGGACATTCTGCGGGTTCATCCGCGACCGGGGATCCGCGGCCCGCACCACCCCCGCCGTCGATCTGCCCGGCGGGCTCCAACTCCGCTTCGAGGACGGACTGCCCGCGGACACCGCCGGCCTGGACCAGGCGCTGCGAGGGCCTCGCTACGAACTCGGCACAAGCGTGAGTGTGGCCGGCGACGAGTCGTTCGAGACCCTGCAACTGCTGCTGGCCACCACGCTGGACGGGTTCTGCCGGCTCGCGTTGGACGGCGAGCGCGACGGCGGCCTGGCGTCCGTGCCGCGCGGCGCGGACGCGGCCGCCATGGTGGGTGAGGGGTCTCTTGCCTACCTGACGCACGTCCTGGTCGAGGACGGGGACACCCCCGCCGAGCGGCGCAGCGAGTTCATCGTCCACGCCTTCGGCCCAGCCGGCGAAGACCTCGCCGGGCAGATGGCCGCTCGGGTCCGCGCCTGGGACAGCACGGTCCGCGCTGGCGGCTACCCCCACTTGACCGTGCACCCGGCCGGCACGGCGGACCGGGACCTGCCCGAGGGCCATGTGCTGGACAAGGCGGAATCCAGGCTGGTCTTCCACTGGCCCTCCCTGGACGGCGACGCGCGCCTCGCGCCAGCAGCGGGGGACCTGACCAGCGCCGGAGACAGCCGATGACCGTATCGATCAACGGCCTGTTCGGCGTGGGAAAGCCGACGCTCGCGGCTGAACTCGTCCAGGCCCTGCCGGGGACGGTGGTGGCTGACCCCGAGGACACCGGCTCCGCCGTCCGCAGCGCCTTACGCAGTCACCGCCGCGAGCACCGGAACTACGAGCGCACTGACTCCACGCCGACGGTCACGTCATAAACACCACCGAGCTCACCCGCGAACAGACCTTCGCTGCCGCCCTCGATCACCCCGGCACCACGCCCAACACCCTCTGAAGGAGACACCACGCCGTGCACGCCATCCCCTGGGACACCATCCATCAACTCGCCCGCCGCTTCAACGAACACGACACCGCGCTCGGCCTGGGCCGAGAGGAACAGTGGACCCTGCAGGTCCTCAAGATCGCCGAGGAGACCGGGGAAGCATCCCAAGCGGTCATCGGAGCCCGCGGCACCAACCCCCGCAAAGCGAAAGCGCCGTGGGCTCACGCGCATGCGGAAGTCGCCGACGTGGCCATCACCGCTCTGGTCGCCCTGGCCCGCATGCGCCCGGACGACGCTGCCGAGTACCTCGACCGGCATCTGGCCGCCAAGTCGGCGAACTTCCTTCCTGCCTCTCCCCCAGAACTCCCGGCCCCGGCGGAACCGGCATGAGCAGCTGCCGACCGACGCAACGACGACCACTGGGCCACGAACGACTCCAGAGCCGTCTGGACGAGGCCGAAGGGGGGCGTGCGTGACGGCTTCCGATGAACCGCTCCCCCGTTCCGCCGCATCCTCGATGCCGACGGCCGCCGAGGACACGGTCAACCGCGACCTGATGATCTACAACAACGGGCTTGCAGTAGGTGTTCTGGGCGGCGCGGTTACGTCCGTCGCACTGCCAAGCCTGGCCCTGATCACACTGAAGGCCACTCCCTGGGAGCTGAGCCTGCTCTACGCCGCCCAACGGTTCCCGCCCGCGGTGACGGCGCTCTTCGGCGGGGCGCTGGTCGACCGGTATCGCAAGCTGGCCTTGCTGACCTGGGGCAAGGCGGTGGGCGGAGTACTGCTGCTGTGCGTGCCGCTCGCCGCGTACCTCGGTTGGCTGTCCCTGCCGCTGCTGTGTGTCGTCGGCCTGCTGCTCGCCGCCGTCAACGACATCTCCTCCACGGCCGGAATCAGCTATCTGCCCTCGCTGGCCAAGGGCGAGAACCTCGCGGCCGCCAATTCGAAGATGGGCGCCCTGTTCTCTTTCACGGACGCCGCGGGCAGCTACTGCGCGGCCGGGTTGATCGCGCTGTTGGGGACGAGCCGCGCGATCATCGCCGACGTCGCCTCGTACTTCATCAGCGTCGTGTGCATGACGCGGATCCGTACACCGGAGCCACCGCCAAGACCGCGTCCGGCCGACAGCACCCTGTGGCGCGAGATCCGCGACGGACTTCGGTACACCGTCCGGCACCCGGTGCTGTGGCCGCTGGTGCTGTCCAACACGGCGCTGTCCCTGGCGATGACTGCCTGGGATGTTCTCTACCTGATCTACGTGGTCCGGGAATTGCACTGGTCACCGGTCGCCCTGGCCGTGGTCATGGGCTGCGCGAGCGTCGGCGGTGTCGTCGGCGCCCTGGCCGGCCGGCGCCTCGCCCGCCCGCGCGGCGCATGGTGGGGCGTCGGCCCGCTGCTGCTGTGCACGCTGGCCCTGCAGCCGCTCATCCTGATGCCGGTGCTCATCGCCGGCCCGGGCCTGCTGTGGCAGATCGTCATCGGAGTCTGCGTGACCGTCCGGTTCGCGGGCGCGACCGCGCACGGCTCGACCCAGCGCTCGGTACGCCAGGGCGTGTGCGAACCCCAGTACCAAGGACGGCAGCAGTCGATCGGTACCTGGATGACGTTCGGCCCAAGATTCCTCAGCGCGCTCGGGGCGGGCCTCCTCGTCTCCGCGATCAGTCTCGTCCCGTCGATGGCCGTTGCGGCAGTCGCCACCGCCGGGGGGTTCGTCGTACTGCTCCACTCCCCTGTCCGGCGCCTTCGGGTGATGCCGACGGCCTCCGGCGGCTGACCGCCCAACCCATCTTGAGGAAGGTCCACCACCCCGTGACCACATCCGCTTCCCCGTCCATCCCGTCGCTGCTCGGCGTGTTCGCCCACCCGGACGACGAAAGTCTCCTTGCGGGAGGAGTCCTCGCCCAGCATGCCGCCGAAGGCGCGCGCACCGCAGTCGTCACCGCTACCTGGGCTCCGGACAGTCATCGGGCGACCGAGCTCGCCGACGCCCTTGCAGTCCTCGGTGCAGGCCGACCTCGGATGCTCGGGTACCGCGACGCCCGCAACAACTCGTCGGCGCCTGGGAGCCCTCGCTTGCTCGACGCGCCCCTGGACGAGGTCATCGCCCGGCTGGTCGCGCAGTTGCGGGAGTTCCGTCCCGACGTCGTGATCTTCCACGACGCCGTAGGCCAACTGACCGGCCATCCGGACCACCGCCACACCCACCGGGTGACCCTGCTCGCGGTGGAGGCTGCCGGGCTCGCTCACCTCTACCCGGAGGCCGGTGAGCCCTGGCAGACCCGTGCCCTTTACGCAGCCACCCACCCGCACTCCGGGGTGGGTGACCTGGGACCGCTGCTGACCGGCGTCGGCAAGACCGTGCTGTCCGTCCCGGACGCGTACGTGACCGCGGCCGTCGATGTAACACCCTGGGCAGAACAGAAATGGCGCGCGATCCTCGCGCATCGCGGCGAAGTCGCACGTGAGCGCCCGTTGCCCGGCATCCTGGCCCGCCTGCCCGAGGACACCCGCCGCAGGATCATCTCCACCGAGTACTTCACACGCCTCGCACCCGGGCCTGTCCCTGCCCGCAGGCATCGTCCTCGACGAGACCCTGCCGGACCAGTTGGAGAAGGCCGTACTGAAACAGGGAAGCCAGGTTCTGGGAGGGTTGCAGTACGGCGCCTGGACCCGAGTGCCGTGAGGCACAGACGGTAGGCAGAGGGCCGATGCCGGGGCTGCTTCCGTCCCCGGCATCGGACGGAGCGCGCCTCCACGGACGGGGGTTATGCGGCCGGTGCTTTCTTTGAGGACGAGGTCGATGAGGCCGGCGACGCGTTGGTCGAGTTCTTCTTTGCGCAGTGTAAGGGGACGAACAGAACAAGGAGCTCGGCATGAGCCAACCGACAGCAACCGGCGGCGCCGCACCGGCGACGATGCGGGCCGTCGTCGTCACCCGGCCCGGCGGCCTCGACGCACTTCAGATCAAGGACGTACCGGTGCCCGTCCGCAAGCCCGGCTGGGTACGGATCAAGGTGAAGGCGTTCGGCGTCAACGAGTCCGAGGTCACCACCCGCAAGGGCGAGTCGGACGCGGTGGTCACCTACCCGCACGCAGCCCAGCATCGTGGGAGTCGTCCAGCTCGATGACCTTCGTAATCATGGCGTCACAGTAGAGCAGCGAGCGTGAAGCCGTGCTGGACAGGGGTTTTGAGGAGCTGACGGGCAGTGCTGGAATTGACTCATGCCGTCTGAGGAAGGCGGTTTACATCGCGGTGAATGGAACGTCCAGGCGGCGGTGGATGAAGACGAGATCACGGATGCGTCGCACCTCGTCGGGCGCGATGTGGGCCAGGACGGGAAGGGCGTGGTGCCAGCCTTCGTCAGCAAGTGCATCGGCCAGGAATCGGCGTGCTGGTGCGGCGGCTTGGACCGGGTCGGGGGGCAGGTCCTGCAGAGCCAGAATCAGGAGAGTCTGTGTGAAGGTGCTACTGCTGTCGCCGGGGATGGGCTGCGCGGCGGCTGTGTGCGTGAGGTAGGCGGCGACCGAGGCGAAGGCCGCGGCGCGTTCGGCCGGGTCGCGGTGGAGTTGTGCGGCTCGGTGGGCGGCTTCGTAGTCCTGGAAGGCGGCGAATGCGACGGCGAACCCATCGACCGGGATCTCCCACGGCGGAGCGTCAGACCAGTTGCGCCATGACCTCATGAGGGCCTGACGTGCCTGCTCTGGCTGTGAGGGGGAGGCCACGATGACCGCAACGAGGACTTCTTCCAGTGTCGCGTCCTTCTGCGCGGCGCGTTGTTCGGACCAGACGCTTTCGATAGCCTCGTCGAGCTGGTCCCTGCTGGCCGGACATGCGCCACCGATCGCGGCGGCGAGTTCGGCGAGGCGGACGATGCGGCTGCCGGGATCGGCCGAGTTGGCCATCACGTGTTCTCGCTCCTGGTCGATGAGGCGGGCGGCAGTCGCCGGATCGTGGGCGCGCAGCCCAGCCGCCACCGCGATCAGCGTCCGCCGGCGCCGAGAACTGTTCTCCTTGCCGACCTCTTCGGCCAGTGCGAGCGCGCCGTCACTGTCTCCCGCATACGCGAGCGCCTGCGCGGCAGCGCGTTGGGCGGCCGCCACCCCCACACCGGGCGCGCCGTCGAGGAGGGCGAAGTTGCCGGCGCCTTCCAGTACCCGGGCCTGGTCGGCGGCCGTGTGTGCGAGCCGATTATCCTCTCGCACACGGCCCGCCATGGCTTCTGAGACGGCGACAGCCGCAAGGGCGCGCACCTGGCCGACGGGATCTTTAAGGTCTTCGGCCAGCCGCTGAGCGTCGGCGGTTTCGCCGACAGAAGCAAGCGCTGCGCACAGCGTGATCAGCCATGTCTGCCGCACACCGCTATTGTCGGGCGAGTCCGCCATCAGGCCCAAAGCCTCCTGCAACCTGCTCTCCGCCTCGTCCTGCTGTCCCTGCCCGGCAAGGTCGCACACCTGCCGGGCCAGGCTCTCCGCCGTGCGCGGGACCTCACCCTCGGGCGGGGAACCGGGTAGCAGAGCGAGTGCCGCGGCCCGTATGTCCCGGCCGAACCAGCCCATGCGCAGGGTCAGGGGGACGTTGGCCACGAGCTCGCTGGCCTCGTCGACGGCACCGGTGTCCAGCAGAGCCCGCACCACGCTCTTCAGCATGAGTTCCAAGAAAATGTCCAGATGCGATGTGTCCTCGCGCGACAGTGACTGTGGTGCGAGGAGGGCGGCTCGCAGCGGTCGTGCCGCCTGCTGGGCCAAGGCGGCTGCCTCATCGGGGCGGTGTGCCGCCAGAGCCGAGGCCGCGACGGCGTGAACGGCGCAGGCCTCAAGACTCTCGTCGCGCGTCTGCGCGTACAGGCTGATGTGCTCCTCCAAGCGTGCCGTGCGGGGCTGGGAGGAGGCCTGTGCGACGGCGGTCCAGGCTCTGACCGGCGGCGTGGGGTCGGCAGCCCAGCCGGATGCCAGTTCGTCGGCACAGCGCTCGGCTTCATCCAGAAGTTCCTCTGCCAGACCGGCGTCGCGGTGGGCGACGGCGAGGGATGCCTCCACGGTGATGCGGCACGTGAGGATCTCGTCGCCTTCTCGGGCCGGCGGCTGGAGAGATGCAAGCAGCGCGCGGCCGTCTTGGTCTTGGCCCACCGAGAACAGTGCGAGGGCGACCTGGCCCGTCGCTGCCTCGGCGTCGTACTCGTCCCCGTTCGCTGGTGACGCCTCGTAGCGGGCTTGTCGAGCCCAGCGGGCGGCCTCCTGCGCCGCCTCGATGGCATGCCGAGGGTCGCTGCCCGCGAGAGCCCGGGCCACTTGCGCCAGCCTGGCGGCCCGATCCGGCGTGTACGGCGCGGTCCTGGCGAGGTCGATGGCACGCCGGGAGTGTCCCAGGGAAGCGAAGGCCACCGGGAGGCTCGGCGGCAGTGCCCGGGCGTCCTCGTGCAGCAGATCGCGGGAAGCCGTGAGCGCCGCCAACACACCCAAATCCTTTGCCCCGTCGAGCTCGACCAGCTGGCGAGCCGCCTCAAGATCGGCCAGTGCCGTGTCGACTGAGGAACGGGACACCAGCGCCAGCTGGCGCCGCGGGTCCAAGGCGAGCGAGACGATGCGCTCGGTGCTGCCCGCGCTGCGGAGCATGTGCGGATAGTCGTAGAGCAGATATGACGGGGTGTGCGACGGCCAGCCCTTGGCCTGGTAGGCGTCCGCCCAGGCGTGGAGCCGGTCCGCGCAGGCGCCGACGACGGACGGGCCCAGCTCGGCCAGCGCCGTGCGGCGGAGCTCTTCATGGCCCAGGAGATAGGGACGCGGGTCGGCTGCCGGCCGAGGCCGCGCGAGGTGCCGGCGTTCGTCGACGAGGAAGCTGCGCCCGGTGATGCTGCGAAGCCGTCTTTTCACATCGTGGGGGCGAACGTCGAGCACTTCCGACAGGTCTCGGTCCGACAGCGCGCCACGAGCGGCTACGAGCAGGCCGAGCAGGTCGCTGCCCACCGGGGTGTCGTTCAGCAGCCGCTCGAGTTCCCGCCCGGCCATGTCGCTGATGACCTGGGCGCGCGGCGAGGGGCTGAGCGGGCGGACGATGTCCGGCTGCCGCAGAGGGTGATCTTGCGGCAGGTCGCCGGGGAGGAGCGGGTGGGGCCGGCCGGTGACGATGACCCGCATGCCGGCGGGCGGGCGCTTGGGTAGCAGGGCGGCGATGCTGTGCCCGCCCGGGCCGCCTCCGCTGTCCTCGTCGAGGCCGTCTACTACGACGACCAGCCGGCGTCCCTGCCTTCGGCATGCCCACCGCCCAGGCTCTCGCCGCGCTGGTACGTGATGCCGCGGCCGAGGCAGGCTCTGGCGGACTGCGCGTTGGCCAAGGGCTTCCGGACCGGGAGCGCGAAATGGGCGCGGCATACCAGGAGGTTGCCGCGGCCGGGCTGGGGCGGCCGGCCGGGGAAGCGTGGGCCCACGGGACGGCCGCGCTCCAGGACCTGCACCACGTCCAGGATGGAGAACCGGGCTGGGTGCTGTGTCTGGTGCCCGATCGACCACCAGTCGCGGTCGCCGCACCCGTCTGGCAGGCGATCATCGACGCCGGGCGGGCAAGCTATGGCCACGATCCGCTCGCGGCCGTGGGCTTCCCCGTCCCGCCCGAAGGCGAGGACGAACCATGGGCTATCGGGCCTGGTTCCCGGGAGGTGGACCTCTACGGCGGGACGTGGGGCGCGGGCCGCCTGGCGCGCTCGGGCCATGGCGTGTGGCGGTGGCAGCCGATCCCCCGCTTCAGCCTCAACCAGGGCCGCTGCGCCACGAACTGGACGGCCGACCAGACGCCGGCGCTGCGCCTGCGCGCCGTGGTGAACCTCCCCTGGGCCGGCGTGGACGGGCTGGAGATCACGAGGGACCGGCGCCGTCAGCTCGAACAGCAGCTCCCGCACAGCGTGCTGGCCGGCGCCGTGACCTTGCTTTCCAGGCGCCGGGGCGCGGAACTGCCCGCTGTTGGCTGGGTGCGGGGCCCGTTCAACAACTCGGCCCGCTCCGCCGGATACACGTGCACGATCGCGCCGGAGGGCCGCCCGGCCCTCACGGCGGCCGCCATGCTCGCCCTGCCGAGCCCGACGGAATCCACCGTAGTCGCCTGCGCGGAGGTCAGGGTCGAGGACGCGACGGCGTGGGCGGCAGCCCTCGGCGCTGGCGGGGAAACTCAACTCGGCCTCGACGAGGTCCAGGCGGTCCTGCTGGACGCGTGGGAGACGGCCGCCGAGCTCCTGCCCGAGATCGTCGGCAACCAGTCGGCCCTCCGGTGGGCCGCACCGTCCCCGCCGGTGGGTGGCGGTGGTCGGTGTCGGTGGATCGCGTAGCCCACGCCTGGGGCTCGACCCCTCCAGGAAGACCTGCAACACCGCCACCGTCCATCGCCACCCACCCCAGTAGCGTTCGTGGTTCGAGCCACCCGCAGGGACCACCTCTCACCGTGCCCGGAGCCGTCGAGCTCCCCACAAGACCGAGGGCCCTGCGGGCAGCTGGGGTCACGAACGGCTAATCGGATGCCGGGCCACCGAGCCCTGCCATTAGGGAGACGCGTGCCCCTGCAGGGCTGACCAGCGGCAACAGCAGGACGGAGAGGAGACCAATAACGTGCATATAGGAGTGTTCTGCGGTATCGACTGGGCCAGCGACCATCACGACGTCGCGCTGGTCAGCGGCGACGGAACCTTGTTGGCCCGCGCGCGGATCGGTGACGACGCCCATGGCCTGCAGCAGCTGCTCGACCTCCTCGCCGCTCACGGCGACACTCCCGAGGACCCGATCCCGGTGGCCATCGAGACCTCCCGGGGACTGCTGGTCGCGTGCCTGCGCGCCACCGAGCGGCCGGTCTATGCGATCAACCCGATGGCCGCTGCCCGCTACCGAGACCGATACTCGGTCGCCCGCAAGAAGTCCGACCATCTCGACGCCATGGTGCTGGCCAACATCCTTCGCACGGACGCGGCCGCACACCGGACGCTGCCGCGCAACAGCGAGCTCGCCAAGGCCACCGCGGTCCTGGCCCGAGCCCAGCAGGACGCGGTCTGGGACCGCACCCAGGCTGGCAACAAACTCCGCTCCCACCTGCACAGTTACTTCCCAGGCTTCCTCGCTGCCGCAGGGCACCACCGCGAGGGCTTGTGCCACCCCATCGCCAGGACCCTGTTCGCCGCAGCACCCACCCCCGCGCGGGCGGCCAGGCTCACCCGCGCCCAACTGCGGGCGCTGGCCAAGAAAGCCGGCCGCCAGCGCGGGATCGAGGCCGAGGCAGACCGTCTCCACACCGCTCTCCGCCTTCCGCAGATGCGTCAACTCCCGCTCGTCGAGGAGGCGATGGGCCGACAGACCCTCGCCCTGCTGCGGCAGCTCGAAGCGGCATGCTCCAGCGCGGACGACCTCGCCGCAGCCACCACGGAGTCCTTCGAGAAGCACCCGGACGCCGAGATCATCACCAGCTTCCCCGGCCTCGGCCCGCTCACCGGAGCCCGGGGACTCGCCGAGATCGGCGACGACCGATCCCGCTTCGCCGCCGCCAGGTCCCTGAAGGCATACGCAGGAGCAGCCCCCATCACCAGGGCCTCCGGCAAGACAGTCAGCGTCCAGGCCCGCCGGGTCAAGAACCAGCGACTGGCCTCCGCCGGCTACCTGTGGGCCTTCTCCGCCCTGACCGCCTCACCGGGCGCCAAGGCCCACTACGACCGACGCCGCGACGACGGCGATCACCACACCGCAGCTCAGCGCAACCTCTTCAACCGGATGATCGGCTGTCTCCACCACTGCCTCAGCAACCGCACCCGCTACGACGAGAGCACCGCCTTCCCCGGCACTGCGAAGTGCCTCAACACAGCAGCCGCTTGACAGATCAACTGCATCGGATGTCTTCCTCGCCGCCATGGCCGCCACCGAGATCGAAAAGGGGGCCGAAGAAACGATTCCCGCACTCTCGCGCCCCTCAGCCTGGCAGAAATCCGGAGACTCCTGGAAGCTCTCCGCCCCGGTCCAACGCGGCATCGGCATCCCGACCGCGCACTGACCTGGTCCCGCTTCAGAAGACGCCACCAAGCGACCGCCAAACGCTGTCACTACGCCCGTCGCACCGCCGGTCACGAACTGCCACAACATGACGCACCATCAGTCAACTAGACTCAATAACAAGCCCCTGACCAGGGACGATAGCGAACTACCGCTGGAGTACTAGCCCGAAAGTCTGACAGAAGCAGCTCCCGCTGGTACTGGCGACGATCCTCAGATGAGCCGTATTCCGTGTCCGGGCGTCAGGATGATGTTCGGGTCGAAGCGTCGCTTGGCGCGTGCGAAGTCGTTCCACAGTGGTCCGAAGTGTCTGCGCCAGTCCTCGGGCGACATCGGCAGGGCGTTGACCGGATAGGCGACGCCGCCTGCTGCCAGAGCTTGTTCGTATATTTGACGGTTACTCGCGATCATCGGACCTTGTTCGCCGGGCAGGGCCGTACGCAGCAACGCGACCATGAACGCTGTCGCGTCGGTGGGCTTTCGGACGAACGGCGTTGCGAGCTTCGCGGTCGGTAGTGGATAGACGATGACGAGCCCTGACCGGCCTGTGGATTCCTGCGTCAGACCGTCGAGTGCCTGCCGAACGAACCCCTCGGCTGTCGGAGCCGGCAACAGCATGTTCAGCCAGGGATGCGGATGGAACCACTCTCCGGTCCTCCGGAGTTCCTGTTCTCCGGCCGCCATCCGGTCGAGGAACTCGGCATGTGGAAGAACCTCGACAGGTTCGGCACGGCATTCGGGGTGAAGGCTCCGGAGCACGGACCGTTCGTCCGGCGGGTCCCCGGTGAGACAGTGCTTGGCCAGGTCAAGCCGATATCGCCACGGACCGCTCCCGAGCGGCAGGACCCGGCCTTCCACATGGTCGAACATTCCCTCGTGCGCGAGGCGTGTCTGCTCGGCGAGAAAGACCGTCAGGTCGTTGTACAGGAACTTGTACCAGTGCGTTTTGTCGAAGGCCGGGACGAGCCGCAGAGTGGCTCGGACAATCACGCCGAACTGGCCAAGCCCCCCGCGCACACAGTCGAACAAGTCACGGTTCCCGAGCGGAGAACACCTCACCAGAGCGCCTGTCCCGGTGACGACATCGAGGTCCACCACGTTGTCGGTCTGCGCGCCGTGTCGATGACTCGCGCCACCAAATCCGCCGACGGACAGCGTGCCGCCGACCGTGGTGCCCAGGAAGTCGGTGAGAACCGGCGGCGTCCGGAGTCCGGGGAGCGTGGCCGCGACCACGTCCGACCATCGGGCACCGGCGTCCACCACGATGTGATCGGGTCCGACCTCGTGCACGGTGTCGAGTTCCGTCATGTCCAGCACGATCCCGTCGGCGGCCTGGCCCTGACCGTACGTGGAGTGCCCGGCCCCCCGTGCGGCGAGCGGTCTGCCCTGGCCTGCCGCGTACGACACCGCTTCCTGGACCTCGGCCGGCGAGCGCGGCGCGAGTACTGCCGCAGGTTTCGCATGTACGCAGTGCCCGAAGTCCTCGGCCGCACTTGTGAGCCCGGCTTCGTCGGTTCGCCATCGATCACGCATCCGGCGAATTCCGGACATGGTGATCGAAAGTCTTCAGGAAGAGTCGCTCCTGTGTGAAGCCGTGCGCCGCGTACCGCTCGCCCAGCATGGTCGAGAGTTCGCCAAGCATCTTCTCTGAGAGGTCGACATCGGCCACCTCCTCTGGTTCGACCGAGTGTTTGGCGCACCATTCGCAGATACTGTCCAGTCCACTGACGGACGCGGCGAAGCGTCGTTGGCCAGGTGTTCTCCAAGCGGCAGCGAACTCTGTGAGAAGGCTCCTTCCGGAACTGTCCGGCAAGAGCATTTTCCGTGCTCTCGCGATTTGCCGCGCCGAATAGTAGCTCTTGTCGAAAATAGGAAGGAGGTCGACGGAAACGCTGTAGGGGAGGTTTTCCATCAGTTCGGCGAAGCGGAGCAGCAGAGAAATCGAACCGCCCTCCAGTACAACCAGCCCACGGTCGGTGACGAGTGATCCGAGTCTGCTCAGCAGGTCTTCCGATGCCTCGCCGAGGGCGTAGTCCCCGTCGCTGACGGTCCGGTCGCTCAACCAGATCCGGTCGACCTCCAGGACATGGGCATCGGCGGCACGACCGCTCGTCACGACCAGATCGGTGAAGCACTGGATACGGTCGGCCACAAGGACTGGTGCTCCGGTGTCGCGCGCCAGTGCGGTGGCCGCCGCGCTCTTCCCGACTCCGGTGGGACCGACGAGCGCGCGCACGCCGATCGTGCCACGCCCACGGGCCGTACGGATTCGAGCGGTCATCTTCAGCACCTTCTCCATACCCCTGCCTGTCTCACGCTTTCGTTCAGACGAGGAACGACCTGATCTGTTCGCCGAGGCTCCGGGCGTCAAGCCCATGGAGGCGGTCGTGGTCGTCGGGCGTGCCGTAGCGACGAGCCTCGACGTTCCTTCGGACTCCCAGGGAGAGGAGCCTGTGCGGCACGTTGACGAGCGTCGAGGACACCTCGTGTGCCGAGGTACCGGCCAGGTACGGCTCCACCAGAACGACATCGGGCCGGTGCCCGGCCAGCACCGAGGTCCGAAGCCCGGCGGAGTCGAACGGCCGGATCGTCGACGCGTACAGGATCGTCACGTCGAGCGTGGATGCCGCGGCCATCACCCTGTCCAGAGTGGGGCCGACGGAGAGAATCACTCCGCGGTCACCCTCCCTGACCACCTCGAACGACTCCGAGACGCTCCGGGGTTCTTTGTTCGCCTGGCTGGACAGCCGGACATACACGCGGTCGTCCCCGGGAAGCGAGCGGAGCAGCAGTTCGGCGGCTTCCTGGGGGTGCCCTGGTACATGTACGGTCCAGTTCGGCAGGGAGTCGAGCAGCGCGACGTCCTCGGGTGTGAAATGCGACCAGGAGAACTCGGTGATGTCGTAGGAGGCTCCCCAACTGGCCAGCACCGCGCCCACGTTCTGCTGGGCGAAGTTCAACTTGATCTGTTCGAAGGGGCGCTCCACGAGGAAGGAGGCGACCGTGTGGACCACGGGCCGTAGCCCGCACATCGCGAGACCACTGGCCACGCCCATCATGAGCTGTTCCCTGATACCGACGTTGATCACGCGGTCGGGATGCCTCTGCTTCGCCGTTTTGAAGAATTGGGTACCGATGTCGGCCAGCACCACGGCCGCGCGCGGATCGGTGTCCAACGCGTTCGCCATCGTGTCACCGAAGGCACTCCACATGTCTGGATAGGTTTTCTCTTCGCTGATTCCTGCCGGAGAAGGCACAGTGATCCGCTCCTCTTGAACGACGGCTAGCGGGTGACGGTGGCCACGACTACCAGCGGCTTTCCTGTGTGTTTCCGCGTCAGCGCGGTGAAGATCTCGTCATGGTTCTTGCCGTCGACCACGTCCGTCGCCCACCCTTCGCGGGCGAATCGCTTCTCGATTCCCCCGGGCCAGCCGTGGCTTGCCGTCCCGTTGTCCACCACGACGACAACGACCTGGTCCAACCCCATCCTCCCGGCGAGAACCATCGCCTCGTGATTGCTCCCCTCGTCGAACTCACCGTCCCCGATCAGTACGAAGACACTCGGGCCGCAGCGCCCTTGAATACGCCAGGCCAGTGCGACTCCGACGGCGATCGGAACGCCGTGACCGAGCGAACCGGACGAGAGGTCCACACCGGGCACAGTGACTCGGTCGGGAACGTAGCCGAGCGACGAGTCCCACGTTCCCCAGTTGTCCAACTGTTCCGGCCGTAGGAACCCCTTCGCGGTGAGCACCGCGTACTGGGCCATAGGGCCGGCGCCTTTGGAGTTGAAGAAACGATCACGTTCGTCGTCGTCCGTACGGTCCGGCGACACGTTGAGGACGCGGTCGTACAGCACCCACAGGACGTCCTTCGTGGACGACGACGAGAAGGCGTGGCGTTCGTCGCCGGTCATACGGGCGATGAGGCCGGGGAGATCGTCGTAGCCGAACGCCGTCGACGCCACCGTGCTCGGTTCGCTTCCCTCGCTGAGCCGGATCGCCGCCACCGGGCAGGCCAGGGCTGCCTCGCGGACGGCGGCGCGGCGCGACTGGTGCGGTTCGGTTTCGAGAGCCACGGTGACGCCGTTGGCACGCTGTTCGAAGACCTCCGGGGCGATCATCGCGCACTGGCCTGTGCCCAGGCATGTCGTCTCGTCGACCACGACCTTCATGGTGGATGGAGTCCCGGTCACCATGTCACCCGCAGCTTGTCCAGGCCGAACACCAGGCTGGAACCGCGGAACTCGATCTCCGCGGTGGGATCGGCGAGGGCCAGGCCGGGGAAGCGCCGCAGCAGGGCCGGCAGGGCGATACGCATCTTCATCCGGGCCAGCGCATGCCCGATGCAGAAGTGCACACCATGGCCGAAGGCGAGGTGACCGGCGGCTCCCCGGGCGATGTCGAGGGCGTCTGGACTTTCGACGAGGGCGCTGTCGCGGTTGGCCGCCGGTATCGACAGGATCAGGAACGACCCCGCCGGGATGGTCCGGCCTGCTATCTCCACCTCGGTCGTCGTCCTGCGGGGCAGCAGCGAGTGAGCGATGGACAGCCAGCGCAGCAGTTCCTCGACGGCGGCTTCCGCGAGGGCGGGATCATCCCGGACCAGGGCCAGTTGTTCCGGGTGCCGCAGCAGAGCCAGGGTGCTCAGGCCGATCATGTTCGACGTGGTCTCGTGCCCGGCAATCACCGACAGGCTCGCGATGCCGATCAGTTCGTCCGTGGTCAGCACGTCACCGTGCTGACGCACCAGCGACCCGAGCAGGTCGTCCTGCGGATCCGCCTGAGCCCGGGCGACCAGCTCGGCCATGTACTCCCGGTCCTCCCGCCGGGTCGCCTCACGCTGTGCCATGGGCAGCGTGAGGTCGAGCAGTCTGGCCGAGCGGTCCTGGAAGTCGGTGCGGTCGGAGTACGGCACCCCGAGCAGTTCGCAGAGGACCAGCGACGGCACGGGCAGCGCGAAGTGCGTCATTAGGTCGGCTGGCCTGCCCGCCGCCGCCAGGTCGTCCAGGCCCGCCTCGACGATCTCGATGATGCGCGGTTGCAGGCGGCGCAGCCGGTGCACCGTGAATTCGGGGGTGAGCAGACGGCGCAGCCGGGTGTGCTCCGGCGGGTCGAACCCGAGCAGGTTCCCGGCCCGCATCAACGTCAGTTCCTCCTCCGTCACATCACCTCCGCTGTCTATGCCGAACAGCGGCGAGCGCGCGTTGCTGAACCGGACCGGGTCGGCGAGTACCTCTCGTACGTCCTCGTAACGGCACACGAGGTACGCGGGCGCCCCGAACAGCGTCTCCACCCGCACGACCCCGTCCGTGTCGCGCACCCGTGCCAACTGCGCGATCGGGTCCAGCCCGTCCCGCCGCATCTCCAGCGACAACTCCGGCGCTTCGGCCATCGTCTGTCCACCTCTTTCCCTCGGTCCTTGGCAGAATCTGCTGTCCGTGCCGAACTCGTCCATACCGTGGCGGCCTCGTCGGCTGCCCTGCGGCCCGCCAGGTGACGGGCCGGACCCGGTCGGTCGTACGTCAGGCCGGGTCCGGCCCGCTCCTCCTGGCTCGCCGAGGCGGCGAGGGGCCTGGCTAGACGCGTTCGCTGGCGATGACCAGATAGTCGATGCTCTGTTCGCGGAATCCCCGCAGGAACGGCGCTTCGACACCGGTGCGCAGCTCGGAGTGCTCGCGCAGTTCCCAGTACGGGATGGCTTCCTCGGTGTGGTCCCGCACGTGGTAGGGGACCAGACCGTTGGCAGCCAGGGCCTCGAAGTAGGTACTGCGCTTGTGCATGCCGCACAGGTAGTGCTCGTCGATCTCGCGCGACGCCTCCGAGCGTGGGTGCACCGCGTCGTGCCTGCTCCAGGTCACGGCGACGTAGCGTCCGCCCGGGCGCAGCAGCCGGGAGAACTCGGCGAACGCCTTGTGGATGTCCACGCACATGGTGGTCTCGTTCGACACGATGAAGTCGAAGGTCCCGTCCTCGAACGGGGTCTGCATCATGTTGGTGAAGTGGAACTGGACGCGGTTGGCGACGCCACGCTCACGGGCCAGGTTCTGGGTGAAATCCACGTGGTGAGCGCAGTAGTTCACCCCGTCGACCCGGCAGCCGAACTTGTCCGCGATCACGAAGGAGGTGCCACCGCGCCCCGATCCGGCGTCCATGACGCGGGCCGTGGACGGCACCTCGCCCAGTGCGTCAAGGACCAGACCCGTCTCCAGGGTCTCCATCCGGTGGAGTTCCCTCTGAATCTGTTCCTCCCGGCGTCCGGCCGGCGCGTCGAGAACCGCGTGGTCGTAGTCACCGATGCCGTAGTGGTGGTGGTAGAGGCCGTCTTCGGATCCCAGCAGGAGGTTGATGTCGTCCGTCTGTTTGGCGTCCCAGTAGCCCCGCTGCTCCGCGTCGTGCTCACCGAGGGTGACGGTGTCCATGTTCGGCATGCGTGAGTTCCTCCATGGTGGTTTCGGTGTGAACTGAGTGGTGGCGTGGGATCAGATCCGCTCGGCCGCGACGACCATGTAGTTCAGGCTTCCGTCGCGGTAGCCCTCCAGGAAGGGCTCCTCGACTCCCGTGCGCAGGGCGCTGAGGTTGCGGAGCTCCCAGTACGGCATGGCTTCCCGCGTGTACCGCTCGACCCGGTAGGGGGTCAGGCCGTGGGCTGCGAACGCCTGGAAGTAGGTGCCGCGCCGGTGCATGTTGCACACGTAGTGCTTGTCGATGCTCCGGGTCGCCTCGGAACGCGGGTCGACCGCCTCGTCTCGGCACCAAGTGGTCATGACGTAGCGTCCACCGGGGCGCAGCAGCCTGGAGAACTCTCGCATCGCCTCGAAGGCGTCGGCGTACATCGTGGTCTCGTTGGAGACGACGAAATCGAACGAGCCGTCCTCGAAAGGTGTCTGCAGCATGTTGCCCAGGTGGAAGCGGACGCGGTCGTCCCAGCCTCGCTTGCGCGCCAGCCCCTCGGCGAACTCGACGTGATGCTCGCAGAAGTTGACCCCCTCGACACGGTGACCGAGTTCGCGGGCGATGGTGAACGCGGTTCCGCCGCGGCCCGAGCCGGCGTCCATTCCCCGAGAGTCGGCCGGCAGCGTACCCAGGGCGTCGAGGATCAGCCTGATCTGATCGCTCTCCATGCGGTGCAGTTCACGCAAGATCGCCTCCTCCCGGTGCTCGGGCGGGGTGTCCAGGACCGACCGGTCGAAGTCGCCGATGGCGTAGTGGTGATGGTAGAGATCGTCCTCGGCGCCGAGCAGCAGATTGATCTCGTCGGCCGTCTTGGCGTCCCAATGGGATTTCAATTCGCGTTCGTATTCGTTCCGGGCATGATTTCCGGTCGTGATGGTCATTGCCACATCCGTTTCTCCGTGGCGATTTTCGCCATACTGAAGGGAGGGGGGGCAGGTTTCGACATATTCTTCCACAGAAGCCCGTTGCCGATATCAAGGAATCTACTCGCACCCCGTGCGGCAAGAGAAGTAGCTGTGTGCGATTCGGCACGCATCGACAACAAAGTGCGCACCGAATGCAACAAATTCGAACCTCGTTACGGTTCACGATCCAAGAGAGAGTTTCATGCTGTTCGGCAACCCTTTACGGAATATTTATAGCGTGCTGCCATATTTTTGGCAGCACGCTCATGAGCCGTAGCAGGCAATGTCGGGCCGTGTGAGCCCGGCGGTGGGTCAGGCCTTTTGGACGGTCTCCGCCGTGGAGTCGTTCTCCCTAGCCTCCCGCGTCGGCGTTCCGCGTCCGCGCAAGGCCAGGGTGGCGGCGAGGATGGCGGCCAGGACGACTCCAGACGTGGTCAGCCAGCCGAGCCGGAAACCGTCGGTGAGCGCCTCACGTACCGCCACGCCGTCCTGAATCCGCCGGCCGGTCCGCCAGGCGGCAAGGGACGCCAGCACGGCGAGTCCGAGGGCGCCGCCGACCTGTTGCGACATGTTGACCAGACCACCGGCCAGGCCCGCCCGTCGCGGTTCGACGCCGGAAACGGCGAGGACGATCAGCGCCACGAAACCGAAACCACCGCCCACAGAGACGAGAACGGCCGGGCCAAGGACGTCTCTCACGAAGGAGCCGTCGGCAGACACGAGTGAGAACCACCCGAAGCCCAGTGCGGCGGCACCCATGCCGACGAGCAGCACCCCGAGCGTCCCGAGCCGAGGGAGGCAGCGTGACGCCAGCTGGGAGAAGAGGATCTGGCCCAGTGCCAGCGGCAGGAGTGACAGCCCGGCCTCGAAGGAGCCGTAGCCGAGGACCTGCTGGGCATAGAGAGTCACGAAGAAGTTGGTGGCCACGACGCCGGCCGTGAAGACCAGGATCATTCCGTTGGCCGTACTCAGAGAGCGTGACCGGAACATTTCGAAGTGGACCAACGGCGTGGGCACGCGCAGTTCGACGACGACGAAGACTCCCAGCAGGACCACCGCGGCCACCACCGCGGCCTGGGCCGCGCCCGACGTCGGGCCGTGTTCGCCGAACTGCACCAGCCCGAGGATCAGCGCGGACAACCCGGCGGTCACGGCCACCGAACCGAACACATCGAATTCCCGCAGTCGGGGCGCGAGTCGGCCTGAGGGTTCGGTGATCAGTCTGAGACCGATCAGGGCACCGGCCAGAGTCAGGGGTACGTTGACCCAGAAGACCCACTGCCAGCCGAGGCTGTCGGTGAGTGCCCCACCGAGCACCACGCCGGTCGCACCGCCCGCGCCCGCCACGGCGTTCCAGATTCCCATGGCCCTGTTGCGCTCCGCGTCCACCTGGAACGTCAGGGCCACCAGGGACAGTGAGGCCGGCGACAGCAGTGCGCCACCGAGACCCTGCACCGCGCGGGCCGCTACGAGTTCACCGCTGTTCGCCGCGAGACCGCAGGCCATCGATGCCAAGCCGAAGACCGTCAAGCCGATGAGGAACATCCGTCGCCGTCCGAAAAGGTCCGCTGCCCGCCCGCCGAGGAGCAGGAAGCCGCCGAAGGTCAGCATGTAGGCGTCGACGACCCAGGTGAGACTCTCACCCGAGAAGCGCAGCGACGTCTGGATCGACGGCAGGGCGACGTTGACGATGGTAATGTCCAGAACCACGACGAACTGTGCCATCGCGAGGAGGGCGAACGTCGGCCGGCGCCGACCGGCCAGCGGGCGTGCAACGCTCATGTGGAGCCTCCGATTGCAGTCTCGACAGCTGAACGGCGGATACTCCCCTGGCTCTACGGGCGACAAGGACGCTCACGCGTCCGCGGTGTCAATTCCGCCCGGGATGCCGACATGCCGGAGCACTTCGAAGACCTGCTCGACCCGTTCGCAGACGATGACGCGGCGAGCGGTGTCGGAGTCGATGAAGCCTTCACGGACGGCATGCTCGATGAACGCGAGCAGAGGACGGTAGTAGCCGTGGATGTCGAGGAGTACGCAGGGCTTGTCGTGCAGGCGTAGGTGGGACCAGGTGAGAACTTCGAAGAACTCCTCCGCGGTGCCCACGCCGCCGGGGAGGGCGACGAAGGCGTCGCCGAGTTCGGCCATCATGGCTTTGCGCCGGTGCATGTCGGGCACGACGTGTAGTTCCGTCAGCCCCGGGTGTGCTGCTTCGGGGACGACGCTCAGGTACTGCGGAATGACTCCGACGACGACGCCACCCGCCCCCAGCGCCGCGTCGGCGAGGGTGCCCATGAGTCCTACCGTGGCACCGCCGTAGACAAGGCGGAGGCCGTTTCGCGCGATGGCGCTGCCCAGTTCGGCGGCTGCCCGCGTATGGATGCCGGCAAGGCCGGGTGTCGCTCCGCAGAAGACGGTGACGCACTTCAATGGTCGGCCCCTCCGTAGGTTCCCTGTGGTCGGAAAACGCTGGCTCATGCCGCGATACGCGCCGCGACGTCCGTGCCGGCATCGCAGGTCATGCAGGCTGGCGCGGATGAGGTGGACCACGCAGGTCTGCACGACGGCATGGGGCCAGACGGTGTTCACCGCGTCGGGCGGGGCGCTCAGCCCGTCGCCGACCAGCATGAGCACGTCGCGGACGCCTCTGTTCTTGATCTCGGTCAGGACGGTCTGCCAGTACTTGGCGCCCTCGCCGCCGTTGCCGGCCCACAGTCCGAGAATCTCGCGGTAGCCGTCCGCGGTGACCGCTACGGCCACGTAGACCGGCCGGTTGGCGACGTGACCGTCCCTGATCTTGACGTGCACTGCGTCGATGAAGGCGACCGGATCGAGCGGGCGCGGGCGCCCATTCCGCCATCGATTCCTGGGCCTTGTCGGTGATCGTGGAGATGATCTCCTTCGTGGTCACCACCCCGTCCGCCTGAGCGAGGTGGAGACGATCTCGCCGGTGCGGCGGGCGTGCACGGGCAGCAGCCGGGGCCGGAAGGTGCCCAGCCTGTCTCTGGGGACCTGCACCGTCACGGCGCCGACCTCCGTCATGACCTTCTTGGCCCGGTACCCGTTGCGCATATTGCCGCCCGAGCGGGACCCGCGCCCGCCGATCCGGCCGGCCTCCGCGGCGAGGTGCTCGTCCATCTCGGCCTCCAGGGCGGCCTGCATCAGATGCTGGGCCAGTTCGGGCAGCAGCCCGCCCTCGCCCATCAGCCTCAGCCCTTCGCCGCCATGGACCTTCTCGGCCGCGAGCGCGGCCAGCTCCTCCAGCAATTCGCTGGACAGACCGTTCTCAGACACCGGCATCGACTTCACGTCGGCACCCTGGACACTGCCGTCGGCCACGGCAAGCGACACGCGGTCCACGGCCTCAATCAGGTGACCTGTCGTCGCATTCATCAGATGACTCCTTCGGGAAGGATCACACCTAATTCATGACACTCCATCACGGTAAGGACACGCAGGCTCTGGCCTTGAGGGCCGACGACAGTCAAACCTGCGGCCCTTCCCCACCTCGTTATCCTCGATGAGCTCGACAGTGCCGCTGGCGCCTCCAGCAGATGCTGCGGGGCGGGTTTGTGGACGCCTCATGGGCCTCACTGATGAGGGTAAAAGTTGGGGCGCTGGTCGGCGTTGTCGTAGTAGCGGTGGAAGACGGGGGTGATGCCGCTGGAAAGCGGAGGGACGATCCAGCTCCAGTCCGCGGGTACGGTGCGGCCCTGGCGTTCCTCCTTGGTCAGGTGGGCGAGGAAGCGCCGGGACTCCTCGTGGTGGTCACTGATCCGGACGCCTGCGGCCGCGAAAGAGTGCAAGACGGCAACGTTGAGTTCGACCAGAGCGCGGTCACGCCACAGGGTGGACTCGCTGGTGGTGTCCAACTGGAGGCAGGCGGCCACGGCGGGGAGCAGGTTGTAGCGGGCCTCGTCGACGAGGTTACGGACGCCGATCTCCGTGCCCATGTACCAGCCGTTGAACGGGGCGAGGGGGTAGTCCACCCCGCCGATACGCAGGCGCATGTTGGAGATAACGGGTACGGCGTGCCAGCGCAGGCAGAGTTCGGCCAGTCGTGGGACGTCGGGGTGGGTGATAGGGACCTCCAGGACAACCTCCCGCGGCAGCTCGAAGAACCGCGGTTTGTCGTCGTGGGCGTCGATGACCAGGGGCAGGACGTCGAACGGCCCTTGGCGGCCTCCCTGCCATCCGAGGCCGCGGATGGCCTCGGTGAGGTCGGCAGATCGCGGGTCGCCGAGTACGGTGCCGTCGTCGCGACGGTGGCCGGCGTACCGGACGAGTTGCTCGTTCCACACCCGCGGGCCGGGTCGGCTGGGTGCGTCCGGGGCGAAGACCGAAATCACCGGCCTGATACGCCCACCGTTGGTCGCCTGGCGCAGGTGCGTGCAAAGGTGCCGGTGGATTACCTCGGGGGCTGTGGTGTCCCGGCGGTCCAGGACGCGCAGGCTGTTCCAGTACAGGCGGCCGATACAGCGACTGGAGTTGCGCCACGCGACACGGGCACCGAACACGAGCTCGGCGGTGGTATGACGGTAGGTGCCCGTGGCGTCGATGGCAGCGCGAACCTGGTCCAGGCGCCGAGTGAGCGGGACGGCCTGGTCGGACTGCTCCGCGTGAAACTGGCGCAGGAACTCCTCGGCCTCGTCTGGATCGGCGACGCCGCAGTCCTGCGACGTCGCCGGTTCCGCCGACGGGACGGGACTGAGGGGCGAATCGTGCGCCAGCGCCGGGCACGCTGTCGGGGACGGGGCGGGCAAGGAAGGGCCCAGGGCGACTTCGAAAGTCACGATTCCTCGCAGGGGTAGAGCGCCAGCCTCGTCAGCGGAGGCTGAGCGGCAGTGAGCGGAGAGAGCGGAACTCGAGGTTCTCGTTCCAGATCGGCTGGCCCGACGGCCGGACGCCCGGGAAGCGGCCCAGCAGGGCTACGTAGAACCACTTCAACTGCAGGGAAACGATCTGCGCGGCGAGACAGGCGTGCACCCCCTGGCCGAACGACAGGTGCCGACCACTGTTGGGACGGCCGAGGTCGAAATCGTGCGGCCTCTCGAACATGTCGGGGTCCCGGTTGGCCGCGCCCAGGAACAGGGCGACGGCCTGCCCTGCCTTGATCTGTACGCCGCCCATGTCGACGTCCGTGGCCGCGACGCGCCATGTGAACTGGTTTGAGGCGTTGTAGCGGAGGACCTCGTTGGCCGTATTGTCCACACATGCCTGGTCCGCCAGGAAGCGTTCGATCTGCTGCGGGTTGCGGGCGAACGCGAGCATGCCGCTACTGAGGGAGCCCGGCGTCGTGGGTGCGAACAACGCGATGAACACCAGCGCCAGTTGATGCACGGTTTGTTCCGGCGTGGTCTCGGTCAGACCATCCTGGGCGGCCGCCAGGCGGGCGATGACGGTGTCCGGTAGGACCTTACCCCGCATGCCCCGGAGGAGTTCGAAGGCGTACGTGTGTAGGTCGGTGAGCTGTTCCATAACTGTCCCCTGGGTCACCGGCTGGTCTTTCGGACCGGAGTGGTACGTCATGATCGTCTCCACGCGCGGAATGAGGAATCCGAGGTCCTCCTCGGGGACTCCGAAGGCGTGCACGGCAGCGCGTAGGGGGAGTTGGGCAGCCAGGGCGGGGACGGCGTCGATCTCGGTGGCACCGGCCGGGATTGAAGCGACCAGGTCGTGCGCGGCCTTCTGGATGACCTGGTCGTAGTGCTGGTGCGCGGAACGGGTGAAGCCCGCGTGGACGGACCGGCGCAGAGCGTCGTGGAGCGGCGGGTCCGTATACATCACCACGTTCTTGGTCCAGCGGTGGAAGATGCTCTCCGGCGGCAGTGGCTGCCCGGGGAACTTCGCGGCCAGCACTTCTGTCCCCCGGTCGGCGGTGAACTGGGGATCCTTCAGCCCGGCGGCGCACTCTGCGTACGGCAGTACCGCCCAGGCATTCAGGCGCTCGACCCAGTGGATGGGGTCGCGCCGGACCAGGTCGGCGTAGACGGGGTAGGGGTCGGCCACGATGGACGGGTCCGCGAGTGGCGAGAGGGCGGTCACGGGAGCTCCTTGGGGTAGTCGAAAAGGAATGCGGAGGCGGGGGGCGCGGCAGGGATTCCAGAAAGCGCAGGAGGCGAGCATCTCGATCCCGTGGTCGTCAGCCGCAGCGCATAGGTGCTGACAAGGCGGCAACGCGACATCGCCGGGCGGGCTCTCCAGCGACAGACGAGCCTGACCACGGGGCGGAGGAAGCCTGTGGCGAGCGGCGACGATTTATAGGTGAAGCAGCCGACAGGGGACCACGCTCACCCGGGTTGCCTGTCCTGGTGACGCAGCCGCCGTAGTACCGGAATTCTCTCTACTGAAGGTCACGCGTTGGCACGCCTTCATCATGGATAGGCGTGCCCCGTGAAATCTTGTCGATCGACGACCGATACCTAGCTGTTGGATGCCAGTTCTGCTACCGGTACTGCGGTTGAACTCGCAGCGAGGCTGCGCCATGCTCGTTTTCGCAGTTCAGCGGAGCTCCCGGAACACCGCGAGGCGTGGCAAATTAACCCGAACCGGACGGCATCTGACTACGCGAAACCCTGTCGTACGGCCGGCCCGACCCGCCGTCAGCCCACGCCGCCGCCGAATGCAACGAACAACCTTACGCCTCTTTCGGTACCTCCTCGGGCAGGATGCCCGGGCGGGGCTGGGGCCAGGGGCCGTTGCGTGATCGAGCACGCCGCCATAACCGTCAGCAAAGCCCTGGTCGACCAGGGCTTCAAGGATCAGGTCGTCGCACGCGGCGTCGGCCTGAGAATTGACGTCGAGATAGTCGCACGCAACCCGCAGGTCAAGGGGTTCGTGCCGCAGCCGAAGCGGTGGAGGGTCGAGCAGACCTACGGGATCCTGATACTGCACCGGCGCTTGGTCTGCGACTACGAGCACAGTCCCTCCTCTTCCGCCTCCCGCGTCTACTGGGCGATGACCCACGTCATGACCCGACGCCTCACCGGCGCGCGCGCCACCGCCTGTGCCGCGGCGCAGGCGGTGGCAGTGTGAACATCCGGCCCCTGCTCGATGCCCTGGACCTCCAGGAAGACGCTGCCCGGGCCCTGGCCGACAACCTCCGCGCACAGATCGACGGCCTGCAGACCCGGTTACGGGAGGCCGAGACGCACCTGGAGCACCTCACGATCACCCGCAAGACCGTGAGCCTTTTTCAACCTCTCGCGTCGGCTGGGCAGTTGGCCTGACAAACAGGTGAAGCCCCTGGTAGATGGGTTTTCGACCAAGAGAACCGTCTCCACCAGAGGCTTCGCATGCTTGTCTACCCGTCCGGCGTCAACGTGTCCAGCTCTACCCTCCGCTTCCTCGCCACCCGCCTGAGAGAACGTCGGCGCTCTCTCGGCACGCGGTGGCGGCGTCTGAATGCGGGCCGACAGGCCCTGCTCACCCTCGCCCACCTCCGCAACGGCCAGCCCTACGCGCAGCTCGCAGCCGGTTTCGGGATCGGCACCACCACCGCCTACCGGTACATCGCGGAGGCTGTCGAGCTCCTGGCGGCCCTCGCCCCCACGCTCGCCGAAGCAGTACGGGCCGCGTCGACGAAGGCGTACCTGATCCTCGACGGGACGCTTCTGCCGATCGACCGGATCGCTGCCGACCGCCCCTTCTATTCAGGAAAACACAAGAAGCACGGCATGAACGTGCAGGTCATAGCCGATCCGAAGGGCCGTCTCCTGTGGGCTTCACCGGCCCTGGCCGGTGCCGTCCATGACGTGCGGGCCGCCCGCGAGCACGGCATCATCGACGCTCTCGCCGAGGCCGGCATCAACTGCTGGGCAGACAAGGGATACCAGGGCGCAGGCGGCACGGTCCGTGTCCCTTACCGAGGCCGATGGGACAGCCTCTCCGCCGGCCAGCAGGCCGTCAACCGGTCCCATGCGAAGGTCCGGGCACTGGTCGAACAAGCCATCGCCACCCTCAAATCCTGGCGGCTCCTGCGTAAGCTCCGCTGCTCGACGACCCGGATCACGAGCCTCGTCCAAGCCGTCCTCACCCTCCATCTGGCCAGCTCAGACTGAGGATGGAAAAGGCTCACTGTGTGGCGCCACTTCTTCCTCGTTTCCTTGTTCAGGACAACCCTATTGGGTGCCTGTCCGGAAACTTCGTGGCCCCTCATCAAGCAACGGCATTGTGTGCCCGGCGGCAGGTGGCACACGCTGATCTCCAGACCCGTCTCGGTGGCCAGTACGGCGAGGTTGGCCTTCCAGGCCCGGGCGCGGGAGCTGTTCGAGCCGCCGCCGTCCGCGGTGATCAGAAGTCTGCGCGCGTCGGGGTAGGCCGCCCTGCCTTCCTCCGTCCACCAGCGGTGCAGGGCCGCGACCGCGAACGCGGCGGGATCCTCCTCCAGCTCGGCCAGTCCGCGGGAGACGCAACCCTTGGAGACTCCGGCCGCCTTCGCGACGGCGGCGATCCCGCCGTGACCGAGTATCCGGGCCTCCGCCCCGTACAACAGGTACTACAGCCGTGACTCGTGTCCGTGTCCGGTGGCCGTGTGATGCGTTGACCTGTCCGTGAGTACGGAGCGGGCTGTAAAAGTCTGGGCGGGCTGGTTCGATGACTTCTTCGCCTCTTTGGCGGGTGTCTTCGGGCGGGTCGAGCCGCGGCGGATGGCGATGGCCTATGTGAAGGCTCTGGTGGCGCCGGTCGAGCGCAAGAACGGGTGGCAGATCGCCGAGCACGTCGGGCACCCGAGTCCGGACCGGGTCCAGTGGTTTCTGGCCCGCTCGACATGGTGCGCGGATCAACTCCGTGACGCCCTGCGGTCGTTCGTTGTCCAGTTCCTGGCCCGGCCGGACGGGGTGCTGGTACTGGACGAGACGGCGTTCTTGCAGAAGGGCCGGATGTCGGCCGGGGAGGCCCCGCAGTACGCCGGGATCACCGGCCAGATCGAGAACTGCCAGGTCGCGGTGTTCTGCGCGTACGCCACCGACACCGGACGCGGGCTGATCGACCGCGAGTTGTACCTGCCCGCCGCCTGGTGCGCCAACGCCGACCGCTGCCGCACCCAGCACATTCCCCGAGCGCGCGCGAAGGCGGTGGTGACCAAACCGGAACTGGGCCGGCGCATGGTCGAGCGGTGCCGCCGGGCCAAAGTGCCCTTCGGCTGGGTGGCCGCCGACAGCGCCTACGGCCAGGACCGCAAACTCCGTGCCGCACTCGAACGCCGCCGCATCCCCTATGTGATGGCCGTCCCGGTGGACGAGACGGTGTCCACCCATGGCACCGGGCCTTGGCGCGAGGACAAGCTGGCCGCTGGTATCCCGCTGATCTTCGAACGCCGCTCCTGCGGCGTGGGCGCCAAGGGCCTGCGCTCCTACGACTGGGCACTGGCCGACGTCACCTGGCCCGGCGGCGCCGAAGGCGGCCCCCGGCGCGGCCATGTCCACTTGCTGCGGGTCAGGCGCTCGATCTCCGACCCCGGCCAGGTCGCCTACTTCGCCGTGCACGCCAAAGCCGGCACCCCGATCGGCGAGATCGTCCGCGTGATGGGGCTGCGCTGGTCCATCGAAGACTGTTTTGAGACCGCGAAGTCCGACTGCGGCCTGGACCACTACGAGGTCCGCACCTGGGACGCCTGGCACCGCCACATCACCCTTTCGATGGCGGCCCTCGCCTTCCTCACGATCACTGACACCCGCAGCCGCCACCTCCAGGAACCCGACGAGCACGACCTATTGCCCGCACCGGTCCCGGCGCCCGAAAAGGGGGCCCGTCGGGCCGCGTTGAAAAGCTGATCCGGCTACACCGCCGAGGAGATCCGCCGCCTGCTCAACCGGCTCGTATGGGCCACCACACAGCCACCACCGGCGATCGTGATCATCCAGTCACGCTGGCGCCGAACCCACCAAGCACGCGCACAACGCTGCCACTACGCCACCCGCGACAAACGAGATCGCGAGTCACGGCTGTAGTACAGGCGGCGCTGACGCTCGTTGAGGTGCGGCGCCACTGCTTCCAGCTTCGCCCGTAACGGGCCGATCAACTCATCGAAACGTCCCATACCACATCAACGATCCGAAATCCTGGAAGCAACCCGGAGATAATCGACGCCCCCCCCGGCCAGTCGCCGCCACGCCCTCGCCATTTCAGGTGGGGCAGTACTGCTTCCGATAGGCACGGGGAGACATTCCGTAGGCTGAGCTGAAGTTTTTACTCAGCATCGCGGCATCCAACATCCCCCAGTCCGCCGCCAATTCGTTGATCTTTCGGTGCCTCAGGCTCGGATTCCTTAGGTCGCATGCGAAACGCTCCAGGCGACGGCGTTTGACGTAGCTCATGCTACTTTCCCCGATCGATTCGAAAATGCGATGCAACTGACGCACCGATATATTATGTTCGGCCGCGAAGGTCGCCGGGCTGATCTCAGGATCAGCCAATTGCCGGTCGATCGACTCCTGAACGGCGATCAGAAGTGGGTCGAATCCCCCAGAGTGTTGCTTGCCGAGCTCGATATATGCGGTTCTCATCGCCGAGGCCGCTAGGATGCGCACGACCTCTCTCATACCAGGGGGTAGAATAAAATCGGTTTTCATCATCTCTGCAGCCAGGGCATTCAAGGATGAAAGAAGAAATCCGGATCCGGGATCTTTGGTAAGATTTACCACGCCGAAAGTTCCCCGAGGCGACATCGGGAGCCCGTCCTTCGCCGCCTCGATGAAACGCAGCACGAGGAATCGCGCCGCAACCGGCACATAGATCGAAAATGGAACACTGCCGTCGTTCATGGCCAGCATCCCCGCGCCGATCTCCGAATTTTCCTTGCCATGCGTGATACATGCAAGGCCCGACAGTGCACATACGACTGTCCGCTGTGGCAAAGTCGCCTCCGAACTTACTGCCTCGAACTCAATGATGGCTTTACCAGAATCTACGGCTGTCGCCTGGATTTCGCACGCCTCGAAATATTTTACCTGAATGCCTGAGCTCGATAAGAGACGGTACTTTGCGTTCGGCACGTTGTTCGGGAATCGAGTAAAGGTGGAATTCTCCCCCTCCTCGACTGCGAGCGCGACAAACAGTTCAGGAACAATCATGTCGAGACCCTCCGCAGGTAACGAATCCGGCCGCCCACCTGCCATATTTGCTTGAAATTTCAATCTTTAGGTCATTCGGGTCCGCCATCGAGAGCGAGAAAACCCTGTTGGCAACCTGCCTGTGGGCGAAATACCGGACGCAGATCAGATGTGATGACACTCCGCTGCGAACGTCTTCGTCTCGAGCGCGCGGACACTTGGATCGGATTTCGGCGGCCTACTCATCACCTCAGCACGCCACAGAAACATTCCCGTATGCCGCAGTCGGCCTCTCCGGAAACAGCACAGAGGGGGGAATGCCGTCTCTGTGATCGGGTTTCCGGATCAGCCTGAGGGGAACTTCTCATCGGGTTTTCCATACTCGTCACGAGCGCACGACCGACCGCAACTAGACAGATGCCGTGCGTGTCGTCGCGTGCTGGCAAAATTTGACTCCACCGTTGCCCACCAGGAGGGGTACTGCGCCGTACGTGAGAGCACCGTGGGAGCGCTCCCGTATTGACCATGCACTGCGGTTGGCAGCCCAGTCAAGTACCTCATGATTGACTTTTCTTCTTCATTGACCGAACCTTCCATTCGTTGACCAAATAAGCGGAGAGCGCCCCTGAACTGCAACGATGGAATTTGTCTAGACCGCACCTCGCGAATCTGCAGAGTCACCGTCAGCCCTCTGACGATGACTCATGAACAATCAAGGTAGCCGGAGTCTGTGTGGCCAACTCCCCGGGGTATGACCAGGGACATTGTCCTGTCGGGCGGTGCGTAAGCTTCGGCGGGATTGGTGGCGGATCCATATGCCCTACTCATTGGACTCGGCTGCCGGCTTTGCCCTGCCAACTGCCCACCCAACCGCACTTACGCGCCACGCTGGAGGGTGCATTTTGAGACAGCGGCCCGCCGGGCAGGCGGAGTCGTCGAGCGCAAGCGCCGCCGATTCGGAAGTCGCAGGCAGCTCCTGTTTTCCCCTGGTCGCGGGAGGCCACTATCCCCGTTTGTTAGCCGAACTCTTTCGGTTGCGGCGAGGCGGCAGGAGCCGTACGTGGATTACCGTCTCACCGTTGCCAAAGAGGAAGCTTGGCGTCCAGATGCAACGACGCGGTCACTGATCGACAAGACTGCACCACGGAAACAGCCCCATGATGCTTATGTTCCAACGTACGAGAACCATTCACGGGGGGGACCTCTATGTCTTTCTTCTTTCGTCAAGCGAGACGTGGGGTTCTGGGTTCGTAGAAGGTGCCGTCGCGGAGCATCGCGAACAGCACGCTGATCCGCTGTCGGGCGAGGCGAAAGAGGGGCCTGGGTATGGGATTTTCCGCGGTCGTAGTAGGTGCGGAAGGCGGGATCGTGCAGGGCGGCGAACGCGGACAGGAACTATGCGCGCTTGAGTTGCCGGTTGCCGATTCTGGGCGTGCGTTCGCCGTGGATCGAGGTTCCCGACGACCTTGTTGTCGGGGCGAGGCCGGCGTAAGAGGCCAGGTTAGCGGTGTTGGGGAACCTGCTGCCGCCGCCGACGGTGACCAGCAAGGTGGCGGCGGTCCTGACCGCGACCCCCGGCATCGAGGTCAGGACCGGGAAAAGAGGGTGAGTCTCCAGCGACTGCCCGATCTGCGCTTCCAGAGCTCGTCGCCGTTCGTGGACGGCCGCGAACGATCGGGCCAGCGACGGGATCACAACATCGAGGGTGCCGGTGCCCGGGACCACGACGGTCTGCTCGTCGAGCGTGTCGAAGACCTCGTCTTCCAACCGCTGGGCCATGCGCGGAACCTTGGGCCGGATCACCTCAACCAGCTTGCAGCGCCCGGCTTTCCGCAGGGCGGCCGGGAAGCCGTAGCGTTCCCGCAGCCAGGTCACGGCCTGATGGCCCAGACGCGGCCCGAGGACGCGCTCCAGGCTGCGGTGGAACTGGGTGAGCAGGCCGCGTATCCGGTTGGAGGTACGGGTGGCCTCGGCCGCCAGGTCCTGGTCGAAGTCCACCAGCACGGTCAGTTCGGCGGTGATCTCGTCGGTCAGTTCCAACGAGCGCAGGGTGTGCGGCATCGTCCGGGCGGCGTCCGCGACCACTGCGGCGTCCTTCGCGTCGGTCTTCACCTCGCCCGGGTAGAGATCGGCGATCCGCCGCATCGCCAGGTCGGGCAATTAGGCGACCTTGGCCCGCGTCCCGGGCGACCGTCAGGGGCAGGGCGCCGATGGAGGCGGGCTCGTTCACGATCACCAGGACGGTCCCGACCTTCGCGGCCAGCTTGCCGAAGACCGCCCGCAACTTGGGCTCGCTGTTAGGCAGCTGTTTGTCGAAGACCTTCTTGCCGGCCGGCGTGAGCCCGTGCCCGTGATGGGCGTTCTTGCCGACGTCCAGGCCACGGACGACGCCCACGTCGTCGATGTCGTACAAGCCGTCCTCCCGAACGGGATTCAGGAGGTGCTGGCCAGGGCTTCGGCATCGTGCGCGCATCCACGTTATGTAGGCCTGCCGCCCGCGAACGGCCGGGCATGGTGCCCGGCCAGGCGGTAGTCGGACCTCTCATCAGCGTCTCCAACGGCGCCTCTCGGGCCCGGTGGCCCCCTCGGTCATCCCTTTGACAGGGGGAACAGCCACGCCGGGCCTGGAGGCCAGCAGTCCTCTTGCAGGACCGCGAAAAACATAACGGGAATTCCCGGTGCCATGAAACCTGCTTTACCGGGATGAACGGTACATCCGAGGACGACAGAGAGGAACGGATTCCCGTGTCACACCTGACGGGTGGAGATCGACCTGAGGGAGCGCTCGCCACGACGTGGCCGAGTCTCCTCGAAGCGTGGGCGGCCGACACACCTGACGCCATCGCGCTTGTCACTGCGGACACGGCACTCACGTACGCGCAGTTCAATGCCCGTGCGAACCGGCTTGCCCGTTGGCTGAAACACCTCGGCGCCGGACCGGAGCGGTCGGTCGGGCTGGTGCTGGGCAGGTCCGCAGACTTCTTCCTGTGCGCGACTGCCGTGCTCAAGTGCGGGGCGGCGTACCTTCCGCTGGATCCGAGCTACCCCATGGAGCGGCTGTCCTTCATGACCCGGGACGCGGCACCCGTTGCGCTGGTGACGACATCGGACGTCCCGGGCGAACTCCTGGACCAGCTGTCCACCCGACGCCTCGTGTCGCTGGACGATGAGGTAGCCGAGGACGCATTGCGCCGTCTGCCGGACCACGACATGGAGGACGGGGAACGCCTGGAGCCACTGCGCCCTGCGAGTCCCGCCTACATCATCTACACCTCCGGGTCCACGGGGATCCCAAAGGGAGTCGTCGTCACCCACCAGGGCGTCGCGAGCCTGATCGCGACCCAGCGTCGTCGCCTCGCCGTCACCGGCGTCTCACGCGTGCTCGCCTTCTCGTCCCCGAGTTTCGACGCCAGTTTCTGGGAGATGTCGATGGCGCTACTCACCGGAGCCGCGCTCGTGGTCGGCAGGCCGGGACGGCTGCTGCCTGACACCGAACTGGCCGCGCTGATCGCGGACCAGGGAGTTACCCATCTCACTCTCCCGCCCTCAGTCGCGGGTTCGCTGGATCCCGGCATGTTGCCTCCGGGTGTGACGCTGGTCGTCGCGGGCGAAGCATGCCCGGCAGCTCTCGTACAGCGCTGGCGCCCGCACCGGACGATGGTGAACGCCTACGGCCCTACCGAGTCCACCGTCTGTGCCACCATGAGCGATCCGCTGGCCGACGACATGGCGCCGCCGGTCGGCCGGGCAGTGGACGGCACCCGGATCCATGTCCTCGACGATCGCCTCGCACCTGTTGTGTCGGGAGCGGTTGGCGAGATCTTCATCGCGGGGCACAGCCTGGCCCGCGGGTACCTCAAGCGGCCGGGTCTGACCGCTCAGCGGTTCGTGGCGGACCCCTTCGGCCCGGCCGGCAGCCGTATGTACCGCAGCGGTGACCTCGGCCGCTGGACCCGTTCAGGAGAGCTGGAGTTCGTCGGCAGGGCGGACGACCAGGTCAAGGTACGCGGCTTCCGTATCGAGCCGGGTGAGATCGAATCCGTCCTCGCCGGGTGCCGCGGGGTCCGGCAAGCCGCCGTCGTCGTGCGCGAGGACCGGCCGGGAGAGCCGTACCTCGCCGCCTACGTCGTACCCGAGAACGAGGCCGCCGACGAGACGGCCGAGGAAGAACTGGACGGTCGACTCGCCGCCTGGCGACGGCTTTACGACGATCTGTACGACCGGGCAGACACCCCCGACTTCGGCGAGGACTTCTCTGGCTGGGTGAGCAGTTACGGTGGGCGGCCGATCGAGGGGATGCGAGAGTGGCGTGCGCAGACCGTGCAGCAGATCCGCGAACTGGCTCCGCGCCGTGTACTGGAGATCGGCTGCGGTTCCGGTCTGCTGCTCTCGCAGCTGGCGGGCGACTGCGAGAGCTACTGGGGCACCGACATCTCTGGGGCTCTGATCGAGCGGCTGCGCGGGCAGGTCGCTGAGCGCCCTGGCCTCGCAGACCGGGTCGTCCTGCACCGGCTCTCCGCCCATGAGCTGGGGGGTCTGCCCCGCAGTGGCTTCGACACCGTCGTGCTCAACTCCGTTATCCAGTACTTTCCTTCGGGCGACTACCTGTTCGACGTACTGCGTGAGGTGTCTGGGCTCCTTGCACCCGGGGGGGCGGTGTTCCTCGGTGACGTCCGCAACCTTCGTTTGTTGCGCACCTTCCACACTGGGGGGCTGCTGGCGTCGGCCTCGCCCGCCGACATTCCGGAGACGGTGTGCGCGGCTATCGACCGGGCCATGGCACAGGAGAGGGAACTGCTCGTGGACCCGGAGTTCTTCGCGACGGTCGTCGGCGCGCTGCCTGGCATGACGCTGGAGTCGTGCACGCTCAAACGGGGCGGTTATGACAACGAACTCAGCCGCTATCGCTACGAGGTGGTGCTGCGCAAGCACGCCGGGCCCGCGGACGACCCGGGGCCGGTCGTGCGGCTGCCGTGGGACGGCGGGACGGCGAGCCTGGCCGGCGTCGCCGATTGGCTGCGCCGTGGGAAACCAGAGCGGGTGTGCGTCACCGGAATACCGAACGGCCGGGTGGCCGGCGAGCATGCCGCGACACTCGCGCTGTTCGACCGGCGCCCCCTGCCCGAGGTGTTGTCCCTGGGGCAGGTTCCGGCTGGTGTGGCACCGGAGGACCTGCGCCAGCTGGGCGCGGAACTGGGCTACCGGGTCGACTGCGCATGGTCGTCCGAGAACGACGCCTTGATCGACGCCTCCTTCACCCTCGCCGGAACGCTCGTGCCGCGTCCCGCCCCCCGGACCGACGCTAAGCCGGACGACTTCTCCCCGGCCAGGTTCACCAACAGGCCGGCGTTCGCCCGCCCTGACTCCCGGACGATGGCCTCACTTCCCGGGCAGGTGGCGGCGCAGCTGCCAGCCTTCATGGTCCCCGAGGTCTTCGTCCCGCTCGACAGGCTGCCGGTCACGGTGAATGGAAAACTCGACCGCGCCGCCCTGCCCCGGCCGCAGCGCGCCGCCCCTGCCGCGGGACGTCCGCCCAAGACCGCCCGCGAGGAGGTACTCGCGGCGATCTTCGCCGACGTACTCGCGACCGCCGACGTCACAGCCGACAGCGACTTCTTCGCCACCGGCGGCAACTCCCTGCTGGCCACCCGCCTCGCCGCCGAGGTCCGGCACCGCCTGGACACCGAGATGCCGCTGTCGTGGCTGTTCGAGTCGCCCACCGTCGAGGCGCTCGCCGCCCGCTTCGACGCAGAGGACGAGGCTAGGCCGGTGCCCGTGCCGGGCGAGTACGCCTCCGGCAGCACGGCACCGTTGTCGGCCCAACAACTGCAGATGTGGGACGAGTACCGCCAAAGCCTGCACAGGGACATGTTCAATGTACCGCTGTCGCTGCGGCTGACTGGTGCCGTCGACGCTGAGGCACTGCGCGCCGCCTTGGCCGACGTCGTCACCCGGCACGTTCCGCTGCGCACGCTCGTCCGGGACGACGGTAGCGGTCCGTGCGCGGTGATCACGGAAGCCACCGCGGACGACATCCCCTGGACGCAGACCAGGACGACACCCAAGCGGCTGCCCGAGGATCTCGCGCACGCCGCCCGCCGCCACTTCGACCTCGAAACCGAGATCCCGCTGCGGGCCGCACACTTCACGCTCGGCCCGAACGAGTCCGTACTGCTGCTGGTCATGCATCACATCGCCGCCGACGGCTGGTCCTTCGGCCCCCTGCAGGAGGACCTGGTGCGCGCCTACCGCTCCAGGACCGAGGGACACGCACCACAGTGGGAGCCGCTGTCCCTCGGCTACCTCGATTACGTCGCCTGGCAGCGCCGACTCCTCGGCTCCCCGGACGACCCGAGCGATGTCGCGCTGCGCCAGGCCGAGTACTGGAGGAAGACACTGCACGGTGCCGACGACAGGCCGGTCCTGGAGACCGACAGCCCGGCGCCGTCCCGGCAGGACTTCGCCGGTAGGTCCCTCGACCTTCCACTCGAAGTCGGCGGCCACCGGGTGCTGACAGCCGCGGCTCGTGAACACGGTGTCACCGTCTTCATGATCCTGCACGCGGCGCTCGTCGCAATGCTCGCCCGAAAGGGGGCGGGAGGAGACATCACCGTCACGACCGCGGTGGCTGGCCGGACCGACACCCAGTTCGAACCGCTCGTGGGCCTCTTCGCCAACACCCTGGCCCTGCGCATCGACACGTCGGGCAACCCCACTTTCCGTGAACTTCTGTACCGGGTCCGCGTGACCGATCTCGCTGCCTACGCCCATCAGGACCTGCTCTTCGAGCACCTGGCCGACATGCCATCGCCGCAGGTGTCACTCGTCCTGCGCACGGTCGCGGCCCCGCCCTCCGACCTGCCTGGCCTCACTCTCGCTCCCGGCCCACGACCCGCGAGCGAATCCGCCCGCTATCCGGTGCTGTGGACCGTGGAGCACCTGGCCTCCACCGCCGACAGCGGGACGCTGCGCAGCCACATCCAGTACCAGAGCGGGCTGCTGCGCGACGACACGGTCGCCCGGATCGCCCAGCGGTACGAAGTCGTGCTGTCCCTGTTGCTGAAGGATCCGGACCTCCGCGTCCAAGACCTCCCACCGCAGTGAATCCCAGGGCCAGCCCGTCCGATCCCATCCTCTGTGAGGTCCACTCGATGTCCACGCTGCCGCCGGGGCGAAGCCGTACCACGGCCCCGCCCGCCGGGCCCCAGGCCAGCCCCGAGTTCACCCCCGACCTGTGGGGACGGCTCTTCGAAGCCCGTGTCGACGCCGACCCCGAATCCACCGCGATCAACTCCGCGAGCGATCGGCTGAGTTACGCCGAACTGAACTGGCGGGCCAACCGCCTGGCCAGACTGCTCGTCGCACATGGCGCCGGCCCGGAGAGCCTGGTCGGTATCGCCCTGCCGCGCTCGACCGACTTCGTGGTGGCCGTGGCGGCCGTACTGAAGTCGGGCGCCGCCTACTTCCCGCTGGACCCGGAATATCCTCCGCAACGGCTGGCGTTCATGCTCGCCGACGCCGCTCCCCTGCTGGTTCTGACCAGAAGCGACATCGAGCCCGAGCTGCCGGCCGAGGCGGCCTCCCGCACGGTGGTCCTGGACGACCCGGCCGTCGTACGGACCCTGACCGACCGCTCCGCAGCGGACGTGACCGACGACGAACGCGTCGCCCCGCTCCGGACCTGGCATCCGGCCTATGTCATCTACACCTCGGGTTCCACCGGTACTCCCAAAGGGGTGGTCCTCACCCACCACGGCATCGCTGGCCTGGTGGGCAGCCATGCGCGAGACCTGGGGATCGGGGCGTCCAGTCGGCTCCTGCTCTTCTCTTCGCCGAGCTTCGACGGCGCCTTCTGGGACGTGTCGATGGCTCTACTCACTGGCGCCACGCTGGTGGTCGCGCCACGTGAACGGCTCCTGCCCGGACCGGAGTTCAGCGCACTCGTTGCCGAGGAGGGCATCACCCACTTCGCCCTGTCGGCCTCCACACTCTCCGCCCTGCCGGACGGCGCTCTGCCCGCCGGGGCCACCGTCGTCAACGTGGGCGAGGCATGCAACGGCGAGCTGGTACGCCGCTGGTCGCCGGGTCGGCTGATGGTGAACGCGTACGGGCCGACCGAATCGACCGTCTCCGCGACGATGAGCGGACCGCTGGCCGCGGAAGGCATGCCGCCCATCGGCCGTCCGCTCTCGGACACCCGCGTACACGTGCTCGACGAGCGGCTCCGGCCGGTACCGCCGGGGGCGGTCGGAGAGATCCACATCGCCGGAGCGGGGCTGGCCCGCGGGTACCTGGGGCGACCCGCGCTGACTGCTGAGCGGTTCGTGGCCGATCCCTTCGGGGCGCCGGGCAAGCGGATGTACCGGACAGGTGACCTGGCGCGGGTGCGTGACGATGGGCAGCTGGAGTTCGTGGGCAGGGTCGACGACCAGGCGAAGATTCGGGGTTTCCGCGTGGAGCCCGGCGAGGTCGAAGCCATGCTGCGCGACCATCCCGAGGTCGCGCAGGCTGCGGTGCTGGTCCGGGAGGACACTCCGGGAGACCAACGGCTCGTCGCCTATGTCGTGCCGGACCACCCGGCCGTTCGTCAGGCCGACGGCACCGCCTCGGAGCACGTCGGAGAGTGGCAACGGCTCTACGACGAGGTCTACAGCACGGTAGGAGCGCTCCCTCTGGGTGAGGACTTCAGCGGATGGAACAGCTCCTACGACGGCGATCCCATTCCCCTGCCGCAGATGCGAGCCTGGCGGGATGCCACGGTCGACAGCATCCGTGCCCTGCGACCGCGCCGAGTACTGGAGATCGGCGTGGGCACCGGGCTGCTGCTGTCCCACCTCGCCGGTGACTGCGAGGCGTACTGGGCCACCGACTTCTCCACCGAGGTGATCGAGGCACTCGGCAAGAAAGTGGACGGCGACCCGGTGCTGCGCGAGACGGTCCACCTGCGGCCCGGCCCCGCACACAACCTCCCCGGCCTCCCAGAAGGATACTTCGACACCGTTGTCCTCAACTCGGTGATCCAGTACTTTCCGTCGGCCGACTACCTGGTGAGCGTCCTGCGCGAGGCGGTACGCCTGCTGGCGCCGGGCGGCCGGGTGTTCGTCGGCGACGTCCGGCACTTGCGTCTGCTGCGCCCGCTGCGCAGCGCCGTCCGGCTGCGCTCCGCCATCGGGCGGGAAGTCTCGGCCTCCGACGTCCGTGCGGCGGTCGACCAAGACTTGATGGACGAGAAGGAGTTGCTCCTCGATCCCGCATTCTTCACGGTCGTATCCCGGTGGATTCCGCAGATCCGCGGGGTGCGCACAGCGGTGAAGCGCGGCACGCACCACAACGAACTGACCCGTTACCGGTACGACGCGGTGCTCATCAAGGAGCCGGTGAAAACCGGTACTGTCGCGCCGGACGCGCGGACCCTGACCTGGGGCACGGATGTCGGTGGACTGCAACCGTTGTCCGGCCTGTTGGCCCGCATCCGTACGCCACTGCTGCTGCGCGGCGTACCGAACAGCCGGATTCTCGCTGAGGTCTCGGCTGCGGCGGCGCTGGCCACGGCCCCGTCGCTCGACGAACCGTCGCGGTTGCTGCGCGAACCGGCGACCGGGATCGACCCCGAGGAACTGCACGCCCTGGGCGAAGGTGCTGGCTACGAGGTCCACCTCACATGGTCAGCGCAGGACCCCACGCGAGTGGACGCACGGTTCACACCCGCGGGCGGTGAACCGGACGCCGTCCCGCCGGCGGACTCCGCCGACAGTGTCAGGACGTCCCCCGGTGACCACGCCAATCAGCCGACCACGCACCGGACCGGCATGGCTCTGATGAGCAAGCTCCCCGGTTATCTGGCCGCCAGGCTCCCCGCGTACCTGCGGCCTAGCGCCCTGGTACGTGTCGAGTCGCTCCCCCTCACCGTCAACGGCAAGCTCGACCGCGCGGCGCTGCCCCCTCCCCTGCTGTTCCCGCAGGCCGACGGGCAGGCACCCCGCACTCCGCGCGAGGAGATCCTCACCCATCTCTTCGCCGATGTGCTCGGCCTGCCTGGGGTGCCGAGGGACGCCGACTTCTTCGCCCTGGGCGGCAACTCGCTGCTGGCCACGCGCCTCGTCGGCCGCATCGCGAAACACCTCGAAGTAGATGTTCCGATCGCCTGGGTCTTCGAGACACCGACCGTCGAGGGCCTGGCCGGGCGTACCGCGCCGACGAGCAGGTTCCGCCGACGGCTGGTCTGCCGCGACGAGCACCACACGGCGGTGCCGCTCTCGCACAGCCAGTACGGCATGTGGTTCATCAACCAGCTCGGCGGACCCGCGAGCCGGATCTACAACGTGCCGTACTGCCTGCGGCTCACGGGCCGGGTGGACTCCGCGGCGTTGCGGATCGCACTCGACGACGTCGTGGCTCGTCATGAACCTCTGCGCACTGTCTTCCCCGACGACGGTGACGGCCCCCGCCAGCGGGTCCTCGCCCCCGAGGACGCCGTGGTGGTCCTCCATGAGACCGATACCTTCGAAGACCGTCTCGCCGGCGAACTGTCACGGGCCGCGGCGGAACCCTTCGAGCTCAGGACGGACCTTCCCCTACGTGCACGCCTGTTCCGGCACGGCCAGGACCGGTCCACGCTGCTGCTCCTGATGCACCACATCACCGTGGACGCCTGGTCACTGGCCCCCCTGACCGCTGACCTGACGCGTGCCTACCGTGCTCGGCTCGGGCAGCGGGCCCCGCAGTGGCAGCCGCTGCCGGTCCACTATCGCGACTACGCCGTATGGCACAACGCCCAGGTAGCCGGGACCCAGGACCGCAGCAGCGGCTTCGGGCGCGGGCTCGCCTTCTGGGAGCGGATGCTGCGAGGTCTTCCGGTCGAGATGCAACTGCCGGTCGACCGGCGCCGGCCAGCCAGACCCACCTACCGTGGCGGCACCGTCCATACCCGCATCGAAGCCTCCCTCCACCAAGAACTGCTCAACTGCGCGCGGGAGACGGGCGCGACGCCCTTCATGGTGCTGCACGCTGCGCTCGCGGCACTGCTGACCCGGCTGGGCGGCGGCACCGACATTGTCGTCGGCACCGCTGCCGCAGCACGCACGGACCCCGCGCTGGACGACCTCGTCGGGCTGTTCGCCAACAGTGTCGTCCTTCGCGTCGACACTTCGGGCGACCCGACATTCCGCACTCTGCTTGCCCGTGCCCGTGCCGTGGACCTCGACGCCTTCACCCACCAGGAGGTCCCCTTCGACCAGGTGGTGGATCTCCTCAACCCGGCACGCCACCCGGCACGTCACCCGCTCTACCAGACGGCCCTCGTCCTCCACACACCGCCCGGCGACGGCCATCGAGCCCACCTCGTCACCCTCACCCCCGAACCGCCCCCGGACACCGGAACGGCCCGCTTCGATCTGATGTTCAACTGGGACGAGAACCGGGACAGCGCCGGCCTTGCCCAGGGCCTCACCGGCCGCACCGAGTACAGCTCGGATCTCTTCTCCCAGGAGACGGTCGAACTGCTCCTGGAGCGGTATGTCCTGCTGCTGTCCGCAGTGGTCCGCGAGCCGGACACACGCCTTCACACCCTGAACATCCTCACCGAGCCGGAACGGCAGGCCTTCTCACGACGGCCGTAGCCCTCCGACTCCGTATCACCGGGAGAAATCCTCCATGCCTTCACCCTTCGACGACCACCACGGGCAGTTCTATGTACTCCGCAACGAAGAAGGTCAGTTCTCACTCTGGCCGGATTTCGCTGACATCCCCTCCGGGTGGCATTCCGTGAGCGGGCCCGTCTCCCGCGACAGCGCCCTTGGCTACATCGAGGGGCAGTGGACGGACATGCGCCCGACGTCCGCCCGTGCATGACCCTGCCAAGTCGGCACCCAGGCACGACCCTGCCCACTTCCTCAGTTTCGACCACGCGGTATGACGTGAGGCGCCGCCATGATGCCGCACGAGCCCGCGGCATTGGAAAGGAAACGGCACCATGGAATCTACGCCCGACCAAGCCCACCCTACGAACTCACCGTTGGAGCCCTATCACATCTACCCGGAGGCCAGGTCCTGTCCGGTGGCGAAGGTCAGCCTGTGGAACGGCACACCAGCGCACGTGTTCTCCGGGCATGACGAGGTGCGGACCGTGCTACAAGACAGGCGGTTCAGCTCAGACTCGCGACGGCCCAACTTCACCGAACTCACTCCGACGCTCCAATCGCAGGCCGCGCAACCGCCGTTTGTACGCACCGACAACCCTGATCATCGGCGCCTACGGGGCACCGTCGCCCGTGAGTTCCTGCCCAAGCGCATCGAGCTGCTGCGCCCCGCGATCCGCGAGATCGTCCAGGGTGTGCTCGACAGGCTCGCCGAGACCGCACCTCCCCAGGACATGTTCGAGGCCTTCGCCGTCCCCGTGGCGTCCGCGACCGTCTTCCGGCTGCTGGGGATTCCGGCCGAGGACCGCGCATTGCTCACCCGATGCGTCAAGGGCGTGGTTTCGGCGGTGGGGAGCGAGGACGAAGGTGCTGAGGTGTTCAGGATACTCGGCGAGTACATCGGCGGCCTCGTCCAAGACTCCTCCGCACTGCCCGAGGACAGCATGATCCGGCGTTTGGTGGAGGGCCCGTACTCCGCGAAGGAGCTCACCTTCCACGAGGCCATCGGCGTGATCCTCATGCTCATCGTCGGCGGTTACGACACGACGGCGAGCACCATTTCGCTGTCCTTGGTGAGTTATGCGCTGCACCCGGAGAAGTTCTCCTTCGTCCACGAACGGCCGGAGCGGATCCCCATGCTCGTCGAGGAGTTGCTGCGCTATCACACTGTCGCGCAGCTCGGGCTGGGCAGGATCGCCACCGCTGACGTCGAGGTGGGCAGTGTCACGGTGCGGGCCGGCGAGATGGTGGTGGCCGCGCTCTCGCTGGCCAATCGAGACAAGAGTGTCTTTCCTAACCCGGACAAACTCGACTTCGACCGCCCGTCCGTTCCTCATGTCGGCTTCGGCTACGGACCACACCAGTGCGTCGGCCAGGCGCTGGCCCGTGTCGAACTTCAAGAGGCCATTCCTGCCGTGATCCGACGACTGCCCGGCCTGCGGCTCGCCTGCACTCTGGAAGACCTTCCATTCCGGCACGACATGTCCACCTACGGCGTCCATGAGCTGCCTATGACCTGGTGACCAGGTCTGCCGCGAGGCGCACTTCGGGGTCACGACCGGCTGTCCAGCTGCCGCAACATCGCGATCCGGTCGCACTCCATGGCTGTACGCACCTCACCTACAACCTCCACCGGATGACCGTCATCGCCCGGTGAACGATGACGGCACCCGACGCCCGACAACTGGACCACTCCCCAGCGACAGCCCTGCCACCAGGCCAAACCCTTTTTCAGGGGCAAGTAGCTAAGGGCCCGTAAAGAATCAACACGTTGCTGCGGTCTCTGCAGTGAGGGTCACGCCGTGTGCGGCGGCGTGGACGAGGAGTCCGGCCACGGTGTTGAGGTGTGCTGCTGGGGGCCGGAGTGTGTGTGCGTGCTGGTCCATCAGCCGCCGGATCTCGCTGGTGGTGTGGCGGATGGTGTCCTTGCTGACGGCGAAGAGGTGGGCCAGCACGGTAGGCGGCAGGGCGAGGTTTTGGTGCAGCACGGTGACCAGGACCCGGTCGGCCAGGTCGAGTTTGGCTTTGCGGCCGCCGCCCGGGGCCCGGCGTCGCTCGCCGCCGTCGCGTCGGGCGGCGGGGTCCTGTTTCTGCAGCGTCTGCCAGTCGACGGTCAGGGTCTCAGTCAGCTCGGTCAGTGCGGTGCAGGTCATGCCGGTCAGCGCGGGATGTGACAGAGCTCCGCGGTCGAAGACCGCCGTCGGCCCGAGTGTTGGTCCGGTGGGGCCTGCCGGGCTGGCGGGGTGAGGGTGCACGGTGCAGTTCCAGCTGCCCTGAAAGGCATGTCCGGTGACCGGCACTGCGTTTAGCTCCGCATCGCTGACCTTCACACCGATGGGATAGGCGCCGGTGTCGAGTTCCGCGTGGACGGTGAGACCGGTGCGGGTGGTGGTCGCGGCGATGGACTGCACGACGACCTCGTGGCTGTTCAGCGGTCTGCCGCGCCAGTTCATGGTGATCCCGGAGAACAGCCGATGCTCCACCTTGTTCCACTTCGATGTGCCTGGCGGCATGTGGCAGACCGTGACGGCCAGGCCGGTCCGGGCGGCGAACGCAGCCAGCTCGGTCTTGAAGGCCCGGGTGCGATAGCCGTTGGAGCCGCCGGCATCGGCAGTGATCAGCAGACGTCTGGCCTGCGGATAATCGAGGCGTCCTTGCCCGTTCCACCAACTGTTGATCGATTCGACCGCGAAGGCTGCGGTGTCGTGATCCGTACCGACGTTCACCCATCCGGTGTTCGCCGCCAGGTCGTAGATGCCGTAGGGCAGGGCCTTGCCCAGTGCATCACCGGGGAAGTCATGGACGTCAACCCGCACGGGCTCACCGGCCGGCCGCCATTGACGTCCCGCGTTCTTGAACTCCCCGACGACTTCCTTCTTTTTCGTGTCCACACTGACCACCGGCTCGCCGTCCGCCTGATGGTCCTTGACCTGGCCGTTGATGTACCGGAACTGCGCATCCCGGTCGGGGTGTTGAGCGCCCTCAAGGGTCTTGGCATTGGCCTGCAGACTGAAACCGTTCTCCCGCAGCAGCCTGCCCACGGTCGGCGCCGAGGCGGCATGGCCCTGGCTCGTCAGCTCCCCGGCCAGAGACCGCAGCGACCTGGTCGTCCACCGCAGCGGCGACATCGGATCGCCCCGCTCATCCGGCTCGACCAGCGCCAGCAGAGCTGGAACGAGCAGCGGGTCAAGCTCCTCGGCGCTCTTGCGACCGCCGCCGGCCCGGCGCACCCGGCCATCGGGCAATGGGTCCTCACCGCCCTCCAGCTCGAAGACCCCCTTGCGCACCGTCGTCTCGCTCACCCCTGCGGATTGGGCGACGGCCCGGACCCCGCCGTGGCCCAGCAGCCGGGCCTCGGCGGCCAGCGCCAGCCGCTGCTGCCGCTCATTCAGATGAGGTAACAACACCCCAAGCTTCAGGGCAAGTTGGTCACGAACCTCGTTCGGTATGGGCATACCACACCAACGACAGGCAGACCGGGAAGCAACGTGTTGATTCTTTACGTGCCCTTAGTGAACGGCCCGCAGGTCGCCGTGGACGATGCGGTTGCCGTGGGCGAGGCCGGGCCAGACGGCTTCGAGTTCGGCGAGCTGCTCCAGGCGGTCACGGGCGGCGCGGGCGAGGTCGGTCCACCAGGAGTCCGGCAGCTGGGGGACCGGGCCGTTGGAAAGGACCGGCTCATCGACACGCGCCGACAGTTCCGCCCGGTAGGCGGTGGTGTCGTCGACGGCGTCGTGGACGACCAGGCGCACGGGCCGGTGGCCATACAGGTCGCCGAAGGCGTGCCGGGCATCGACGGCACCATCCCACACCTTCCCCGACGCCTTGTCCTCCGGTGTGAGGAGAACGGGCGGAACCGGCTGGCCAACCAAGCGCGCCGTGGTGACTCATCGGGACACGTACGAGACTCGACGGGGACACCGATAGGACGCCGGCTGACGCTTGTGTACCTCTTGAAGTTCTGCGCACGTCCTCACGGTGTCTCGCGCATGCCCCGGCAGGGCCGCACTGGCGTCGCACACAGAGCCTTCGGAGGACTCATCTGTGCAGGGATGCCGGGTGGTGTCTCCTAGGAGACATGATCGGGACACCACAGGGACGTCGTCGTACTTCGCTGCGCCTCTTCCAGAAGGGCCCGGCTGGCGCTTCCGCCGACGGAGCAGCTGTTGGCGCGGGCCGCGAGTATCGAGGCGAAGTGGATCATGCACCCCGCAGAGGTCTCGGCCGAGGAGGTCAAGGCCACCCAGAAGTCGCGGAAGACCACGACGCGTTGGTGGCGAAGCTCGTCGCTAACTGGCCGGACGTCCCCGAGAAGCGCAAGGCCGAACTCGGTCGCCTCCTGACTGGCCCCTGATACGACTCCTGATGCAACGAAAACGCCCCGGCTCACCGGGGCGTTTTCGTGTGTGCGCTCAGGTCAGCGCAGGCCGTCTGTGTCGTCGTACTCTTCGCCGACTGGGAGTGGCCGACGCTCGTCTCCTGGGTCCTCGCTGTAGATGACCGCGGAGACCGCGCTGTCGTAGGCATCATTGAGGGCGTTACCGCTTGTGCCGAGCATGTTCTCCCAGTCGATTCCCATGCCCCCGAGATTAGCTGTACCGCTTGAGGATCTCGGCGCTGCGGGCGTTGAGCTCGTCAGCCCGGGCGAAGATCGCGGGTTCCGCTTCAGGGGTGCTGTGCCGGTCGTCGAGCTGGCCTCGGCATGGGATCAGGAGCAACAGCTGAGACGAAGGCGCTCTCGGTCATGGTCGTCATCGTCTGAATGAGGACCGATAGGGACGAGACCTGCATCGAGGTGTACTGGTCTGTGCGCCCTCCACCCGGCGCGGCTCCTACGATCACCAGGTCTTCGCCGCCACCCCGACCCACACACCTTCCGTCTCACCCCATACTCGAGAAGCCGATGCCTGAGTTGGACTGCCTCTAGATGGTCCACGGTGTCAACGGTCACGCTCCTCGCGTCTGGATGCCCGCCGAACCGGCGTCGACCACCGCGATGGGCTGAAGGCACGACTGGGACACCATCCACGCGGCCGGTTTCTCGCCGAACAGCCCCCTTCCGGGAAGCCGGTCGTTACCGTGGGGAGCTGCACCTGCGACATCCCAGCGGCCGGCGATCGAGAAAGCCGAGCGCGGCATCACGTGCACGCACAAGGGAACGTGGCGGCCTGCCTCCCGGTAGTTGACATAGCAGTGGGGCTTGGTGTGCCACCCCGCGCACACCGGGCCCCACTGTCGTCAGCTCGCGCCGACTGAAGCCTCGCGACTGCCACGTCGATCCGTGCCGACGTCCGCTCACGGCCCAGTACCTGCACCGACTCGAACAGCGGCAGCCCCACCATCCTGCCCGTCACCGCGACCCGGACCGGCGCCTGTTCCCGTGCGCCGGTCCTGCCTCGCCCGATCTTCCCCGCGGCCCAGTCGTCCCACACCTCATCCGGTGCGGGGTTCTGGCGCGTGCGGGGACGTCAGCACAGAGTGGCGCCTCGAAGCGCTTGGTGATCAAGTGAGGCAGAGGCGTCACAGGCATGTCGTACACGATGAGGTACGACAGTCCGGCCGCGATTGATTCGGACCCGAGTGGCGATGGACCGCCAGGCAAGTAGTGACACGAATTGGACAGCGATAGACCTGATTGACTAGTTGATGCACGAGTCGATAGGCTTTTCAGATAAGCCTTGATAGGCGAACCGGGGAGACGCTACTCGTGAGAACTTGACATGCGCCGGGAACCGACTCGACATCATCGCCATTCGCGCTGTCCAGGATCACTAGAACGAAACCCGCTTCGAGAGAGACCAGGCCAACCCCAGCCCGACCGTGCCGCGGCTCATCACTGAAGAGCTCCACAGCCGACGCCGAATCCGGGCCGTGATCGCCAAGATCACCGACACCGAAACCGAGGCATCCCATGACCAGCCCCCCGGCCGAGGACTCCCCCCACCTCACCGTCGCCGAACTGGCCAAGCGCTGGAAGACCACCCCGAACGGCATCCGAATCCGCCGCCATCGAGGTCGCGCCCCGAAGGGCTTCAAGAGCGGAATCCAAGTGCTCTTCCCGCTCTCCGAGGTCGAGGCGTGGGAGGCCAAGCGGATGGCTGAAGACAAGCCCTCCCACCGCGGCACGACGGTCGAGCACCGTCCGGCCGAGCCGCTCCGCGCCCGCCGCGCGAAGGCCTAGCACCCCCTGAAAACGCCGAAGGGCCGCTCCGACTTGCCGGCCTCTACCGTTGTGAGCGCGGGGCGGACGAGCGGCCTACCCCTGACGCCGCCTCCGCTTTGCAGGCGCCTGAAAACCCAGCAATACGCCCGCGTCCGGCAGGTCGTACGGCGGAGCCAGGCGCTGCCGCGGTCCCGATCCTCCTCCTCTGTCCGAGGCAGCCGCTGCTCAATCAGCCGCTTCAGGCGAGCGTGGGCGGCAGCGGCTTCAGCGTCCTCTCCGATGCACCTCGCGAGTGCCCGCATGGTTGCCCGCGCCTGGTGTCGGCGGCGGCTGAAGTCTGGTTCTGGATCACTTTCAGTGCCAGAGCCACGGAGGGTCACCACACTCGCGATCATGAACGGCCTCGCGGCGAGGAGGACTCGTTTACCTGTTGACTGAACTACTCAGGGAGTTTGCGCAGTTCAGGAGACATGGGCTGCAGGATTACCGAGGCTATAGATCGGCATGGAATGGGCGTAGAAGCGGATACTGAGGGGCCGGAGGGCACTGCAGTTGGCTGCTCGCTGGCCCCGCGCCGTGACGCAGGTAGGTCAGATCGGTCCTTCGCACGTGTCGATCCAGTGCGCGAGGAGGCTCTTGGCTGCGAGGCGTTCCAGTGCCTGCTGGACAGTCATCTCGTCGGACGCCACGTGGGTGGCCGTGTTACGGACGGTCATGTTGAGTCCGGGCACGTACTTGGACAGACCGTTCTGCATAGAGATGACCGTGCGGTCGCTCGGGTCCCCGGGCCACGTCAGTATCGGACTCCGGGCGTTGAAGACCTTCTCGTAGACGTTGGTGGCGTCCATGTCGGCCAGCCCGGTGCGGGTCTTCAGCTGGGAGGTGAGGGTTTCGGCGGCGCTTTGTACGGCGAGACGGAAGTGGCCATCGAGCCAAAGCTTCCGGGCGGCTTCCCAGATCGTCGGGTGCATCGCCTCCACTCCGGTAGTCGGAGGGAGTTCAGCCTCCGCCTTGTCAGTCAGCGCCTCCAGGCGGCCCAAGATCTGCTCTGCGGAGTCGAGCACGTCACCCGGTTCCAGCAGCGGCTTCGGCGTGGTGACGGTCCTCCAAGTCGCGATCGGGTCCACGGGCTCGGGGAAGCCGGTGACGCCTATGTACATCCGGGTCAGGCCGGGGGCCGCCGACGCGCGGCCAGCTGCGCGTGCCACCCGGTCTGTGGCGGCCTGCAGCTCTTCAGGCGGCACGCCTTCCCGGGCGACCGCCGCAGGCAGGAGACCACGCCCGAAGCGAGCGTCCTTCGTCTCCATGTGGAGCTCCATGAATGCCTTGAAGGAGTTCTTGAACTCGGTCACGGCTTCGGTGGTCTTGCGGAGGTACTCGGGGTTCCGGGCAGCGTCCCTGCTGCTGATCGTGTCACGTGCCTGGCAGATTGTTGCCCGAGTAGGGGCAGAGCCGGCGGAGTTCACGGAACAGGCTACGGAGTACGGCGCCGCCGCTGAGCAGAGAAGGCGAAGGGCGGGTCACTTCTTCTTCGGACCCGTCTGGCGAAGCTGTGTCATAAGGGTGTGGCGGCGGCCCGCGTAGCGGACTATGGCCTGGTCGAGGCCTTCCGGTGAGTCATCGATTCGGTAGTGCTCCAGGGTGAGGATGCGCAACCCGCCGTGTCGAAGGCGGAAGGGGAGGAGCCACCACGCCTTCGGCGGGGCGACCTTGTGGCGTGGATACAGCACGAGGGCGTGCTCCTTGGGGTCGGAGCGGGCCACGATTCCGATGCGTTCCACGTCCCGCCACCGAATGTGCAGTTGGAGAATGCCGAACGCTCTGATGGTCAGCCCGGAGGGGCCTATGTGAAGGTGTATGTGGTGTGTGCCGGTGAGCAAGTAGGCAAGGAAACCGAAGAAGGAGAGGGGAAACCATAAGTTGTTGAGGGCTGCGACCTCGTCGGGAATCTGTGGAAGGTCGGCTAGCGCTGAAGTGATCATGGCGGGAACCCAGAGCACCAGCCCTATGAGGGCGGACACCTCCATCGGTTGACGGCCGACGAACGTGGAGCCGGTCCTGAGCGGCGCCGGGACCCTGGCAGAAGTCCGCAGCCAGGCCTGGCCGGGCAGGGCGAGCTGCTCTTCGTCGGCGAACCTCGCGAGCGCGGTCTCCAGGAGCCGCCGATCATGCGTTATTTCCGGCAGCAGACACAGAGTCAGGGCACCCGGCACCAGTTTCGGCAGCCACCAATTCGTGCGGTCGATCCTCTCCTCGATGCGCCCGATGGGCCGGATCGCAAGCAGGCCCAGGTGGCGAAGGCCATGGGGCCAAGTCACCACGCCACGGGGCCAAGCCACCACGGCGATCCGCTCGATCTCCGACCAGGCGTACGCGATCTGCAGTGTGCCCCGGGTCAGGGTCAACCCGGCCGCGCCGACCGTCAGCCGTACCGGTCGCACGAAACGCGAAATGGCGAACCAGGTCGTGCTGAAGGACAGCGCGCACAGGACCAGAGGCGTCAGCGCCGAAAAGACCTCCACTGGCCGCATGAGCTCACGGAGCGGAATAGTTATGTAACCCATGGCCGTGCCGAGCACTGCCAAGACAGCGAGGAAGCGGCGGTCGGCGGTGAAGACAGGCTCTGTGGTGGCAGCCCGCCGTACGGCGAAGTCGGGGCTGGGGGTCCACGCGGCACCGGCATACGTGGCAAGCGCGCTCTCGACGGCTTCCGGCTTTTTCCTGATCCTGCGCAGGTCCGCAAATCGGAGAGTGCCCTCCGCATCTTCCTGGTGGGGCCCAGGGGTGCCCCTACCTGCCATCTGTGGAAGGACTGCGGGCATGGGGCGGACCATGAGGTCGTATCGACGGCGACGTAACCGGCTCTGGGGTCTTTGCCGTATCCAGCACCGACTTATCCCATGCCACGGGTAGGAGAAGTGCCTGGAGTTCCCGTACTGCAGTTCGATGCCGTCCGAGCTCAGCACCAGTGAATAGTCAGCCGGGTTCCGCCTTCCGAGGAAGTGGAGCAGCGCTATAAAGGCCACCCCTATAAGGACCACAGCCACATGGCCCGGATTGGCCAGGTCAATCGAATCGCCTTCGAGCGGCGGCAGTGCGGATATAGCCATCAACAGGCTGAGAGAGACCGGTAGCGCGATGCCCCAATTGCGGATGTGGTGGAAAGTGCGGCTGGGTTTGAAGCGGATCTCACCGCTCGGGGGGCGATCGCTGGACGTCTCCTCCGCCGTACCGTCTCCCGTCACCGCCCTGACCGGCAGGATCCTCGCCCTGTTGCGTACCACCCCCAGCCGCGCGTGCCCGTCGGAGCTCTGCTGGCGCGGTTCCGGGTAGCCGCGTCGGGACAGAGACTTGGTCAGTGGGTCGTAGAGACTACTGAGGGTCAACAGCTCGGGGCTGCCCGGCAAACCGTCACGGAGGAGTCGGATGAACTCTCCGGTGAAGGCGGTGTAGCGCTCGCCAGCGGGGGCGTAGGAGGGTGCGTTCGCGGAGGACGTGAGGATGTAGGTGCCCCGGATGGTCAGGGCGTCGGCCAGCTCGGTCCGGCCCATGAGCGTGTCCAGGACGCGGCCGCTGTTGCAGCAGTCGAGGATCAGGATCTTGTTTGGGCAGGGTGATTCCTCGAGGATCTCCCGGATTGCGTCGAACGGGATGGCCGTCCAGCGCAGATCGCTCTCGTCCGTGCCGGTCAGCGCGAGGTGCAGGATCAGGTTGTCGTTGAGGACGCCATGGCCTGAGAAGTAGATGAGCAGGGTGTCGGTGGCTGTCATGGCGGCCTCGCGGATCGTGGCGCAGACCGAGCGCGGATCCGGGGCGTCCTGCACGACCGTGCAGCGTCGGCTCGGGAAGCCGCCGAAGGCGTCGGACGTCAGCAGTTCCTGCAGGACCTCTAGGTTGTTGCGTACGGCGAGGAGGTCCGGCAGGTCACTGTCGTAGCGGGAGGTGCCGATGAGGACCGCGCGGGAACCCCGGGGGTCCGGCAGTCGGAGGGTCACGGCTGACGGTGGTCGCGCAGCGCGGCGTCGAGAAGAGTCCGGGCGTCGTCGGCGGAGTCAGCGGTGATCTTCACACTGCGGCCATCAGGCAGCGTGAGTTCCGCTGTAGCCGCCGCCCGCCGCGCCTTGAGCAGCGCCGGGAGCGAGCGCACGAGGGCGCTGACGGCGCCGCTGCTGCCGATGGCGATGGCCAGCAATTCGATGCCGGACCCCATCTGCCCCTTCTCGGGAGCCCTGGGTACCGGATGTACCCGGCCGCGTAGTTCAGGCTCAGCAACCAATCCTCGACGCAGGAGGAACAGGTCGTCGTCGGTGGCGGAGGGGGCATGGCCCGCCTGGTCGGTGACGCTGTCGGTGAGCAGTCTCAGCATTACGTCCAGCATGTCGTCCCCCGACCGTGGTGTCTCGATCACATGCAGGACAGTGTGCAGTACGGGAGGCGAACTGGCCCAGCCCTGTGCGGGGAGTGATGCCCCGTCATCAGCGCTGTCGAGCCCACCCCGCTGTGCGACCTGGTGGCTCCCAGGCACTCAACGGGCTTGCCCGATCAGGTCCGGCGATGGAACATGCGTTCCAGCACGGCCCGGCAGCCCTCACCCAGCGGGTGGAACGTAAAGGCGTGGGCCGGCCGGTGCCACGCGGCCACGGTGAGCCGATCGCGATCGAGGGCGAGACGAAGTCAGTGGGGGCGACCGTCGCCAAGTCAGACAACGGGATTATGGGCTGCCCCGGAGCGCGGCGTGGGCACTGCAGCCGGCTGGCGCAGTTGGTCGGGAAGAAGATCGCCGTGGCCGTGCCGGAGGTAGGCGAGTGCCTGTTCGTCTGAAATCGCCCTGTTGTCGCCCACGGCCCGTGGCCATGACCTCTCCCGCGTGGCTCCGCGTCAACCAGCCCACTGCCCGGCGCCCCTCGCTGATCGTTGGAGTTACCGCACCTACACGCACGCGTCGGCTGGGTGATCGTCACCGACATCACGCTTTCAATTTCAGTAGCTCCTGGGCGGTGGGGGTGCAAAGAGAGGCGTCGCGGTCGGCTTCACGGCGTTGCGCCGCGTCGTTCTCGTCCTGGGGGAACAGGGGCATGGGGCAACGCCGTCCCGTCAGGGGACGGTCTCGATGGTGCGGTGGCGGCCAGAGGAGGCTGGGTTCGGTCGGCGCACTTGGTGCGCCGCAGCTACGGAAACAGCAGGAGTAGGCGCTCGTCACTGGTGGAGACTGCGACGGAGATCAGGGCGCCGTCGGCGGTCTGGGGCTGTGGGTCGATTGCCGCAGACGCCCGTGCTGGCCTATCTTAGATACGGAGGCGTCGTTTCAACGGATGGGAGTGTGTGGTGATGGTCGAGCGCACTGAAACCCCTGCTGTCCGTCCGTGGCCACTCGTGGAGTGGCATGACGTGCTCAGCGCCTACACACCGACAGACCGGCCTACAGAAGGGCGGCTGCGTACGCTGCGGCGCAATGACATCGTGTCCGAGGGCGTCCAGGGCCTGCTCAAAGCACGTGCTGGCCGTTTCAGCGGAAAGCTGTCCCTGTTCTGCGAGCTGAACCTGGACGCTGCCGTGCTTTCACGCCGCGGCCTGGCCGAGATGGCGGGACAGTATCGCTCGGCGGCCAGCACCCTGGAAGAGAGCCTGCGGAAGCTGCTCGTCGAGCACAGCGTGCAAATCGCGGAGCTCATGCGCCCCACTGAGCCCCGCAGACGTGAGGCCTGGCACGTCCTGCTGCTCTTCAGTGAGGCGGTGAGCGAGGCCCGTGAGCATCTTCCTCCCGTTCCGGACGAGGACGCAGTGCCGGGAATTCTTGAGGCCCGGACAGGGCAGTGGGTGCGCTTTGTCGCTTCCGTCGGCACGGGCCGTTACGACGTGCCCTGGCAGATGGTCCGGTCGGCAGACCTCTCGGTCGGGGATCCTGCTGTCCTCTTCCGTGAGCTGCTCCCCAACGGCAACGCCGTGCTGCGCCTGCAGGCCGGCCTTGACCCGAGACAGGTCGAACAAGCGGACGACGTCGATGAGGAGCTGGACCCCTTGGAGGCAAGGGCGCTGAGACGTCCCCAGCCGCAAGCGGCGAGAGCAACCCTGCTGGCATCCCTGGAGCACGAGGAGCCCCTGGCCAGGCGGGTCCTGGGGTGAGCGACGTCCGGTGGCGCCCGGCGGCCAAAGCAGATCGGCAGAGACTGCAGCACTTCACCTGCTGCCCCGATTCCGACCATCCGCGCAAGAGTGACTGCGAACAGCCCTGGGCCCATGAGGTCCAGGGCTATCTGCGCCAGAAGGCGCTGCCCTTCTGCCTGCGCAACCCCGCAGCACGTGATCAGCGACTACTCTTGGTCGAGGATGGGCCTGCCCTCGTCGGAGCGGCCGTACATGCCCTCACCGATGTTGACGACCCACAGGGCGTACGCGACCGCGCCATCGTCGTCTACGCCGTTGCCCTCGACTGCCAGGGCAAACAGCTCTCGGACGGGAGACAGGCCTCCCACGCCGTCCTGGACGCGGTCGTCGAGGACGGCGTCTCACGTCACGAGCAGGGCGTACGTATCGTCATGAACGCCCTGGTCGACCCGCGAAACATCTCCTCCTGCGCCTGCCTGCGCAGCTACGGACTTCTACCTCGGGGCCGCGATGAGTCCGGAGAGTTTGTCCTTCACTCCGCGAGGATCAGCTAAGCCCTCCACGGACGACCGGCTGAGGCGGCAGTCGACATCGACCAGGCTCTGGAACCCGGCCTGTCGGCGACGGGTGAATCGTGACGCTACACCGCCTGCCGCACTTGCGAGGGCGCGGCGATGGACGACTGCGTCCCGATGAACACCACCGAGCCGCCCCGCTCCTTCAGTCCCGGCAGGCATGCCCGTGTCATCCGCAGCGTCCCCAGCAGGTTCACGTCGAGCACCGACTGCCAGGTCGCGAAGTCGGCGTCCTCCAGCCCGCCGAAGTAGCTGTCCCAGGCGGCCACATGGACGACCGCGTCGATCCTGCACCTGCCGAGAACCTCATCCGCCCTGGTGGGAGGCAGTGTGGTGGCGTGCCGGGAACTGCGGGAACATGACCGACCGTGCTGCTGCGCCTGCTGCCGATGAGCGACCATGGCAATGACGCCGAGATCCTCGCCCTGCGCCGTCAGCTCATGGTGCTGGAACTCCAGCTCGGCAAGGAGAGGGCACGGTTCACTCCGGGTGGCTGGGCATTCCTGGCCGCGCTGCTGCACCGTCTCGCGCGCGACGCGCTGCGTCAGGTGCGGCTGGTGGTGCGGCCGGACACGGTGATGCGCTGGCACCGTGATCTTCTCACGCGCCGCCATGCGGCCCGTTCCCGGCCCAGCCGCCCGGGCCGGCCCCGCACCGTCCGCTCCGTCCGCGTCCTGGTGCTGCGCCTGGCCCGGGAGAATCCCGGCTGGGGCTATTGGCGCGCCCACGGTGAGCTGCTGGTCCTGGGGGTGAAGGTGGCCGCTTCCACGGCACACGGGAGAGCAAACCTGCACCGGCCGACCATGGACAGCCCAGCACCGCACCCCTGACTCCACCCCGGCGACAGCGGCAAGTTGGTCGCAACCGTCCGCGTGAGCGGCACGGCGGCCCGTCACCTGCGGCGCGCGGCCGCGTTCCAGCAGCGTCCGGTCAACGATGTGGCGGCCGACTGCGTGCGCGACGAACTGCACCGCGACGTGTACGACGTGCTGTACACGAACGTCGAAGACTACGCGTCCACGGCCGACGGCCTGTCCCAGCGGCTGGCGCTGCTGGTCCGTGAGCTGGGCGCCCTGCCAGCAGGCGATGCCGCGAAGGCGATAGCTCAGGCGGCGGCCCCCGGTGCGAACCCCCTGCAGAATCGTTTGACCACTGGAAGTCGCAGTTACGACGCCACTGCTCCACCGAACGCTCGCTCACCCGCAGCTCCTTGGCGATGTCCGCAGTCCTGGCACCTCGTGCGAACATCTGCCCGACCTCCAGCCGGATCCCTTCACGCGCAGCCCGCCGCTCGGCGGCCAGGCCCCCACCATCCGCGTACCGCATAACAACGGAATACCGCAGGGATCACCCAACGTCACCACTCGAAGGCAAGCCGAAAAACTCAGTAATTGCCTCGTATCGATAGTTTTCGATGGCGCGGAACGACGGCCTGCTCCCCGCACAGCGCTCACTGTGCGGCGCACCAGCTGACACGGCTTCCGAGCTGGACAGCCGAACGGATACGCCCACGCGCCCCGGACCGCAGGGCCCCATGGTCAGCCGGGCGATCAACGCGTCCTTGTCCTCCGGCGTGGCCTTCTCGGCCCGCTTCGCCCGCGAGACCCAGCTCGCCAGCGTCGTCTCGTTGATCCCCAGGTCCTCCACGGCCTCCGGGACCGCTTCCCGGTCTTCGTCACGATGCGTACCGCCCCCTCACGAAACTCCGCCGTGACCTTCCGACGCTTCTCCCTACCCCGGGCGGGAGCACGAGCCGTCACCCGCATCGCTCGCGCCCGCCCCCGGAGATCCACCTGATCCAGGTGATAGCACGACGCCTCACACCCCAGGCGGTATCCGCGAACTCCGGTCGGATGATGCGCATTTCTGTTACGTTGCTCTACTTGCCCGATGGTGGTGGGAGCCGTGCGCGTGGACGCGCGGGCGATCGTCCGACCTGGGTTGCCGCCCGGCGCCAGGGCCACCGCCCCTCCCCCACCGCCGTCGGTTCACCTCCCGCGTCGGACCGGCACGGACCGGACATCCGAACGACGTCCGGTCCCGTTGCGGAGGAACTGTGTGGCATAAGAGGGACACGACCGGCCCCGTCCTGGCCGGTGACGTCACGAAGGAGGGGACAGTCGCCGGTTTCGGCTACGCCCCTTCCTCACAGCCGAAGGCGACGTGCGATCGGCTGCTGCTGAACGGCGACGAGACCCTCGCCGAACCGCCGGACCGGCCCGTCCCGAGGGCTGCGGTTCATCCGGATCGAGGCGTTCGACACCGACGCCGCCGTCACCGCCACCGGACTGCTACGGTTCGGGCACTCCTGGGCCGCCGTCCACGCCATCCACGCCGCGCCCGGCCCTCGGCCGCGCACCCGGCCGAGCGGTTCCTCCTCACGCTGACGCCCAAGGCGTACGCGGGCACCGGCGTCCATGCAGTCCACCCCAGCCAGTAACCGTGCGCCTGCCGAAAAACTCATCCGTCCTGGTGGGGGCTGGTGTACGGGTGGTGTCGAGCGCGGGCGCTCGGGCGGGTGCTCTGAGCGCCTGGTGAGTGCCCCGGCAGGATGATCTGTCGTGCTGCTTCGACTTGCCTGTCTGGGTGTGGCGAACGTGTTCGCCCTGCTGCGGCTGCTGCCGGTGAGCAACCAGGACAAGGACGCGGAGATCCTCGCGCTGCGTCAACAGATCACCGTGCTGAAACGCCGGCTCGGCCGGGATCGGGTGCGGTTCGCCCCGAGTGACCGGGTGTTCCTGGCCGCGCTGCTGCACCGGCTCCCGCGCGGTGTGCTGCGCCGGGCACGGCTGCTGGTGCGCCCGGACACTGTGCTGCACTGGCACCGTGACCTGGTCCCGCGCCGCCACGCGGCCCGTTCCCGGCCGGGCGTCGTCGCGATGATGTGCGGGTTCGCCTGTCGTCGCTTTGCGGACGTGCTACCACTGTCCTATGGCAGACGCAGCAGCGGCCGACGAGCGCTGGGCGAACCGGATCGTATGCCTCGAACGCGAGTCCCTCGCGCGGGAGAGCCGGAACGCGGGCCCCGATCTGGAACGGCTGTTTGACAGGATCCTGCAGGCGGCCAGGGACCGGCTCCCGGTGGCGGAGCTGCTGCGCGACCTGCTCGGCAAGATCGACACCGCCGACGCGCGTAGTGGGCTCTCGCTCCCGGGGCGGCCGGTGATTCCGACCGGAGTGACCGTCTACATATGCCCGCGCGACGCCTGTGACCGGATCAGCGGCCGACAGCGTCCCGGGGCGCCGAAGCAATCGTGCAATGTGCACAATCTCGACCTCAAGCATGCCCGGTTGTCGTGAACGTGTTCCTCGGCGAGGTCGCCAAGCACCTCGCCGGCCACTGGGCGCGGCTCGTCGTGCTCCCTGGCCTGCTCTACATCGCCGTGCTGGTGGCGGCGTACCCCTTGACCCCGTGGCGGAGCGACGTCGCCATGGCGGACGCACTGGACCTGGCGCTGGTGCCTGACCATCTCCGAGCGATCGCGGCGGACATCCGCGGTAGCGGCGCGGCCGCGATGGCCGCGGTCGCAGTGTTCCTCCTGGTGGGCGCGCTGCTGCTGGGGCAGGCAGCCGGAGGCATGGCGACCTTTGTCGAGAGGTTCTGGCTGGGCGTGTGGCCCTCACGGGCGGCGGAGGCGTCGGCACGTCGGCGCCGACAGGCTTGGGCCGCCTACGAGTCCCGGATCCACGCCCTTCTGACGCCGCCGACTTCGCCGATCCGTCTGGCGGCGGTCGCGGCGTACCGCATGCGCCAGTACAAGATCAGTCTGAGCCCACCGCAGCGGCCGACCTGGATGGGTGACCGTATGGCCTCCGTCGAGACGCAGATCGAGGACACGTACTCAGTGCCGCTGCGCTCGTGCTGGCCACATCTGTGGATGGTGATGCCGGACCGGGCGCGCCAGGACCTGCAAACCGCCGCACAGAGATTCCGCGAGCAGGCGGTGGTCGCGGGATGGGGATGCCTGGCGGTCGCCGCGGCTGTGTACTGGTGGCCCGTGGCGATTGTCGTCCCCGGGTTCCTCCTGGTCGCGTGGCGGAGGGGTCGGGACGGCCTCGACCAGTTCGCGCAACTCGTCGAAGCGGCATTCGACCTCTACGCGGCCGAACTCGCTCGCGCGCTCGGGATAGCGGTGCCCGGACAGATGACGGCCACCGAGGGCGCCGAGATGGCGGAGGTCGTGGTGAAGTACGAATGATCTTCCACAGGCCGCCCCGGACCTCGTACGGCTACGACCCGCCGCTCAGGGCGCGCGCGACAGGGTGGGAGTGCCGCCGGGAGGGATGCGGCGTATCCGGGGAGCCCGCTCCGCGCCGCTGGCCTGCGCGATGCCCGGAATGCGGAGAACCGGTCGACCCGGTCTTCGCGGAGCCGTGGTCGAAGGAGGCTCGGATTCGTCGGTGGGAACACGACGCTGTCCACGCGGAAAGAGAGTTCGACCGTCTCCTGAGCGAGGCCCTGCTCGCGGAGCGCGCGTACGAGGACGCCCTGCGAGCCGGAGACGCCGACGCGGAGGACGTCTGCGCGGACTTCGAGGCCGTCCTGAAGCGCATGGAAGCCGCTGGCCACGACACCGGCTATATGCGAGTCTCCTGCCTCTTCACGGTCATCCTGGAGTACGCGGACGCGACGCGCGCCGCGCAGGAACTACTCACCTGGCACCCGCTCATCAAGACGCACAACGTCAACGACGACAACAGCCAACGCACTGCGGCACGCCAGTTCGTCACGGGATGTCAGATGTTCTTGAAACGCTTGGACTCGATCGGCCATGAACACGAGGACGACGTCTGGGACGCGATGCGTGACGTCGCGCATCGGGCAGCCGACGTGATGACAGTCATGCACGAACAACTGGAACGCGAAGTTGCGGAGGCAAGGCAACAAGAGCGGGTGCAAAGCGACTTCGAACGGCAACAGCAGGAAGGCGCGGCGCCCGGGACGCCGACCGGCGAGGCGCGGCGGCGGCGCGGCATCAGAGGATGGCTGTCGCCTGCGGGTCGCCGGGCGCGGGCCGATGTCGGTGCCAATGCGCCACAAACTGCCGACGCAGCGCCGCAGAACGCCGATATCGCTGTACGGATGCGCACCTGGCAGGCCGCGGCACACGACGCGATCGGCTGGCCGGCCGCCGAGCGGATGCACGTGGCGAACGGCTGGGTGGCATGGGCAGTGGCCACTGGCGAACCGCAGTACGCCGCAGAGGCGTACTGGCACCTGATGTCGATAGTCCCCCTGGAAGCCGCAGCCGGCTACACCTCCGCCGACCGGGAGCGCGTGCTGAAGGCGGCGCAGCGGCAAACCGAGGACGCCGGCTACTGGCTGGCGCGTGCCCGGCGCTACCGGGACGCCGTGGTCGCGCTGGAGACCGGGCGAGCCATTGCGCTCAGCGAAGTCACCGGATGGGAGCGTGCCGACATCGCCACCGCGCTCGACCGATGCGACCGCGCTGACGTCGCCCTGGCATACCGTTCCGCGCTGGACGCGCTGCGCGCGGCCGAGCAAGCTTCCGCGGCCGCCCGTCCGAACAAGGGCGAAGCCAGGCTGCGCGCCGCCTGGGACACCCTCCGCGCGGCGCGTGCCGACGTCGTGGCGGCCACCGGGATCGACCCGCTGGAACCTGACATCCGCTACGAAGCCATCACCGCAGCCGCCAAGGACGGCGTGCTCGTGTACATCGCAGCGTCGGACGCGGGCGGCTACGCCCTCATCGTCGCGTCCAAGGGTGATCCTCAGTTCATGCAACTGCCCGGGTTCGACCGGGACAGTGTCGGCACGCTGCTGCTGCCCGACGCGGGCCTTGTGGCGGCAGGAAACCGGACGATGCCCGATGCGGCGATCCTCGACAGCCTCGAATGGCTGTGGAATCAAGGGCTCCGCAACATCTTCCCGTTCTACGTCGGTGGCCCGGTCGTGACACTCATCCCCGTGGGACTGCTGAGTCTGCTGCCGCTGCATGCCGCCGCGGCGCGCATCAAGGTCCCGTCTGGAATCGACGGCGGCGAATGGCTGCATCCCGGCCGCCTGTCGGCCATCCGCTACGCCCCCAACGCCCGTGTGCTGCGCCACTGCGACGAGACCGCGCACGCACTACGCGGTCAGCCGCCGTCCCTGCTGTCAGTGAACGTGCCCGAGACCCCCGGACAGCCGCCGCTCGACCACGTTGTACGCGAAACCGAGGCGATCACCCGTACCTGGCAGGCCGGAGGCCGTTCGGCCCGGATCCTGCCGTCCTGCACGTGGCGGCAGTTCCGGGACGCGCCGGGCGATGAGCAAGTCTGGCACCTGGCGTGCCACGGCTACGCGCTGCCCGCCTCGATCATGGACAGCGCGCTGCTCTTCGCGGACGGTCCGGCCACGCTGCAGCAATTGCAAGAGAGCCTGCACGCACAACCCCGCCGACTGGCCGTCCTGTCAGCCTGCCAATCACACGTGACCGGCAGCGACCTCCCGAACGAGGTCGTCGGGATGCCGTCGGCGCTGCTGCGTCTGGGGTTCGCCGGGGTGATCGCCACGGCCTGGAAGGTCGACGACACAGCCACCGCCTGCCTCATGGCGCGCTTCCATCAACTGTGGTGCCACGACGGGATGGAGCCCGTCGTGGCACTGAACCGCGCACAGGACTGGTTGGCCGGTGCGACGTGTGCCGACCTGGCCCCGTATCTGCCTGACGGGTGGACGGCGCCGAAGAACACCGTCCGTCCGTTCGCCGATCCGCGCTACTGGGCGGCGTTCGCCTACACGGGCGTCTGACCGCGCTGGGGTGCCTCACCAACGCTCGTCGCCGTGTGTCTCCCGCCATCGTTGGAACTCGAACATCGCGAGGCTCTCGGGAGGGAAGCCCCGGTCGCGCTTGAACGCGATCCCACCGTCGATCAGTGCCAGAGCATCCGGCAACCGGCAGTCCAGGCCGAGGAGTTCTGTGGTCAGCCGGGCCGCGCCGTAGGTGGCGAAACCGCCGTCGTCATCGGCGACGAAGGCCCGGAGGTCGGCCAGGAACCCTTCCGGGTCCTGAACCGCGTCGTCGTAGAACGGCAGGAGGCACCTGGAGCTGAGTTCGGTCGGGTCCACGTCCGATCTCGCCGGATCCAGCTGGAACCGGCCCATCATCTCCAGCCGTGCCATCATGTCTGCGGGGAAGCGACCGTGGCGCTTCCGCGAGAACCAACCCATCGTGTGGAACCTCCGCTGTACGCGTGATCGAAATACCGGGCAGGTCCGGCGGTCCACTGTTCAGTCGGCCAACTTCGTGGCGGGTCGCCCTTTCGCACGCCACACCAATTGCGCGTGACCGAGCAGGGAGTCGTACCTCGACACCCAGATCTGCACCTCGGAGCCGCCCTTCCCGGCGGCGATGTCGACCGAGATCGTGGGCGGTCCCCAGCGAGCCCGAGCCCACCTGCCCCTGTGGCTCGACCCGGTGCAGTATTTCGCGCCCAGGCATCCCCGGGAGCATCAGCGCGGTGGTCTCAGTCACTCCCCGACCTTACTCAGATTGAATCCGCGATGTCCGCTGTCTTGATCAGGCCTTCGAGGTCCAGGCCAGTGGTCGGCAGGCAGCCCTCGATCAGGTGCGGCCGGTACTGGATCTTCTTGAGCTTCCGTTTGACTGTTGACGACCCGGGTCAGGTGCACCAGATCAGCGGCGGCGAAGTCGGCCAGGGCGTACTTGAGTAAGCTCCAGATGCCTTCTTGCGGATTGATCTCGGGCGCGTAGGGCGGCAGATGGAAGATGACCAGCCAGTCCTGAAAAACTCATCCGTCCTGGTGGGGGCTGGTGTACGGGTCGTGTCGAGCGCGGGCGCTTGGGCGGGTGCTATGGGCACCTGGTGGTCGCCCCGGCATGATGGCCGGTCGTGCTGCGACTGGCCTGTCTGGGTGTGACGAACGTGTCCGCCCTGCAGCTGCGCCTACCGCCGATGAGCGACCACGACAAGGACGCCGAGATCCTCGCTCTTCGCCATCAGATCGGAGTACTGGAGCGCCAACTCGACGGCCGGAGAGTGCGGTTCGCCCCAGGCGATCGCGCGTTCCTGGCAGCATTGCTGCGCCGGTTGCCGATGGAGGCGCTGCGCGGGGTACGGCTGCACGCGGACACGATCGACGCGACCGTGGTCGGCTTCACCGGCACCGCCCGGCACCCGAAGGCGCTCGCCGTACAGATCCCTGACGGCCACGTGGCCCTGTCCCAGCGGCTGACAACCGGCACTCGCATCCGTCGTCGGCCCGCGGCTGGTCCCCCAGAACGGACAGGCGTTCAAGAAGGCTGGCGACTCCTACGCGCCCGCCGGAGGCGACGCGGTGGTGGAGGTCGTCGCGGGCACGACCCGGCACGCGGTCGTCACTGTGATGCGGTTGCGCTGACCTCCCGCACCGCGTCGGCTGGCGCCATGGGCTGGCGCAGGTCCAGGTAGACGCCTCACGGCGCCAAGCCGTCAAGGGACAGCTGAGAACCTCCTGTAGCTTTGCTGGCTGTTCGATTACGGGCGCGAGGGGGCCTTGGTGGACGTGGTGGAGTCGTTGGCCGAGCAGGGGGTCACGGTTCTGTTCAAGGTTGATGCCGAGCGCATGCGCGACGGGACGAAGCCGTGGACGCTCGTCGCGAGCGGGGCCCCGTTCCACGAGGACCTGCTGGTGCGCATGGACGCCATCTCTGCGGAGGCTTGTCTCGACGTCTGTCTGCCCCGGCTGCGTGAGTTCGGTCTGACCATCCCGGAGTGAGAGTTCTGGTCTTCTCGGCTATGCCGCGGCTGCCTCAAGTCCTTCCGACGGCGGCGGGAAGGCCAGTGTTTCGTCGTAGCGTTCACCGTGCTGCAGGCAGTAATAGATCTGGCCGACCAGGCGGTTGAACAAGTGACGCAGGGCGGCGGCATGCCAATCGCCGTGTTTGTCGCGTCGTCGCCGGTAGTGGACCTTGGCACCCGGCGAGGCGGTCAGGGCAGCGAAGGCCCACAGGTAGGCGGCGTGGTTGAGCCGGTCGTTCTTCACGCGGCGACGGGTGATGCTGGACTTCTTGCCGGAGGCTCTGGTGACGGGTGACGAGCCCGCATATGACTTCAGTCCGCGGGCGTCGGTAAAACGGGTGTGGTCGTCCCCGATCTCGGCCAGCACGCGGGCGCCGAGCTGGATGCCGAGACCCGGGAAACTCAAGATCACTTCAGCGTCCGGGTGCTGAGGGAAAGTCTCTTCCACTCCCTTGGCCAAGTCGTCGGCCGCAGTGCAGGCGGCTTCTAGCTGGACGAGGAGGGCGAGCATCTGCTGGCCGAGTGCGTCCTCGACGAGGGTGGGCTGGTGCGCATACTCGGCGCGGAAGACCTCGCGGAACCGCTCGGCCTCGGCCTCGATGCCCCGCTTGCGGCCAGCTCGCTTGAAGGCAGCGCTGACCTGCGTACGGCTCAGTCGCGCGGCCCTGGCCGGGGTTGGCGCGAGGCGGAGGACTTCGCGGGCTTCGGGGCGGCACAGGCCGTTGGTCCAGGTGGCGACGGCCTCCAGGGCAGCGGGGTAGTACTCGCGGAGCAGAGAGCGGAGCTGGTTGGCCTGCTGCTGCCGGTTCCAGATCGCGTCCTGTTGGGCCCGGGCCAGGACGGCGATGGCACGGGCCAGGTCGGAGTCGTCGGGCAGCGGCCGGTGCGCATGCATGTCGGTGCGCAGGACGTTCGCCAGGACCAGAGCGTCACCTGGGTCGGACTTCTTGCGCGAGACGGAGTGCCGGTCGCGGTAGCGGGCGGCGGCCAGCGGGTTGATCGCGAACACCTTCCGCTTGCCGGTCCGCAGGACCGCGACCAGCAGCCCGCGAGATGTCTCGATCGCGACCGGGATAGGATCTTCTTTGGTGTCGCCGTGCTCGGCGAGCAGGTTCAGCAGGATCTTGTATCCGGCCGCGTCATCGGTGATGTGTCGTTTGGCCAGTAACTGGCCGCTGTCGTCGACTAAGGCGACGTCGTGGGTCTTTTCCGCCCAGTCGATTCCGCAGTAGATCAAGGTGGTTCCCTCCCCAAGGTGCGGGTGTTTGCGCTGGTCACGAGCGCATGCGGGCCACGCGGCTCGCTAATTCAAGGTCTTGAGCACAAGGGTCGGACCGACGCCTCACTAGCCGTCTTCGTGGCACCAGCGCACCACGCGGGCCTCGGTCTATACGAGAGCTCAAAGGGCTCTGCAGCAACGAGAGGTCACCGTGTAGTGGGCTCGTCCCACCAACACCAACGAGGGATCAAGGCGGTCGGTATTGACGCTCACTCGGTGCTGCGCGGTGCCGATCTTCGAATACGCATCAGCGCCGGGCCGGTAAGCAGGCGTACGCCCAGAACCGATGAGCATCAACATCTGCACCGTGGTGGCGGCCGCGAGAACGCCGGGCGCTACCGGTCTACCTAGAGGCATCACAGCCAGCAGCGCAGTAGGCATCCGCCCGACGTCCACGCGACCGCCACCACAGTCAAGCGCGAGGCCCGCCCGCGCTCTAACCAGAGCCTTCACCAGCCCAGCTCTAAGGAGGCGAAACGGACCTCACCGCTCGAACAGCGGCAACCCCACCCGGAGCCGCCACCGTGCTTAGCCTCGCGCTTTCACGAGGTGGTCTGTCCGAGACTTGATCACGAACGCGAGAAGTGCTCCTGACCTGGAACGATAGGACTTGTCGAGGGTCCAGATCGTGCCGTGGAAAGAAGCACTTCTCAGGTGAAGAAGCGTATCGGGTCGTACCCGCGTGTCCGCGTCGAGGGCAGCGGTCGTGGAGTGGTCTCGCAGGCCGGGGCCGTGCTGCTGGTGGAGACGGTCCGCAAGACGGGCCTGGATACTGCGATATCTGCGGCTCTGGCGCCCTGGCGCAAGCCGCGGGCGGTGCACGATCCCGGCAAGATCCTGCTGGACGTGGCGCTCGCGGTCGCCCTCGGTGGCGACTGCCTGGCCGACATCGGCATGCTGCGGGCCGAGCCGGCCGTGTTCGGGCCGGTGGCCTCGGACCCGACAGTCTCCCGGCTGATCGACACGCTCGCAGCGGGCGGCCAACGCGCCCTGAACGCGATCCGCAGTGCCCGCTCCCAAGTGCGCCAACATGTATGGAAGTTGGCTGACACGTCGGCGCCGGATGCGACCGGTTCTGTGACCGTGGACCTGGACGGCGTTTTGGTGATCGCGCACTCCGACAAGGAAGACGCGGCTGCGACCTGGAAGAAGACCTTCGGCCATCACCCGCTGATGGGCTTCGTCGACCACGGCACGGGCGGGTCCGGTGAGCCGGTGGCCGCCCTGCTGCGGCCCGGCAACGCTGGCAGCAACACCGCCGCCGATCACATCACGACCACCCAACTGGCCCTGGCCCAGCTGCCCAAGTCCTATCGGCGCGGGCGCCGGACGCTGATCCGCACGGACTCCGCGGGCGGCACCCACGAGTTCGTGGCCTGGCTCGCGAAACGCGGGCGGTGGCTGTCGTATTCGGTCGGCATGACCATCACCGACGCAATCCACCAGGCCGTACTCACAGTGCCGCTCGCGGCATGGACGCCGGCCGTAGAGCCGGACGGAGAGATCCGCGACGGGGCCTGGGTCGCCGAACTCACCGGCGGCATGCTCGACGGCTGGCCGAAGGGCATGCGGCTGATCGTCCGGAAGGAACGACCGCACCCAGGCGCCCAGTTGAGGATCACGGATGCCGACGGCATGCGGATCACGTGCTTCGCCACCAACACCACCGGCCGGCCCATCGCCGAGCTCGAACTCCGCCACCGCCTGCGGGCACGGGCCGAGGACCGCGTCCGGGCTGCCCGCGCGACCGGCCTGCGGAACCTGCCCCTGCACGACACCGCGCAGAACAGGGTCTGGCTGGAGATCGTCCAGATCGCACTCGACCTGCTGGCCTGGATGCCGATGCTTGCGCTGAACGACCAGGCCCGGCTCTGGGAGCCCCGCCGCCTGCGGCTCCGCTTGTTCAGCTCGGCCGGACAGCTCGTCACCACCGGCCGCCGCCGGATCCTCCGCCTCGCTCACCACTGGCCCTGGGCCCATGTCGTCACCAGCGCCCTCGGACGGCTCGACCATCTGCCCAACCCAGTCTGACCAGTAGTTTTTCCGTCCCTGCGAGCAGCACCACGTCTCCGGAGCAGTGGAACTCCACGCCCACCCGACACGTCAGTCGGGCCACCGGCCTGCCCGCCAATGGCCACAGAACGCGAAACGGCCCGCCGACTCCGTCGGCAGACCGTCACGAAAGATCGAGGTTAGTAAGGAATTACTGACCTTTTCGAATTGGCTTCGGGGGGTCTGAAGCGAGGGTCAGTCCGGTTTCGGTGAGGCAGCCGTCGATGAGCTCGGGATGGCGCTGGATGTGGGCGAGTCCTCGGCGGAGGGTGCGGGTGAGGTGGTCGGGGTCGGTGAATGCGGTGTTGGCCATCGGCCCGCGCCGTAACCACGACCAGATGCCTTCCACGGGGTTCAAGTCCGGGCTGTAGGAGGGAAGTTGGATGATGGTGAGCCATTCGTGGTCGGCCGCGTACTTCCGCATTCCGGCGGCACGGTGGGTGTTCAAGTTGTCCCAGACGACGACGATCGGGGCGCCGAGTTGCAGGTGCGCGCGGACCAGGAGGTCACGGTAGTCCTGCCAGGCGAAACTCTTGCGTGCGCCTTTGAGGAGCAGGTGGAAGCGGGGCCGGTAGATCATCCGGGACCTTTCCCCGGGCCGGTAGCAGCACATCGCGGCGATCGAGATCCGTCGCCGGGACCGTCCCCGCACTCTCACTACGGGAGTCTGCCCGCGTCGACCCCATGTGCGGGCTCGTGGCGGCGTCATCGCGAAGCCGGCCTCGTCCTCGAAGAAGTTCCAGGCATCGAGCGCCGCCGCGGTCCTTCCACCTGCGGCCACACGTCCTTCTTCCAGAGCTCGACCGCGTGTTCGTCGCGTTCCAGTGCGCGACGGGCGGGGCTCTGCCAGGACCAGCCGTGGCGGTGCAGGAGCCGCCACACTCCCGCGATCGAGCAACTGACCTTGAACTGGCGGCCGATCAGCGTTCTGACGCGTTCCAGGGTCCACCGCTGATCTTCCCAGCCGTGCGCGGCCGGCCCTTTGGCCAGCTCCTTTTCCAGCAGGGCGAACCGTTCGTCCGACAGCTTCGGCAGTTTCGCGGGTCCCTTCGACCTCAGACCCTCCATGCCGCCCTCACGCCAGGCCCGGCGCCATTGCTCCACCGAACGCTCGCTCACCCGCAGGTCCTTGGCGATGTCCGACGTCCTGTCACCAAGTGCGAACCTCTGCCCGGCCTCCAGCCGGATCCCTTCACGCACGGCCCGCCGCTCAGCAGTCAGGCCCCCACCATCCGCGTACCGCATAACACCGGCATACCGCAGGGATCACCCACCGTCACCACCCGAAGGCAACCCGAAAAGGTCAGTAGCAGCGCAGCCGTACGCCGGGCTGGCCGACATCCCGCGTCGTCTGCTCCATGATCGACGTCGCCCAGTGTTCGGCGAGCAGTTGCTGAAAGGCGAGCGCGGTGGCGTCGTCTGCGGCCGCGACGTCGACGACAACCAGTCCAGGCTGACTTACGTGCGTCTTGTTGATCGGGTCCATGTACGTCACTACGCCCGGACTCCCAAGGGGAGTTCCGCCGACGCGGCGTCTTCACCCGACTGAGTCGGCCCTGGGCGTGGACCAGTGCGTCAGCCGAAACCAGGCGTGCCCTTACCGGTGCCGGGGTGGCCTGGGCTGCGGCCTCGATCCTCGAGCCACACCGCGGTGGCCACCCGTCAGGTGCCCGCCGGTCAGGGGCTGTCGCCGCCCCAGTCCCAGCGGGCCAGGTCACCGGGTCGCGGGTCGTACAGCGCCCGCCCGCCAGGCCCGAACTGCCCCAGCTCGGTCTGGAGGGAGACGCCGGTGTCGATCTCGTCCTGCGCCCAACCAGTAATGTCCAGCAGCAGCCCGTCCAGCGGGCCGCCGACCAATTCGACGTACCTCTGGCCAGGGCGCGGTCCCGGTTCGGGGTCATCGTGGTCGGTACCGTAGACCCGACCGCGCAACAGCTGCTCATCGTCGCCGTTCATGCGTTCCAGCCTTCCAGCCGCCACTGACATCAACGCACGCTTGCCCAGGAATACCGTGAGCTCGCCCGCGCCGCTGGCGAAACGGCTTACCCAGGTCAGGTCTCGAATTCGTCGTCATGCGGGACACGCTTCGAGCGCACCGACTGACTGTGGTCGGGGCGGGCGCGGCACAGCCGGATCCAATGGTCGGCCTCATGGCCGGACTCGTGGTCGCCCCGACAACGACGGCGCGGGCAGCGCTGGTCTTCTGGTGAGCGCGGCACGGGACGGCATCGCCTGACAGTCCGTGCAAAACGATTCGGCAGACTCAGCGGCGGCGGAGCTCCTCGGACCAGTCCCGGAGCTGGACTTCGAGGGTGAGGTTGTCGCCGCGGCTCACGGTCTGCAGCAGCTGGGCGCACACGGTCGCTTCGGCGGCGAGGCCGGCCGGGCTGCCCAGGACAGGGAAGGCACCGCGGACGCGGGCGGCGACGTCCTCCTGGAGCAGCGAGTAGGCATAGAGGGTGGCACCGTCGAAGCCCTTTGGAGCGCGCCCTCATCCCTCCCAGTCCAAGATCCGCAGAGGCGCACAGAGGTTCGCCCAGTGCACATCCCCATGCGCTGTGCTCCAGCAGGAGACGGCCGGGGCCGGGATGCCCACGAACTCGGGGATGGCCCGGTCCATGTAGTGCTGCCGTACGGCGACGCGGTCGGTGTCGACGGCCGCCACCTTCTCCAGCGTCCCGGTGAGGTCCTCCCACCAGGAGCCCGGCAGTTGGAGGTCGCGCTGGAGGACCGGGGCGTCGGACACGACCGGCTGGTCGACGCGGGCGGACAGCTCCGCCCGGTAGGCGGTGCCGTCGGCGTCGGCGTCGTGGACAGCCAGGAGGGCGGGTCGGCGCCCGTCGAGGTCGCCGAAGGCGTGCTGTGCGTCGAGGGCGCCGTCCCACAGCTTCCCCGACGCCTTGTCCTCCGGGGCGGACACCAGCCGCAGCCACGCCCGTTGCCCGGCAGCGGTGCGGGCCGGGGCACCCAGGGTGCGCCCGGCCCAACCCCAGAACTCCCCGCCCAGCTCGACTCGTACGTCCAGGGCCTTCGCGGCCCGGTCGTGGCGGGCGCGCATGCGCTGTTCGGTGTCCGAGTCAGGGGGAGGCGAGTACACCAGTGGTCTCCCGCAACTGGGCGGCGGTCAGGGAGGGTTGGGCGACGGCGTCCATCGCCTGTGTCACTTCCACGACGGGGTACGGCGCGCGTTGATCTCGGTGAGGCGGAGTGCCACCGTGATGACGAACTGGCGGCAGAAGTCGAACTCTTCCTGGTTGGGGGCGTATCCGGTCTCCACCGAGAAGCGGGGCTCCGGCGAATTGCCCCAGTAGCCGACAGACGGAGTGAGCTCGGTGAACCGCTGGTACTGGTGGAAGTCCACACCCAGCACCATCAGACGCATGCCCTCTTGCAGAGCTCGGGTGACGTCGCGGACCTGCGTGTACTCATCGGCAAGTCCTTGCGCACCGCGCGCGGGCACACCGCGGCGCGAGGCGTGGTCCGGCTGCCGCAGGATCGCGCGGACCTCATCGGTACGCAGGACGCGGCGTGGCAACCGCTCGCCGAAGCCGTAGACCGACAACCGGCGCGGCACGTCCTCGCCGTGGATCTGCGCGTCCATGAGGTCCTCGAACGCAACCGCCAGCGTGCCCATCGCCTCCATGCGGCTGCCCTGCGAGTCGAGTTGGGCCGCCGTCTTCAGATGTTCGCGGGTCCGGCCGTGCTGGACGACCTCGGCCAGGTCGATGTCGTCGAAGGCGAGACCGAACACGCGGGGCGTGTTCTCCTCGAAGAAGTGGGCGGTGTCGGCTTTGACGTCCGTGATGGCCACCGGGCCGGGGAAGCCGGCCGTGTGCTTGAACCCGTTGCGCAGATCGTTCAGACGCTTGATCCCGTACTGCCCCTGGAGTTCGACACCGTCGGCGAAGTTGCTCGGGTGCAGCCCCTCGAAGAACCGTTTGATGAACGGGTCCCGGTCCTTCACGACGGCGCCCAGATGCTCGGCCGTGACGATGAGGAACATCTCCACGGCGTCATGGAAGGTCAGCACCGAGGTGAAGGAGAGCGGCTCGGGCAGAAGCGACTGCTCGATGCCCTGGCGGTGCAACAGCCTGATGAAGGCCAGGTTCTTCATGTTCTGAGGCGAGATCGGCTTGCTGATGGCGGCTCTCCTTGGCATACGGGGACGACGTCCCAGGAGGGATTCTGGCCCGCGCGCCCGCTTCCACGCCCCCGGTTTCAGGCTGCTGCGGAGATTTAGCCCGCAGGGGTCTTCGGTCTTGGCTCGCATACTCATCGGTGGCTCTGAACGTCATCTCTCTCATCGGTGAAGCCACACGATCCCCGTCGGGCGGTGCGGGACGTTCGGGGTGCGCGAGCGGTGAAAGCCGAGCTCGGGCGACCAGCACCACGGGTCGCGCTTGTAGAGGAGCGGGAACTCGGGGGCGACCATGGCCGGTCAGCCGCGTTGCGGTACACGTGCGCGAGGCAATCACACGATGGAGCGGCCGAGTTGGACTGCCCGCCCATCGGCACGGAAGACTGCGGCACCAGGGGCCTCCTGCTGCTCTATGGATTCGACACCTGGGCTGTTCAGGAGGCCCCGTCTTCATGCTCTGGCCACGATAGGATCACCCGACCGGGAATCTGTGTTCGACCGCCACCGCTCAAGATCGAAAAGACACCAGCTACTTACCGGTCTGACTCTGTCGACTGCGCCATCTCGACCGCTCGGCGGAGCCTACGATCGTCGGCATGATCCGAGCCTTGGTCGTGGGAGCCGCAGGTTTCGCTGCGGATGGGACGCCGCGGGAATGGGATCCCGGGTCGGTTGCCGGCTTCTCGCCGCTGCCTTCCGTGCTTCCCGCCGTTCGCGCGCTGGCGCGGGCGCTCTCGCGGTTCGACGACATCGAGCTCGTCGGTGGCTCGCCAGTAGAGAATCCCGACCGGAACACACTGGACGAGCTTTGGCGGGCCCTACGGAGAGGCGGTGGAAAGGCATCGATCGTGTTCTTTACCGGCCACGGTGTCGCGAGGGGAAAGTCGCTGTACCTCCCGGTGTCGGGGACGGACCCGGCACGGCTGCCGGACACCGCGATCCCAGTCGCGCGATGGCTCGACGAAGTCGAGGACACAGACAACGCGGTCCCGACTCTTTTCGTGTTCGACGTCTGCCAGGCGGGTACGGCGGCCCTCTACCAGGCCATGCAGGAGACTTTCGGTCGTGACCGAAAGACGTGGGTCATCGCAGCCTGCGCGCCGGACGAGAACGCGTTCGGGGCTCGGTTCACCACCGCATTCGCCGGAGTGCTCGACCAGCTCCGCACGGGCGTGCTGAACACCTGGCCGCGCGCGGAACACGTTCCACTGTCGACTATCGCGCGGAAAGTCGACCAGGAAATGGCGCGTCTGTCCGGTGGATGCGCTGTGCCGCAGACCGTGTTCCGCACGCCTGAGTACACGACAGACCAGAACCAGCCGTTCTTCCCCGACACCGGCTTCACCGAAGACCGCTACGCGCGGATGCGCCAGCTTATGGACGCGGGTCTCCGCGAGATGACCGACGCGGTGCTTTCTCGGGCTCCAGGGCTGGACCCGGTCCACTTCTTCACCCGGGTCTCGGGCACACCGCCCGGAAAGCCATACTCCGGTTCCTGTTTCTTCACCGGGCGGACGGACGAGTTGCAGACTGTCGCCAGATGGATACGCGAAGGGCCTCCGCTGCTGACCGTTACAGGAAGCCCCGGCACCGGGAAGTCCGCCCTGCTTGGTGTGTTGACGTGTCTCTGCCACCCGCAGATGCGTGAACTCAGTGCCGCGGTGCGGTCCCGTGTCCCGTTCGAGGTCCGCCCGACGGTGGGGTCCGCCCGCTTCGCAGCGGTCCACGCGCGGTTCCGGGAACCGGCCGAGGTGATCGCGTCGCTGGCTGCTCAGCTGGGCTTCGACCACGACAGCAGTTGGACCGTAGAGAAGCTGGCCAAGCAACTTGCCGCTCTCTCCGAACCCGCTGTCTTGGTCATCGACGCGGTCGACGAGTCGTTGGATAGCCGCGGGCTTGTTCAGGACGTGATCCTCCCGCTACTGGACGCGAGCACCGAACCCGACCGGCCAGTGTGCCGGATCGCGATCGGCGTCCGGCCCTGGTGGGACCTGCCCGGATTGCGTCATGTGGCGTCGCGTGGACGGCTGATCGACCTCGACTCGTCGACACCCGCACCGCAGCTTGCCGCGGAACTCGCCACCTACATCAACGACCTCTTGGGCGCGACACCCGGGTACGACCAAACCATCGCCAAAGCCGTTGGCACACGGCTGGCGGAGGCGGACGGACGGTATCTCCTGGCCTCGCTGTTCGTCGACTACCTCGCGCGGAATCCATCGCTGTCCTTCGCGAGGGCGGTGGAACTGTTGCCCGTCGACCTTCCCGAAATGTTCCGTCTGCAGCTCGATTCCAGCTCGAACCCCTGGTTGCGGGCGGTCTTGTCCGTTGTGGCGCAAGCCAAAGGACAGGGCATGCCACTGGAGCTGATCCACCAGTGTGTCCAATCGGCAGAGACGACAGCCACGTTCGACGAGGTGCGTGATGCGCTTGCCGATGCCAGCTTCTACCTCCGCACCGACAACGGCCCCGAGGGCGGACTGCTCTACCGCCTGTACCACCAGAGTCTTGTCGACTACTTCCGTTCGGCGGCGGACAGCAGGTCTCTGCTGACTGGCCTCCTAGCCACGGTTCCCATGGATGGGGGGTGCCGCGCCTGGTGGGAGGCGCACGCCTACCTTCTGCGTCATGTGCTGGACCACGCGGTCGACGCGGGCAGCGCCGCAGCGGACGCACTGATCCTCGACGCGGGTCTCCTGGTGTACGCCGAACCTCGGAGTGCCATCAGGAGCTTGAACGCGATGGTGTCAACCTATGGTCAGCGGCAGGCTTCGATCTACGCGTCCTCCTGCCGCATGACCATCAGCCTGCCTCCAGAACAGCGCAAGCAGGTGCTCGCGCTCGACGCCGTCCGCCAAGGTCGTCGAGACCTCGCGCAGGCATTCTGGGACGTGCCCACCGGTGTCGAGAACCCACCACTCAGATTCCGGTGGGCCACCGGCCCCGAGCGCGTGCCCAATCTGCTGATCAGCATCGATCCGGCGACAGTCGAACACGTGTCGGCGCTAGCGGTCGGCCACAGCGAAGACCTTCCGGTCGTGCTCGTCGGTGGCTCCTGCGGTGTAGTGGACGTCCACGAGACCGTTCACGGCTCCTTACTGTTCAGTCTGCGTGGTCATGACAATCCGATCGTGGCGATCGAGACCGTCGACCTCGACGACATCACGCTCGCAGTGACTGCCAGCGCTGGCAAGGTGTGCGCGTGGAACCTGGCCGACGGGTCGCCGTACAGCGAATACGCCGACGCCGGCCTCGGCTTGACAGCGTTGCAGGTCGGGCAGGACGACGAAGACAACTCCGTAACCGCCTACCTCGCAACGGAATCAGGGGAGTTGCGGTATGTCGACCTCGACACAGGCGACCACCTTCACACCCTGACCGGGCTACGGTCTGACATCCGCGCCATGCACCTGCGCACCCAGGAGACCGAGCAGTACGCGCACTTCGTCTACGAATCCGATTTCACCGCGGAGGCGACGATGACTGCGGTAGCGCTCGGGACCGTGAGGGGGAAAAACGTCGAGATAGTCGGCGACCAGCGAGGCCATGTGTGCGTGTGGGAAAACGGTGGAGGCGAGAAGTTGCTGCATAGCCTTTCGAGTTACGACCGCGGGTACGTCAGGAAGTGGGACCGCTGGCCTACAGAGCAGGGCAGCGATCAGACCGTCAGGATGATCCGCGAACAAGGGAGCGGGATCTCGGCGGTAGCGCTTGGTCGCCTGCGCGGTCTTCCCGTCGCGGTCGCGGCGCAGGACAAAGAATACGTCCACGTCTGGGATATCGGATACAAGTCCATAATTAATCCCGCAGGCGTTGGAACAGAAGAGACTTTGCATTTGACCCGCATCGACGGGCAAGCGGTTGTCGCCGTTGAGGTTGGCGCCCTTAGGCGCCCAACTCTCAACACGCAGAAGAAGCAGTTTGAAATGGTCCGCCAAGAACCGCATGCAGTGGTGTGGGCCCGCGCGGACGGCGCGCTGGTCGAGGCTGACGATGCGCATCTGGCGGAACTGATCGCCCCAGCGGATGCCACGGGTGCGACCACCGGCACGAGACGCAGGGACGACTCTGCGGAGCGCGGCACCCTGGCCTTCTCGGTTTCAGTGACGATGAAGGGTGGCACATCGGTCCAAGTGACTTCCGACTTGGAGGGGATCATCCGTGTGCGGGAGGCGGTATCGGGGGAGCCCGTCGGTGGTCCGTTGTACTTGCCGAGTACCTACCCGCGTCCGGCGCTCTTGACGGCTGATGAGGACGGCTTAGCCGTGTACCGGGCACACGAGATCGCCGTGCTCGATTGGACCGGGGATGCCACCGCCGAAAACCCCGTTCCATCGCCTGAAGTCACACATGTAGTTGCTTGGTTCCCCGGGGATCTTCTCTCCGACTCTCCCGAATTGGAACTGTGGGACGTGCATTCGATGGACGACTGGGTTGCTGGCGAGCATGCGCCACACTACACGATCGGGGCTCCCGTCAATGTGGACCCCAAAGTCCTCGGGCGCCGTGTAGCTCAATTCCTGGATAAGAACGATGCGGACGTCATCGCTCTGGAAAGGAGTACGTACGGAGTACGCTTGGGCAACGGCGATAGCAGAGACCATGAATTTCCCCTTTTTCTCGTGACTACGCTTCCGCGGCCGGAGTCGGTGTGATGAAACCTGTTTTGGCAGTACACGGGATCCGCAACCTACGAGCGGCGGAGGAGCCGGATGTAGCAGCCACCACGCTGGCCGCACCTTGGCAGATGCGTCTCGCTGAGGGATTCCGGGCCGCGGGCCTCGACACCGCGCCGCCGCCAGTCGTGGTCGCCTACTACGCGCACCTGCTAACGGACCAGGAGATCCAGGGATCTCCGCAAAGGAACTTGGAACGTCTGACACCGCTGGAGGCCGTGGTTGTCCGAGAGTGGCTGCGGGCCGTTGGCGTTCCCGAGTCTGACGAGCGACAGGGGTGGAGTACCGCGCCGCTGCGCCAGTGGCTCGACTGGCTCGCGCGGCGGCAGGGCACCACGTTCGACGTGCTGGCCAGGATCGCGGTGGCCATGGCCCGCGAGGTGACCTGCTACCTGACCAGACCGCAACGGCGTCGCGCCGCCCGTGAGGTGGTCGCGTCGGCGATCGAGCGGCACAGACCTGCGGTGGTGGTCGCCCACTCGCTGGGCTCAGTCGTCACTTTCGAGGCGCTGCACGCCTATCCGGAGGTGCAGGTCGATCTGCTCGTGACCGTCGGGTCACCCCTTGGTCTGCCGGTGGCGATCTTCGACGCGTTGGAGCCGGAGCCGGTGCGGGGACAAGGGGCTCGTCCGCCCGGCGTCAAACACTGGATTAATCTGGCCGATCCCGGCGATGTCGTGGCCCTGCCCTTGCGGCTCGGAGACCGCTTCCCGGTTGACCGGCATGAACAGTGCGTTGTCGGCAAAATCGACTTCCACACCCTGGGCGCGTACCTCTCCCACCCGGTAACCGCACGCACCATCGCGTCGGCGACGCCCAGGTGATCAAGCGTGCCAGCGACCACCTCGACATACGACGACGCGACCGCCTCGGCGGCACCCTCCACGACTACCAGCATGTGGCCTGACCTGCACGGACGAGATTCTCGGCAGGAACAGCACTGTCGCGGCGCCGTATGCCTACCGGAACGGCGCCTGGGGCAATTCAGGCATCCTCAACCGTGGTGCCGCCGCTCGGAGATTGGAGGTACACGGTGACAGCGGCCGTTCCCGTGGGACTGCCGACGATGACGGCAGGGGCGGTGCTGCGGTTGGCGGAGCTGGCGGGGAGTACCGCGAGAGAGGTGATCGGTGCGCCGGTGACCAGGCGGAGAACTTCCTGGCCCGTGTGGTGGTCCCACACGCGGATGCTGGTGTCGTCCGAGCAGGCGCTGACGAGCATGTGGCGGTCGATGTCCGGGTGGGGCAAAGCGGCAAGGGCGGTGACGGGGCCCTGGTGCCCGGTCAGCGGTAGATGGGTTTCTGAGCGCGGGGCGAAGGGGTCCCACAGCCGGATCACGCCGTCCGATCCGCCGGTGGCCAAGAGGTGCCCGTCGGCCGTGGTCAGGCAGGTGAGGCTGCGCACGGCGCCGATGCGCTGGGGCAGACCCGTGTGCGGGTCGTGGCCGGGGTGCAGCAGGCGCACGGCACGGGTGGTGGCGATGGCCAGCAGCGGTGATCTGGTGCCGGGTAGGACGGCGAGCGCCCGAACGGTCGCCTCGGCACGCAGCGTCGGCAAGCGGGGGGTGTCGTCGTCGACGCGCAGGTACTCGATGCGGGAGTCGCTGATGGCGGCGGCGAGGAGGGACTGTCCGGTTTCCGGGTGGGGGAAGCGGGCCAGCGCCCGGACTCTGCTGTTGGAGTAGTACGAGGGAAGCAGGACGCGCCGTGCGCCTTCTTCCGTGGTGAGGTCGACGCTTCCATCCGCGTACCCGATGGCGATACGTGCGGTGGTGTCAGGTGTTGGTTCGAGAACGGTCAGTGCGGTGACGTCTTTGTAGGGGCGGTCGTCCGGCGGGGTCAGCACGTGTGTTTCCTGGCCGGTCTGTACGGAGCGCACGGCGATCTCGCCGGCTCGGCCACCGCTGATGAGACTGGGTGGCCCGGATGGATGCGTCAGGAGGGCGACCTGGTCTGCCGAGGGATGATCGGTATCGTCGTCGACGGCCGGCGCCTGGAGGTCCCACAGGCGGATGGTGCGGTCGAACGATGCGGAGGCCAGGAGGGGCTGGCCTTGTGAGCCGGTGAAGACCGTCAGGCCGCGGACCATCTTGGTGTGCTCGGCGGGGAGTTGGCGAACGAGTACACCGGTGTCGGTATCGAAGACGTGCAGAGCGCCGTCGACGCTGCTGCCGGTGACCAGCAGGGGATCGCCATAGGGGCCCGGGTGCAGGGCCAGGGATGCCACGGCCTGCCGGATCGGCTGGTGTGCCTGCTGGACGCGCGTCAGCGGGTTCCAGATGCGCACGGACTTCGTGGAGCGGGACGCAACGATCAGCCTCGGCTCGCCGCGGCGTGTGGCGAAGCCGACGACGGCGGAGGCGCCCCTGCCCGCGCATGGCAGTTCCCCGGCGTCGTCGAACGTCAGGGCATCCACGACGGGGACGTAACTGCCGTCCTGGGCAATGGCGAGCAGTGGACCGGCGCCTGGTACTGGGATGACGGCGAGTGCGTGGACGAGGGGGCCGCGGTACCTCCTGCCGACGTCCTGTTCCCTCTGGAGGCGGCCGATGCTGTCCAGAGGCCGGCGCGTCTGGACGTGGCCGGTCATGGGGTCCACCAGGAGGAGGTCTTCAGTGGTGGCGACGGCGAGGAGCGGCCATCCGTATGCGCTGCGGCGGCCCCGTCGGCGTGCACCATCGCTGAAGGTGGCGACGGCACGGATGCGGCCTTCGAGCAGGGGGGCGGCCTCGCCGGTCTGGGGGTCGCACTGCCACAGCCCTCGGTCGGTTCCGACGATGAGGGAGGGTTCCCCGGGGCGGCGGCCGTCCTCCAGGACGGTCAGGGCGCGGGCGTGGGGTCCCAGACCTTCCAGGGCGGTGCCGAAGGGGCTGCCGGAGAGCGGGTCCCACAGGGTGAGATTTCCCCTCTCGTCCGCCGCTGCCAGCACCGCGGAGTCGTCGGCGGTACGGAAGGCGGCCAGTGCATAGGGGTTGCCGGGGGTGCCCGCAAGGATGTTGGTGGGCAGATGAAGGTGGTTGAATCGCGGGCGCAGTTGTGGGTGCCGCGTCGGGGTGTGCGGCGGCGTGCTGCCGGTGTGCTGGGCAAGGGCCAGGCTGTCGGCGCGGGAGGCGGGGGGTGCGTCGCCGACGAAGGGCTCGATGCGGGCCCATGCTGCCAGGTGCCGGATGCGATCGGTGGTGGTGATGGGCAGGCCAAGGGATCCGCGGACGTTGTCACGGGTGGCCCAGGGCAGGAAGTGGGCTGGGATGTGGTCGTCGTCGACGGCGTTTCCCAGAGCGGCGTGGGTGATCAGGTGGCGACGCAGGTAGGGGTGCGGGGGTTGCTCAGGTGCCCGGTGTAGCAGCCGGGCAAAGGCCTGGGTGAGTTGCCGGTGGACGGGTGTGGTGTCGGCTGTCTCGGCGCCGCCCCCGGCAGGTGTGTCGGTGAGGGTCAGGAGTGTGTGGGGTGCGGTGCGCAGTGTCGCGCTGACGCGTTCGTGGATGGGGCGGTAGACGGTTCTGCCGTCTTCGTGGGCGGTTGTCAGATATCCGGTCAGGCGGCTGCCGCGCACCACTTGACGGATGGCGGCTGCCGCGTCGTCGCAGGGATGGAGGGCGTTCACTGCGGCCGGCCAGATGTCGGCCCAGGGCAGGCCCGCTCCCTGGGCGAAGGCGGTGGCGCGCAGAACGGCCAGGAGTTCTTCGGGAGTTGCGTCGCCGTGCAGGGCCACGTCGGCGAGGTCCTGACGGAGCAGTTCGTACGTTCCCTGCCTCAACTGGAGGCGCCAGCCCAGGTCGGTGGGATGAGGCAGGGCGGTGCGGGCGTGCAGTTGTTGGGCGGCGAGCCGGGCGTCCAGGAATGAGGGGGCCACCTCTTCGGCCACCGCTGTGGCGACTCGGCTGATGCGGTCGTCGTCGCGGTCTAGGAGGCGCGAGCCCTGGGGTTCGGCGTGCAGCAGTGAGGCGGTGTAGGCGGCGATGTCGTCCTGTGCGGTGAGGGCGTCGGTACGCAGTGTCGGGCCGGCGTCGGTTGCCCGCTGCAGCAGGGCCAGGAGATCGCTGCCGGTCGGGCCGGCGGGGTCGGAACCGGAGGGGTCGGGGCCTTCGGTGGTGGAGCTGCGGATGCCGAGGAGGAGTCGGATGAGGGGCTGGCCGTCGTCGGCGCGGAGGCCGGCCAGCGGGCGCAGGACGTCGGTGATGATGCGGCGCGGGTTGCGGGCTTCGTCGATGCCGTCGATCACTACGGTGAGAGGTGTGCCGTTGCGCAGCATGGAGGCGCGGACATGTGCGCGCAGTTCCTCAATCGGATCATGACCGGCCGGTGTCGGGTGGCCGGTGAGGGCCTCGTAGAGCGCGGCGGACAGCTCGTGCGGGTCGGTGTTGCGTGCCAGGACTGCTGCGTCGACAGCCCCTTCAGGGACTTGAAGGTGTTCGGGGATGGCGTCGAGGAGGGGGCGGTAGGCGTCGTCGGCACGGAATCGGGGATCGCTGAGCGTGACCAGGCGGGCCAGGAGGGCGCTCTTCCCGGAGCCGGCGGGCCCGGTCACGATGAGGACGCTGTCCTCACTGTCCAGAAACTCGATCATGCGAGTGATCAAGGCGGCACGTCCGGTGAAGTACCAGCCCGGGCTGCTGGCGGACATCTGGCCGGTGGCCCGGGAGATCCAGTACTCGTCCAGGTCGGCGCGGTTCCAGCCGACCTGGCTACGGGCGTCCTCAAGGAGGGTGGTGTCGGTGTAGCCGGGATTGGGCAGGCAGGGGCTCAGCGCGCGGGCGGCGAGTTGGAGGCTGACGCTGTCGCCCGGGGGCCAAATGCGGTGGATGTCCGCCATGGCGGTGCGGTCCCACACCGCGCCGCTGATGGCATGGAAGTCTTCCCAGCTCAGGTGGGAGCGCGCGTATCCATTGGTCTGGTCTTCGCAGTGCGCGCGGACCGCGGCCAGCAGCGAGGTGAACGCCTGAAGGCGGGGTCTGGCGTCTTCGTTGCCGGCGGTCAGCACCACCAGGGATCCCAACGCCCGGCGGTCCTCATCCAATGCTTTGAGAGTGTCTTGGAGTTCGTCCCTCAGGCGCCCGGAGAAACACGAGTCGACCATCACCAGGACATGCCCGGCACGGGAGTCGAGGACGGTGGCGATCAGTTCGGCCGTGGGGAACGCAGTGCCCAAGGGGCGGTTCTCATCCGTGTCGGGAAGCCGCAGAAAATGCTGCCGTCCGCGGGGGGCGAGACCGTGGCCGGTGATGTAGACGACAAGCGCTTCGTCGTCGTCGGCGTCGGCCAGGTCCTGGTCGATCAGGAAGCACCGCAGATCGTGCACGCCGAGCAGCGGCTTGGGTGGGGCCACAGGGGTGAAGCGCCGCTCGGCTTCGAGCCGTGCGTCAGCCCACCAGTCCTCCACGACCGATACCTGGGCGCTGATGCCGGCGCGGAAGGCCTCCCGGTCGGCCGGGGTGCCGTCGTCGTAGTCGCTGACGGCGACGACGACCAGGCGCCGGTGAAACGTGGACGGGACGTGTTCTTCGGTCATGACCAGTGATGGGTGGCTGCCTGCGCGACCGGGAGGGTACGCAGGTACGCCAAGGCGGCGTGGGGGTCGATGTTGCCGTTGTCGACTTCGACGTCGGTGACGTTGCGGGCGCCCAGGGCCAGACCGGCTGCGCCGGTGACGACATCGTCCGGGTCGTAGACGTTGAGCCACTTGATGTGCGCGGGCATGGCAAGCAGCTCCGGCTCCGGAATGTTCATGGCACGCCGCACGGCGGGGATGCCCAGGGGCGAGCCGCAGGTGACGAAGGTGTGCACGGCGGTGCCGGGAGCGGCGATCTTCTTCTGCCGGATGAGGTCGTAGGCGATCACGCTGCCCAGTGAGTGGCCGATGATGACGGTGGCGGTGTCATCGCTGAAGGCTTTGAGGACGTGATCGTGGACCTGGGAGGCGAGGTTGAGGTGCTTGAGATAGAAGCGGACCTCGCGCAGACCGGTGACCAACTTGCCGACGACGCTGTCAGGGGTGCGTCGGTCGTAGACCATGGCGCGGCGGGTGACGCTGGCCGGCCACAGCTTCGGCGGCCCGAGCGTCGTCGGGTCCAGTTCCGCAGCCAGAGCCCGCTCCTGCGGGGTCAGGAGATCGTCCAGTGCCTCGACGATGAAGGCCTCTTCGTCGGCGGTGAGGGCAGTGGAGTCGTCCGGGAAGAAGTCCGACGGGCCCAGCCGGTCCGCGCCTCGTGCCAGCAGCGAGGACCAGTGCGGAATCTCCAGAGTGGGTGTCAGACGGGGGTCGGTGCGCACCGCGTCCTGCCCGTGCAGGGCGGTGATGCCGCGGTTCAGTGCCTTGTTCCAGTCTTTAATCAGCTCGCGCTGCGACGTACGGCCCTGCTTGATGCCATGCACTCCGACGATGTGCTGCCGCACTCGTTCCCCCACCGCTTGCGCCTGCGTCCCTGCCCAACCACCAGCCTCAGCGGCATGGTTGGGACCCCACTCTACGGTGGGTGGCGCAGCCTCTCCATTCCGGCAGACTCACGGCGCATCGTCCCCATGGGCCCCGCCTCGCGGGCCGGGCGATGTTGCTCAGTCTCCCCCGGCAGCCTGGAGCCGCCTCGAACCTGTGGACGCGACGCCTGCCGGTGGGGGTTTGCGCTCAGGGCTTCCTGGATCGGCCCGCTGCACGCACTGTCAATGGCCTTGAAGTTCGGTTCTGATCCACTTCTTGTGGGCTTCCCCGGCGGCGGCGGACATATCCAACGGGGCGCGAGCAGGCCGTCCGCCGCTGTCCTGGGTGGGCCAGCGTGTCGGTTCAGGTGAGAGACTGCCTGTGGCCTGGTAACTCTCTGTGGCGAAGCCTCGGCGAGGCAACCCCCGTGTACGTACTGGTGCAGATCCGGCCGCCGAGAAGGCGCTGAGACCCTGACCCTTATACAAGCCCCGCGTTTCGCGGCTGCCCGTCGATCGGGAATTTGCTTTCGAGGTACGGCGACGCCGTCCTGACGGACAGCCACCCCGTGCCGACATCGGAAGATCCTCGAATCTGCATTCAACGGTCGGCACCTCAGTCGCTTTATACCGGGCGGGGCGTCATCCGCTGGGTGAGGTCCGAGGCATGGGCCCTCCAACCAGCAGGACGGGGAGCGCATTTGCGGTTGCATATCTCAGAGTGGGGTGTGCGCCGGAGTGTTCGAGGGGCGGAAAGTGTACCTCACGTTGAGGGCGTTTTCGGTGGGTGTTGCCAGGCGTGTGGAGCGGATGCGGCAACGTGCGTCACGGTGTTCGAGGCGCGCCGATTGGCGCGCTGGCCTGCCATATGATGCAGGCTTTGATGTTTTCGTGTCTCAATGTGACCAGTTCTGACAATTTCGCAGAGTCAGTTGAGAGCTGCGCAATTGCATGTACTGATCGCGGACTCCGGGGCATCGACTATTCGTCTTCCCGGACGCAGAAGCTTTGCTTATTGAACTGAACCGGATGGCGGTGGGGCCTAGTGAGGCGCTAGCGTCGCTTGGCATGAGAAGGACCCCGGGCGGCCTGGTAACCAACTCCGGGGTCCCTCATGTGCGTTGACCAATCAAGAGAAAGTGAGGTCTCTCCGTGATTGACCTATATCGCGCCACTGACTGGTTGAAGTCGGCGGCGGGCTACGACGCTAACATTCCGCGTAGTCTGCGCGGTGAAACCCGTACGCTGGTTGCCTGGGCTGTCACCGTGCAGCTCAGCTTCTTCCTGCTGCTGGTGGTCCTGCCCCTCATCCTCGTGACCGAGGCGTGGCAGGCACCGGCCGGCGTCGCGGCAGCGTCTCTGTCATGGGCCGCATCGCGCCACTCCAGCCTGCGCTACCTGCGCGTCCGCCTCGTCTGAATCATCTCGTGCCGGCCGGCGGCAGCAGTCGGGCCGTCGGCCGGCACAGCCTCTCGCACCTCCTGATCAAGATCCGGACTCGCTGGTTCCTCTTCACGGTGTGCCGAAGATCTGCGGTGATCCGGAGAGAAACCCGGACAGTGCGTTCCTGGAGGAACGATGCCATCCAACGGCCCTCAGTACGGCAAGTGCCGGTACTGCAAGCAGCGCTTCGAACGGCCCGATAAGCCTGGCCGGAAGCAGGAGTACTGCAACCCCGGCTGCCGTCGGCGTGCTCAGCGCGAACGCGGCCGCCAGGTCACGGAGCAGGGCAGCCCGCTGCCGCTCGGCCGGAACATCGCCGAGTCCGTGCAGGTGCTGGCGCAGGGGCTGCTGGCAGCGGAGTACGACGAACAGGGTCTCGAGGACCTGCTGCGCCGGGCCGGCGAGCTGACCAAGGAAGTGGAGTACTACGTCTGCGCCGCGGTCCATGACGCACGGATGAGCGGCGCCGGCTGGGAGACGGTGGCGGAAGCGGCCTCGGTGAGCGCCGCGACGGCGCGGGCTCGTTGGGGTGGGAAGACCGTGGAGCGGCGGCTCGAACTGCGGGCGAGTGAACGCGCGTCCGCCCGTCCACGCGAACTCGCGCCTCAGGCAGCGCAACTGCGCGGGGACGGCCAGGAGATCAGGCAGCCGTCCGAGCGCAGCTCGGGCAAGCTCGGTGCCGCCCTGTCACATCTGCACCGCTGCAGCCGGTTGACCATGCGCGAGGTCGCTGAGCAGACCGGGCTCTCGCCGTCCTATGTGTCGCGGATCCTGTCCGGCGACCGCGTGCCGGCCTGGCCGGTGGTGCAGGCGCTCACCGATCTCTTCGGGGGAGACCCTGACGAACTGACCGTGCTGTGGGAGAACGCCCAGGGAATCACCCCGGCTGCACGGCAGCCGATCCCGGATGCCATGGCCCGTCTCAAAACCGCCCTTCGGGGCCTGTACCTCGCGGCAGCCTCACCTCCGCATGCCCGCATCCACAAAGCGAGCGGCGGCGTGCTCAGCGTGGCCGTCGTCAAGGACATCCTCAGCGGCCAGCTCGTTCCGGACTGGAAGACCACGGTCGCCTTCGTCCGCGCGATCGGCGGGACCCCTGCCGATATCCGCCCCCTGTGGGAAGGCGTGCACTACGCCTTTCTGGTCTATATGGATCCGCCGACGGACGAGGACGCCGGACCACCGTCACCGGGACCGGGATGAGACACCGGCAGGCAGCAGAACGATCCGCCCAAGCCAGGACTGAAACACCCCATGAACCGGATCCGCTCAGCACCCGGGAGACCCGCGATGGCCAATCTCTTGGGCCCGCGCCGCAGTACCGCCCGCGCCCGCCCGCGACAGACCCATCAGGCACCGGAGCCGCCACGGCGGCCGGCGGGCCTGGTGATAGACCCGCCCCCGGAGTACACCGCCTTCTGCCTGCTCTACCAGGACAGCTACCTGCGCTACGCCCGGGCCCGCCTGACCGATCCGGGGCTGAGCCGCCGTCTGGTGGAGAGGGCTTTGGGCCTGGTGGCCACCAACTGGGCGAGCGTCCTGGCCAGCCACTGCCCCGCCGCGGAAGCCTGGGACATTCTCGTCTCGGTGATCACAACCGTCGTCCGGCAGCGCCCCGCCACCGGGGCCCGGCCCTGCAACGCTGTCTACCGGATGCTCTCGCCCCTGCAGGCGGATGTCGTCATCCTGCGCCACCGCCTGTCCCTCAACGACGAGCAGGCAGCCGACCTCATGGGCGTTGAGGAACCCGTCGTGGCCAGCCAGCTACGCATGGCGCACCGCAACCTCCCCCAGGGAGTGGCAAATTCACTGCCGGCCGCTCCCGGCGCGAAAACCTGACTCGCGCACGCGAAACCACTCGCCACGACCGCACTTCACACAAGCAGGAAATCTCTCACCATACCGCTCCCACCGCCGATTGCGCCTGATCCTGGCCCGCGGCACCGGTATTTCTCTACGATGGATATTCGTTGACCCGCGTGCCGTGTTGACACGGCAGTGAGGGGCTGGATGAACCACGCAGAGACGCCGCTTTCCCGCACCATCGATGTCACGCGGCCGAGCCTGGCCCGGATGCACAACTACTTGCTCGGCGGCAGGGACAACTACCCTGCGGACAGGGCAGTGTGCGAACAATTGCTCGACCGCGCCCCTGATGCGCAGGTCCTGACCATCGACAACCGCCGCTTCCTCGAACGTGCCGTCCACTGTCTGGCACTGGAGCACGGGGTACGCCAGTTCCTCGACTTCGGATCGGGCCTGCCAGCCCAGGACAACGTCCACGAAATCGCCCAGCGCACCGACGCAGCCTGCCGCGTGGTCTACATCGACAACGACCCCATGGTCCTGGCCTACGGCCGCGTCCTGCTGGAGGACAACGGCCAGACCGTCGTCGTCCAGGCAGACCTGCGCGATCCCGAAGCCATCATGGATACCCCTCGCGTCACCGGCCTCATCAACTTCACTCAGCCCGTGGCCTGCCTGCTCGTCTCCGTCCTGCACTGCATCCCCGACGACGACGACCCGTCCGGCCTGATACGCCGCGTGGCGGCCCGCCTCGCTCCTGGCAGCTTTCTTGTGATCAGCCAACTGGTCAGCCAGGACCGAGCAACCCGCTGCTCCCTCACCGATTTCATGCACGAGAGCACGGAGGGAAACTGGGGACGTGTCCGCAGCCCCGAGGAAACGAGCCGTTTCTTCACCGGCCTGGACGTCCTGGCCCCCGGACTCGGAGACGTGGCGAACTGGCGGGTCGGCGCCCGCTTCGCCTCCCGCCGGCGAACCCGTGAATGGATCGAATACGGAGGCGTCGGCCGTGTCCGCTGAGGCGCTCACATCGCTTCGCCGACAGCACGCTTGTGCCGCACTAGGGCCTGTTCCAGGTTCGGATCATTGGTTTGGGGATTCGCCGGTGCCGGGTGGCTGGGCCTGGTAGTTGTCGAGGGTGGCGCGTGGTGATCTCTCTGATGCCGAGTGGAAGTTGGTCGAGCCGTTCTTGCCGGTGGGCGAGCGCGGCCCGGTCCCTGACCTGCGGCGGCTGTTCAACGCCGTGATGTGGCGGTTCAGGGCCGGGTGTCCCTGGCGGGACGTGCCTGAGGAGTACGGCTCCTGGTCGACCGTCTACGGCGCGTTCCAGCGCTGGGCGGTGGCCGGGACCTTCCGGACGCTGATGGAGGGGATGATCGCCGAGGCGGCGGCCCGCGGACAGGTCGATCTCGACCTGGTCAGCGTGGATTCCACGGTCGCCCGCGCTCATCATCACGCGGCGGGAATGGCCGTCGATCCCGAACTGCTGGACGAGCTGGAGAAGGCCGTCACCGAGGAAAAGGGGCTTCTCGAAAGGGCCGAAGCACGTCGATAGTGCCGCCGGACGAGGACGGCGACGACGTGGTGCGTGAGGAGCGGCGGCGTTTGCGGCGGCGGCGCAGAGCCCGGCTCCGTGCGGCTGAACTGGGCCGTTCCCGGGGCGGACTGACCACCAAGACCCACCTCGCGGCGGAACGCCGGTGCCGGCCACTGTCGTTCATCGTCACACCGGGACAGGCCGCCGACAGCCCCCGCTTCGTCCCGGTCCTGGAGGGCATCAAGGTGCGTGGCCCGGTCGGACGCCCGCGCACCCGGCCCGGCGCCGTCGCGGCGGACAAGGCGTACTCTTCCCGCGCCAACCGCGCCTACCTGCGGCGACGCCGCATCCGCGGTGTCATCCCGGAGAAGACCGACCAGGCCGCCAACCGCAAGAAGAAGGGTTCTCGTGGCGGCCGCCCGGTCGGTCACGATCCGGATCTGTACAAGGACCGCAACACCGTCGAGATGAGCAAGCCTCAGTGCTGTCATACGTGCGGTTCGACGTCATCGCCGTGGCTTCCTTCCTCGTTTCGGATTATCGTCGCCTGCTGGTGGTCGAGCCAGGCTTGTCGTGGTCGGTGGCCGCGGGACTGCTGGTGGAGCTGGCGGAGTCGCTCGACTTCTGCGGGGTCGGCGTGGATGGTCCAGGACCGCCGCTGGTCGGTGAGCTGGTGGGCAGTGACCCAGTCGCGTTTGATCCATCCGAAGAGCGTCACCCGGGGCATGCCGAGCTCGCGGGCGAGGTCGGTCAGCCACCACTCGTGGCGGCCGAGTGGTGCGGCTCCCCGCCGGAGGGCTTGTTCCTGCTGGCTGACGCAGCCCAGTTCCTGCAGCAGCATGCGGACGCCCTGAGTGCCGAAGTGTTCGCGGCGTTTGGGCGGGCGGAAGCCCTCGGAGTTGAGGATTTTCGCGATGGCCGGGGCGGAGTGGCCGGCTTCGGCGAGTTCGCGGGCCCGCGCGGCCAGGCGGGGAAAGTAGCTGAGCTGGTCCAGGCGGGCGACCGGACGGACGAGTTCGCCGGCGGTGCAGTGTCCACCGGCCCAGGTGACCTGGACGGTGACGCGCTCGCTGTCGCCGACGACGGTGACGGCAACCCTCTCGATCAAGTGCCTGGTCAGCTGTTTTCGGTCCGCATCGGTCGTGGTGGGTGCCTGCCAGACGGAGGGGAGGTCGGCGGCCAGGGCCCGGATCTGGTCACGCTCGGTGACGGTGAGGATGCGGGGCCGGGCTGCGATGAAGCGGTCGTACTCCTCACCGAGCCGCCGCCGTTCGGCCAGCGCATGCTCCCACTCCTTCTCCAGTTCCCTCACCACCAGGCGGTTCTCGGGCTCGGCCAACTGATACTGGCGCCGGGCCCGGTCGGCCGCATAGCCCGCTCGTTCCAGACGCTGCTGCCAGATCCGGTCCACCTCTTTGCGCCGGTGCTGGGCCTGCTCGGCCGCCTGCAGCGAGACCTCCAGGGCGGCCGGCGCCATCGCTGCAAGCAGCAGACCGGTCACATAGCGGTCGACGCAGATCCCGGACAACTGCTGGCACAGCTCACCGCCGTAGTCGGCCTTCGCCCGGCTGCACTCGTATTTCGGCCACAGCTTTCCGCCCTGGCCGCGCTGGTAGTGCACGACCATACGGGTGTCGCACCGCCCGCAGAAGACCAGCCCGACCAGCAGGGCCGGCCCGTCGCGCAGGGCGCCCATGCTCTGGGAACGGGCCCGGTTCGCCTCGATCCGCGCAAGGTTGCGGTCATGCCGCTCGGCGCTGATATAGGCAGGCAGGACGTCGGGCAGATAGACCAGCCAGTCCTCGGGCGGCTTGCGGACGCGCCCGGTGAACGGGCGTCCGGCCACACGCCGGCGGGGATCGGTGCGGCTGCGGCCATAGACATAGACCCCGGCATAGGCGGGGTGGCGGAGCATGTTCTGGATCACTATCCGGCTGGGACGCCGCCAGGCCAGCGTCCCGCGTTCGGGGCCCTCCCGCACCCGGATGCCTATCTGGATGCCGTGGTCGACCAGGAACCGCAACACCGCGTTGATCGTGGCGAGTTCGTCGAACAGGTCGAAGACCAGACGGACCACGGCCTGCACCTGCTCGTCCGGATCACGCACGACCTGACCGTCCGGGCGGCGCAGATAGCCCACGGGCAGGGGCACGGCCAGCTCGCCGCGACGGGCCTTGCCGATCCGTCCGTTCCACATCCGCTGCTTGATCAGATGCAGTTCCGCCTCACTGATCGTGCCCTTCAGTCCCAGCAGCATCCGGTCGTTGTGCTCGGCGGGGTCATAGACCCCGTCCGGGTCTGCCAGCAGAGCACCCGACAGCGCGCACAGCTCCAGCAGTTGATGCCATTCGCGGCCGCTGCGGGCCAGACGCGACATTTCCATGCCCAGCACCAGGCCCACATGGTCCAGGCCGACCTCGGAGACCAGACGCTGGAAGCCGGCCCGCTCCACGACGCCGGATGCGGAGTGGCCCAGGTCCTCGTCGATCACCAGGACCCGGGAGGCAGCCCAGCCCAAGTCGACGGCCCGTTGCCTGAGTCCGTACTGCAGCCGGGTGGACTCGGCATGATCGAGGACCTGCTGGGGAGTCGACTGACGGACATAGATCACCGCGAGCCGGTCACGATGCCACGGCTGGATCTTGCCCTCAATCCGATCCCACGGCGCTGCAGCCGTCGTGCTCACCGAGGTCACCCCCGTCCTGCCCGACCGGGTCCGCCGCGGTCACCATCCGTGCAGCCAGCACTGCCAGCAACCGCACCACCAGCTGGCGGTTCAGTTCCGGAACAGCTCCCCACTGCGGAATCTGGGGAGCTCAGCGGCGACATGTCCGTCCACTGACCCTCACCGCCCTCTTCGTCATCAGCCAGCCGCTCACGCAACTGCCGAACAAAAGCAGCGGTGTTGAGCAGGCCATCAACCCCTACGACAGGCCTGTTCCCCGCCTCGGGCACATCTATGTCGGCATTACGGCTTGCTCCTTGAACGCTGCATCAACAAGATCAAGGAGTGGCGGGGCCTTGCCACCCGCTACGACAAGACCGCCACCAGCTACCTCGCTGGACTCCACTTACGCGGTGCCGTGATCTGGATCCGCAGCCTCCAACCCGCAACATGATCCGAACCTGGAACAGGCCCTAGCAGTAGCGGGTGATCGCCTCATGGATCCGCTTCAGCGAGGCTTCCGGGCACTCCGCCGCGTTCAACAGCCCGTCCAGGACCGACCTGTACCGCTCCGTCTCCCTTTCCTTGTCCAGGTAGAGAGCGCCAGACCCATGCTCCAGATACACGATCTCGGGCAGCGACGCCGGGTCGAACCGCAGATGCGTGAACGGAGAGCCGGTCGTGACCCCCTTCGGTGCGTCGGACGGAATGATCTGCACCTGTACGTTGGGCCGCTCGGCCAGCGCCGCCAGGTGCTGCAACTGGCGGTACATCACGGCCCGCTCGGCCACCTGCCGGCCCAGCACCGCCTCCTCCAGCACAGCCCATACCTTCGGCCCGCCGGGGTAGTCCAGGATTTCCTGCCGGGCCAGGCGCAGTTCGACCCGGCGCTCGATCGTCTGCCGGTCCGTCAGCCGGTCATCTCCCTGCACCACGGCCAGCGCGTACTCCGGCGTCTGCAACAGCCCCGGCATGAGCAGCACCTCGTAGGTGCGGATGAGGGACGCCGCCTCCTGCAGGCCGATGAACTTGTCGAACCATTTCGGCAGCACATCGTCGAACTCGTGCCACCAGCCGGACTGGTTGGACTGCCGGACCAGCTCGCGAGACTCGTCGATGTCCTCGACATCGACCCCGTAGAGGTACAGCAGATCGGCGACATCACGCCCCCTGAGCGGGACTTCCCCGCGCTCCAGACGGCTGATCTTGGACGCGGAACAGTCGAGACGTGCACTCGCCTCTTTCGGGCTCAGCCCGGCCTCGGCACGCAACCGCCGCAGCTGCGCGGCCAATATCAGACGCAGCGCCGTGGGATTGTGCCGGTGGGAAGGAAGAAACCGTTCCAGCTTCGGCAGCCTGTTCGGCCGGACAGCGGACATGCGGACTCCTGCAGGGGACCAAGAAACGGAGGCCAGTTTCCCACCACAGAGCCCGCAGTGTGCCCCAAGGGCGTTTTGTCCCCTCAGGGCTCAGCCGGCCAACGCGTCGAACTCGCCGTCCTGCGCCCCTGCGAGGAACGCAGTGAACTCGGCGCGGGTATAGATCAGAGCAGGCCCTTCGGGATCGCGCGAGTTGCGCACCGCGACCTCACCGCCGGGGAGTTCGGCCAGTTCGATACAGTTGCCCTCCACTGCACTGCGCCGGCTCCTGAGCCACGTGACACCCTGGAGTGTGCCGGCGCCGACACCATTGACGATCTGCTGCATTGTCGCCTTCTCTCGCTATCGTGTCCGAACGCTTCCTTGTTGACGATGTGATTGATAGTCACGGTGGGTACATGTGTTCCTTCCCTCCACCGGGGCATGCAATGCCGCGAAGCAATTGCATCGACGGGTGGGCAGCGAGGATACTGGCTTGCAGCAGGCATTCTTGACACCGCCCAACTGGGCATCTCGCGGGGGAGATGAGCAGTGTCGACACAAGTGACCACTACAGCGTGTCACGCAGAAAATGTTGACGATGCACCGGAATCGGTCGAATCTGCAACGGTCGGAGCGGGCCTTCCGGACCTCCCGGACGGCGGCGACTGGGGCCTGATGCTCGGAATCAGCGCAGCCGAATTCGCCGCCCGCAGCTTCAGCGCGGACTCGTCCGGCCTCCAGCATGCACGGAACTTCGCCCGAAATGTCCTGTGCGAATGGGGGCTTACCTCGCATATCGACGACGCGGTCATCGTAATCGGTGAGCTGACCGCCAATGCCGCCCAGCATGCACTGCCGGCACCCGGCCCAGAGGAAACCGCCCCCACTGCCTGGCTCGGGCTCGTCCGCAGGCACCAGGCTGTCATATGCGCCGTGGCAGATCCGAGCCCTTGCCTTCCTCGACCTCAGCAGCCAGAGCAGCTCAGCGAGGGCGGACGCGGACTGAGGATCATCGAAGCACTGAGTTCATCCTGGGGACACTCTCCGCCGCAGAGCTCCGGAAAAATGGTTTGGGCCAGGGTCTCGACCCGGCCGCAGTAGTAGTTCAGGCGACACCCGGATCCCTGTGCTTGCCGGAAACCTCATCCATGCAGGTGAGGGCGGTTCAGGGGGCAAGGTACTCGCGCGACTGGTGGTCGCCCCGGCATGATTGATGGCCGGTCGTGCTGCTGCGACTGGCCTATCTGGGTGTGACGAACGTGTTCGCCCGGCCGTGGGGTCACAGTGACCCAGGGCGCCGGACCACTCGGCAGCATCGGTTTCAACTGGGACTTCACCCCGATGACGGCGTGGACGTCGTGTGCCGTTCGGAAACTCGTCGCTGCTGGTCAGGCCGCGTATCTGTACTCGTTGATCACGCCGCCGAGCACTCGAGTGCGTAGGAGCCGGTGAGCGGTCGGAGCGGTCAGGGGCGCTGGGTGTTCTCGGGCGAGCGGAGGGAGCTGTCCCCTGGCCTGGTGTGAGCGATGACCGTTGTAGTGCCGGGCATAGGCATCGAGGACCTGCCGAGCGTGCGTCTCGTTCCATATCAGCAAGTGGTCGAGGGCCTCGCGGCGCAGGGTGCCGATAACCCGTTCACAGCGCGCGTTCATCCGGGGAGCCCGAGGCGCGGTCCGCACGACCTCGATGCTGTCGGCTGCGAAGACCGCGTCGAAGGACTCGGTGTACTTTCCGTCCCGGTCGCGGAGCAGGAAACGCAGCGACTCGACCCGCACACCCAACACGACGGCAAGATTTCTCGCCTGCTGCACCGCCCACGCCCCCGTGGGATGGGCGGTCACGCCGGCGATGTGCAGCCGGCGTGTGCCGTGCTCGAGGAACACCAGCGCGTACACCCGGCGCAGGTCGACCAAATCGATGTGCAGGAAGTCGCAGGCGATGATCCCTTCAGCCTGCGCGGTCAAGAACTCACGCCACGTCGGCCCGCTGCGTCTCGGGGCCGGATCGATGCCGGCCGCCGTCAGGATCTCCCAGACCGTCGTCGAGCCGACCAAATGCCCGAGCCGAGCCAGTTCGCCCTGGATCCGACGGCAGCCCCACCGCGGATTCTCCTTGGCCAGCCGCACCACCAGCGCCTTCACCGCTCTCGCCGTCGACGGTCTGCCAGACCGGGTCCGGCGCTTGCTGTAGTCCCACTTCCGGGCGATCAGCCTGCGGTGCCACGCCAACAGCGTCGCGGGCGTCACCGGGAGCACCTGCGCCCACCGGCGCCGCGGGATCAGTGAGGACAGTGCCGCGAACCACAGCCGATCCGCCGGCTCGTACCGCACCGGTGCCGATAGCTGTCTGCGCGGCACCGCATTCTCGTGGCGCAACACCAGCAATTCCGCGTCCTTGGCCATGTCCCGGCGCAGCAGCACCGCCGGGACCGCGAGCAGCTTGCGTACCACCCGATAGACCAGTGAAACGATCACCCAGGCAGGGCTCCAGCAGACCGCGATGCCGCGCCAGACCGCCTCCGAGCAGCAGCGATGAGTTTCCGAACGGCACAGGCCCGCCCTTCCCCTCGCCACAGGAATCGCCGTCGCTGGCTGGCGCCGAACCCGCACGACCACCGACACCTACGCCCAACTCCTCGAAGCCACCACCCGCCTCCACCTCACCACCCTCGCCACCCAACTCGGCATCACCCACACCGGTGCCCCCACCCCCGCTCTCGGCGATACCCTCACCCACCACCTCCACACACAACCCCCAGCACCCAACCCTCACTGACAGCCACCAGCATCCGACCCCACACACCGCCGACCAGGACACCGGAGACCGGCTCCCCGGCCTAACCAACATCAACGGCCCACCTGCCTCGCCCCTGCCAGCAGCGTCTGCCAGAAACGTTCAGGGCCCTAACCTCGGATGGAGGGCAGGACCCTTGTGGGCTCGGCGGGAGCCCGGGAGAGTGGGTCAGACGAGGGGACACACCCAAGGGCCCGCGGAATCCGCCAGGCCACCAGGCCCTTGCGCCCGGCATGGCGGATCGTCAGCCGACGCAGGAAATGGCCACGCTCCTGAGACAGAAGCATGGCCATCGGCGTGAGAAAGAGCAGAGAGCCGCAAGCCACAGCGTCGGCATATGACGAGCGTTCTGAAATCCCACAGTCAGCCTACGAGCCGACAGTGACACGGGCACCTCGACGCCGCGTGCGAGCGGGGGCACGCTGGAAAGCCAACAGCTCAGCTCCGAGGGGTGCCGATGGAATGGGTCTCGCTGGCCAGCACCATCGTGGGCGGAGGAATCGCTACTGCATCGGCCGGGATCCTGGATCAGCGCCGATGGAGACGAGAACGAGGCGACCAGAACACCGAAAGTCGCCGTTCGCTGTACGTCTCCTACCTCGCTGCTCTCGCATCGGCTCGACACGCGTGCCGTGTGGCCGTTCGCGAGCCAGATCCCGACCCTCAGCAGCACAGGCGCGCGGTGTGGGAAGCGCTCGAGGCCTGCACCAGCCTGCGATACGAGCTGTCGATCTGCGCGCCGCGCTACGTGGTCGAGAAGTCCGACGATTCGTTCCGGCGACTTCGAGACCTGCGCGATGTGGTTACTGACGGATTCAGCCAGGACAGCAACGAATACGTCACCGGGCGGCGTCGCTACGACCGGGCATACCAGGATCTTAGGGATGCCATGCGTAAAGACCTCGGCGCCGATACCTAAGGGCTTGCAGCTCATTAACACGTTGTCTTGATCATGCTACTGGAGTCGCTGCTCAGGGCTCGAACCCGAGCCTGGAGGGCCGTGAGGGCAGAGGGCGGAGTGGCTGCCGACGGAATGACGATGCTGTGCGCTTTCAGCAGCGTCCTGATCTTCAGCAGGGTGCGGTGCATGGCGGTCCTACTGCTGTCGAACAGCACGGCGCGGGGTTCCGCGGCCAGGGCGACCCGCAGGTGAAGGACGGCTGCCAGGACCTGGTCGGGGAAGGCGAGCCGGGGCGGGCGGCCGCGCTTGACGTCGCTGTGGAGGTCCAAAGTGTCGGTGAGATCGCTCAGTTGCTGCCGGGACATGCCGGCTCGATGAAACCCAGACCGCACACCGCGGACGATCCGTACGCTGGGCAGATGGCAAAGGGCAACAACTACGCAGCGGGCGTTACAGGTTGGCGAGACCTCGGTCCCCTGAACGCAGACCCGAAATCGAACAAGAAGTTCGTCCGGCGCGTTCAACGCCGGACAACCGGCGAAGAAGCGGTCCTCAAGCACCGGTCCGCCGCACCGGAAAGGGCCCGCGGAGCCCGGTTCCATGACGAAGCCACAATGATGCACCGGCTCACACGGGAAAGCGTCACCGGCGTCCTGCCCGTCCTCGACATCGACGCCGGCAGCCAGCCCGCCTGGTACGTCATGCCGAGGGCCCGCCTGCTCCAATCCGTCTTCACGGAGACGACGACACTCCAGGAAATCGTCGGCCACATCCACGCACTGACGAAGACACTGACTGAACTCGCAGCGCGAAAGTACTACCACCGGGACATCAAGCCTGACAACCTCTTCTGGCACGACGGCCGACCCGTCCTCGCCGATTTCGGCATCGCCTACTTCGGCAAGGCCAGCGTCACCGTCGAGGGGGAGAAACTGGGCCCCCTGTGGTTCATGGCCCCCGAGATGCGCAGCGTGACCCAGCAGGAACAGGGCAGCATGGCCGATGTCTACTCCCTGGCACAGACCCTCTCGGCGTTCATCCACCCCCTCGGCGAACTGCCACTCCCGGGAACCTTCCGGGCCGGCGCCACGGACTACGACCTCCACAAAGGCTGGAAGGGAGACGTCGGCTTCGTCCTGGACGGCCTGGCCCACGTTCTCGAAGCAGCCACGAGGAACAACCCCTCCGAGCGCCTCAGCATCGACGGCCTGGAGGAGGAGCTGCGCCTGTGGCTCGCCTCCGCAACCACCTGGCCCCTGACCAGGAACACCGGCTTCCGTAGGGGCTGGGGCCCAGAAGACGACGCTATCCGGGACGAGGCGGCCGTCCGCGCCGCTATTCGCCGGACGATGGACATCCTGATCAATGATTTCGACTTCCACAGCGAATACGAGGAGCATGCTTCCCAGGACGCGCACGCGCCGAACTCACTCGGAACGTATGGATGGGCGCCCAACTCGGACTACGGATTCAACCCCGATGGCACAGTGAAATTCTCGATCCCGTATCCCGATGGCGACCGCAGAATACTGCTCGGGGCGGTCATGCACGGCCGCGAAGTTTCCTTCATCGCCGAGATCCACAAAAAGGCAGACGACTACAGCTGGAACCTCGAACACAGCTGGCCCGAAACTGCCTGGGGCCGGATGCGGCTCCCCTCCGCCACACACGCCCTGCACGGACTCACGCAACGGGTCCGCAGCAGGATCGAGTACTAGGGCCTGTTCCAGGTTCGGATCATTGGTTTGGGGATTCGCCGGTGCCGGGTGGCTGGGCCTGGTAGTTGTCGAGGGTGGCGCGTGGTGATCTCTCTGATGCCGAGTGGAAGTTGGTCGAGCCGTTCTTGCCTGTGGGCGAGCGCGGCCCGGTCCCTGACCTGCGGAGGCTGTTCAACGCCGTGATGTGGCGGTTCAGGGCCGGGTGTCCCTGGCGGGACGTGCCTGAGGAGTACGGCTCCTGGTCGACCGTCTACGGCGCGTTCCAGCGCTGGGCGGTGGCCGGGACCTTCCGGACGCTGATGGAGGGGATGATCGCCGAGGCGGCGGCCCGCGGACAGGTCGATCTCGACCTGGTCAGCGTGGATTCCACGGTCGCCCGCGCTCATCATCACGCGGCGGGAATGGCCGTCGATCCCGAACTGCTGGACGAACTGGAGAAGGCCGTCACCGAGGAAAAGGGGCTTCTCGAAAGGGCCGAAGTACGTCGATAGTGCCGCTGGACGAGGACGGCGACGACGTGGCGCGCGAGGAGCGGCGGCGTTTGCGGCGACGGCGCAGAGCCCGGCTCCGCGCGGCTGAACTGGGCCGTTCCCGGGGCGGACTGACCACCAAGACCCACCTCGCGGCCGAACGCCGGTGCCGGCCGCTGTCGTTCATCGTCACACCGGGACAGGCCGCCGACAGCCCTCGCTTCGTCCCGGTACTGGAGGGCATCAAGGTGCGTGGCCCGGTCGGACGCCCGCGCACCCGGCCAGGCGCCGTCGCGGCGGACAAGGCTTACTCCTCCCGCGCCAACCGCGCCTACCTGCGGCGACGCCGCATCCGCGGCGTCATCCCGGAGAAGACCGACCAGGCCGCCAACCGCAAGAAGAAGGGCTCGCGTGGCGGCCGCCCGGTCGGTCACGATCCGGATCTGTACAAGGACCGCAACACCGTCGAACGCTGCATCAACAAGATCAAGGAGTGGCGGGGCCTTGCCACCCGCTATGACAAGACCGCCACCAGCTACCTCGCTGGACTCCACTTACGCGGTGCCGTGATCTGGATCCGCAGCCTCCAACCCGCAACATGATCCGAACCTAGAACAGGCCCTAGCCCGCTGGCGGCTGGTGCGGCCTGTGCTGCCGCAGCCGTCCACATCCGCCTACGCGCCGCTGCCACTGATCGCGGCCCGGCCGCCGCCGGAGCCCCGGACACCGCAGATCGTCGCTCTGGAGCGGGCCGAGATGACGGCCGCGCCGCCGACCCGGCTCCGGGTTCGGCCCTGCGGCTGACGATCTCTGAGAGGAGGGCCAAGCCCCCCTCCGCCCGCCGGGCCCGCGTCTCCGCAACTGGGGGCGAAGGCCAGACGATAGGATGATGTGGATCAAGAACGTGCGGGTGTGGTTCAAGCATGATGTGGACGTTTATGCGGCCAGCCTCAAAGAATGGGCGCGGTAACCCGCAGCCCCACTCCGTCGATTTCCCCTATCCGCTAGGAAGAGTCCTCGGGCCCTGACTGACTCCTAGTCGCGTGACGCAGGAAACTTGAGTCGACCACGAGGTCACCCGTCAGGTGCCATGCTCGCCGTTCGAAGCCCAGCATCCCAGTGACGGTGAACGGCAGCTTGCGCTGGTACGCGATGACGGCCCAATTGTGATCTTCGCCGGACAGGGTCATGTGGACCCTGCGCAGCTTGCCATGCACGTCGGCGGTCAGCACGACTGACGCAGTCTCTTCGTCATCAGTTGAGGCCTCATCGCGGCTCAGTGTCTTCACCAGCCCCACCAGGGTCCCTTGCCTGGGTGGCTCTTCCTGTCGGACGAGACGTTCCCGGACCCTGGGCAGTTCTGCCATGACGTCGCGATCAAGCACGATCGTGGCCAGCCCCACATCAGGCCGTGGTACGGCGGCAGCCCACTCGAAAGAGAGGTCTACGGAACGGAGGTGCGGCGCAGCGATGTCTTCTAGCGATTCGATCAGACTGGCGCTTACTCCCTGGCTCCCGGGGGCGTCGATCACCCGCTCATCCCACTGTCGGCTTAGCCGTTCGGTGGTCTCTAGTCCACGGGCCAGCGTTTCCATGACTCGCCTAGGAAACCGCTGGAGGCTGTCCGCTGGCTCAACGCCGACCTCGGCGTTGGTCGAGGGAGGGGACTCACCCAATCGAGTGACGATCGTGAAAACGAAGCTTCCGCTCTTGGTGTGCCCAAGTCGCACGTCTTCGTCCAAGAAGTCCGAGACACCAGAGGGCAGTCGGCCACGGTGTGGATGCGAGGGGGATGCAGCGGTGGTCGCTGCCGCCCTCATCATCTTGTACAGCGCTTGGATGGTCTTCTCGGCCTGATGGAACGGGATCGTTCCATCCGTCATGGTTTGGTCAAGCCGGACGAAGAAGAGATCCGCATGAGTACCGATGATGTGCTCGTGAAGCTCTTGAGCGTCCCAGTTGTGGATGTACCCCAGCGACTCCAGGGTCTCCTCGAACCGCTGTTGGAAGTCTGTGTACGCGGTGGCGAGCGGGACCATGATGCGACCTTCGAGGGCGCCGCTACTGGAAGTGAGGCGCCAGATCTCGCGGATCTGTGCCTGCCGAGTCTCAAGTTCCCAGTCGTGGGCCGCCAGGAACTGAGACACCGCGCTAGGCGTAAGCGTCGAGGCGACCTCTCGGTAACTGCTGAGCTCGGTAACGCTCACCTGGCACCTCCCTCGTTGTTCCCGATGTTCTCCATGATGCGGAGCAACTGCTCAACCGTGAACAGGTTACTTCTGGGGAGGTGGACTGTGTGGGTCGACTCCGACGTTGTCTCGCCCGGGAACTCTGACGCTGCCTGCCAGAACATGCGACTCTCGGTGATCAGACGGTTCTCATCGACGTCTACCCACCGAGTCGCGTCTTCTGGAAGTAGTAGCACTCCCAGATAGGCGGGGATGTGCCGTTTTCCGTCGTTCCCCCTCACGAGCTTGCGATAGGGCTTGACCTTCATTGGCCATGCCAGGTGCTCATCCGTGAGGCGACCGTGCTGGATCGTGGCCTTCAGTTGCAGATCAAACTGTGGGCCAAGAATCCTCTTGTACTCCACGGACGACGTGATGGTGAGATCTACGCCCTCGTAGTCCGTGTCGTGCGTTTTGACGGCACAGCCAGCTGCGTACGTGATCATCCGAGTGAACGCGAGGCTGATCTGCTCTTCGCGCGCACTCATGGGCAGCTGCCCGTCTACCAAGTCTCGCGCATCGCTCTTTCGGGCGTCGAGGCGCGCGAGACCTTCTGGGGTCGACGGGTCATCGGCGTCGCCTGCCATCTTCCCCCCCTGCCCTGTGGGGATGAATGTAGCGGGACAGCTGACGTAGGAGGAAGCTACTGGATCGTGTCGGAACTCGGCCGGGCGGATGTAATGCGCGGCGGCCAGTCACCTGGCGTAACCCCGGGGGCTTGCCTGAACCAGCCACTACATGCCGAGGTCCTTCGCGCGCTCCGGCCAGGACGCCTGAGCCGACATCATCGTCTTCGACATCCGTTGCATCGTGCCTGCTGTAGGGATCTGAAGGCAAACCTGCACCGGCCGACCGCGGTCCTGACCACCACTCGGGTCCAGGCCCCCTACTCCAGGTGAGCATTGCATAGATGAACGCAAAGCAAGTGAGAAACCGTATAGAGAATATTCAGGAAGAAATACCCATCGGGGACTCCGCGCGACGGAATCGCGGAAGCACGGCAACACTCTCGGCACCACCGGCCCATCCATGGCCGACCCCGCAGACACGCTCCGGCCCTCAGCCCAGGGACGACACACAGCGTTCGTCAGGACCGTTTCCCCTCCCGACCCTGCGACGCCTGCCGAGCGCCTGAGCAACTCACAGGCTGCAGCCGCGGCCGCTGTCGCCCTCCGTCCGATCCCCGCAACTGCGTGGACTGCGGCGAGCGGTGGCCGAGCCAGGCTTACAGTTCGAACAGAGCCATCGGCTCCTTCGCGTTGTAGAGCTGGCTGGCGATCGTGGACCGGGCCCGGTGGCTGGTGATGTTCCCACGCACATCGGCGGCGGGGGCGCCAGCCCTGCGGCAGAGCATGGGGATGACGGTGTTGTTGGTGTAGGCGGAGGAAAACCTTCCGGGCCCGGGTGGCGAACAGCAGGTCCACCAGCTCGCCGGTGCGGCGGTCGGTGAACTTCGGCTGCTCCGGACGGATCGCCTGCCACGCACCGAGGGCCTGACCGAGGATCGGATCGACCGGCTTGGTGAACGCGGTGCCGGTCTTGTGCATCGGCACGTCCAACAGGCAGACCGCGTCGCGGGCCAGGATCTGGCCAGGGGCACCGGAAGTCCCCCTGCGTCGCCAGATGGCGCAGGGGGGCTGCTATTTTTCCAGCTCACAGCCCTCTCCGCGAGGGTGATGCCAGGGAGTTCTCAGGGGGTGGGAGTCCGACGAGGGAGTTCTCAGGGGGGTCCCGAGCGAAAGACACTGGAACATCGGGAAACACCAAGAAACACGCTCTGGTCCTGTTCACAGCCCCATAAGAAGATCCCACCGCAGCTCAAGCCCGCTCCTTCAGTATGTACAAGAAGTGCGTCGGGCTCTACACCCACGACCCCGCCGTCGTCGTCCAGTTCGTCGCCGTCGAGGACGACGGGACGCGCCGGATCATCCGCAAGTGGGTCGTCGACCGGGAGGTCGTCACCGAGGAGGGCGATCCGCTGTAGAACCCCGCCCGGGCGCCGTCGCCGGGGTCAGCCCGTGAAGGCGAGGTAGGGGCCGACCGTGAGGCCGGAGAACGTCAGGAGCTGACGCGGCTTGAGGAGGGTGAACCCGGCGTGCAGGGTGATGCCTGCCGCGACGGCATACGGCGTGGTCCGCGGGATCAGCAGCACAATGGGCAGCACGATCTCGGCGGCGATGACGGTGACGGCGACCAGGCGCCACAGGCGGATGTCGCGGGGCGTGAGGTTGCCCGTGTGCCGGAGGACGACGCCGGGGATGGCGTTCTGGCGGCGGTACGGAAGCTGGTCCTTCAGCTGGGTGTAGGCATACATCCACTGGGCGAGGTAGAGGCCGGTGCGGAACTGGACGGAGCGGATCTTCTGCACGGCGCTGTTCCAGTAGAGGTCGGCGGTCACGAGCGCGAGAAGGATTTGGGCCGCCGGGATCGGTCGGGCTGCGGAAGCCGGACGCGAGGGCGTCAAAGAACCACACGGCTGTCCCTCACCTCGATGGGCTGCTCGCCGTTGACGGACAGGACCCGGCCGTCTCCCTCGATCCGGTCGTAGCGGCCGGTGCGCATCAGGTGGTCGATGACCGTCTGGAGCTGGGGCGGGGGCAGCAGGAACGGTCCCTGGTGAGAGGAACGCGTACGGATTGACGGACTCGGTCCGGTCGCCCTTGGTACCAGTGAGCGTGACGATCACGAACGTGGCCCGGGAGAACAGCGGGTAGCGCATCCAGCGGCCGGGCCTGCGGGTGAAGCCGGTAGCCATCCCAGCCACCACGGCTGCGGTGACGGCGAGTTGGGCAGCGGACAGTACGTCTGCGGGCATGACAGGGAAACCTCCGGGCGGGAGGGACAAGGTGGTGGCGGGCCGCTACTCGGGCTTGGGGGGCCGCTGCATCAGTGCGGCGGCGGCCTCGCCAAGCGTGGCCTTGCCGTGCAGGACGGCGGTGACCACGGTCGTGATCGGCATGTCGACGCCGTGGGCGCGGGCAAGCTCGAGGATCGCCTCAGCGCTCTTGACGCCCTCGGTGGTCTGCCTGGTCGCGTTGGCGGCCTCGGCGAGGCTCAGGCCGTTGCCGAGGTGGGTGCCGAAGGTGCGGTTGCGGGAGAGCGGTGAGGAGCAGGTGGCCACCAGGTCGCCCATGCCGGACAGCCCGGCGAGGGTGGTGGGCTGCGCGCCCATCGCGGCGGCCAGACGCATGCTCTCCGCGAGCCCCCTGGTCATGATCAGGGCGGTGGCGTTGTGGCCCAGGCCCATGCCGGTGGCGATGCCGACGGCGAGCGCGATGACGTTCTTCAGCGCGCCGCCCATCTCGCAGCCGATCACGTCGGTGGAGGTGTAGGGCCGGAAGTAGGGGGTGTGGCAGGCCGTCTGGAAACGCTGAGCGGCGTCTTCGTCGGAGCAGGCGATGGTGGCGGCCGCGGGCTGTCGGGCCATGATCTCCCGGGCCAGGTTCGGGCCGGACAGCACCACGACCCGCTCGGCGGGCACGCCGGTCACCTCGCGGATGATCTCGCTGGCCCGTAGGTGGGTGTGTGTCTCGATGCCCTTCATCAGCGAGACGATCACCGTCTGGGACTGAAGGTGCGGCGTCCACGTCGCCAGGCACTGGCGCAGGGACTGCGCGGGCACGGACAGCACGAGGAAGTCCGCGCCGTCCAGCGCGGCGGCCGGGTCGGTCGTGGCGGTGAGCGAGGCGGGCAGCTCGATGTCCGGGAAGTAGTCCGGGTTGCGGTGGCCACCGGTGATCGCTGCGGCGATCTCGGCGCGGCGGGCGTGCAGGACGGTGCTGGTGCCGGCGTCGGCGAGGATCGTCGCCGCGGCGGTGCCCCAGGAACCGGCGGAGAACACCGCTGCTCGGGCGGGGTACTGGCTCACGGCTCGGTCCTCTCGTCCATGGCGTGGCCGCCGTTCTGATGGCCGGGCCCGGTCATCGTATCGACGCCGGGCCGTGGTGAACGCTCTTCGGCGGGGCGGCGCAGCGTCAGCAGGACCGCGCGCCGTCCAGGCAGCAGGGGAAGGCTGCGGTGGGCCGTGGCCAGCATGTTCTGTGCCTCGGTGTCGCCGAGCTCGCGGACGAGGGTGGCCGCGTGGCGGATCCACAGCCGGAACACCCGCTCCCAGGTGGCGGGTTCGTCCGGGCGTTCGTCGACGTGTTCCAGGACGAGTCCGGCGGCCCGGGCAAGCCGCTTGTAAGCGGCGTTCTTCTCGTCGGTGAACTGAGAGCGGGACAGCCCATGTGGTCCAGCGTGATCCGGATGTGAGGGCGCATTTCAGCCGGGCGAATATTGTGCCGCCCGCCGCCGGGCGTGACGTAGCGGCCGGGCGTCACCGGGGCGTACGGATGGATCAGCGGTAGATCCTGATCCACCACGTGCAGGGCGGGCAGTCCGCCGTACTCGATGGGTAGGGGCCTGCGATGCCGTTGTGCTCGATTGCCAGGAAATGCGAGTGGGCGACGGCGCGGCGATACGTCGCGGTGAATCCGGTGCGTCTTCGCTCTGTACGTACGTGGGACGGCTCGATGGTGGAGGTCGCTGAGCTGGCCCCGGCGGACGTGCGGACGATGCCGCTGCCAGCGGGCAACCGTTGTTAGTCGGTGCTGCAACGTCCATAGAAGCAGCGATCCAGTCCCCTGTGCGGGCGACGCTAACGATCAGCGCCATGTCCTCGGCGTCTCGCCATTCGCCGATCACTCTCCACCCAGCATCGCTCAGAAGCCGCTCAGCCTCGCGCCTGCCGTCCTCAGGGTCTCCGCCTTTGGCGGCGATCGTGGTGCGCTCGCTGAACGCAGCAGGCGTGTCATAGTCGGGCGACCATGCCCGCTCGTCCCCCGGGTGCTCGCCGGTCAGCTTGTCCTGCCATACCGAAACATCCATGTGTGGCTGAGAGAGGTGACCGGTGCCGTAGGTCATCCAGGCACTGAAGTGTGGGCGGCTCGACCATTCGGCCTCACGCTCGTTCTCCAGGTCCCAACGCTTGAACAGCTCGCCGAGCTGAGCGTAGATATGACGGGCCTGCGTCTCGCTCAGAGTGAGTGTGCCGCCCCGGAGACTGCCGTCTTCGGTGGGGGCAATCGGTGCGTAGTACTCAATGCCTGCGCGGTACCGGGTGATGTCGCCGATGATCAGCTCATGGCGACCATGCAGCGACTGCTCCACCGGCAGCAGATGGTTGAGGTCGGCCTTGTAGTAAGGCGGAAGCTTGCGGACTTCGATGATGTCGCGTTCGGACATAAGGTTCCTCTTTCCTTTTGAGGTACTTTTCAGGTCATGCCTTCTTGTGCCGTGCCTGAGAGCACTTAGGCCAACCCCGGTAATGTCGTGCCATTCGGCGATGGACCGGGTCATTCCGAATGCGGTGAAGACTTCCGAGGGCTTCCTGGTATATATGCTGGGCCCTTCGACTAAATCGGGGGATTGAGTTCCCAAGCCCGACTCGCGCCGGGCTAGGAGACCTTGATGCCCCTCCAGGGCTGCTGGTTAGCGCGGCGCTTCGAACCGCAGCGTTAGTGTGGACGCTCGACCGCCGGTGTACGCATGGTCAGCCTTGTACTCGGTGATGGCAGTACCCCCGATGGTGAAATCATCACCTTCCAGCGGCCATGTGTACCGGCTCGGTGCTGCCTTGGTCGGATTCATCCTCACTTCTGATACACCGACTTCAGCAACGCTCAGTTGCCCCCGGAACTCGTTGGCCTCGTGACTGGTCCAGTGCACGGTCCAGCCCGATTGGACAAGCCCGATCAGTTTTTGGAGCCTTTCCATGTTTCCGGGGAAGATGACGTTTGCACCGGAGACCCTGGCGGATGTCTCTTTGACTCCCGGCTCAGCAAACAGCGGGCGATAGGACACACGACGATCCGGAAATTCCACGCCAGGCGGAATCTGATCGGCGTTCAGTCCCGGTTCGGCATCCCCGAACGGAACCAGAATCGGGGGAGCTGAGACACGCTCCACCTCGTAATGGCCAGCGTGCTTGTGGCCATCTCTGTAGCTGACCCTGGCGAGCCCATACACGGTCTCACCCTTCAAATGGACTCGTACGCGGAGACCCGTGAGAGGCCGCTTTTCGGTTGACATAACAGTTCCCCTTTCCAGATCCTTGCGGTTCAGCGCCCCATAAGGGGATCGAACGGTGTCGCAGATGCCGATGGATGTCAGCCGCAAGCCAGCTCTGTGGCTCGTGACCAACTGCCCATGCGGAAGCGGATGGTGGTGGCCGGCGGAACATCAGACTTCGGATTCGCCGGATCCGTGCGCCAGACCTCGTAGGCCGCCAGCGTCGTGGATCCTGTTTCCAGCAGACACCGACGGATCGCGGCGATCAGCTGCTCCTGGGTCCACTTCGTCGTCGCATCCCGCAGCTGTTCGGGCTGTGCGACCGCGTCGAGGCCCGCGAGCTCCAGCGCGCGGTTCCAGCTGCCGAAGCGGCGCTCGTAGAGCGGAGCCGACGGGTCGGCATCTCTGCGGCGCTGCTCGAACGTGCGACGTCCGAGGGTGCTCTCCCCCTGCGCCAGGCGGATGAGCACGCATAAGAGCTGCCGGTCGGTGTAGACGACCGGACCTGGCTTCATGGGCGCGGGGACGTGCGCAGCATGCATTGTCATGGCCGGTGCTCTCCTTCTGGAAGCGGGCGCGCGTCAGAGCGTGTGCACCTGCAGGAGCTGCTGGTCGCGGGTGATGGACGCGAACACCGCGTTGAAGGTCCGAGGGAACTGGCCGCAGCAGGTCGAGTCGTCCATCTCGACGGCGAGGTACGGCCGTTCCTTGAGCCAGGCTGCGGCCTGCTGGTCGACGTAGACCGGGTTCTCGCCCTCGAAGACGATCGGTACCAGGTCTTCTGGTCGTCACTCACGTGCAGCGTGAGCGTCAACAGGTCGACGTCAGTGGTGGTCCGAGCAGAAGCAAGAGCAGTCATGGCGAGCAGTCCTTCGTGGGGGGAGATGAGAAGCCCACGAACAGCCGCCCGGCAGGGGGCCACCCGCAGCTGACACGCGCACGACGTGTCACAGAGCCCTCCGGATCAACTCCGTTGATCGCCAAGCGCCAAACAGACCCGCAGGCACTCTGCGCGCCCGAGCCCCGCTCTGCCCATCCTCTGCATCCTCTGTCTCATGGCATTCCGACTCACCACAGGATGCCATTCAATAGGTATTCGAATAGGATGCCCTCAGAGACCAGTCGGTGCAATCGGACCGGTCGGCAACAGGAGATGCGAGGTGAGAAGCGATGAAGACCTGGAGGACGAGGAAGGCTGCACCCGCGGCCGCAGCACTCGCTGTGGCGGCGGGCGTTCTGCTCGCCGGATACTCCAGTGGCGACGGCACCACAACGCAGGCGCCGTCTGCGCCGAGTCCGACCACGAGCACCGCCAAGGTCACCGACAAGGCCCTCGACGAGGCGCTGAACAAGCTCGCCTTCCAGGGCACCGGGAGTTCCAGAGAGGACGGCGGGGCTTGCCTAGCCAGCGCAGCGCGGAAGGCGGGAATGCCGGAGGAGTCGCTGGACTACGTCGTCAAGGTCGACAGCGACGACATGGGTGCAGTCATCGACGGACTGAACAAGGTGAGCGAGGACGACGCTGCGCTCCTGGCGTCGCGGTCGCTGCGCGAGGACTTCGACGCGTGCATCGACAAGGCTGTACTTCCGAACGGCAGCAGCCTCAAGACCCAGAGCTACGTGCCGCCAAAGGGAGCCGCGAAGCCTGTAGCCGGTCAGCCGAACCTGGAGCCGGCTTACCCGGTCCGCGCGAATCAGCCGGTCAACTCGTCCATCGAGCTCAGCAAGGGCCTGGTCTCCATGTTCTCCTCCTACGCCCGGGACGAGGGCCAGAGGAAGACCTACGCGGCGGCCGGCCAGTGCCTGTCGACCTTGGTGTACAACGCGGGCTTCAGCCAGGAGGTGCTGCACTTCTTCGCCGGCGGAGCGCCCCTCGGCACCGGGTCGATCGTCGAACACCTGCCGAACGACAAGGACAAGGCGATCTGGCAGTCGCCGAGGTTCACCCAGGGACTCGTCGACTGCACGACGAATGCGACGCCGACTCCCATGCCCGGCCCCTGAGCGGGAGTCCATCAGGCAGACGAAGGGCCCGGTGCGATGTGTCGCACTGGCCCTTTTCTCTTTTCGCCGCCACACGAAGGTGGGTGCGGTCCGCAGCAGGTGGCTCCGTCCGAGAGGAAAGGAATCGAGCAGGGCCACCTGCTGCGGCGATGCGCCGCCAGGGGGGGACTGACTGGGCGCGGCTGCGACTCTACTGGCATTCGCGCCGAAACACAAAGATCGCAGATGGCTTATAGCTTGGCATTGATAAGATGGCTTGATAGATCAGTCGAACAAATCAAGGAGAAGCCGCGCATGACCGTCGCACAGGAGTTGGAGAAGACGACGCAGCCCGTGCGCGGCACGAAGAAGAAGCCGCCGGGCGCGACGCAGAGCAGCAGTAGTGGCCGCCAGGGCATGTTCGTCCGGCTGGATCCGGACGACAAGCAGCGCGCGGAGTACTGGGCTGACAAGCGCGGGTTCTCCTCGGTGAACGAGTACGTGGCCGAGGCGGTGGTCGAGAAGATCCGGCGCGAGAACCTCGACTACGACCTGCCGACCCTGGAGATCGCGCGACTCAACGAGCTTGTCGACCAGGTCGCGGCGCTGGCGAAGAACTCGGCGAACCTCGAACGCGTCGTCACCACAGGCTTCGACTCCCTAATCGGGCTCACCCGCGGCGACAACTACCTCCTGGATGACGAGGACGGTGAGCTCGGATGAGCCGGGACTTCGCAGAGATGCTGGAAGCGGCCACACCCACCGCCGAGGTGATGGAGGTGGACACGTCCTTCCTGGACGCCTACCGACGCGGCGGGAGCGAGGAGCTCAAGCGCGTCCAGGCCCAGGCGGCACAGTCTGAGCCTGGGGTGGCAACGCCCGAGCCGGAGGCGCAGCTTGATGAGGCCGGCGACGCCGACTCTCAACCCGAGGTTGAAGGTCTGCAGGCTGATCTCGATGAGGACGTCGAAGAGGATCGCCTGGACCTGGAGCCGGACTACGAGCCCGGCGCCGGCGACTCCGAGCGGGCCAGCGGATCCAACCTGCGTGGTGGTGGTGACGGTGGTGGACAGGGAGGAACTGCCGGGGTGCTCCCGGGCGGTGCGGCCGATGCTGTTCCGGCTCCCGGGGCACAGCCGGACGTCGAGGACGCTGCCGCGGCGGAAGTCACTTCTCACGACGTTGTCGCCACACCGGATGAATCCGGGCATGTAACGCCCAGCTCGCTCCAGCTCACCGACCATCAGGACGCCGTGCAGAGTGCGGCATCGAAGGGTGGATCGGGCAGCACAGCCGAGACCGCCACGCTCCCCCAGTCGGGCTTCCGGCTCGCCGGCGTGCAGAGCCAGCCGCACATCAAGGCGCTGCCCGAGAGCATCATGAACGCACTGCGGGAGCAGCTGCGAGCAGCCGCAGTCCGTGAGCTGGGCGTGAGCGACGGCGCTGCTCGGGAGTTCAGCCAGCGGCTGAGCCAGGGCACGCTGGTGACGGCGTTTCTGCTGGCGCAGCTCGACTTGCGCCTTGATGCCGACCCGGCCACCGAGCGCGCCGTCGAGCTGTTCCGCTCCCGCGACCCGCTGCTGGGCAGCGTGGTGGCACGCCTGGCGAACATCGAGACCGCTGAACGCGAGCGGGACGGGTTACTGCGCAAGCTGCGCGACGAGTTGGGCGAGGTGCGCCAGACCAGCGCGGTGGTCGAGCAGGCGCTGGCGTACTCCATCGCCGATCGTACGGAGAACTTCCTGCGGGGCTCGCACAACCTCCACGACGCGCCGATCACGCACAAGGAGGCGATCTACCTCCGGGACATGGCCCGCGAGGCGACCAGGAAGCAGCTGAGGCTCGAACGCGAGCGGGAAGGACGGCCGATTCGATGACCACGACGAGCAAGGAGAAGCTCTTCCCCGCCCGGCAGCGCTGCAAGACGTGCGGCAAGGGTCTGGGCCTCCACGCCCAGGACCCGGTGTACCTCGGCCTGTACTGCACTCCGCGGTGTGCGGGTATGGCCGCGCCGGCCTCGCGCCCCGAGGACGCTCCGCGCGGATGCCGGACGCAGCGCGAAGGGACGTGGGCCTTCAAGCGCCGCTACCGGAGTGAGCAGGAGATCCCCGCGAAGCTCCGGGAAGATGCGTCGACGAGCTGGTATTGGTGCGAAGAGAGTTGTGGCGCGATCCATGTCGGCCACACGCGCATGGGCGAGCGGGAGAAGTTCCGGATGTTCGAGGACCTGACCGCGGACCTGCCGGATCTACTGATCAAGCTTAGGGGTGAGGCCACACGCAAGCAGGTCGCCGAGGTGGCCGGCGTGCGGCCCGTCCGACTGAAAGAGCTGGAGGAAGGCCTGAAGCACCCTGAGGGTCTCGAGACGCTCGGCAAGGTGCTGCGGGTGTACCGCGTCCGGCTCGGAGTGGCGATGCCGACTCGGTAGGAGCGCTCGACAGACGACGGCCCCGAGAAGCACAGCTTCTCGGGGTCTTCTCTTTTTTTCACAAGCGGTGATTGCTCGAGCAGCGTGCCGGAGCTGCCTTTCGCTGCATGACGCTCACGCCATTCAAAGCCTTTTAGTGCCCCTTTTGACTCCCATTCGGTATGCCCTTTCAAGTAGGCTCGTACTCGTTTCTGAGTCATGATGAGAAGGAGTCGACATGGTCGCGATCGTGGTCGCAGAGAAGCCGAGCGCAGCGAGGAACATGGCCAGCGCCCTCGGCGGGACGAAGGGCAGCTACAAGGGCACGGCCTACGAGGTGGCGAGCCTCAGGGGTCATCTCTACGAGTTCGCCCAACCGCACGCGATGGTGGACTCCTCGCTCGCGGACGCCTATCTGAAGTGGGACCTGAGCAATCTGCCCTGGGATCCGGATGACCTGACGTGGAAGCGAGAGCCGCAGAAGAACGTCGCGGACGTCATCAAGACTCTGCGTTCTGCGCTCAGCCGCGGCGACGAAATCGTCATCGCCACGGATCTGGATCCGTCCGGTGAGGGTGATCTGCTCTTCTGGGAGGCGATCGACGAACTCGGCTTCCACGGCAAGCGGTTCAGCCGCATGGAGTTCACCGACGAGTCGAAGGCCTCGATCCAGAAGGCGTTCGAACAGCGCCGGCCGGTGAAGTCCATGCAGAACGAGGGCGACTACCGCAAGGCGATGTACCGCTCCCAGTGGGACTTCCTGTCCATGCAGTTCACGCGTATCGCCACGGCGATGGGACGCCAGTCCGGCCAGGACCTCGTGCTGCGCCAGGGCCGGCTGAAGTCGGCGATGGTCTCTCTCGTCGGCGACCAGCAGAAGGCTTATGACGCGTACGTCAAGAAGCCGTTCTTCCAGAACCGCTTCCGCGACGAGAACGACGTCATGTACACGAACCCTGATGAACCGCGGTTCGACCAGAAGGGCCAGGTGCCGCAGCAGTACGGCCCCTCCCCTGTCGTCCTGGACAGCAAGGCGGGCAAGAAGACCGCGCCGCCGAAGCTGCTCGACCTCGCTTCCTTGTCCTCGATGCTCGTCGGCAAGGGTGTGAAGGCGAACCTGACGCTCTCGACCTACCAGAAGATGTACGAGGACCAGGTCGTTTCCTACCCGCGCACGGAGGACAAGACGATCACGCCCGAGCAGTTCAAGGACCTCGCGCCGCTGATCGACAAGATCGCCGCCGTGGTCGGCGTCGACGCTGGGCTTCTGACGCATCGCCAGCCCCGGTCCACACACGTGAAGCCCGAGGGCGCGCACGGCGCGAATCGTCCGGGGCCGAAGGTGCCCTTCTCGCTGGACGAGGTCGAGCACAAGTACGGCAAGGCCGGACGGCTCATCTACGAGATGCTCGCGAAGAACTACCTGGCCATGCTCGCCGAGGACTACCTCTACGAGCAGCAGAAGGGCCACGTGGAGAAGTACCCGGACTTCGTCGGCATCGCCAATGTGCCCAAGAGCCCCGGCTGGCGGGCCGTGTTCGATCCGGACGCCGGCGACGACACGGCCGAAGGCGACGAGAACGAGTCCGGCAAGGGCCTGGGCCAGACCGCGGAGCCGTTCATCTTCGAGGGCGCGAACAAGCGCCCCGAGCATCCGACGATGAAATGGCTGATGAAGCAGCTGGAGAAGCGCGACGTGGGCACGGGCGCGACCCGCACCTCGACGTATTCCGAGGTCACCAACGGCAAGGCGAAGTACCCGCTGCTGACGGAGAAGGGCCGGAAACTCAGGCTGGCGCAGGCCGGCGAGATGAGCTGGCGGCTCCTGCCGGGCACACGCATCGGCGACCTCGGGCTCACCGAGAAGGTCTACGCCGACATGCGCGACATCGCCGCCGGGACGGCGACGGCCGAGGAGCGCCTGGCCGTCGTCGCCGACTGGGTGCGCGAGGACATCGCCACGATGACGAAGAACGCCACCTCTATGCGCGCCGAGCTGGGCCTGAAGAAGCAGGTGGTCGCCGCCCGCGCCGAGGGTGTGTGGCAGGCCGCTCCGGGTGGGCCGAAGAAGGTCGCCTTGAAGAAGATCTGGTCGGGCCACGAGTTCAGTGACGACGAGGTGGCGAAGCTGCTGGCGGGCGAGACGATCTCGTTCGAGGCCACGAACAAGGCGGGCAAGCCCTACACGGCCACCGGAGCGCTCGGCGTCGGCGACTTCAAGGGCCGCAAGTTCGTCGGGTTCCAGCTGGAGGTGCCGGACAAGCCGACGAAGTGGTCCGGCCGGACGTTCACGCCTGCGGAGGTCACGGCACTCTTGGCGGGCCAGGCGCTGGAGATCGACGACTTCGTCAGCGCGAGGACCGGTAAGACCTTCGGCTGCAAGGTCAGCTGGGACGCGAAGGCCAAGAAGATCGTCCCCGACTTCGGCTCCGGCGACGAGCCGCCGCGGTCCTGGTGTCAGGTGACCTTCACCGACGCGCAGCGCAAGGACCTGGCAGCCGGCAAGACCATCCAGGGCACGGGGTTCGTCTCGTCGAAGGGCAAGACCTTTGACGCGAAGGTCGCCTGGAAGGAAGAGGGCGGCAAGAAGAAGATCGTGCCGTTGTTCGGCTGATGCCCGGACAGGCGCTGACGAGCAGCAGCGGGTCCCGGACCTCGGGACCCGCTGCTGCCTTTTCACGACAGCGACAACAGAAGGATGTGATGAGGACGATGAACGACATCGTGCAGCTGGGAGATCAGGTGGGCCTGATCGGCGATGTCCAGGGCGACACCAGGTCCCTGTACGACGTTTGGTTGCGATCGCATCTGTCGCTCTTTTCCCGAGTGCCCGCAGAGCCGTCGTAAAGGCTGTGAGATCAGCCCTTGGGGAGCATGGGGCCACGCGTCATGTGGCTGTGCACGGCGGCTGCCACCGGCTGCTGTTCCAGGTAGCGCCCTGCCGCATGCGGGTCGTCTTGATTGTCCACGGCCACGTCGGTCACGCCTGGTGCGATTGCGGAGAGTCCCACACCGGCGGTGACGGGATCGTTGGGGTCGAAGACGTTCAACCAGCGCACGTTTGAGGGTAGTTGAAGCTCGTCAGATGCGCGTACCCCGAGTTTGCGCCGCAATGGAAGCCATGCCAGGGGCGATCCGCAGGTGATGAGCATGCTCACGCCGCCATCAACGTCCGAGGGAATCCGGCCCCGTTGGAACATGTCGTACACGATGACGCTGCCCAGGGAGTGAGCGATGATCAGGCTGGCGCCGCTCTGTTCCACCGCCTCGCGCACGCGGTCGCGGACGGTGTCCGCCATGCCTTCGTACTTGGATTTGGCGCTGAAGTAGCCGTACACCTCACTGACCCTGCTGAGCAGCGCCTTCCCCACTCCAGGGCCGCATCTGCGGTCGATACGCGCGAGCGCCGCCGTGATGCGGGGCGAGACAGGCGGAGGTGCGCCCAAAGTGCCGGCCGCCGGCCGCTCTCCCAGCACGGGTGGCGTGTGGGCCTCCAAGGCCTGCGCCAGCAGTTCCAGCTGTTCCTCGTCGGTTTCGGCCAACCACTCGGACGGGTCGTCGTCGCCGAGCTGGAAGCGCCCTTTGGGGAAGACGTCGCCGTAGTACGGGGTGATGACCGACGGTGTGGGGGACGTGGGGCCGCAGTGCAGGGATATGCCTTCCGCCAGAGCCAGGTTCCAGTCCTCGGCCAGCTTGAGGGAGTTGGTGTCGCGCTGGCGGATTCCGTGGACTCCCACCACATGCAGATCGCTCACTGGACCGGCCCCCTCTCTCCTCCGCCTCCCCTGGCGGCACGCCGATGATGCTACCGGTGGCCCGCCGCGCCGCGCCGTACGAGCGCGAAGGCGATCGTTCCCGGCGGTAGAGTGCCGCTTTCGAGCCGTAGGACATGGGCAAGCTGGGGGGCTTGATGAGCGGGGTGGCGCGTGCGTCCCGTCGGCTGATCGTCATCGCGGTGGACGACTACGCGGACGGCAACGCCGAGTTCACCAAGGGAATCAACGAGCAAGTGGGCGTCGTCACGGGCTGGTTGGCCGACTCCGCGCTGGGACCGGAGCGGCAGTTCTCGCTCCGGAGACCGGACGTGACGCTGCACTCGGTGCAGCAGGTACACCGGTTCCTGAACGTCCAGGACATCGCCGGTGCCAGGCGCAGGGAAGCGATCGTCATCTACATCACCGGTCACGGTCAGCGGGGACCGTCCTCGGGCCGGCACTACCTGCGCTTCGCCCGCACCGACGACGGCCGGCTTCCGGGCACCGCGCTGACCACCAGCGAGGTCATCAGCGCCGCGCTGGGCAGCTCGGCCGAGCATGTGCTGGTCCTTGTGGACTCCTGCTTCGCTGGGGCACTCGCCAACGATGTCCAGCCCGTACTGCGCGATCTGACATCCCGTCGCAAGCTGGCCTCGCTCGCCGTGGTCACGTCGGGCGACTTCGACGAACAGCCTCTTGTCGGGTCGTTCACCGAACTCCTCAGGCGCACCCTGGAGAAGATCGGAGCCGAGGAGACCGGGTTCGCGAAGCCATATCTGTCGCTTCGTGAGTGGCGGGAGGCCCTGGAGTCCGTACAGCGCGAGGACCACGGGCTGGTCGAAGCCAGGTGGGTGTGGCCGGAGCAGCAGCTCTCCGACGAGGCGAGCCTGTGCCTGCCGAACCCACGTTTCGAGGCTCCGCAGGATCTGGGGACCGCGGTGCGTGAACTGCCCGACGCCGCCGGGCTGTTCGACGGCTACTGGCGTGATCGCGCCTCGGGCCGGATCCACTCGGAGGACATGGGCTGGTACTTCAGCGGGCGCCATCACGAAATGCGCACGCTGACTGAGTTCGTCACCCGCGGCAGTGGTGTGCTCGTGGTGACGGGAGCGGCGGGCTCGGGGAAGTCCGCCCTGCTGGCCCGCCTGGTGACGCTCACTGATCCGGTTTTCCTCGACCAGCCCGACCTGTCCCGAGTGGCGGCGGCGGTCCCCGCGGACGAACGTCCTGCTGCCGGTTCGGTGGACGCCGCCGTCCTGGCGCGGAACAAGACCTCGCTGGGCCTGATCGAGGATCTCCTGCGGGTGCTGGAGGCAGAGGCCGCCCCCGACGGGACAGCGCCCCTCCAGGCTCTGCTGGAGTGCCTCACCGCGCGTGCCCGCGAGAACCGGGTGCCGACCCTCGTCATCGACGCGCTGGACGAGGCCCAGGACAGCCTCGCCTGCCTCAACGACGTCGTCCTGCCGATCGCACGGTTGCGGGTGGAGCGTCATAAGCCGTTGGTGCGGATGGTGGTGGGGGTGCGCAGCTCTCCTCACGACTCGCCCGACGTCGCGGAGCACCTCGTGGACGCGGACGCCGACGAGCTGCTGCATCGGCTGTGCTGGGCATTGGAGGGCGATCGTCTGCCGGTCCCGGTCACCGTGCAGCGCACGGACGGTCCCGGCGTCGCCGACGACATCGCCGCCTACGTCGAGGCCCTGCTCGCCGGAGACGAGGCCGGGCCCTACGCCGACAGGCGCGAGCAGGCCGGGATCGCTGCGCGTGCCGTGGCGCGTGCGGTGGCGCCGTCATTCCTGGACGGGCGGTTGGCCGCGGACCAGTTGCGGACCGCCCAGCATGTTCAGGAGGTGACCGCGCGGACTTGGCAGGAGCGTCTGAGCCGGGGCACGGTGGCGTTGCTCCACGAGGACCTCCACGAAGTGGCCCGTCAGCAGGGTCTGCCGGTGACCGTGCTGGTCAGAGTCCTGCGTGCCACGGCGTTCGGGGCCGGTTCCGGACTGCCCTGGGCGGAGGTCTGGCCCGGTGTCGCCCACGCGCTCGTAGCTCCTGGTGACAGCGGGGCGTCGGTGGAGGAACTTGCCGCCGCCATCCGCACCGTGCAGACGACTCGACTGACCGGCTATCTCGCCAGGAGCGAGGAGGATGGGCGCCTCACGTACCGGCCGGTGCACCAGCAGGTCGCCAAGGTTCTCCTGGAACAGCCCTCCTCTCTCGCCGGTACCTCACCCGTCGCACCCGGCGGTGATGAGGTGCCCCCGCCGCTCGCGGAGGAGCACGCCCGCATCACCCGTGAGCTGGCGCTTCTCCTCCCCGCGGAGCGCGCCACCGCGCACCCCTACGTCCGGCGGCATCTCGTGGCACACGCCACCGCCGGACACGTCCTGGACGACGAACACGTTCCCCTGCGACTGCTGTCCCAGGAGACCTCGCACACCCTGCGCGAACGACTGGGCCTACCGCTGCCCGAGGACCCGGAGGAGACCCACCGGACCCACGTCGCCGCGGCGGCACTGATCGAGCCCTATCTCACGGACGCCGTCGACCCGGCCTCCCGGCACAGCAGCATCGCTCTGCACGCACTGGCACTCCGGCACCGCGAGGAACCGCAGGAGCCGGGCGCCACGGTCTTGAGCCCGCGCATGGTGTGGTGGCGGTCCGCCACCAACGTCCTGGCCACCCCGGGACAGTATGTGCGCGCTCTCCTCACGATCGACGTGTCAACGGGACGCACCCTCGTCGTTGCCGGAACCAAGCAAGGGGCCCACGTCTGGGACGCGGCCGACGGCCAGCACCTGGCGGATCTCCCTGCCGGTCTCGTCGACGACCTGTGCGTCGTACGCGGGAACAGCAGAGCCTTCCTCGCCACCGCCGGACCTCGGGGTGTCGCGATCTGGGACCCGCTGTCCGGACTGCGGATCCACCACTCCAGTACGCCCGCCAGTGCGGTTCACGTCGTCACTGACGGTGAAGACCGGTGGCAGCTTCTCTCACGCTACGGCCACGGCCTCACCCGCTGGAAACCGGACCAGAACCGTTCCGAGACAGTGCCGTTCCCCACGGACGAAGCAGGTGGCCAGCGCCGTCCCGCGCACACCGTAATCCGCGACCGGAGAGGGCGACCGCTGCTCGTGTCGGCGGTCTCGGACGGACTGGTCCTGCAAAGTCTCGACGACGACGCGATCCACTCACGCGCGCGCATCGCTTGCCGTGACGTGCGCAGACTCCTGTGCCTGCGGCGCCCGGGGCGTACGGACATGGTGCTGGTGGCAAGTACCGGCCGCGTCCTGAGCTGGGATCCCGACACGGGGCAGGTGCTGCCGGTGGGCAAGGGGCCTGCCGCGTTTCCCGCACAGTTCGATCTCCCGGACGGCCGCGTGGTCATCGCTCTGGAGAGACGTCGACACCGGAGCGTGGAGGTGTGGGAACTCGGCGAGGGCGGCTGGGACTTGGTCGCCGACGTCACCGTGGGAGAGATCACCGGGCTGACGACGCTGCCGGCGGCGGACCGATGGCTCGTGGCCACGTCCGGCGAGGAAGGTCTGCGCCTGTGGCAGCCAAAACCGGCCACCCCCCGTACGCCGCCCGGAATGTCGGTGGGACCGGTCACCGCGCTGACGGCGCTTCGGATGCCTGCGGCGGACGGCCGGGGCCACCACCGATGGATCGTCGGCAACCTCGCCGGCGCCGTAGCCATGGATCTGGACGGCGGCAACAGCACCGATCTGGCCGTCGGCATGGTCGACGCGCTCCATCCGGTTTCTCCGGGGCGCGTGGCCGTCCGGGCCGGCACCGGCACCGGCACACGGATCTGGCAGCCTTGGACAGCGGGAGACCAGCAGGGTCCGCGGCCCGCCCCGGGAGGAAGCCACCTCGCGGTCTTCCAGCGACGCGAAAGCTCTTCGGACTCGTGTGTCGTCAACTGGCCACCAGGCTCGACCCACTTGGCCCGCGCAAGCTACAGCGGCATTTTTCTGGAGGATGTCGAGGGCGGACCAAGCGAGCTCATCACCAGTGTGGCCTTCCCAAGGTCCCGCGCGGTCGTGGCCCTGCCTGCGAGCGACGGAGTCACTCCGTGGCTTGCGATCGGCACGGACCGTGGTGTCAGCATCTGGGATCTGGAAGGCGCGAGAGAAGTCGTACATCTGCGGGTACGGGGGAGGCGACGCTCGGACACCTTGGCGCTGGCGGTCCTTCGATCGGCCGGCTCCGTTCTCCTGGCCGCGGCCGACCGCGAGGGCATTCACACGTGGGACACGGCCGACTGGGAACCGCGGGCGCGGATCACGACCCCCTGGACCAAGTCGCTGGCTTCCGTCACGCTCTCCCCCACCCGCGATGTACTCGCCAGCGGGAGTGGTCACGCCCTTCACCTGTGGGACCCGGTTTCCGGCGAGCTGTTGCACAGTCTGATCACCGCCGCGCCCGTCGACTCCATCGCCTCGGTGTACGAGGACGGCCAGGTCTCCCTCGCGATCGGCGGACCCGCGGGCCTGGCCGCTTTCCGCGTGAACCTGCCGTCTCCTGAGCCGTGGGCTCGGCGCGAAACAGGGGGAAGCGGAGGGTAGGTGCTCAGGCCCGGCCGGTGGCGCCGGTGTCCGGGTGATGAGTAAGAGGTGTGTGGGTTTCCAGGCTGCTGCGGGCCGGTACAGGGTGCGGTCCGAGGCTGTCGCCCGACTGCAGGGCCACCGGACCATCGGGCACAAGAGCAGCCATCTATTCTTGGTGACCTCACATCAGGAGGCGGCGGCATCGCCTGGCAAGTAGGGTCCGTCGGCGTAGTGACTCGTGGGTGGGTAGGCCGAGTCGGGCCCACTGCGAGGCGATCCCTCAGATGCGCGCGACGGAATTGACAGACGGTACCGACCTGGCGAAGGACTCCGAGCCGGTGACAGTCGGCCAGGAACATCCGCGGCTGCCAGTGCAGCCTCCCGCCGCCATGAGACAGAGCGTGACGGTGTAGCGAGGCCATGAGTAGGGGATGACGGCGAGTACCACGCCGAAGGCGCAGACGCTCCGGGGGTGGTCGTCGAAGCTCCCCAGGAACGTTGTCGCCGCGCTGGACTCTTGATGTTCGACGACATCCAGGGCTGTGCGGGACCGGAGGAACAGGAGGGAGCCGATGACGCAGCTGATCACCTTGACGAGCCGATCGCCGCAAACAAGCTTGGCCTGGGTGCTCAGGTCGTCCCTGGAGTCCGCGGCGTTCACCCATCGCAGTGTCGACTGGCCCAGCACCAGCACGGTGCCGATGAAGATGCCGTAGAGCCAGATCCTCGGTGGCGTGTGCCCGTCCACCATGAACGAGAACGTGGACGGGCCACAGCCGCCCAGAACCGCGGCGACAGCCACCGTAGTCGCCGTACGGCGCAGCCTGCAGCCCAGGTTGGCCAGGATGAGGGTTTCACGGCTCGGTGTTCGGGGCGAGGCAGGCAGTCCCGTGCGGAGGAGCACCATGAGCGACGTGAATCCGAGCCAGACGAGCGCGGAGAAGAAGACGTCCCACCTGAGCAGGTCGGGAAAGAGCGCCCACACGGACCCCGCGACTCCCACCAGCCCGCCGCAGGTACGCGCGACCGCCGCCGCAAGGACAGCGTGCTCCCTACACCACGTCCTGGCGCCGAGCCAGGCCGCGGCAAGGTGCATGACGATCAGAGCCACCACCCAGGGAAAGTCGAACCACAGGAACGCATTGGCGTAGGCCCGCAGGGGGACGCCGGAGGTGACCGCCCACGGTGCGCCGCCGAGGACGTAGAGCAGGCACGCGACGGTTCCCCACAGCAGGGACCCTGCCCACGGACGGGCGAGCGGCTGACACCAGCGGCAGAGCTGCCACCAGGCGAGATCATGCGTGCCCAGGCGGCGCAGGTCGCAGGCGAGGTGTGTGAGGCACCGGTGGGCGTCGTCCGGATCCAGCGGCCCGCGGACGGATCATGCCAGCCGCTCAGACGACACCCGATAACCCGGACTCGCCAGTCCGAGCCATCGAACGTCTCCATTCAAGCCCCTTTCATTCTCGATTCAAATGACCTATCTGAGATAGGATGCCATCTACACACCTCACGTATGAGGACTTTTCGATAGAACGAGCAATGGCCATTAAGGCTGCAGGGGGGAGATGAGAGATTCATGGCGAAACTGTCCTATAAGGTGCCGAGTTCGCTGAACAGGAGCTTCCTCGACCACGAGATCACGCTGAGCAAGGGAGGGTGGGCGGCCAAGCCCTCCCCGATCAAGCAACTGCTCTTCTTCGGCGGCGGCATCCTCGCCCTGCTGTGGTTCAGCACGTCGACGTTCGTCGCGAGCTCGGGCCCAGTCGCCATCACGTTCTTCGTCCTCTGGGGACTGGCGGCGATCGCCTACTTCGGCGGGCTGATGAAGACGAAGGAGCTGCGCATCATGCGCGTACCAGCCTTCCTGGCTTACCTGCCGCTGAAGGCCCGCCATGTCTTCACCCGTCGCGGCTCGAACCCCACGGACTTCTACTCGATCGTCGGCATCGACGGGATCGACGAGGACGGGCTGATCCACTTCTCCGACGGCGGCGAAGGTCGGGTCTACCTGGTCGTCGGCTCGGCTAGCTACCTGCTCTTCGACGAGGACCGGGTCGGGATCCTCGATCGGGTCGACTCCTTCTGGCGCAAGGTCGAGACGGCCTGCGAGCACAGCTTCATCACGACAAAGGAGCCGCAGCGGGTCTACCACCAGGTGGCGAACCTGGAACGGCGCAACCAGGCCCTGCAGGTCCGCGATCCCGATCTGATCGAGCTGCAGAACGAGCAATACGACATTCTCACGCAGCACGTGGGCGGGAAGTTCACCTCGATCCACCAGTACCTGCTGCTCAAGGGCAAGAACACCGACGCACTGCGCAAGGGGCACCAGGTCCTCCAGGCCGAGGTCGGCGGCTCGACTCTGATGATCAAGGAAGCCACGATGCTCGACCGCGAGGAGGCCCTGCCGATGCTCCGGGTCTTCTACCAGGGCATCGACGACGAACTGCTCGATCTCAAGGCGTCGCTGAACTGACCAGCGCCAGGCCAGCCACCACGACGAGGAACGAACGAAGGACACCATGGCGCTGATGACGAAAGTCCGGGCACAGCTCGGCATTCCGGGAAAGAAGCCTGACGAGACGAATGAGACCGCGGAGCTTGTGGTCGATGATCTGCGCGCGGACGGTGCTGCTCAGGCTGAGGGCGTGCAGGACGCTGCGCCGGCGGACGGCGCAGCCGATGAGGCCGCCGAGCCGAAGAAGAACTGGTGGCAGCGCCGCCGGGAGGTGAAGCACCTCCAGGGTACGTTCGACGCCTACCCTCACCTGCTCGCGCTGAAGCCGAAGGAGAAGTACCTCTTCCGCTCCGACTACTTCGAGGTCGACGGCTCGGTCGCCTGCATCCTGGCGTACTTCCACGACGACGCCGCGCACGACAACTTCGCCGCCTTCTGGGGTATCGACCGGATCCCGGACGGCCTGGACGAGCGGGTCACCGCCGTCGTGCTTGAGCAGGTCAAGCGGATGGATGAGAAGTGGATCGACTCGTACACCAAGCAGTCGGAGAAGCTGGACCGGCTGGATGCGAACGAGCAGGAGGAGACGGGCACGACCTCCTCCAAGCGCAAGGCCGCGAAGATCTCCGGTGACCTCGGGATCACGATCGGCGAGATCCAGGACGGTGCGAGCTACCTCTCGGTGCACAACCGGCTCTTCCTCAAGGCCCCCGATCTGGCGACCCTGGACGACACGATCGACCGGGTCACGCGTCTGTACATCGACCGATTCGGCACGCTGAAGGCTGCGCCCTACGCCGGCGAGCAGCGTCAGGAGCTCTCGGGCCTTTGGAAGAACAACGAGAAGAAGAAGGGCAAGGGCTTCCACTTCACCTCGACCGAGCTGGCCGGCTCGTACTCGCTGGTGACCAACGGCCTGAACGACAAGGGCGGCGAGTACGTCGGCTACATGGTCGGCGACGTCAACAACAGCGCCGTGCTCATGGACGTCAACGCCTACGACCACCACGCGATCGTCGCCGATGCCACGCTCAGCGAGTACCTCGACCGCCAGCGGGTGGCCAATATGTGGTGCTCGAAGATCTCTCAGGCGGCGCTGCTGAACAACGGCCAGGTCGTCCACCTCATCCTCGACGGGGCGAACCTCGACAAGCTCGGCCCGAAGTTCGAGCGGCTCACCTCGCGCGTGGACCTGAATCAGGGTGATGTGAACATGTTCGAGATGTTCGGCGAGGAGGAGGACGAGCTCATGGTCTTCTCCGCCCAGATGGAGAAGCTCAAGCTGATGTTCGAGCAGCTCTACGAGACCAGCGACGGAGCGATCGGTTCGATCATCCGCAGCGCCCTCGAAGACACCGCGACCGACTTCTACATCGAGCAGGGCATGTGGCGGCACAACGCCAAGGAGCAGCGTTACCGCCTGCGCGTGGTGAACATCCCGCACACCCAGGTGCCGCGTCTTCAGATGTTCGTCTCCTACTTGGCAACCGCGCACAAGGCACTGCTGAACTCCAGCAAGACCGACCCGGACCAGCTGCGCGCCTACAACGTGCTCAGGGGCATCGCCAACGCGATGCTGAGCACCAACGGCGACCTGTTCAACAACCACACGGCCTCGGCCGTGGACGGGGTCCGGGATTCGCGGCGCGTGGTCTACGACTTCTCGCGGCTCATGCGCCGCGGCAAGGGCGTGGCGATGGCGCAACTGGTGAACATCGTCGGCTTCGCCGTTGGCAAGCTGGGGCTCGGCGACACGGTGATCATCCACGGCACCGAGCACATCGACGACCGGGTGAAGAAGTACATCAAGGACCAGTTCGACCATATGTACGAGCGTGGCGGCCGGGTGGTCTACAGCTACAACGACGTCGACACGATGCTGGCCGACAGCGACTTCAACAAGTTCGACGCCGCGGACTACACGCTCTTCGGCCCGATGCGCGACGGCACGGTGGCGGAGTACCAGAAGCAGCTGCACCAGCGGATTCCACCGGATCTCGCCCAGCTCATCACGACCAAGGGCGAGAACCTCACGTATCTGCGCCGGGGCGTCTCCAACGTGGTCTTCCACCTGGACCTGGCACTGGGGATCAACCCTTACCGCGAGGCCCAGCGCAGGCAGGTCCGCCTGGAGGCGGCAAGGACCGAAGAGGCGGCGCGGATGGACGCGATCATGCACGACAAGCCTGCACCGGGCGCGAACCTCACCAGCATCCGGAAGCACAGCGAGGGCGGCGACGGCGAGCCTGACGCGGGCCAGAGCGACGGGGGCAAGCGCCGCGACGGCAAGAAGAGCCTGCAGGAGCCTGAGGGCGGCGCAAGGCGGCCAGCGAGGAAGCCAAAGCCCAAGAAGCTGGTCAAGGCATGAACGAGGTCAGCGCTGATACGAAGGCGAGGAGCAGGGGAGAGACGATGAACGGGACGATCACGGCGGTGGCGCGGATGCGTGCCTGGGCCGGCCCCGGCGGTGGCGGAGCCCGCCAGGGCAGGCTCGCGCGCGGGCTCGCCCTCGTGCTCCTGGCCGCGCTGTTCGTGCCGGTCCTCATGATGGCTGCCTCTTCGCCAGCGTCCGCGGACGACCAGAAGGAGCGCGACAACTACAGCCTCTACCAGCTGGCTTCGAATGCGAGCTCGTACTTCAGCGAGGAGAACTCGCCGTCGAACGACAAGGGCATGCACGACAAGTGGAAGCCGGTCGTCGGCAGTCCGGCCTCGGGCGGCTCCATGCTCGGCTACGCCGACCCGGATTTCAGCTTGGGCAACATCGTGGGCTGGTTCTTCGCCGAGGTCTCGGGGTCCTCCCAGACCGTCACGTACGAGACTCTGGCCGCGAAAGACGACAAGGGCAACGCGAAGTACTCGGGCATGCTCGACTACGCGCACTTCGGGGCCGCGAACAACGACCTCGGCCTGGACACGATGTCCTCGGGCATCGGCGGCCAGATCGTCAGCGTGATCGGAGGCTCCATCATCTGGGTCCTCTACGCCCTGGCGCTGGCGGTCGGCACGCTGTTCTACGTCGTCCTCCAGTTCCTGAAGCTCATCAACCCCTTCATGTGGTTCTACGAGGCGGTCAGGGCGGTCAATCCGACCTTCGCCGACGGGATGACGGGAGGTGACACCGGAGGCGGCGCGCTCTCGGGCCTCCAGCACTGGATCAGTGGCTGGTATGGCCTGCTTGTCGATATCTCGTGGCAAGTGCTGGTGCCGATCTTCATCGGCTTCCTGCTCCTCGGCCTGGTCATGTTCAAGAAGATGGACCGGGGTTCGGCGATCAAGAAGCTCATCGTGCGCGTCGTCTTCATCGGCGTCGGTCTGCCGCTCATCGGTTCGATGTACACCAGCGTGCTCGACAAGTTCGACAACTCGGTTCTCGGCCAGCATGCCGGTCCGACGCGCGTCGTGCTGAGCACATACGTCGACTTCGAGGCGTGGATGATGAACGACCGCCTCGGGATCCCGGACCAGGCCACTGTCTCCTGGAACGGCGACCAAGCGAGCTCTGACGCGATGATGTCGGTGCGCACGAGCGCGCTGGCGATCAACAAGCAGTCCCACGGAGCGACGTTCAACGGCATCAGCATCGGCACGAAGGCCAACGACGCCGAGTCGGCCTGGAAGGACGGCACGGTCTCCGTCGGCACCGGTGCGTCGGACGACTTCAAGGCGGTGTTCTCGACCTTCGGGATCATCGGCAAGTACATCGGCAGCAACGAGATCGCAGCTTCCGACTTCGAGTCGGGGATCAAGAGCTCGATCACGCAGCTGGACGAGAGCGCGGATGTCAAGAAGAGCTGGTTCGTCGACAAGGACAGCTACGGCGACGTGGAGGATTTCGGTGAGGAGAAGGGGCCGAAGCCGGTGGATCACCCGGTGATCTCGACTGACGGCACGGGCCTGACCTCCTCTCGTCCCGGCAAGGACTCGACGGTCTTCACGACGACGGGGACCAAGGCCGGCTGCGGCTTCACGGTGGGCAAGACGCCCTCCTCGTGCAACCTGTCTCCCCTGGCGGCGTACAACTACCTCAACACCGGGTTCAGCCCCAGCTCGCTGAACATGTACAGCTCGAACAACGCCACGTCCGGCTTCACCCGCGAGAACCACATGGCCGTCAGCCAGGTGGGCACGGGGCCGGCGAAGTTCATGTACTGGTCCAACGCAGCCACGGTCCTGGGCTCCATCGTCCTGCTCGGCTTCTGGTACGCCATCGGCATGCTGGCCGGCTCGGTCAAGCGGATTTTCGGCCTCGTAGCGGCCGTGCCGTTCGCGACGCTGGGCGCGATGGCCGCGATCGCCAAGGTAATCGTCTACTCCATGGCGCTGATCCTGGAGGTCCTCGTCACGCTGTTCATCTACCAGTTCGTCTCGGAGTTCCTGATCTCGGTCCCGGACATCATGGCCGGGCCCGTGTCGAGCTTCATGAGCCCGGCCGGCCTGTGGGGCAGCGCTGCGCTCGGCGGGACCATCGTGGTGATCCTGACACTCATCTCCTCGCTGATGATCATGGGCATCACCTTCGCTCTGCTGCGGGTCCGCAAGACGGTGCTGCAGGCGATGGACGAGGTGGTCACCAAGCTCGTGGACAAGTTCCTGGAGACCAACTCCGCGCCGAAGCCGGACAAGGGTGGGCTGATGCCTGCTCTGGCCACAGGTGCAGGGGCCGGCGCGGGTATGGCCATGGGCAACAAGCTCGCCAACGGGTTCAACAGCAAGACCAGCGGCCCGGCGTCTCCGAGCACGGGCAAGTCCGCGGGCAAGACGGCGTCGACGAACGCCGGAGGTACGAACGGCGACCCGACGGCGCTGACCGCGGGCAACCAGGCGCTGGCCCTGGAGGGCGGCGGCGAGGGTGGCCCGGGCGATCCGAACAGCCCGGCACTGGACGGTGGTCCTGGCAGCGGTGGCGGCGGCGGTGACGCCAAGGCTCTGCCGGGCGGCAGCGGTCCTGCTGGTGCCCTGGGCGCGTCCGGCCAGAGTGACGGCCCCGACGACAAGGGTGGCCCGCTGCAGCTGACGAGTGGTGGAGCGGGCAGCTCGCACTCTGACAAGCAGACGGCGCTGGGCCTGAGCAACCAGGGCGGCCTGTCGAACCTCGGGTACACCTCGGACGGCAACAAGGTCATCCCCGGCGAGGTTCTGGCCTCGTCGACGGAGCCGTCGAGCTCTCGCGGTGGTGCTCAGGGGCAGAGAAGCGCTGGTTCTATTCCAACCAGCGGAGGCCGTAGGACCGTCGCTGGTCAGACGGGCCCGGCGCAGTTCGGCATGGGTGCCCAGGGTGCGCAGAGGCAGCAGGGCAGCAACCAGCAGGCTGCACCGCAGCGCTTCAGCGGCGGAGCTACTCCTGGTCTTGTGCCTGTCCCTGCTTCCGAGCAGCCAGCCTCGCCGAGCACGCGTCCGACGCGCTCCGCTCAGGGCACCCCGGCTCCGAGGCAGCTGGGAGCCGGAACGTCGGCTCCTCGTCCCGTGGCCGCTCCGGTTTCGGGTCAGACTCCGGCTGCGCCTGGTGCGCGGACTCCGGCTCGGACGCAGGCAGCGCGTCAGCCGGGTGCGATCCAGGCGGCGACGCCGACGCCGCGCCAGGCGCCCGCCCCGCGGGCTCAGACTCCGCGGACGTCGGCTCCTGCACCGGCTTCTTCGCCACGGCAGGCTCCGGTTCCGCGCCCTCGTCCCCGTCCGCGCCGGGTTGCCGATCCGGCTCCTCAGAGCGTGGAGACTCCGGAGCCGCAGCAGCGGCCGGCTGGTGGTCTTCGCCGGGGCCGACGCGAGAAGCCGCAGGACTGATCGGGCGAGCGTGGAGGGCTGACGCACCCGGTGAGGATGATCGCAATGGTCGTCCTCACCGGGTGCGTCGTCTTTGCGCGGCAGGAGGAGAAGGGGAAGAGCATGAGGCTGGGATCGAGGCTTCGCGGCGTTTTCCCGCGCGGCTGGTGTCGCTCGGCGCGATGGTGGATCACCGGGATCCGCGAACTGGCATTGAGCACTGCGGCGGCTGTGGCCACCGTGGTGTTCGTCGGCGAGATGATGCGCGCTGTGCGGCATCGCGACGAGCCGCGGACTCTGGCGCACCTGTCCGGCACGTTCGAGGGGTACGTGGCCAGCCTCTTGGGCAACAGCGCAGGCTTGGTCGTTCTGGTCACCATGGCGATCGAGGACGGTCTGCCTGTGGTGCTGACGGCGTTGCTGGCTGGGTGGTGTCTGCTCAACATCGCCATCAGTGCCACGGTGTTCGTCGTGGTCGCCCGGTCGAGGATCCGGCAGTCGGCAGCGTGGGCTGAGCTGGATTTCGCCGAGCAGCACGCGCCGAAGTACGGCCGGCCACCGGAGACGATTGAGGAGTACCGGGCGCAGCAGCTCCAGAAGTAGGTGTCAGAGAAAAGACAGAACCCCGTGGACGTGATGTCCAGGGGGTTCTGTGCTGCCTGGGGTGGTGCGGCAATCAGCTGTGCTGGTTGCAGTCCTTGGCCATCAAGGCCTTCGCCTGGTCGCTGTCGGCGGGGATGAGCTGGACCTGGTCGATCGAGTAGGCGAAGGTGTACCCGAGCGTGATCATGCTGTTCGACATCGAGATCGAGCCGGATCCCGGGTCAGTGCCTGTCTGGTCGGAGCCGTTGTCGTCGTCCCAGAGCACACTGGTCCGGCTGTCGTTGATCGTGCCGGTTGAGAGAACCTGGTACTGACCCTTGTCGGTCTTGCCGTCCTTGACGATCGAGCCGTGCTTGACGTCGTCGAGGGCCTTCGTGGTCAGCTGGCACTGCTGGTCGCCAGCGGTGACGTTGATGTACGTGATCTTGTGGCCGTCGATTGCGGCGATGCCGCCGCGCGCCCCGTCGGTGATGGAGATGTAGGCACCGTCGAAGCTGGAGGCCTGGCTGCTGCTGGGGCTCTGCGAGGAAGCAGCATTGCTGCTCCCGCTGCAGGCGGTGAGCATGAGAGCACCCGCGGCCAGGGCCGCGGCGGACACGGCGATCCTGGTCCGCGTCGCACGTGCGGTCCTGGTGGAGTTCATGGGGTTCTTCCTTCATTCGTTCTGGACAGTCGGTTTGGTTCAGCTCTGCGGAGGTTGGACCGGCGGCATGCTCGGCATCGGCGGAACCGCAGAGGCCTGACGCGGCGACAGCAGGATGAGGACTGCAGCAGCCAGCATCACGACCGACAGCAGCGCCAGGAGCACCACGCCCGCTCCGACGGAGGCGTAGCGGGTGCCGCTGACGGAGCCCATGGTCCCGAAGCCGTCGATCATGCCGATCAGGCCGGCGACGATGGACTCCGGCGGTGACGCGGGACCAGTTCGTCTTGCGGATGACTGCCACGACAGAGGCGGCGATGGCCACGAGCATGGTGAAGAGCAGGAAGCCGCCCTCGCCGCCGGCCTCGTCGCTGAAGTAGTTGACCGAGAAGCCCATGGCTGAAGCGACCGGCATGAACAGCGAGATGATCGCCAGGAACGCCGCGGCGGGAAGGACGAAGGTGGCCAGCCCTCTCAGCTTGGCCAGTCCGGGACGCGAGGTGCTCTGCTGCATCGAGCGCGCGGCGCTTTGCGCGGCGGGGGCAACGCGGTTGCTGAGGAACTCCTTGGCTCCAGAGTTCTCGACGGCCGGCGCGACCTTGGTGTTGAAGAAGTCCCGGGCACCGTTGACGACCTGCTTGGCTCCGTTGGTCATCTGCTGCATCGACGGATCACGGGGCCGGTGCTCGGGAGCGATCAGTCCAGCCTGAACGGCGGCCTGGTACTCGGGCATCGTCGGCTCGCGGAGATGCGTCTGCCGGAACCCGGCGGCCCACTGCTCGGCCGTGACAACTGGCGGAACCTGCGGTCGCGGCGGCACGGCCTGTGATGCTGTTGCGTGGCCCTGTGTCGGCTGCTCGGGTAACTGAGGCTGATCCTCAGTCATAATCGCCCCCGTTTTCTCTCGTTCAGTTCTGCGTGTCCAGGCGGTGCCATCTTCACAGGGACCAGCGTCTCGGCTCCGCAGTTCCACACTGCATCCCCGAGACCCCGATCCCGACCACGCCCGGGAGTCGAAGCTGGCCCCCTTGAGGACCACCCGACCGATTTCCGAGCTTTCTTCTCGTACATGAGCACTTGCGAAGGCATTCACAAGCGCACTGTCAGTATTGCAGATTGATGTACCAGATGTACCACCTAACGACAGACAGCCAGTCAAAGTCGCCTATAGATAGGTGACTTTGACTGGCCAGGACTTAGGCTGTCAGGCGCCTTCTCGGAGGTTGTCGAGTCGATGCTCAGTCAGCGCCAGTGCGACTTCGGACTGGTTGAGCGCGTGCTCGCCGTCCTGGATGCGCCACCGAAGACGCTGCACAGGCGGGGCGTCAGCTTCCTGGAGCGCCAGGTCACCGAGCTCGCGCAGCTCCGCGTACGCGCCCTGCAGCTGCTCCTCGTGGTGCGCCGACCGGACCCTGAGGCGGGCGACCCGCTCTTTCCACCAGCCCACCCGCGACTCGCGGTCGAGCGAGGTCTTCCCCTCGAGCCAGGCACGGAGCTCGGTCTGGTCGACGTCGCTCGGGAGCCCGGTAGCGAGGGGCCCTTCGGGTTCCGGCATGTCGATGGGGATGTGCGACAGCAGCACCGCGGGGGTCGTGTCGAGAGCGTAGGCGATCGCGACGAGGTCGTCGACGGTCACGGGGCGAGCACATCGCTCCATCTCCGCGAGGGCATCGGCTGAGATCGGGTGATCGAGCATCCGGAGCACATAGGCCAGCTCGTCGACGGTCAGCTCGCGCAGCTGGCGGTAGTGGGTGATGGCGTCGGACACAGCAAGGGACGTGGGAAGGGACGACGGCATGCACCGATCATAGGCACGCTCGGCGCGGTCCCCAGGTGGGTTGTCACATTACTCCCGGGCGTCGTCACACAGACCCGTAACCGGTCCCGAGAGAGGTGTTATCCGCGCCCCCTCGGGCCGAGGGCAGGCGCCAGAAGAGGCGCACCTGGCGAAGAAGTTCAGGTCGGTCTTGTCGTCGCAGCCAGTACTGCAGATGTCCCGCGCAGTGGCGCTCATCGAGTCGCAGTCGATCGCCTATTGAATGGCATTCCAAGTCGTGTTTCAATAGAGCGCAATAGGCACTCGGTCCACTCTATACAAGGCGGGCAACATGTTCGGGCGCGACTCTTCCGCTGATTGCGGTGTGGTTGCGACCGTGCGTGCCTCCTCGGCGAGTCGAGTGCGAGTCTCCACTGCCGCGTCTCGCGCAGTCTCGCTTCGCCCGATTCCCATGGAGGCCATTCAGGTCGGAGTCACTGCCGCTGCATCCATTGCCTTGCGGCGCGATGCCATGACGACAACTCAGGCCTCGGTCGCGCGCCGGAGGAAGGCCGCATAGAACCGCCGGCGCCTCGGACAGCCATGCCCACCGTCCATGCACTGACAGCGGCCCGTGCGGCCGGTGGGGCGTCTCGCCCCATCACCCATGTCACCCCATGAATTGAAGGGATCCCATGCGACTTCGTGCTCCCGCTCGAATTGCCGCCACGGCCATGCTTGCCCTGTCGGTGACCGCCGGCCTGGCCGCGACCACCGCCCCGGCCGCCACTGCGGCCGAGATGCCGTGCAAGCCGCGCGTCTACTACGAGATCAACACCAACGCGGTGAACTTCAGGACGGGGCCGTCGACCGCCTACAAGTCCAAGGGCCTGCTCTACAAGGGCGACTGGGGCAAGAAGGTCGCCACCAAGGGCTCCTGGATCAAGCTCAAGCTCGGCCAGAAGTCCAGGACCGGGCTGGCCAAGAACACCACCGGCTGGGTCGCCAAGAAGTACGCCTACGACTGCGTCCCCATGCAGCTCGACTGAGCCGGCCGCGGCTCGCCGATCCACGCCGGGCAACTCAAGGCGTCATCAGGCAGACATACGCCCCGCATCACTCACCAACGCACCACTCCGCACCCCCACACAGCGCCCAGCACCGGACGCGCCTCTTCCCATGCCCGACAGGGCGGCCTCACGCCGCACTTCTGACGCAGGGGCCCCGAGCAGTGGCTACGCCCTGGCCGGGGACGGGGCGACGCCGTGCCCCCTCCTCCCTTTCGGAAGGTTGTTTCCCGATGATCCGCAATCTCGCCCTCCGGTCGGTTGCGCCCGCCGCCCTCGCACTCGCGGCCGCTGCCACCCTGACCGTGGCCTCCGCTCCCGCCGCGCACGCCGTCGGTGAGAACAGCAAGTGCACCGTCAACTGGCCGAACTACGGCGCCACCGTGGCCAAGGCCGGCTGGAACTACCGCACAGGCCCATCCACCGCTTACGCCAGCCGCGGCCTCCTGTACCGGGGCGACAAGTTGACCGTGCTGTGCAGCCGCGGCAACTGGGACTACAGCCAGCTCACCCAGCGCTCCAAGTCCGGCATCCCCAAGGGGACCCGAGGCTGGGTGCGCGACGACGGCCTCTACCAGCTGGCCGGCTGACCGGCCCGGCCCCTCGCTTCCATCCCCTGGGGCGACATCCCCGCGTCCTTCCGGCGCGGGCGCTGGCCCGGCTGCTCAGTGGGGGCGTCGTCCGCCCACGGCGACGCCCCCACGCGCCGCCCTTCCCGTCCGGCGCCCGAACCAGCTGACGCCGGCCGCCCCACCAGGAACGTCTCGCCCCTGCTTTCCCCGGAGCGTCCGTGTCAGCCACCACCATGCCCGTCTCCTCCGCCAAGGACGCCGAACCGTCCCGACCGCGGCCCTGGCCGCCGACGATCTGGGCACTGCTCGTCATCACCCTGGTGGCGCGCGGCTTCGGCTTCGCCTATCCCTTCCTCAGCTATCACCTCAAGGACCTGGGCTACACCACCGCCGCTGTCGGCCAGGCCCTCGCGGTCTTCGGCATCGGATGGCTCGTCGGCCAGCTGCTCACCGGCTGGGCCGCCGACCGGCTCGGCCGGCGCCGCACCCTCGTGGCCGCCATGCTCACAGCCGCCGTCTGCCTGCCCGTGATGTCCCAGGCACACGCGTTCGCCGCCGTGTGCACCGGAGCCCTGATCGCGGGCATCGTATACGACGCGCCGAGGCCGGTTGTCTCCGCGGCCATCGCCGACCTCATCGCCGACGACGGACAGCGCGCCGCCGTCAACGGCTGGCGCCACGGGGCCGTGAACATCGGCGCGGCGATCACGGGCGCGGTAGGCGGCCTGCTGGCCGGACAGCTTGGCTTCCCGGTGCTGTTCTGGTTCAACGCCGCCGCCTGCGCGGCCTGTGCCCTGCTCGCCCACCGCTACCTCGACGACGACACCCCGGCCGCCTCCGCCCGCCCCAGCGAGCCCGCCGCGCGCACCCCGCTGCGCTCGGCCGTGCGCGACGCCCGCCTGTGGCTGCTGTGGATGGCCAGTGTGGCCGCCCTGACCTGCGCTGCCGGCATGTTCACCGTGCTGCCGCTGCTGATGGAGGACGACGGGCTCGCCGCCGACGCCTACGGATGGACACAGGTCGCCAACGCCGGCGCCGTCGTCGTGCTCACCCCGCTGCTCAACCCGTGGCTGCGGCGCCGCTGCGACGGGTCCCAGCCAGTCACCGGCCTGCTCGCCGTCGGATCGCTCCTGCTTGGCGCGGGCATGGGCAGCGCAGGCCTCGCCGACACCACGGCGGGCTACAGCCTCGCCGTGGCGGCGGCCGTCCCCGGGGAGATCGTCTTCTTCATCGCCGCCAACGACATCGTCACCAAGATCTCGCCCGTACACGCCCGTGGTCTGTACGCCGGGATCTGGGGTTCAACCCTCGCCGTCGCCGTGATCATCGCCCCGGTTCTCGCGGCCGTGTCCCTGACCTCGGGCGGTGGGGTTCTCGCCGCGCTTACCACCCTTGCCGCCGGTGCCATGGGCGCAGCCCTGTGCCTGCCGCTCGCGGGCCTCACCCAGCGCCGCACCGCCTCCCGTGTGACCGCCGTCCCTGTCCCCGCCGCTACCTGACCGCCGAACCGGAGAACCGGACCATGAGACACAGCACCACATGCCCGAACTCGTGGGCAGCACTGCACAGATGGCCTCCTGTTTCGACAACCCGGCCCACGCCCGCGCCGGGGGCAGGCCGATGACTGCGATCGCTCCGGCCGAGCAGTCCGCACCGCCGAGGGGCGACCGACGGCTGCTGCTCGGTGTCTTCGCCGTGATGGGCCTCGTCATGGCGGTCTGGGGCACGAGGATGCCCTCAGTGCAGAGGGTGGCCAACCTTGGGACGGGCCATCTGTCACTCGTTCTTCTCGGCGCCGCAGCCGGCATGGTCGCCGGGCTCCAGCTCGGCGGGCGCCTGGCCGACCGGCACGGTCCCTCCCGACTGCTGGTCGTCCCCGCCGTCGTCTTCGGCCTCGCCCTGGCTCTCCTCGGCCAGTGCCGCACGCTGCCGACCCTGATCGCGGCTGCCGTCGTCTTCGGCTTCGCACACGGGCTGCTTGACGTCGGCTGCAACGTATCTGCCGTTCACTGCGAGATCGCCTTCCAGCGGTCGATCATGTCCGGGCTGCACGCCGCCTACTCGATCGGTGCTCTGTGCGGGGCCGCGCTCGCAGCCGTGACCACCTGGATGTCCCACGAGGTGCTGTTCGCGATGGTCGGTGCCTTCACGGTGCTCGCCGCTGCCACCGCCGTTCCGGCCGTACGAACGGCCACCTCCCTCGACCACGCACCCGAGCGTCCCGAAGCGGTTCCGGACGAGGCAAAGCCGGCGCAGACCTCCCACACCAAGGTGTGGCTGCTCGGTGCCCTGGCCGCTGCGTGCCTGCTAGCCGAGGGCGCCGCCGCCGACTGGTCGGCAGTGCACCTGCACTCCCTCAACAGCTCCGAGGCAACAGCGGCGGCCGCCTACGCCCTCTACAGCGCCGCCATGGCCGTAGGCCGGCTCGCGGGCGACCGGCTGACCGGCCGCTACGGAGCACCCGCCCTGGTATGCGCCGGCGCCACCCTCGCCGCCGCCGGACTCGGCGCTGCACTGATCGCCGGCAGCGCCCCGGCCGCCCTGCTCGGCTGGATGGCCCTCGGAGCCGGCCTGTCCACGGCCATGCCGGCCCTCATCACAGCCGCCGGACGGGGAGGACCACGCGCCGTGGGCACCGTCGCCACCATCGGCTACCTCGGCCTGCTCGCCGGACCGGCCGCCATCGGGGCGATCGCCTCGTTCACCAGCCTGACCACCGCGCTGGCCCTGCTCGTCGTTCTGACCGCGACCGTCGCTGTCGTCTCCCACCGAGCCCTGGAGTCCCGTTGACCTCTTCCCAGCCCACCACCCCCAGCGGCGCCGGCCTCGAGGCCGTGATCCTCGACTACAACGGGGTCATCGGCCGCCAGCCCGGCCCGCCCCAGTGGGCCCGGCTCGCCGAACTCGCGGGCTGGCACCCCCAGGAGACCCACGCCTTCCAACAGTCCTTCTGGCAGCGGCGGGAGCCCTACGACCAGGGCACCGCCACCACCCACACGTTCTGGAGCGGACTGCTGCGCAACGGGTGCACCGCGCCTGCGGGCAGCACCCTCCTGGCCGCCCTCGCAAGCGCCGACCTCGGCATGTGGACCGCCACGGACCCCGCCGTGCTGGACCTCCTGCACACAGCCCACGCCACCGGGCTGCGCCTCGTACTCCTGTCCAACGCGCCCAAGCCGCTGGCAAACGCCCTCGACGACGCCGAATGGTGCGCCACCTTGTTCAGCCGGACCGTCTACTCCGCCCGCATCGGAGTGAACAAGCCCCACAAACGGGCCTACGAGGCCGCGCTCGAGGCCGCCGGAAGGCCCCACCCCGCAAAGACCCTGTTCGTCGACGACCGGCTGGACAACGTCGAAGCCGCCGAGCAGCTCGGCCTGCAGGGCCTGCACTACACCGGCGACCCGGCCGCACTCGCCCGCCGGCTTCCCCGGCCGCCCGCCGTCACACGCCCGGGCGTCCTCGCTACGAGCGCATGACCGCCCTCGCGACGCCGTCTCACCGGACCGGCACCCGCCGCATCCCGATCACCGAACCGGAGATCCGACCATGAGTCTGACCGCCCTGCGCCCCAACTCCCGTGCCGTGACAAGCACATGGCACTCCTCGGGATCACCGCTGCTCGTCCTCATCGGCGCTGGAAGCCGCATCTGGCGCGGATACGGACTGCAGCACATCGCCGCCCGCCACCGCGTCGCCCTCCTCGACGAGCAACCTCCCGCCTGGGCCAACGACCACGCGGCTGTCTCCATGGCCGTCGACCTGGCGGACACCGAGGCCGTCGCCCAGGCCGTTGCCGCGCTGGCCGCTGACCAGGGCGTTTCCGGGGTGCTCACCTACATGGAGCAGCACGTGGCCCTCACCGCCCGGATCGCGGAGCGGTTCATGCTGCCCGGCAACACCCCCAGCGCCGTCGAGGCTTGCCGGGACAAGTACCTCAGCCGCTCCCTGCTCGCCGCGGCCAACGTGCCCTCGGCCCGCTCCTACCTCGTCCCGGACGCCGAGACCGCCGTCGAGTACGCGGTTCTCCTGGGCGGCCCTGTCGTCCTCAAGCCGCGGTCGATGGGCGGCAGCGCCGGCGTGCGCCGCGCCGACACGGCCGATCAAGTCCGCGACGCCTACCAGGCGGCCCGCGGCGCGACCCTCTTCGGGCTGGAGAACACCGGGACCGGGGGCGTGCTGATCGAGGAGTACCTCGATGGTCCGGAGATCAGCGTGGAGTGCGTCGTCCTGGGCCACGAGACCGTCCACATCGCCGCGATCACCCGCAAGTATCTCGGCGACGAACCGGACTTCCAGGAGACCGGCCACCTCGTCGACACCACCGACCCTCTCCTGGCCGACCCCCGCATCCACGAGGTGGCCCTCGCTGCCCTGAACACGGTCGGCATCACGTGCGGTGTCATGCACGTCGAGATGCGCCTGACCCAGCAGGGCCCGCGCATCGTCGAGATCAATGCCCGGCTCGGCGGAGACCTCATCCCGCACTTGGTCCACCTGGCCACCGGCCTCAATCTGCCGCAGATCGCGGCCGACCTCGCCGTCGGCGCCGACCCCGAGCTGGTCCCCAGCTGGCACCAGAGCGCCGCCGTCCGCTTCCTCTACCCGCCCGTCACCGGTCACGTCACGGCACGGCACACCGGCGTGTTCGCCGCCTGGCTCGACCGTTTCGAGTGGATCGCCGCACCCCGCAGCCACGTCAACGCTCCGCCCCGCGCCACGCTGCTGGACCGTCTGGCACTGGCCGTGGTCACCGGGCCCGACCCCGACACCTGCCACCGGCGACTGCAGCTGGTCGAAGAACGCAGCGGCATCCACATCCAGCCCGACAACGCCACCACCGCCTGCGTCGCCTGACCCGCACGGCACCGATACACACAGGAGACCCGACCATGGCCCTCGCCGCACCCCTCCACGCGGCGGCCGCGCCCGCGTACCGCACCGGCACCGCCGCCGTCATCGCTCCCGCTGATGCCGGCGACCGGTACGTGCCCGCGCTGGCCCGGCACGGCTGGAACTCCGTCGCGGTCACCGAACCCGCTCACCATCCGGACGACAACACCGGCTACTTCCGGCACGTCACCCACCGCACGAGCCTGCGCCGCACCGCCGCCCACCTCGACCGCCTCGGAGTCCAAGCCGTCCTCGCCGGCTCACCAGCCGGTACCGAACTCGCCGACCTGCTCGCCGCCCGACTCCACCTGCCTGGCAACGCCCTCGACACCGCGGACATCCGCCGCGATGCCGGTCTCACCAGCGCAGCGCTACTCGACGCGGGTATCACCGCGCCCCGCAGCATCCGCACGGCCCGCCTCTCCAACGCCCTCGAATGGGCCACCTACACGCAGAAAGCCGAACTCGTCCTCCAGCACCCCGACCCCACCCACCCCCACCCTTCCTCCGTCTGCCGCACCGAAGACGACATCCGCTTCGCCTGGCACCGCCTCCACCACTCCAGCACCCAGCCGCTGGTCCTGCGCGAGCACCTCGCCGGCACCCACTACCGCATCCACACCCTCACTAGCCCTGGCCCCGACGGATCCACCGACCACAGCATTACCGCGATCTGGTCCGAGACCCGCACTGCCGACCAACAGGTATGCCGCGCCGACCTCCTGAGCCGCCACGGGCTCCTGGCCCGCGCCCTGGCCCTCTACACGATGCGCGCGCTCACTGCCCTCGGCGTCCGCTACGGCCCCGCCCACGCCACGGTCACCTTCATCCCCGACCGTGGACCCGCCCTGCTGTCCCTGCGTACCGACCCCTACGCAGACTTCGCCACCGACGTGCTGCGCCAGGCCACCGGCCACGACCCCATCCGTGACACCGCGCTGCTGCTCACCACCGGCAGCCGCCCCGCGGCCCGCCACCGACCCCACGCCCACGTCACGAAGATCGCCCTGCTGCCGCGGCACGACGGCGCACTGGATCACGCTCTGCTGCGCACCATCACCGCGCTGCCCACCGTCGCCGCCACCACCGAGCTCACCGCCGACACCCCGGTGCGAGCCGACGAGACCACGGGATGGCTCCTCCTTGTCGCGGACGACAGCCGCGCTATCAACCAAGACCACCAGGTCATCCGAGCCGCCGAGAACCTCGGCCTGTACGGGAGGCCGGTATGCACTCGCCCCTCATGACCGTCCCGCCTTCGGCCTCGCGGGTCCAGGCCGCTTGCCAGGGCCTCCCCAATCTGTTCGCGGTGGTGGTTGTCGACCCCCTGCCCCTGTGGAGCGCACCGCAGGCGGGGCGGACTCTGCCCGAACGCAACCGCGAAGGCCATGACTTGCTGGTCCTGCGCTGGCACGGCCCCCCGGACATCGACGCCGAGGTCCTCACCGCCCTCGAATCGGCCGCCGACCGGGCACCGACCCCGCCCGTGAGCACCGCCGAACTCGCCCACTACCAGGACTCTCTCCCCGACCACCTGCACCTGGTGGCCGTTCCGGCCAGCAGCGTCCTCGGCCCCTGGTCCCACAGCTGACAAGCCAGTCAGCCCCCCGGCGCCGGGCCGAAGGAGCCCGTCCGCCCCCCACCTGGATCCCTTCCTTCCCGGTGCCATCCCATCAGTCCTCAGGAGACCCTGTGCAGACCGCCCCCGCCAAGGCCGACAGGCCACTGCGCGCTGTCACCTATCGCAGCGTGCTGCGGGTGCCCCATGCCGCCCGGCTGCTGATCGGCACGCTTATAGGACGCCTGCCATCGGGAATGGCGCCCCTCGCCATCGTCCTGATCGGCACCGAGAACGGCGGGTTGCAGACGGGGAGCGGACTGGCTGCCGTGTACTTGCTGGCCAACGCCGTGGGCGGGCCCTTGCTCGGCCGCCTGGTCGACCGGCACGGGCAGACAGGAGTGCTGACGACGAGCGCGGCCACCGCGGCCGCCGGACTCCTTCTGCTCACGGCGGACGGCGCCTCATGGGGGGTCGTGCTTACAGCGGTGGCCCTGGCCGGACTGGCCAAGCCCCCGCTCGACGCGACGTTGCGTGCCTTGTGGAGCCCACTGATGCCGGACCGCGAGCACGAGCGGGTCGCTGTCTCTTTGGACGCCGCCGTGCAAGAGTTGATCTTCATCGTCGGGCCCTTGCTGGTGGCCGCCCTGGCCTACACGTCGTCGGCTCGCTGGGCCGTGGTGGCGACGGCAGCTGTCGGGTTGGCGGGCACGCTCCTAGTCGTCACCGCACCCCCGTCGCGGTCGTGGACGGCGCAGCCTCGCGAAGTGGACTGGCTGGGCCCGCTGCGGTCTCAGCAACTGCGCGTTCTCTACACGGCCATGCTGTTCATCGGCGTACCCATGGGGGCCCTCACTCCGCTCGCGGTCACCTTCGCCGACCAGTTCCAGTACGCCGGTCTATCGGGCGCACTGCCCGCCGCCGTCTCCGCCGGTGCCCTGGTCGGCGGGCTCCTGTACGGGGCACGCTCGTGGCCCGGCCCGACGGCAGTGCATCTGGTGGTCCTCTGCGCTGGCTTCGCGACGGGCTGGATCCCCCTGTTGGCGGCTGGGAACTCCCTTCTCGCGGTCGCGGCGTGCTTGCTCCCGGGCCTCGTCATGGCCCCGTTGCTCAGCGCGGCCTATCTCCTCACCGTCCGCTTGGCGCCGGCCGGCACGGTCACCGAGGCAAGCGCCGTGCTGGTTGCGGCTCTCGACCTCGGATGCGCCGTGGGCACCGGGGCCGCAGGACTCTCCTTCGCCCGCGTGCTCCTGCCGGCTGGCGGGGCCGCGGCCCTCGTCGTGCTCTGGGCCGCCCGCGGACTGAGACGTCCTCGGGTCCTTCCCCCCGCCGTCGCCGAACCCCAGCACGTGACCACGTGAACACCGTCCCCATCCGCGCCACCTCACTTGTTTAAAGGACTTCGCGATGACCGCACCCGCTCTGCCCGCCGTGACCTCGCCCGCACCGGATCACCTTGCTGAACTGCGCACAGACGTCGTACGGGGGTTCGCCGCGTCCCCGAAACAGCTCTCGCCGAAGTGGCTGTATGACGCGGACGGGACCCGGCTGTTCGACGAGATCACCCGGCTGCCGGAGTACTACCCGTTCAGGACGGAGCAGGCGATCATCGCCGACTCCTGCACCACCATCGCCTGGCTCACCTGCGCCAGAACCTTGATCGAGCTGGGTTCCGGTTCGTGCTCGGCCAAGACACGTCTGCTGCTCGATGCCCTGAGCGGCCCGCTCACCACCTACGTGCCGGTCGACGTGAGCTCCAGCGCCCTGGCCCAGGCCTCAGCCTCCATCGCGGCGGAGTACCCCGGCCTGACGGTGAAACCCCTCCTTGCCGACTTCACGGCCGCGGTCGACCTTCCGCCCACCGACGGGCCCCGCCTGTTCGCCTTCCTCGGCGGGACCTTCGGCAACTTCCTTCCCCCCGAGCAAGCGGCATTCCTGGCCACCCTCACCTCCCGCCTGGCCCCCGGCGACCGCCTGCTCCTCGGCGTGGACCTGGTCAAGGACCCAGCCGTCATCATTCGCGCCTACAACGACGCTGCAGGCGTGACCGCCCGGTTCAATCTCGGCCTGCTGCATCGCCTCAATCGGGAACTGGACGCCGACTTCGACGTGGCCGCCTTCGAGCACGTGGCCGTCTGGGACGCGGACCACAAGTGGATCGAGATGCGTCTGCGGTCCCGCCGGGACCAGACCGTCACCCTGCGCGGTGTCGACCTGGTCGTGCCCTTCGCCGCGGGAGAGGAACTGCGCACCGAGGTCAGCGCAAAGTTCCATCCTCACGGCCTTGCCGCGCAGCTCAACGCCGCTGGCCTGGAGCTGAGCCACTGGTGGACCGACCCCGCCCGCCTCTACGGACTGGCCATGATCGCACGCGCCGACGACATCACCCCGGCGGCCTGATGCCCGTCTCCGCCGATCCCTCGCACACATCCACCCGGCGTCGGGCTTTCCATGTCAACCGAAGGACGATGATGCGCCCCACCGACGGCTCAGCGCACGCTGCATGCGCCCTCGCGTGCCCGGGCGCGCACGCCCTTCCGTCCCTCGGCCACCCGACGCAGGCCCACGTGCCTGTTCGTCGGCCCGCGCCCATCGGCGATGAGTCACGGACCGCCGAGGCGAATGACCACGGCAGCCGGACCCGGCGGCACACGAGTCTGCACCGCGGAGCGCACACATGAGCGCGGTCGACACACCCCCCGCCCCCATCGTCCGCGCCGCGCCGACGCACCACACCCAGCAGCGCCCCGTGCACTGGGGCACCGTGCTGCGGCTGCCGTACGCAGCGCGCCTGTTGACCGCCACGCTCGTGAGCCGGTTGCCGCTGGGCATGACGCCTGTCGCGCTGCTGATCGCTGCGCGGGCGAACGGCCACGGATACGGCGTTGGGGCTGCGCTCGCCTCCCTGTACGGGCTCGCGGTAGCGGTCGGGCAGCCGCTGCTCGGCCGCCTGGTCGACCGGCGGGGACAGACCCGCACACTCATGGCCGGCGCGATCACGTCGGCGGCCGCACTCCTCATCCTTGCGGCCGCCGAAACGCTCAACCTGCTGATTGCAGCCGCCGCCGTCGCCGTCGCGGGAGCAACAGCCCCGCCGATGGAGGGGGTCCTGAGGGCACTGTGGCCCGCGATCACCCCCACGCGGCGGCATTTGCGTGCGGCGCTGGCCCTCGACAGCGGAAGCCAGGAACTTGTCTACGCCGCCGGTCCTCTCACCGCTGTCGCCGCTGCAGCGGTGGCACCGCCCGGCCTCACCTTCGCCGTGGCCGCCGGCCTCGGGCTGGGAGGGGCTCTCGCCGTCGCGGCATCGGCTCCTTCCCGCAGGTGGCGACCCGCGCAAGTGCGAAGCGGAGCCCTCGGTGCCCTGCGCTCGGTCGGCATGCGATGGATGCTGCTCGTCCTCACCGTGGTCGGCGGGACACTCGGCGCGCTGTCGGTGGCCGCCCTGACCGCGAGCGAACGGCATTCCGCTCAGTGGCTGGCAGGCGTCCTGCCCGCCGGGGTGTCGATCGGTGCGCTCCTGGGGACCGCCGCCTGGACCGCGCTGCCGCTGCCCGCTTCCCTCAGCAGGCAACTCGCGTTGACCGCCGCAGTATTCGCGGCCGTCTGGGTGCCGCTGAGCCTCGACCCGCCACCGTTCGCCGCCCTCGCGCTGACGGTGCCGCCCGGCATGGCCTTCGGAGCGCTGCTGACGTGCGCGTATCAGGTGGTCGCAGAGCTTGCCCCGCCCGGCACGCTCATCGAGGCGTACGGCTGGCTCATCGCAGCCTTCGGGCTGGGCCAGTCCCTGGGGACAGCGGCCGCCGGCGTGCTCGAGGGCCCCTGGGCCCTCCCGGCAGGCACGGCCACGCTCGCCCTCGTCCTCTCCGCCCCAGTCTGCCGGCGCCTCGCGGTGCGCACGGCAGCCGCCCCTTCCCCTTGCCCGTCGCCCGAGAGGCCGTCATGAACAACTCCACGTCGCCGTCCTGGCCGCCCGCCGACCGCCTCGACCGGGCCCTTGCCGTCAGCCACGCGAAGGGGCGGGCCGCGCTCGGCCTCTACCTGCCACTCGGCTACCCCACCCCCACAGCCAGCCTGGACGCGCTGCATTCGATGGCCCAGTCCGCCGACGTGCTGGAGATCGGCGTCCCGCACCACGACCCGGTCATGGACGGCCCCCTGATCCGGGAAGCCTCCGCCCAGGCACTGGCCGCTGGCTTCCAGATGCACGATGTCTTCACGGCCACATCCGAACTGACTGCGTCCACACCTGCCGCGCTGCTGGTCATGTCGTACTGGGCCCCGATCGCGCAGTACGGCATCGAGCCCTTTGCGCGTCGGCTGGCCGCTGCGGGCGGCGCGGGGGTACTCATCCCTGACCTTCCCCCGCCAGCGGCGGAGGCATGGAGAGCAGCAGCAGCCTCGGCCGGCCTGCACACCATCCCCCTCATCCAGTCCCGCGCCTCCACGGCACAACTGGCGGCGATCGGCGCTTCCCACAGCGGCATGGTCTACGCCCCCGCGACCCCCGGCCTCACGGGCTCCCAACACCCGCTCAGCCCCGACCTGCCGAGGCTGGTCCACCGCCTGCGCACCACAACCCACCTGCCGGTCGCGGTCGGCATCGGCATCAGCACACCGGGCCAGGCCGCACAGGCGTCCGCGTACGCGGACGCCGTCGTGGTCGGCTCGGCTGTCATCCGGCGCATGCGAGACGAGCCCAACACGCCCGCCACCGCCGCCGACGAGATCGCTCGCGACTTCGCCGCCGGAGTCCGCCGCGCCCGGCGCTCCGCAGCCTGACCCGTCCCCAGTTCCTGAAGGAGGAACCACCATGCCCCATTCCTCGACCTCGATCCCGCGCCCGCGCCCGCGCCACCTGACCGTGCTCGCCGTCGGCGTCGCCACGGCCCTCACCCTCACCGCCTGCGGCGCACACTCGGACACCGGCGCGACCAGGGAGAAATCTGCCTCGACGACCAGCGCGGGCAAAGAGAAGACGACGTTCAAGCTGGGTGAGGCCAGCCCGGTCCAAGAGAGCCAGATGCAGCGCTCCCGAGGGGCCACCCACACGATCACGCCCACCAAGGTGGTCGTCGGCAGCAAGGCCGACATGGACAACTCCGGGCTTGAGCAGGACAAGGAAGACGGCCCCCAGGTGCCCGTGTACGTCTGGTCGACGCTCACCCACAAGAGCGGCAAGCCGATGGCGCTGGGCGACATGGATGACGATCTGGTTGTCAGAACGGATACAGGCCAGCGCACCCGCGCCCTCATCGTGCTGCTCGGCCAGGCGCAGTGGCCCAACTGCCCGGCGTTCGACTCCGACAAGAAGCTCGTCGCAGGCCAGTCGCAGCGCATTTGCACCGCCTTCCTCATCCCACAGGGCCAGAAGGCCGCCGCAGTCCAGCTCAGCCAGGGCTTCTACAGCAAGCCCCTGGAGTGGCCCGTGAAGAGCTGACCGGACGCCGCTCCAACCACCCTCACCGCGAGAGCGGACGCGGGGACCGTCCGACCGCCGCCCCCACAGCACTGATACCCGCCCGCCGGAGCGGAGCACCCCTTCCCTCGCTCGATTCCACCAGGAGTGATCCAGATGCCCTCCCCCCAACAGCACCCGTCCCCACCCCGTATGCGTGCCGGTGCCGCAGCCCTGGGCGCAGCGGCGGCGCTGTGTCTCACCGCCTGTGGACCAGGCTCGGACACCGGCTCGGCCCCCACCTCGAGCGCGAGCCCCGCTCCGAAGGGGGTCGTCGACCACAAGACTGCCGGGTCCATCCTCGACCACTACCAGGAGATCAACAACAAGGCGAACAAGACGCGCGACGCGAGCCTCCTCTCCACCGTGGAAGCCGGCCAGCTCTACGCCCGCAGCAAGGCCGACTATGAGCAGTTCGACACCCTGAGCGCGAAGGAGAAGAAGGACTACGGCACCCCGTTCTACTTCACCCGGCGCTCCTTCTACATCCCGCCCACCGGCAACTGGTTCGCGGCCGAGGCCTCCACCAACGGCACGAACCACACATTCATGATCTTCGAGAAGTCCGCCGACACCGGCGGCACCTGGAAGAAGGTCATCTCCCTGTTCCCGCAGCAACCGCTCCCGACCCCCCGGACCAAGCGCGGCCTGGCCGTCCCCGCCGACGCGGACACCCCGGTCGGCAGCCTCGCACCCAGCGGCGTCACCATCGCCGTCGAAGACCTCTTCGCCAGCGGCGGCACCAAGGACGGCAGCAAACTCTCCCACGCCAACGACAACGCCAAGGCCATCCTCAAGACCTACAAGGAACGCGGCGACCACCTCGGGTCCCAAGCCACGGTGAACTTCTTCCCGATCACGCCGACCCACGACAAGACCTACACCCTGACCACCTCCTCCGGCGTCCTGGCGATCACCTCTCTCGCCCACAAGGCAGAGACCCTCGTCACCAACGCCGGCCTGCAGATCACCCCCGGCAAGACCGAGTCGGTCTACAACAAGACGCCACGTGCCGTGGTGGTGAACAGCTTCCAGGGCGAGGCCGTCGTCCACCTGCCCCGCCACGGCAAGCCCGAGATCCTCGACTACCGCTACGCCCTGGTCGACTCCCGCTGACGGCCCACCCCACCCCATCCAGCCACGACCGAGGAAGACCACCATGCCCCTGGGCCCGTCACTCACCGCCGACATCCACGAGACGATCATCGTCCTTCCCGGCGGCGGCATCCACGCCCAGGGGCTGCGGCAAGACGGCCACCCCGACCAGGCCGAGGCCCTCATCGAGCGCGTCCGCGGCCCCCTGCGCGCCGCGGCCCAGCGACACGGCCGACCGATCCTGCTGTCCATCGGCCACCCCTACGGGCACATCGACCAGCAGCAGATCGCCGCCGACGGCACGGTTCACCTCGGCCAGGACCCGCCCGCCAACACCCAGCCCGTCGACCCGATATGGAACCAGGGCATCCCCGAGGACACCGGCCTGCTCGAGACCCCGCGCGCAGCTCAGCGCGCGGGGCACTGGCGTGCCGCACAACAGGCCGCCCACCGCGCCACCCAGCACCTCATCGCCCGCCACGGCCACGACCACCCGTACGCAGCGATGGGCACCGAACTCCAGGCGTACTTCGCCGTGATGGCCCAGGACCGCGCCGCCGCTGCCTCTCTCTACACCGAGGCCGCCGTCGCGATACACCGGCTCGGCGGCCCGCCAGAACAAAGCCGCCGCACCCTGGTGAACGCCATCGCCGCCTGGCTCCACTCCGACCGCGACACCAGCCCCGGCGGAGCAGGCTTCGCCGCCGCCCACGCACTGATCCGCATCACCCCCTACGACCACACCACCCTCGCAGCCCTGCTGCACCGACTGACCAGGGACCGCGCATGACAACCCTCTCCCCGCCGCGCCCCGCCACCCACCCGCACGACCGCAATCTCACCGGCCGCGGACGGGCGTACCGGGCACGGCCCGTCCGCCAGGCCCCGCGCACACCGCCGGACGCCCTGAAGCCGCGTTTCTCGCACGCCGCCGCGCTGCCGCCCCGCCTCGTGCTGCGGGCTCCGCGGCCCACTTCCACCCCGTTCACCGAGCCCGCCCACGAGCCGGTCACGGCTCCTGTCACCGCCGCTGCGAGGCCGGCGGGCAGTGACTGGCTCAGCAGCTCCTTCAGCACAGCGCGGCGGCGATCTTCTTGAACGTCAGCAGGGGCTTGCCGCTGCGGGTGCTGGTGGAGCGGGCGGCCAGCAGCAGGGCGGCCTCCGGGGCTCCTAGCTGCTTCGGTTTTCGTCATCGGGCTTCATTGTTTCTCAACTCCCCTCCCTTGCCGCTGCGTTGTCGGTGATGGCTGCCGAATCGCGTGTTGGCTGCTCAGTGGTTCATACGGAAGGGAGTCCACGGGGCCTCGGCGCCTTCGCGAAGGCCGTGCAGGCGGAGGCGGACCTGTTCTGCGAGACCGGGGCTACTGTCGAGGACCGGCAGGACAGCAGTGAGGACCTTGAGTTCCCTCAGCCGGCGGAGAACGGGCCAGCCAGACCAGGTCCGCATGTCGGCACCGTAGAGCTGGCACAGGAGGTCGTAGTCGGCTATGGGGCGTCGGTACCGGATGCAGGCCACCAACTCCGGGATGAGATCCCACTCGGCGGGGCCGCGGCACAAGGAGTCCAGGTCGCACAACACAGGTTCGCCATGGGGGCCACGGAGCAGGTTTCCGATGTAGGCGTCACCGTGGATGACACCACCCCGGTGCGGGAGTAGGTAGGTGAGATCCCGGAGCTGCTCGTCGAGTTCTTGGACGCTGTCGCCGAGCCACGCCTGGTCCCCGGGAGGGAGGATCGACGAATCGGCCAGACGTTCGCGCATCTCTTGGATGGGCTCCCACTGGGGAAGGCCGAACTCCAGCGTGGGCAGGGCGTGCAACTGGAGCAGTGGGCCAGCGAGTTCGTAGGCACGCGGCGTCGGGCGGCCGTCTTGCGGCAGGTAGAGCCAGAACGTGACGATGTGGTCGGTTTCGTTGATGAGTAGCGGCTGAGGGATCTCGGGCAGCAGACGGACGGCGGGGAAGTCGACGGCTTCGAGCCAGCGCGCGACCTGAACGAGACGTTCGGTGTCCACCAGGAGAGTGGCAGACGGGGCGATACGGACGATGACCGGATCGCCGGGGATCTTGAAGAGCGCGTTCATCGTGACATGTATCAACTCCGGTTTATTTGTCTGCGGCAATCCGGCGTGCTGGCACGCGAGTTGGACCGTGCGGTTGAGTCGGTGTTGGGCGAAGGGGCCACGAGACGTCGCCAAGGGAGCCACCCGCCCATTTCACCGGCCGGTCGCGCGGGGCAGCAAGATGCCCTCTCTATAAGCGGTCACCTCATCGATGGCCGCCCGTCCGATGGGGGCCTCGCCGAACCGCCCGCGCAAAAGGTTAAGGACCCGAGCGCAGCGGACGTTGACGCTTGCGACGCGCAGGTGAGGTGGCAGCCCATCATTGCCGCTGGCACTGACAGCGCCTATTTCCGGTCGGGATCTATCCCGGTGGCCGGTTTGTGGTGCATGGTGTGCGGACGGCCCCTCACCCCCAGGTGGAGGCCCCTCGGGCCCTGCCGCTTCCCCCCGTGGCGGCGGGGCCCGCCGCGCCTCCCGGCTCCCCACGGGAGGCCTCGCGGCTGCCCGCGCGCGTCGGCTTCTCGCGGGTACGGGGCCACGGCGTCACAGGTCGCCGGTATCCAGCCCGAGGTCGGTCATGGGCTGGGTGGTGGTGACGACGTCGACAGGGTGGGTGCGGGAGTAGGCAGTGAGCGCCAGGGACAGCTTCGGTTCACTCGCGGAACGCGCGCGAACGACGACGCGATCCCGACGGGGCCCGGGTCAGGACGATAGCTGGCGACCGAGGCAGGAGCCCGGGCACCGTGTCGGCCGCGAAGAACAGGTTCGTCTCCTTCGCCAGGTGCCGGTCGGGTCCGTGCAGGTCGCGCAGCGCACACACCAGCTGGTGCCAGCCCAGCCCGGCCTCGTGCAGGATCGGCGGGAACTGCTGCCGGAAGGGCTCGCATAGTTCGTCCCCTCATTCATCCGTGTTTGCCGAGAGTGGGCAGTCCACCCGAGATCGTTCGGACGCTGCGTCCGCGCCGGGAGGATCGTTTGGCCAGCAGCAGTTGGCGGGCCATCGTGCCCCACTGTGCGGCGTCGTCTTGGTTCCCCGCGGCTCTCTGCTCACGGCCGGCCGCGAGCATGGCGGCTCGGGTCTTCCCGTACAGCGGCTCAGCGATCGAGGACACGGCTCCGCTGATTCCGACCGCACCTTCCCAACCCCGCTGGCAGAGCACCAGACGGTGGTCCGCGCCGTCCTCCGCTAGGCGCACGGCGTACATGCCGGCACGGCTGTTGCCGAGCGAGATCTTCCCGAGCTGTATCAGGAGTTCCGGAGAGCACGGCAGCAGGACTTGATCCGTTGTGGTGCCGCGTGCGGGCGCTAGCGACACGAGGTCGAGACGCTCGCCTTCCCATCGAACCCACATGCCGAGCGTGGGCCAGGCGATGGCAGGGTCGAGCGCGGGGTGTGGCGCCCTCGCGTCCATGCGAGGGTCTCCCGGTCCTTGAGCTCTGTCTCGCGGCTGATCGGTCATGACGCGTTCGGTCGCTGGCCGAGCCAGAAGGCGGCGACGGAGGGCTGGTCGATACCGGCGGTCGAGCCGTCGTGAGCAAGGAACTCGGTCGGAGCGATGTAGCCGTCGCCCGGATCGAGGCGGATGCGCAGGCAGCGCAGCGGGTGTCCTGCGGTGACGTACCGGCGGATGTCCTCGGTGTGGGGGTGGTGCCGGTCCGGGTCGGCGTGGAGCGTGCGGCAGATCTGCTGAATGTCGTGGTCGCCGATGAGCAGGTAGCGCGGGCCAGGGCCGAGATTGAGGCAGAGCCGTCGGCGACCCTGGTGGCGTCGGGCGTACGGCAGTCGGTCGAAGTTGTCGACGTGCAGTCCGATCCGGCGACCGGTGGTGGAGTCCTCTGTGGTGGTGGTCCAGTGGCCGGGGCTGGCGGCGCAGCCCCGGAGGGTGGTGGGCCAGAGGCCGTTGAGGGGGTCGAGGCGGGCGGCGGTTTCGAGGCGGCCGGCCAAGTCGTCGGAATCGAGGTCCGGCAGCGGTCGGTGTACGAGTTCGATCCGGATGCTGTCCGGCACCGAGTCATCGGCACGATGCTGCTCGGCGTCGGCCGCGGTGATCGATTTCCAGTTCTCGTCGGGGACGATAGCGCCGTCGTCGTAATCGGACTCGCTGGTGGTCTGCCGGACCGGTGCGGTGTCGCACCGGCCGCGTAGGTCGTCGAAGGAGTGGAATACGAGCTGTGGGCCCATGGCCGTGCCTCCCCAGGGCAGGTGCGGGGCTACTTGTCGTCGAGGTCTTCACCGAAGGTGACGTCCAGCTCGACGGCGAGGGCCTCAGCGAGCTGGAGTGTCTGGGCGTGGTCGATGACGATCTGCTTGAGCGAGGCCAGGCCGCGGAGCTGGGAGAGGTCGTTACCCCGGAGGTCCAGGCCGCGGTTCTTCCCGCCGTCGAACTCGGTCAGCCGTAGATCGCAGCCATCGATCAGGGCGGCGCCGAGGTCAGCGGCGGCGAAGGTGGTCTCGCGTAGAGAGCACTTGGCGAAGATCACCGGGCCGGTGGCCCGGACGCGGGTGAGGGTGCTGTAGTCGAACTTGCAGTTCTCGAACAGGACTGCTGGAGACCACGACGGTCACCACGATCCATCAACGGCTGCGGGACGAGGGCAAGTTGAAGGTGTCCTTGTCAACGTTCCGCCGCTGGGTGCACGAGAACCTGCCCGACGAGGCGGCCCGCTCGAAGGTCACGGTGCTGCGTGACGAGGTCGAGCCGGGCTCGGAAGCCCAGATCGACTACGGCTTCCTGGGACAGTGGATCAACCCGACTACCGGGAAACGGCACCGGATCTGGGCGTTCGTGATGGTGCTTCCCGCCTCGCGGCACATGTTCGTCCGCCCCGTGGTGCACATGGACCAGCACGCCTGGACGCTCGCGCATGCGGAAGCCTTCCGCTTCTTCGGCGGTGTCCCGCGGCGCCTGGTCCCGGACAACCTGAAGACCGGGGTGGACAAGCCGGACCTCTACGACCCGCAGATCAACAAGTCGTACGCCGAACTCGCCTCCTACTACGGGTCGTTGGTGGATCCTGCCCGCGCGTCGAAGCCGAAGGACAAACCTGTGTCATCACACTGCACCTCATCGGGTCGTTGCGGAGTGTTCGGGGTCCAGGACGTGTCGGCGTGGCCGGCCGATGACGGGCCGGACCAGGTTGGGGCCGGGCAGGGGGTAGAGGTACTCGCCCTTGTCGTTGGCCAGGACGCCGGTGATGATGCCGTCGCGGCGCCAGTGCTTGACGGTCTGGAAGTGGACGCCGAGGTGGCGGGCGAGTTCGGAGACGGTCAGCATCCCGGCGTCGAGCAGGCGTTGGCGGTGGCTGCGTAGCTGGTAGGCGTTGCGCAGGTGGACGATCATGCCGCGGGTGAAGGGTCGGCCCATGCCGCTGGGCAGGCCGCGCTCGTTGAGGATGTCGGCGCTCTGGGCGTCGGTGTGCTCTTCGAGGAGTTCGTCGAGGGCTGTGACGACAGTGGGGTCGGTCTGGCGAAGTTCCCAGGCGGTCAGCGGGCGGGGCAGGGTGAGCTGGTGGCTCTGGCCGCCGCGCAGGACGACACCGACGGTGATGTGGTCGGTCTTGGTGAGGGTGACGTCGGTGACCAGGAGCCGGAGCATGCGCTTGCGTTCCCGCATCGGGGTGGCCGGGTCGTTCCAGAGCCGGGGGAAGTCGGCGGCCAGCGCGGTGATCTTTGCGCGGGTCTCGGGCGAGAGCGGGCCAATGGCGGTGTTCTTCGCGTGCTCGTACTCGTCGGTGGCATCGGCGAGTTCGCGTAAGGCGTCGTTCCAGTCGGCTTCGAGTGTGTCGGCGACCAGCCGGTTGGCGGGATCGACGGCCAGGTAGCGGCGCCTGGCGAGGTCGGCGCGGTAGCGGGCGCGTTCGACGCAGGATGCGCGGAGCCGGTCGGCTTCCTCGGCGCGGGCGGCCAGCTCATCACTCACCCGCAGGGCGACTTCGAGGGTGAGCGGGGTGAGGGTGGTCAGCAGCAGCTCGCCGACGGCGGCGTCGATCTGGTCGCCGACCATGGTCTGGCAGATCGGGGCCGCGTTGCGGATCCCTTCGAACTGGCAGAGGTAGATCGGTTTTCCGGTGCCTTTGTAGTGCTGGTAGCGCACGGTCATCCGGCGGCCGCACTTGCCGCAGGAGACCATGCCCTGCAGCAGCGCGGTGCCTTCCCGCGGTGGGGAGGCTTTGCGGTCGGTGCCGTGGGCGGCGGCGAGTTCCGCGAGCCGGGTCTGGTTGGCCTCGAACTCCGGCCAGGTCAGGTAGCCCGGATGGGCATCGGTGATCAGCACCGTCCACTCCTCGCGCGGCAGGACGTGGCTGATGGTCTTGCCGCCCGGACCGCGGCGTTGATGTCGGCGTCCGTAGAAGAACGCGCCGGCATAGCGCGGGTTGTGCAGGATCTGCAGGACCCGGTGGTGCTGCAGGATGCCCCAGGTCAGCTCGTCCTTGTTCGGGCCGGTGCGGATCCGGCGGGGGAACTTCAGGCCCTCGTCGGCGAACGTCTTGACGACGGCATAGGCGGAGCCGGTCGCGGCGAACGTGGCCAGCAGATGCCGGATGGCCTGCTGGATGGAGGCGTCCGGGTCCAGCACCACCCGCTCGGCGTGGTCATAGACGAGGCCAACGGGCAGCGGCTGGACCAGCTCTCCGCGCCTCGCTTTGGACAGTACTCCGCCTCGAAGGCGGGCCTTGAGCAGGTGCAACTCCGCTTCTGACATGGTCCCCTTGAGGCCGAGGAGCAACCTGTCGTTGAAGTTCCCGGGGTCATAGAGGCCGTCTTCGTCCAGGATCAGCGTGCCGGCCAGCGCGCAGATCTCCAGCAACCGGTGCCAGTCGGTGTTGTTGCGGGCGAGGCGGGACACTTCCAGGCCGAGGACGATCCCGGCGTGTCCCATGCCGACCTCGGCGACCAGCCGCTGAAAGCCGTCCCGGCCCTCGGCGGAAGCGCCGGACTGTCCCTGGTCAGTGTCGATCACGACGATCTGGGAATGTTCCCAGCCCAGCGCGACGGCCCGGCCCCGCAGGGCGTACTGCCGCTGGGTGGACTCGGTGTTGTTGATTACCTGTTTGAGGGTGGACTGCCGGATATAGAGGTAGGCGTCACGCTGCAGATGTTCGCGGGTCACCTTGCCCGCCGCGGCCGTCGCGTCCATGGATGCCGTCCGCTCCTCGTGCTTCTCGTGTCGTTCGTTGCGTGCGTTCTTCGGGCGGGTGGAGATGTGCCAGGGCCATCGCGGCCAGGACCCGGACGAGTTCGTCGCCGTCGCGGGCCAAGCCGGCCGGCGCCTGCCTCTCGTGGCCGGGTCGGCCCCGAGGCTCGGGCAGGGACCGCCAGGCCGCGGCCCAGGCGGCCATGCCCTTGCCGACGAGCACGCCCCAGCCCAGCCGCCAGCCGCCGCCCGTGCCGTCGGCCGCCGCGGTCCGCAGTTCCTCATAACGGGCTGTGGCCGCTGCGGCGTCCGCGGGTCCCGTAGTCGCAGGGCTGTCAGCTGCAGCTTTTGGAGGACTCCTGAGTGCGTGCGGCCGCGCGTCGGGCCAGGGCCCGCTCGATGGAGCGCGGGTGGACACTCAGGCCGTACTCGCCGGCGACGGCGACGGCCAGGTCCCCCGAGCGCAGAGACGGCTCGGCGGCCAGCCGTGTTTCGACGTACTCCATCACTTCGTCGGTGAGTTTGCGCGGCCCCTTCGGGCCGGGCTTGCCCGGCACCAGCGCGGCCGGACCGCCCGCGTCGAGTGCGGCCACGGCGTCGTAGTAGACCTGCCGGGAGAACCCGAACTCCCGCACCGCCCGGGCCGCAGGCACCTTGTCCACCCGCACCCGGCGCACCATCTCGTACTTCACCTGCACCAGATCCCGCGGATCGCAGAACGGCGAGGCGGTGAACACCACATCGACCACGGCCTCCGGCCGCGGGTTCAGCGTCCGCGTCGCCCTCAGCGCGTCCTCTTTCGGATCGCTCGTCGCGTTGCCGGCCATGCCGCCTCCCTTGCTCGCCTGCTGCCTCAAGAATTGCGTCGCGGCCGACCACAGCCAAGAGCGCACAGAGGCACCGGATCACGTATCTGTGCAGGCCAGTTGGTATGGCGTGCGCTGTCTCGCTCACCGTGCGCCGGACACGCCCCCACCACTGCGGCGTGAATCCCAAGGCAGTCACGGCGTCATCTCCTGGGCACTCGCACCGCGGCCGTCGAGATGGTCGATCAGGTCGGACAGGGCAAGAAGATCCTCGGTGCGGAACGGGCTGCGGCCCGCCGCGAGGACGACGAAGGGGTCCTCGCCGCCCGCATCGGTCCACGCCGTCGGCGCGGACAGCACCTCTCCCGCCTCGTCGCGGAAGTACACGCGGTCCTCGCCCCAGTTCTTGCGCCGCACGACGAACGCGTACGACCGGCCGTGCCACGGATGGAACGGGTGCGTGACCGTCACAAGTCGCTCCGCACCATGCGGATCAGGAGCATTTGACGGTTCGGGATAAGCCCAGAGTGGAGCGGCCCATGCCCTATGTCCGCGACTCGTTCTGGAGCGGACGGACGTTCACCTCACTGGAGCACATGCAGGCCGAGGCCCTGCTCTGGGCGACGAATGTCGCAGGCCAGCGGCAGTGCCGGCCGCTGGGCGGCGCGAAGCCGCTGTCGGTGTTCGAGGCGGTGGAGGCCGAGGCCCTCCTGCCCCTGCCCGAGACGCCGTTCGTGCTGGCGAGATGGTCAACTGCCCTGGTGGGGCCGGACATTCACGTCAAGGTCGGCCGCACGCTCTACTCGGTGCCCTGGAAACTCATTGGCCGCCGGGTCGATGTCCGCTCCACCGCCACCATGGTCCAGATCTTCCACGAGGGCACGCTGGTCAAGACCCACGCCGCCCTGGAGCAGGGCAAACGCACCGACAAGAACGACTACCCGCCCGAGAAGATCGCCTTCCAGATGCGGACGCCGATCTGGTGCCGCGGCCAAGCCTCGCAGGTCGGCGATGCCTGCCGGGAGGTCATCGACCAACTGCTGGAGGTCAACGCTCTCTACCGGCTCCGCGCGGCCCAGGGAGTACTCGGACTGCGCAAGAAGTACGGCGACGCCCGGCTGGAAGCCGCATGCAGAAAGGCGATCACGGTCGGCGACCCGTCCTACCGCACCGTCAAGGGGATCCTGGTCGCCGGCACCGAGACCGATCCGGAACCGGAGACCGGCGACGCCGGCGCCGCGGCCTTCCTGCACGGCCCCGAGGGCCTGTTCGCCGCCGTCCCCACTCAGATGCCCGGCGACGTCCACGACGACCAGGACCGCGGTGACGCCGAGGAGGCCGAACGATGAGTGTGATGACCACCGCCCTGCGTGACTCGCTCAAAACCCTGCGGCTTTCGGGGATGCTGGAAACGCTCGACGCCCGACTCACCCAGGCCCAGAAGGGCGAACTCGGCCACCTCGACTTCCTCCAGGTCCTCTGCCAGGACGAGATCACCCGCCGTGAGTCCGTCGCCCTCGAACGGCGCCTGCGCAGAGCGAAGTTCGAGCAACAGGCCACCTTGGAGGGCTTCGACTTCAACGCCTCCCCGAAGCTGCCCGCCGCCCAGATCCGTGATCTCGCGGCCCTGCGCTGGCTCCACTCCGGCGAGTCCGTCATTCTGTTCGGACCCGTCGGGGTCGGGAAGACACACGTCGCCCAGGCCCTCGGCCACCAGGCCGTCCGCCAGGGCGCCAACGCCCGCTTCGCCAAGACCAGCCGCATCCTGGCCGAGCTCGCCGGCGGCCACGCGGACCGCACCTGGGACAAGCGCATGCGCGAACTCATCCGCCCCGACGTGCTCATCCTCGACGACTTCGCGATGCGTCAGCTGTCCCCGTCCCAGGCCGATGACCTCTACGAACTCGTCTCCGAGCGGCAAGGTCGGTCCTTGATCATCACCAGCAACCGGGCGCCCAGCGACTGGTATCCGCTCTTCCCCAACCCGGTCGTCGCCGAGTCGCTCCTGGACCGACTCATCAACGCCAGCCACCAAGTCATCATGAACGGTCCCAGCTACCGCCCCAACAAACGACCGAAGGGACCCACCGACAAGCCGTCGGCCACCTGACGCCCCGCCCAGTTGTCCGCGTTCCCTCCTGCGGCACAAACTCCCTCCCCCGCACCGGGGTTGACGTGCTAGCAGGAGGGGTGACGGCCGAGGGCTACCTCCTGGGTGGGCACGGCTGACCAGGCCAGCCCGGGTTCACAGCCACCGCTTGGCTGCTTCGACACTGTCGCCACCGCTGGTGTTGAACGCGATCGCAGCCTTCCGCGCATGCCGTCGGACCAGGTTCACGACCTGCTCGAAGAGCGGCAGAAGAGGTTCCGGCTTGCGGATCCCGCCACCGATGACGACGACGTCCCAATCACGCTCGGACAGTGCCGCGATCATCGCGGGCTCTGCTGACTCGTCCAGCGCAATCAGCGTCATGGATGCATCGATGGCATAGTCACCGAAACGTGCCAGTTCCTGGTCGAGAGCAGCGCGGATCACGTCCCCGTCCATGCCAGGCACTGTGTTCGGATCGACTCCAAGAATGAGAACGGAAGGCATGTCCGGGAAGACGATCAGCCGCCTTCGCTGGTTCCCGAGGCGCAACACTGCCGTCTGAGCACCGAGGCCGCTGCGAGGGCGGACGGCCGCCTGGGGAATTACGTGAAGTTAGCCCTGGGGAATTACGTGATCGTCCACAACGAGGAAGTACAGCAGCCGCGGGCTTCCGCCGGCCTCCTCGACGAGCTTCTTCCACTCGTCGCGGGCGGCACGCGTCCACAGTCCGTGGTCCAGCACCACGTCCTGCCCGGTGGCGACCCGCTCGACCAGCTCCTCGCGGACCTCGGCGACCACCGGGGTCTCCAGGGCGAAGTAGTCCCGCTCCGGGTAGTCCACGCCGTAGCGGCCGTGCCGGGCGTGCACCCGCTCGTCCACGGACAGCCGCACCGCCCCGGACGGCTCCAGCCGCCGCCTGGTGTACGTGGTCTTGCCCGACCCGGTCAGCCCGACCAGCAGATACACCACCGGCCCGCTCTGGCGGCCTGCCGCCTTCACCCCTGCTCCTCCTCACCCGCTGGGACTCCCTCCGCCCAGCCTGCCACCCTCCGCCCCGCCGCGCGGCCGATCCGGCCGCACCTTCACCCGGGAGGTCAGCCGTGATCCCCTGGGTCCTCAGACCTGTCGGTGCTCAGCCTTGCCGAGCGCCGACAGCACGCGCGTTGGATTCCCGATCAGGTCGAGCAGGGCGCTGGTCCGACGCGCCCACCGAGCTGGATCGTCGCCCTCGGCGAACGCTGCGGTCGACTTGAATTGATCCCGGAGGTTGACCGGCAGACGGCCAGCCAGCGCCGCCGCGAGCTCACGGCCCAGGACAGCTCGCGGCGAGGCCGGCCGTATGAAGCGGGCCAGCTTGCCGGTCGCCGAGACGGGGGCGTCGGAAGCGGTCTCGAGGGCCGCGACGGCCTCTCTCACCCAGTCGGCGTCCCAGGCATCCGGGAGCGGAACTGTGACCTGCTGAACGCTGGCGATCGCTTCCCGCCCCAGCGCCAGGGAGAGCCCGCCGGGGTCCTCGTGGTAGTTGAGGTAGCGGGCAACGTCGACGCCTGGAGGGCAGACCTGGTCGAGGACGACGTCGCCGACGAAGTCGCTGGGATCGATGAGCCAGCCCTCGCGAACCACGACGGACGGATTCAGATGGATTCGGTACAGGTAAAATTGGTTGCCCCGGTCGGCCTGGTCGCGGATCCGCCTGAGCATGTTGTGGACCGCGGCCTCGTACGTGCCGATGTGGAGCGCCTTCGCCCGCTGGCGTGCGGCCCAGGCGGCCACAGGCTCGTCGCCGCCCATCATCCTGCGGGTCTCGGGCGCGAGGACGGCGGCCGGATCGAAGTCCCTCGTCGGCCAGTCCGGCTGCGTGCTCGTGTGGTACCAGGAGACGGTCGCAACCCGGTCGTCGTCGAGCGCCGGGTCGTCGGGATCGACCGTCACCCGGGGCGCGTCCTCGTGCTCGCACGTCAGGCCGCAGCCGGGGCACTTCTCTCCGCCCTGCTCCCATCGGTCGATCCAGTCCAGATCGACGACGAGGCGACGGTCGCAGCCGCCGCACAGCATCAGCCGGTCGCGCGAGAAGTCGATCAGTCGTTCCATGGCTCCATTCTCCGGGAGCGCTCCGCGGGCCGGCCAGACCCGGCACATGTCGAGCGGACGACCTGTCGTCGTTGGTGCTCGCGCTGCTCACCCGCCGCGTCGCCGCAGCACACCCCACGCCGACAAGTACAAGGCCCCATCATCTCCAGGCGCGCTTTCCGACGACGCCTCCTCTGCCATACGAGAGGCTGAACAGCACGTCCGCCACTGCTGGCAGCAGCTCCAATCACGGGTCGACCCGCCCGAGTGACCTGAGTGAGACAAAGAGGTAGCCAGCGTGGCGATCTGACCAGACCTGACGGGGTACCCCGCGGAGTCGTCCGGACGGATCTCCGAGAACGTCAACGTCCCGTTTGCCCGCCCTGTTAAGGGGGTGGGTCTGGGGTCACTGGGTCGTGCTCGGGATGCCCAAGACGTCGTACAGGTGCTGGCCGTGGGCCCACTTCTTCAGTTCGGGACGGCCCATGAGGATGAGGTCGTGGTGCGCGGCGAAGTCGATCGCAGGCTGGGTGAAGCCGTTGAGTCCGATCATGATCGGCACATCGGCTCCATGATGAAGGCGGGCCGTTCCGTTGAATTTCTGCACGTGCCCCGAGCCGACCGGCGCCGCGTACTGCTTGCATTGCAAGATCAGGAGCCGGTCGTCGTGGTCCCGGGCGCTGACGTCCACCCCGAGGTCGCCGGCTCCTCCCACCCGCCGTGTGCTGCGGAACCCGTCACGGGCCAGAAGATCGGCGCACGCCTGCTCGAAGCCCGCCGCGCTCATCGCGGCCAGCTGCTTCATCTTGAAGGTCAGCACATCCGGATCTACCGCCTCCCTCGGCGGAGGGCTGGAGGCGTAGTCCTCGTCCTGATCGACGTAGGCGTACGTGTCGGCGCTGAACAGGAACGAGAGCAGCTTCGCGAGGAGGATGAGCGAGGCTAGTGCGCCGACGACGATGAAGCCGGTCCACCAGGGATGATCGGCGATCAGCCCCCACAGATCCACGGTGATCCACCGGCTGACGTCTTCCGTGAGCCACTCCCACAGCATCTTGCCGATCGCCAGCGCGAGGACGGCGTACAGCAGGAACTTCAGCAGCGGGTCGAGGGACCCGTCTTCGTCGAACACCGCACCTCCAGAACGTCGATGATGGGGAAGTGCCTGTCAGGCAGCACGCTTGAGCCGGCCGCGACGGGCGGGTGCCGGGAGCCCGATTAGCTCGTGCAGCGCCGTACCGGTCTCCGCCCAGCGCCGAAGCTTGTCCCGGTCGACCCAGTGGACGCTGTGCCGGTGGCCCCAGGCCATGACGTCTCGGGTGAAGGCGCCGTTGGTGACGACGACAGCGTGATCGGCTCGGTGGGCCGGTCCCGCCGTCCCCTTCACCGCGTACATGACCGAGGGCCCCACTTTCCCGCCTACGTGTGTGTGCGGGGGCTGCATCCGTCGGGCCGGGCGCGGCGGCCAGCGCGTGACGGAGAGGGATGCGCTCATCCTCGGGCGGTGATGCGCTCGCCGAGTTCGGCAGCGGCCGGGCTGTCGGGAAGGCCGGGCAGACGGGCGGCGATGTTGGTCAGTCCGTCGTTGATGCGGACGGACTGTACGCCGTCGGCGCAGTCGAAGAACTCGCTCCAGGTCGCCAGAGCCTGGGCAATGTTGCCGCGCTTGAGCTGGACGTGGCCGAGGTCAGCGAGCACGATCGCCCGGGTGCGTTTGCGGTCGAGGCCGTGGATGTCGAGCGCCAGGTGCAGGTGTTCCTCAGCGGCGGCGAGGCTACCCATCTGCGCATGGATCATGCCGGCCTCATGGGCCCACCGGCCGTGGCTGTAGTGGCTGGCCCACGACTGGCCCGGCTGGGTGGGGGCGCGCTCGATTGCGGTCTGGGCGAAGGTCAGTAGCTTCGCGGCGGTGGTGTGGTCGCCGTCGGCGGCTGCCGCGCGAGCGAACGTGTTGCGGTAATACGCCAGCGCCTTGGGGTTGGTCAGCTTCCGGCCGCGCTGTTCGCATGCCTCGGCGAGCCGTACGGCCGTGGGGATGTGGCCGAGGTCGATGGCCTGGTCCGCCAGTCCGCGCAGGGCGGTGGCGGCGAGTTCGTTCTCGCCGGCCTCGGCGGCGAGCCGGTAGCTGTAGAGGTTGTACTGCTGGCTCAGGCCGTGGTTGCCCTCATCTCGGGCCATCCAGCCGATCAGGTGCACGAGTTCGCTGGTGGCGGCGAACAGCTCACGGCCGACTTTGTCGGCGTAGCGGCCGTCCAGCCAGCGCTTGACGTCGATGGTGAGGTAGCGGACGGCCAGGTGGCGGGCGTGCCCGCCACCGAGTTCGGAGGCGACGTCGCCCAGGGTGGTGGTCATGGTGCGGACGGCCGCCACCTCGCCCATGCCCACCGCGACGGGGCCGGGTCGGTTCGCGCGGCGGGTGACTGCCTCGGCGTCGGGCAGGTCGAGTGCGGCAAGCCCGACGGCAGCGGACGCTGTGAGGAACTGCCGTCGGTCCAACACGTCCCTGCCTCCCAAGCACATGACTGAGGCCACGGTATCGGCGAACGGCGCCTCATTCTCCCCGGATAGATCAAGCTGGAGGACCTGTTCGATGAACGGGAGCCATTCCGTGGGCACCCGTCGCTCGGTCTCCCACCGGTAGACCTGCTGCCGGTCGAGAAACCCGGCCTTCCCCCAGCGCGCCACCGACAGCTCGTCTGCGAGCTTCGCCTGGCTGCACCTGGGGCGTCTGGCTTGGCGTGCCGCGCGGATGCGCTCCCCGAGAGTCATGTCCGGCCGATCGTTGGTCCTGGTTCACAACGGGCCTACAACTGGCAGACATTGTGGCAGCTGTCCACGCTGCGCGTCTGCATGTTGACTCATCGTCATGGGGGCTTCCGGCAATGCCAACGGCGAGACCAATCAACCGGGCCTCTCCAGCGCCCTGCTACCCGCACCCCTTCTTCTCCCGCGGTCGGCGGGAGGAGCGTCACATCAGGCACCACCTCACTGCGAGGAGTCACTGCTGTGGTTGAAACCAGGTACGTAGAAATCCCGCCGCCCGCCAGTCCGCTGGACCTGGGCCGTCCTCACTTCGTGGGGATCTGCGGGGCAGGCATGTCCGCGCTGGCCCACCTGCTCGCCGGCCGCGGCGCGCAGGTCACCGGCTCGGATCTGCGGATGGGCGAGGCTGCGGCCGCGCTGGAGGAGGCGGGCTGCCGGGTGCGCTTCGGGCACGACGCCGCGAACACCGCCGGGGCGTCGGTGGTCGTGTGGTCCAGCGTCATCGACGCCGCCAACCCGGAGATCGTCGCGGCGCGGGCGGCAGGTGTGCCCGTGGCGCACCGCTCCCACGTCCTGGCGCAGCTCGTGGTCGAGGCGGACCGGTCGGTGGTCGTGGCCGGGACGCACGGGAAGTCGACGGCCACAATGATGCTGGCCGACGCCGTGGGGCATCTGCTCCCGTCGTGGGTGGCCGGTGCCACGCCCGTCGGCTCCGTCAACGGGCACACCGGTTCGAGCCTCCTGATCGCGGAAGGCGACGAGTCCGACCGGAGCGTGGCGCAGTACCGGCCGGACGTCGCGGTCGTGCTCAACGCCGACGACGACCACCCCGAGACCTTCGCCGGTACCGGGGACGTGGTGGGGACGCTGACGGACTTCGCGGTCGGCGCCAAGGCCCTGGTGGTGTGCGCCGACGACGCCGGGGCCCGCAAGGTGACCAGCCGGGTCCGCAGCCACGGCGGCGTGCAGGTGGTGACCTTCGGCGAGACTGCCGGCGCCGACGTCAGGCTGCTGTCCGCGGAGCCTTCTCAGAAAGGCAGCGCGGTCACCGTGCTCGACCTGGACGGCACGCGGGTGTCGTGGACGGTGCGCACTCCCGGCCGTCCGGCGGTGCTCGCGTCGCTCGCCGCGTACACGGCGGGCCGGGTCCTGGGCGAGCGGCCCGAGTCGCTGGCGGCTGGACTGTCTGGCTTCCGGGGTGTGCGGCGCCGGATGCAGCTGGTCGGCGAGCGGCGGGGCGTGCGGGTGGTGGACTCCTTCGCCCACCACCCCACCGCGATCGCCGCGGACATCACCACCGCGCGCGAGCTGGCCGGAGGCCGGGTGATCGTCGCGTTCGAGCCGTGCGGGTCGACGCGGGTGCGGGTCCTGGGGGCGCGGATGGGCGTGGCGCTCGCGGCCGCGGACGAGGTGGTGCTCCTGCCCGTCCGCGACGCCGTGTCCTCGTCGGCCAGCCTGGCGTCCCGGGGCGCGATGGAGGAAGCGGCCGTGGGGGCCGGAGCTCGCGTCCGCCAGGTCGGCGGCCTGGCCGAGGCCGCGGATGTGGTCGCCGCCCTCGCCGCGCCCGGTGATGTGGTCCTGACGATGGGCGTGGGCGAGGTGGCCGGTCTGGGGGCGTTGCTGCTGGCGCCAGCGGACCGGCCCCTTACCTTCGTCTAGCGGTCTCCGGCCATGGTGTCGGGCTGGGCCAGGCGCACGGCCGTGTGCTCCAGCTCGACGCTGTGAGAGCCCTTGACCAGGACGATGTCCCCCGGCTGGATCAGATCACGGGCCAGGGTCAGGGCGTGGTTCCTGTCGTCGGCGCCCACGACCTTCAGCTGCGGGTTGTCCTGCTGGGCAGCTTCGGCCATGGCCCGCGCGTCGTCGCCGCCGACTGCGATCAGCACGTCGATGCCGGCGGTGGCGACGAGACGGCCGACTTGCCGGTGCTCCTCGCCGCCGTCGGCGCCTAGTTCCTTCATCTCGCCGAGGACGGCGATGGTCCGGCGGTCGTCCTTCATGGCCGTAAGGGCGGTGAAGGCTGCCTTCATCGACTCGGGGTTCGCGTTGAACGCGTCGTTGATGATCCGGATCCCGTCGGGCCGGTCGGTGACCTCCATGCGCCCGGATGCGACCAGGACCGCGCGGGACAGCGCGGCCGCCGTCTTCTCCACGTCGGCGCCCAGCCCGATCGCGACGGCGGCGGCAGCCAGTGCGTTCGACACGTGGTGCACGCCGTGAAGGGAGAGAGCGACTCGCGCCTTGGTGCCGGCTGCCGCAAGGGTGAACGAGGCCCGGCCGGAGGCGTCGACGGTGACGGCCAGGGCCCGGACGTCGGCGTCGTTGTCGACACCGAAGGTCAGCACCCGGGCGGAGGTACGGGAGGCCATGGCGGCGACCAGCGGGTCGTCAGCGTTGAGGATCGCCAGGCCGGCCGTAGGGAGCGCCTCGACGAGCTCGCCCTTGGCCTGCGCGATCTGCTCTCGGCCGCCGAACTCGCCGACGTGGGCGGTTCCCACGTTGAGGACCAGGCCGACCGACGGCGGGGCGATGCGGGTCAGGTGGGTGATGTGGCCGATGCCGCGGGCGCCCATCTCGAGCACGATGTAGCGCACGTCCTGACCAAGGTGGGTCACCGCCAGCGGCATGCCGATCTCGCCGTTGAACGACTTCACCGTGGCGATCGTCGGCCCGAGCTCGGGGAGGACCTGCGCGATCAGGTCCTTGGTGCTGGTCTTGCCCGCCGAGCCGGTCAGCCCGATCACCGTCGCCTCCGGCACTTCGGCCAGCACGGTGCGGGCCAGTGCGGCGAGCGCGTCCAGCACGTCGTCGACTACTACGGCCGGGACACCGACGGGACGGGCGGCCAGGACCGCCACCGCCCCGGCTTTCACCGCGTTCGCCGCGAAGGCGTGCCCGTCGGTGTGCTCACCGGGCAGTGCAGCAAACAGACCGCCGGGCTCGACGGTGCGCGAGTCGACGACGGCGGGCGCGGTCATCAGCGCGGACGGGTCCGGCACGTCGCACAGACGGCCGCCGACAGCGGACGCGACGGCTTCGAGCGAAAGGGGGATCACGAGAAACGCACTCCGAATCAGCAGGGCTCGCCCGGCACGGCCAAGCGCCCGCCGGTTCAGTCCATCCGACCGTAGCGCCTGCAAGTGCCGGCGCATCTGAGACCGGCCACAGCCCCGAGGAACAGGAGTACAACCTGATGACGATGCAGTCTCTTCAGCCCGGCCGGATCGCCGTCGTCTCCGGCGGCAGGTCCACCGAGCGGGAGCGGTCCTTGATGTCCGGCCGCGCCGCCCTGGAGTCCCTTGACCGGCAGGGCTACACCACGGCGTTTCTCGACTCCGCCGACAAGGACTTCACTGACCAGATCCGGGGCGCGGATGTGGCCTTCCTGGCCATCGCCGGGCAGTACGCCGAGGACGGCAAGCTCCAGGGGTTACTGGAATGCCTGAACATCCCCTACACCGGCTCCGGTGTGGCGGCCTCCGCCGTCGGAATGCACAAGGTCCGCGCCAAGACCCTCGCTGCGGCCGCCGGGGTGGCAGTCCTGCCCAGCGTCACCCTCCCGGCTCGCGACGGTGACGTGAGCACGCAGGCCATCACCGGCATGATCTCGTTCCCGCTGATCCTCAAGCCGCTGTCCGAAGGCGGCTCGATCGGGATGACGGTCTGCCGCGACACCGACCAGCTCACCGTCGCCCTGCGCACGATCGACCCGGCCGACGGCTGGTTCGCCGAGCCGTTCACCACCGGCACCCCGGTGAGCTGCGGGGTCCTGGAGATCGACGGCTTGCCCGTCGCCCTGCCGCCGTTGTCGACGATCCCCTCCGACGCCGACTTCTACGACTACGCCACCAAGCGGGACAAGACCAAGTACCGCTATGAGTGCCCGGCCGACCTCCCCGACTCCGCCCTCGAAGCGATCACTACCGCCTCGCTCACCGCGCACGACGCCCTGGGCTGCTCGGGCTACTCCCGATCCGACTTCATCGTCTCCCCGGACGACCGCCCGTTCTGGCTGGAGATCAACACCCTGCCCGGCCTCTCGCACACCGGGAACCTCGCCACCATGGCGGCTGCGGCGAACATCGACTACGACCAGCTCATCCACCTGATCCTCGCCACCGCCACGACCAGCGGGGGGTACCGGCCGTGACCGAGCTGACCGCCCGCGACGTCCAGGACGCCGCCGCCAACCTCGAGCCGGTCGCCGCCCGCACCCCGGCCCTCTCCGCGCTCTCCCTCGACCAGGCTGCCGGCTGGCCGGTCGTGTGCAAGGCCGAAAGCCTCCAGCGCACCGGATCCTTCAAGTTCCGCGGCGCCTACCACCACGCCTCCTCCCTCCCCGCCAAGGAACGCGCCCGCGGCCTGGTCGGCGCCTCCTCCGGAAACCACGCTCAGGCTCTCGCGCTCGCTGGCAGACTCCTCGAAGTGCCGGCCACCGTCGTTATCCCCGCTGACGCCCCGGCCCCGAAGGTCGAGGGCATCCGCGCGCTGGGCGGCAGGGTCGTCACCTACCACCGGGACTCCGAGAACCGGGACGCCCTCGTGGCCGAGATCGCCGCCCGTGACGGACTGGCCGTCGTCCCCTCGGCGAACTCCCGGCACATCATGGCCGGCGCCGGGACCGCCGCCCTGGAACTGCTCACCGACCACCCCGAGATCGAGACCCTCGTCGTGCCGGTCGGCGGCGGCGGCCTCGCCGCCGGGACCGCCACGATCGCCAAGCACCTCTACCCCGGTATCAAGGTCATCGGCGTGGAACCGGAGGAAGGCGCCGACACCCTGTTGTCGATGCGCTGCGGTCAGCGCATCGCCCTGCCCGAGGTCCCCGCAACCATCGCCGATGGCCTGGGGCACACCAGCCCCTCACCGATGACGTGGGCCGTGAACTCCCGGCTGCTCGACGCCGTCGTGACGGTGACCGACCTGGACATCACCACCGCCATGGCCTTCGCTTTCCGGCACCTGAAGGTCGTAGCCGAACCGAGTGGAGCTTGCGCCCTGGCCGCTGTCCTCGCCAGCCACGTCCCTCACGAGTCGGGAATGATCGGGGTGGTGATCTCTGGCGGCGGCGTGGACCTGCCCACCTTCCACCGGCTGATCAGCCAGGCCACGCACCGGAAGGAACCCTTACGTGTCTGACCACCAGTTCGACACCGTCACGCAGTACGCCAGCCCGGATCTGATCGCCGCCTTCGCCTACGAGGGCCGCGCTCACGACGACGATCCCCGCTGGGCCGAGTCGGGCGCCCCCGACCTCGAGACCTACGGCCGGTGGTCCGGCCACCTGTGCGGCATCGCCTGCCTGCGCATGGCGCTCCTCGCCCGTACCGGCAACGCGCCCACCATGTTCGAGCTCCTCGACGGCGCCCGGAAGTACGGGGCGTACACCGAGGATGCGGACACCGGCGCGATCCGCGGCCTGATCTACGCCCCGTTCGTCCAGTACGTCCTCGACGTACACCCGCTGGACGCTGAGGTGCACCGCACTCTGACCATGCCCGACCTCCTCGCCCTGCTCGACGGCGGGCGGCTGGTCATGGCCTCGGTGCACAAGGAAATCCGCCGCCCCGAGAACCCTGCCCCCGGCAAGGGCGGCCACCTCGTGCTCGTCACCGGCCGGCAGGGCGACACCGTCCACTTCCGTAACCCGTCCGGCCACACCCACCAGGCCCGCACTGCGAGCCTGCCCGTTGCTACGTTCGCCGCCTTCTTCGGCGGCCGCGGAGTGACCCTGACCTGACACTGATGCCTCCGGGCCGAGCCACACCCCGGTGGCTCGGCCTGCTCCCGATTCGGTTGACCTACCGGTTGAGCGCGCTTTTCGGGCATCCCTCCACGTACCGGCATGGTTCATCAAGGGTTTCGAAGTTCTCCGGCGGGAAAGTTGTAGCTACCAGGAAGTAGGCCTCTAAGGTTCCGCCCAGCACATCAACTTGTTGACCCGCTCGTGGACGAGCACACACAGGAGCGGACCGCATGCTCGCAATGCGCCCGGCTACGCCGGAAGACCAATCCCGCCTCGCCCTGATGATCCAGGCCCGCTCCGACTGGATGAAGGACAAGCAGCTCCCGAGCTGGCGCAGCTGGGGAAAACACGTCCACGAGCTGGCCGGCAACTGCACCAGGCACCCGAGCGAGATGTGGGTCCTCACCGAAGATGACCGGATCCTGGGCTGCACTACGGTCCTCCGAACCGCGGCACCCTGGACCTGGACCGCCGACGAAGCGGCCGAGACTGCCTACTATCTGAACGGCACCGTCACCGACCCCGCTGTACGGCACCGCAAACTCGGCACACTCATTGCCGATTGGGCCGTCGACCACGCAGCCCGTGCAGGCATCAGCCACGTCCGCCGCGACTGCAGCTCTGCAGCCCTCGCCGCGTACTACCAGCAGCAGAACTTTCGACTCATCCGTAGTGTGGCGACCCTCGGCGGCCACACTACGTACGCTCTAGAGCGGAAGGCCGAGCGAGTACCCTCTCTCGCCGGATGGCTCATCACCAGCGAATCTTCAGCCGTGATTTCCAGGAGTCTGCGAAATGCCCTATCAGGGGCTGCGCGATCAAATGCTGCCGAGGCCCGGCGGCTCTTCACGAATTCGCTTCGCCGGCCAGCCGAGGCGCCAGCCATTATCTAGACTGCGCGAGTCCTGAAATTTCGCCGCGCATGGGCTCCCGTTAGTCAGTCCTGCCGTGCAGCATGAACGGCCTTTCTCCCTCAGGACCGTCGGCGCCGGGGCCTGGGGGGGCGGCCCGACCAACAAGACGACCCCTATCGCTATCGAACACACCAAAGCGGCGGGTCGCCCGACCGGAACGAGCCCGCCGCTGTCGCCACAGTTCTGCGTCGACCTTCTCAGCGTCCGATTTGTAGCGTGATCGCCTGGAAGTTGGGGTCTACAAGCCGAGCAGGAAGTCGAACTCACCGTCCTTCGCCCCCAGCAGCCAGGCCTTGGCCTCGCCGGGGGTGTAGACGTGCGGGAGGCGATCCGGGTTCTTCGAATCGCCCACCAGGACGAACCCGTCCTGCGTGCCGACCCTGACGCAGTCGCCCCCGCCACCGCTGTGCGAGGACACCACCCACTCCACGGCCGACAGGTCGAACTCGGAGGGGGCGGGCTTGCTCTTGCTCACTACTTCTCCTTGATCATTTCCTCGATGAGGACGCGCGTGTCAGCAGGGCTCAGAGCCCGCTTCCATAGATCGGTGAATACCTCGTCGTAGTAGGCCACGTCATCGGGTTGGTCGAAGTAGACCGACCTCTTCGCGAGCTCGCACCAGACAACGTCCCTGGACGCCTCGTCGAACCCCATTAGAACGAACGGCCCAGCAAGGCCTGGGTGGCTCCCGATACTGTCCGGCAGCACGCGGATTTCAATCTTCTCCTCCTGCGACACACGCAGGAGGCGCTCGAGCTGCCCGTGCCGGACCTCTTCGTCGCCCACCTTGCGACGCAACGCCCCCTGTTCGAGCAATGCCTGGAACTCGCGAAGCGGACTCCCGCCGAAGACCTGCTGTTGCCGATCCATACGGACGTCGACGAGACCGCGGACATCCGCTGCACTGAGTTCGGGGCGCATGCTCGCGATGGCATGTCGTGCGTAGAGATCAGTTTGGACAAGACCCGGCGTCAGGTGCGGTTGATAGTTCCGGATCCGCGACGCGCGCCGCTCCAGTTGGAGGTACCCCTCGAACTTCATCGGTCCGAGTAACGCTGCGTGGCGTCGCCAAAGCGCCGGCCGACGTCGGCGACCGGCTGGAGTCGTGTCCACGCTCAGCAAGCCGAGCACATACCGTCGCGTCTCGGGTTCGGCCCCGTACAGGTCGAGCAGGCCCTCTACGAGGTCGCTCGGCAGTGTCTTCTGCCTGCCGTTCTCGATCTTGCTCAACGTGGAGACGTTGGTCCTGATGCTGCGTTCTCGCATGAGGAGTTCGACGGTCGCGCCCTGCGTCAGGTCGCGGCGCTCTCTCAACTCCTCCAGCCGACTGCCCACTTCGCTGTGCGTGAGTGACCAGGGGGCCTCGTTCGCATCCGCCATGGTGGCCAGTGTGGCGGTCGGTCCGGCTTGCGACAACCAATTCTATGAAGAAAATTTCTAGGTTGTGTTGCGCAGGACACAGATGGAGGAGCATCCTGACCGAGGTCACGATCTGTGTTGTTGGTGTCGCGCCGTGTGGGATGTGTCCGCTCCACCGTGAGAGCCGCGCTCCGTAGCTGTTCGAGGAGGGCCGTGTTGATGCCCCACCCCAGCTTGTTCCACGTCATGCTCGTGGAGCGCCGGTGGGACCAGTGGAGCGCGTTCTGTCTTCAGTTCGAGCGCGCAGCCCGTGATCTGGCGGGGGAGCTGGGCAAACCGAGGCTGGCCAGTGTCACGGTGTCGCGGAAGAGTTTCCACCGGTGGGCAAAGGGCGACTGGTATGGACGGCCCTGGCCCGACACCGCTCTGATCCTCGAACATCTCTTCAAGGTCCCGGCAGCCGATCTGTTCAGCCCAGCACCGGCTCTCATCCCATCAAGCGCTTCCGTGCCCGAGGGCGAGGCTCTGCGCGCCTCCGTGTTCGTCGCAGAGCAGTGGCCCACGAGCCGGTTCTTCATGGCGCCCGGTGAAACGGTCGGCGGGTGGGAACTGGCCGGTCGGCAGACACTGGACGGCACGACAGCGGCTGTCGCCTTCCGCGCCGCCACTGGTGAAGGTTGCCTCGCCCACCTCGACGCTGGCGACGCGGGAGCCTTGTACGAATTCCTCCGACCAGCCCGTCGCGGCTTCCTCATCGGCGTTGACGACCGGGAGTCGCCGCAGCTCTTCGTCGTCGACGCCGCGATCGCCCGCCGTGACAGAGCGGCATCGGCCGGGCAAGGCGCGTTAGCCCTGCCGAAAGGTCACTTACTGGATGACCTCACGTACGGCTTGGTGTGGTCCCTCGTGCAGTTGGACGACGGACTCCTGGCCGACGACTTCGCTCTTGAGCAGGAGCAGAAGGTACTGGAGACGTACCTCGATCTCCCGCGATCGGCTCCCAGTCGCAGGACCGTTCCTGACCTCACGAAGGCAGGTGCCCAATGGCTCGGATCCACCTACTGTGCCCGCCACATCATGCGGCGGCTGGAGGGCCTGACGGAACCCCCGGCGTTCTGGACCCGTGAGCAGACGGGCGAGCAAGCCGCCGCGTGGCTGTGGCTCAGGCACAAGACTGACTACCTCCAGACCATCTCGGCGCGCTATGCCGGCTCCGCCCCGCTCTCCCGCGCCTTCTGCATTCCCGAGACCGAGGTGAGCCGCAGCGGCAGGTACGAGCGGATCCTTCTGCTGCTGGCCATCGCGCTAATGGAACTGCACGGGGTTCGTGTGGATGTGCTGTCCAAGCCTGAGTACTCCCACGTCGACGGCTTCGCCTTGGTCCCGGGGCAGCGAGCCGTGGTGGCCAACTGGGCGCGGACAGACGAGGAGATCTGGGCTGTCGACACCGTCACACGGCGGCCAGCCCTGCGGGAGTACAGCGAGGCCCTCGGCGAAGCGCGGGAGCACAGCGTGATGCAGGGCCCCGACCCGGAAGTCCGGCTCCGCTCCATGGCCGGATACCTGGACATCGACTGGGTGTGGCTGGTCGAGCGGTCCCGTGAGATGCGCGAATGCGGCACGGCGAGCATCGTCCGCCCGCGCAGCCGGCACCTGACCGCGGAATCCCTCGACGAGGTGTTCGCCTTCCTCGCCTCTCTTGCCCCGGACCGCTGAGAAGTCCGACGCTGCTTCCGCACTCCTTGATCCGCTTCTTCGAAAGGTAGCCCTCATGGACCCCAGCCCTCGGGCCCAGCTCCCCTCCGCTCTGGTTCTCTCCCTTGGCGGCACTATCGCGATGGCGGCCCCGGGAGCAGGACACGGCGGCGTAGCGCCCCGGTTGACCGCCGAGGACCTCGTCGCCGCGGTTCCGGAGCTCGCCGAGGAGGCCGAGCTGGAGCTGCGGGACTTCCGAAAGATCCCCGGAGCGTGGCTGGAGATCGACGACATCGCCGCTGTCGCCGAGCTGCTCAACAAGCAGGCCGCGGAAGGGACGACCGGATTTGTGATCACCCAAGGGACCGACACCCTGGAGGAGGTTGCCTACCTTCTCGACCTGCTGTACGAGGGGGCGGCGCCCGTCGTGGTTACCGGCGCCATGCGCCACGCGCAGATGGCCGGGGCCGACGGTCCGGCCAACGTCCTCGCCGCGGTGCGCACCGCCGTCAGCCCCCAAGCGCGCGAGATGGGTGTCCTCGTCGCCTTCGCCGACGAACTGCACGCCGCCCGCCACGTCCAGAAGATTCACAGCACCAGCCCGTCGGCCTTCTCCTCGCCCGGGGCTGGCCCGGTCGGATTCCTGATCGAAGGCCGGCCGCGGTTCCAGTTCGCCCTGCCGCGACAGCCGCGCGTCGAGCTGCCCCTGATCCGCCCCGCCTCCGTCGAGGTGATCGAAGCCACGCTCGGAAGTGAGGGCGCCTTCCTCGACGCAGCGAGCTCCCTGGACGGCCTGGTCGTCGCGGCCTTCGGCGCTGGCCACGTACCCCGGACGTGGGCTCCGCGGCTGGGCAACTTGGCCTCCCGTTTCCCGGTCGTCCTCACCTCAAGGACGGGGGCGGGGAGCGTCCTTACCGGCACTTACGACTTCGGCCCGGGCTCCGAGACCGACCTCCTGGGCCGTGGCCTGATCAACGGCGGCCGGCTTGAGCCGCGTAAGGCCCGGCTGCTTCTGCTGGCGCTGCTGCGCTCCGGCGCCGATCAGACCACGATCCAGGCCGCTTTCGCGGCGCACCGCTGACCCACCGAGACCCACGATCGGATCATCATGCGCGCCACCGAGATCACCGTCGGCCGGACGTTCGCCGTCGTCTTCGAGCACGGTGAGGACTTCTACGAGTCCCTGGACCGCTTCTGTCGCGAGGCCGGCGTCCGGGCGGGCCACCTCACCTTCATCGGCGGCTTCAGTCATGCCCGGCTGGTGGGGACCTGCGAGCCCTTGGAGCACCCAGAGCGCCCGCTGTGGAAAGAGGTCGAAGTCGAGACCCTGGAGGTCCTCGGGAGCGGGACGCTCGCCTGGGACCCCGACCAGGAGCGAGTCGCCCCACACATCCACATCTCGGCAGGGCTCAAGGCGGACTCCGCCGACGGACGCACCAGCCATCTGCAAGGCGGGACAGTGCAGTTCCTTGCCGAGGTCGTCATCGAAGAGTGGACTGCCCCGGAGGTAACCCGCCCACGTGACCCCGGCCTGTACGACGTGCCCCTGCTCACGTTCGGCCGGACGGACTGACGCCCTGGCCGACGCGGCCAGTACGCCAGGACCTGGCCAGCGGAGCACATGCATTCATCCGGAGCCCACCTGAAGGGGACGGCAGGTGCACACCACCACACGATTCGCCCTCCTGGTGCAAGAACGGCACTGGGACTCGTACGAGGTCTTCTGCATCCGCTTCGCCAAAGCGGCGGCGCGAGCGGCCGAGAAGGAGAACAACCCGCGGCTCGCACGCACCGACATTGCCCGCAGTACCTACGCCCGCTGGATGGGGCGCAAGGGTGCGATCTCAAGCACCCCCCGCCGTGATGCCGCCCTCGTCCTTCAGCACATGTTCAACATGTCGCCCGAGCGGCTCTTCGAACCCATCGACGCCAGCTCCTGGAGCTCAGGGCACCGCAGCACCGCCCCTGTCGCGCCTGCGGATCCCCCCGGATTCGACGACCCTCTGACCATCGTGAGCCAGACTCACAGGCTGACCAGCTCCAACGCCGACGACCCCGTCCTCGGCATGGTGAGGGGAACGATCGCCAGCATCGTGGCCCGGTACGAAACGCTCGGGCCCCAGCATCTGGCAGGGGAAGCCAGGATCATCCGCGAGACGCTGCACGGCATCCTCGCCGGCCACCAACCGCCCCGTACGAGGACGGAACTCTTCCGGCTTGCATCACAGGCCTCGGGACTTCTCGGATACATGGCCGTCAACGCCGGCGCCCGCTACGAGGTGGTCGACGCCTACTGCTCGGAAGCGGAGACCTTGGCCCGGGAGGTCGGCGAGGTGGCCATGGAGATGTGGGCGAACGGCACCCGCTCGCTCGGCCTCTACTACCAGAAGCGTTATGCGGACGCTGACGACGCCGCTTCCGCGGGTATCGCCCTCGCCCCGGGCCACCCCCAGGCCATCAGACTGCTGGTCAACGGCCGTGCCCGGGCGCTCGCGCGCATCGGCGATCGCGCAGGAGCTGAAGCAGCCATCGGGCACGCCCTCGAACTCTCAGACCGCCAGACGTCACTCCCCGACGGCCTCACCTCGTGCATCAGCTTCGAGCCCTACTCCATGGCGCGCTCCCTCGCCAACGCCATCACCACACGGCTGTCCCTCGGGGACACCGCGGAGGTCCTGGCCCACGCCGACCAGATCGAAGAGCTGATCGAGCATTCACAGTCAGAGTGGAGCCGTGCCCTGGTCGGACTGGATGTGGCATCCGCGCTGCTGAAGCAGGGCTCGCCCGAGATCGAGCACGCCATGGCGCGGGGCCGCCGCGCCTTGAGATCAGGCACCGGTCGGCCAATCAAATCCGTCTGGGAGAGGGCGGTCGAGCTCTACCAGAACGCCGAGCGGTGGCACGACGAAGCTGAGGTAGGGGACTATGCCGAGGAACTGCGGACTTGGCAGTCACAACCGCAGGTCGGTCTGATCGCCGTCGGCTGGGCGTCGCAGATCGCACCCTGACCCTCCGAGGAGCTACGTGTCGCCCGAGCTGGACACCGATCCCAGCGCCTTTCCCAGCGCGCCGCCTGCCAGCCTCGACGATCCCGAAGTGATCGTCGAGCACGACTGGCGGGCGTTCCAGCGGGTCGAGCGCATGGCCGATCACTGGGACCGGCCCGGGTGGTCGGATCGGCAGCGCAAGTACTACTGGATGCACACGTTCCCGGACCCCGGCCAGTTGCTGCAGCGGACGGAACACTGCCAACGGGCTCTGCAGCACCTGGGCATGGATCCTGTCCCCGCCGACGGTCTGCACGTGACCCTGCTGCGCGTGGGCGCAGTCGACCAGGTATCGACCGCGCAGGTGGAGCACCTGCTCGACTTGACGCAGGAGCTGCCCGTCAGCGCTTTCCACGGCCTCGCTCACCCTCTGGCCGGCTCACGGGGCGCCGTCCGTTTCAGCCTCACGCCCTGGAAACCGCTGGTCCGCCTCCACGCCGCCCTTCACGCTGTGGGAAAGCAGGCCGGCGTCCCCGGCGGCGCTCCGACGACGGCGTTCCGCCCGCATCTGGGTATCGCCTACAGCAACCAGGAGCGATCCGCGCCCGCGGTCATCGACGCCGTCGAACCTCTGCGGTCTCTCCCGCCGGTGCCGCTGCACTTCACGACCGTGGATCTCGTGGAACTGCGGCGCCAGGACAGAACCTACCGCTGGAGGACCATCCGCTCGGTTCCCCTGCCCTCCTCCGCAACCTCGCGGACTACGCTCGCCTAGAAGGTGATCGCACAATGGACGGCAACGGCCCGGCAGCGCTGGCCCATCACAGGCCGGTGCCGGCCGCCAGCCTCTCCTTCGGCTTCGGGTGCATCTGCGCGCGGACTCGGGCGTACGCGTCGTCGAGCAGCCGCAGCTCGACGGCCGTGAGGACGGGTCCGGAAAGAGACCCGAAGCTCTCTTCGAGCTGAGCCTCACTGGTGAAGCCGACGACCGTGGCACAGTGGCCGGCGCGCTGAACGCCAGACAGCAACGCGAGCCGGGTTAGCGTTCCCGGAGTGTCACCGAATCTGGCGTACAGCGACTCAAGCCCACAGGGTGCCTTCTCGGCGCCGGCCGGAGCGAGAGCGTTCCGGAGACCCAGGGCCTTCGGCGCCGCGAGGATCACGCCGACCCCGTGGCGTGCCGTGAAGGCGAAGAGGTCTTCGCCTTCCAGCGTGATGGTCGGCGTCAGGGCGTTGCATCGAGTCCAGATGACGTTCGGTCTGATGAGCCGGAAGAGGTGGAGGAATCGCTCGGCGCAGGCGGCGCGTTCGGCGGGAGTCGCTTCGGCAGGCGTGTATGGCCCCCGCATTCCGATGGCCTTGATGGCGCCGACTTCCCGCAGGGTGTGCATCTGATCGATTGCGGTGCCCAGGTAGCGGTCTTGAGGGCCGAAGTCCCACGAGTCCAGGGTGTAGAGGTCCAGCTCCTCGGCGTAGAGGTTCTCCAGTGTCTGCTGCAGCTGGTGGTGGATGTGCCGGTCGGCGTAGGCGTGCGGCGCGGAGCCTCGGATCTTCCCGACCTTGCTGCTGATCAGGAAAGTCTGATCCGGATACTCCCTCAGCAGGCGCCCCAGCATTCGTTCGGCCCGCCCGGCTCCGTAGGAGTCCGCTGCGTCGAAGAGGTTGGCGCCGAGCTCCACGGCGCGGCGCAGGCCGTCGAGGAAGGGACCATCGTCCTCGCCGCGGGTGGGGCTCCCCGCCAGTCCGACGGCGCCGAGGTTGACGCCCAGGGGATGAGCTAAGAGGCCCTGTCCCAGATGACGACTCATGGTGTCCAAGTCGGTCATCAGCGAGATCCTTCCCGCGTCAGCACAGCGATGACGATCTTTCCGTTCGCGGTTTCCTCGACCGACCAGGTGTTGGCGAGGTTCTGGACGATGAACAATCCGCGTCCGCATGTGGCCGCGGTGTCCGGCTCCACGGACGAGTTGCGCGGGTGTGAGGGGAGGACGCCGGTGTCATGACCCAGGTCGACGACGCCCAGCGCCGTGCCAAGTTCGTAGACCTCGATCCTTATGAGGACCGCGCCGCGGCCGTGCTTGACGGCGTTGGCAATGAGTTCACTTGCGACCAGCTTGGCGTCATCGAGCTGTCCCTCGTCGACATCGTCCAGGAAGCTGGTGAGCGCAACGCGTGCGGTGCGTTGCGGGGCCAGAAGTCCTGCAAGCTCGACATCGCAGTGGTCTAGCAGATTTCCGAGGCTCTGGTCATGGACCAGCTCGGCGGTAGTCGGAGGCAACCTCGTCTCCTCGTGATCGAGACGCCCTGCGGCGCGGCCGGAATCGACCCACCTCCACCGTGACGGAACACGGCAGGCATCGGTACGCCAAACCGCGGCCACTTCTGTGTCACTTCGCCCGCCGCCCGTCGCTGCGCCGCACCCATGACGATGGATAAAGCAGACCAAAACACCCTCAGTCTGTGCTCGTGCCGCGGGTGAAGTGGCCCACAAGTGGCCGCGGTTTGGCGTACCGCTGTCCCGCCGGTTCCGTCACCGTGGAGTGACGCCAGCGACCGCGGTCCCGGAGCCATCGGATCACGGGCCGCTGTCTGGGCGGTCAGCTCCTTCCCGGGCCGTCCAGATCGGTTCCGCGCACGCCTGACAGTCGTGGGACCTGTCCCTGTTCTGGTGCCGCGCCGGCCTCCCCCGCTACGGCACGGCACCAGAACCCCCTCTCACGATTCACCCGAGCGGTCTTCTCGTCTGGAGAGCAGTTCACATGAACTTACGGAGTCACCACCTGTGGCATGTCGCGATCGGTGAACCGCCGCCGGGTGCGCTCCCGCGAGCCCACGACACTGTGCGTGTGGGAATGGCTCTGGGGCTGCCCGCAATCGACGCCCTCGTGGCCGACGGCACGGGGGTTGGCCCGCTGAAGTACTGCCTCGGCCACCAAAGCCTTCTGGTGCCGGTGGAGGCCGGCACATTCCACCGGTGGGGGGCCGCCCACTCCGACTGCGTGCCCGGTACCAGGACCGGGCGGTGGGTCTGCGACGGGTACGGCGGCCGCGGCTGCACGGGCCTGTGGGTGACCCGGCCGGAGCCGGTAGCTGTGTCCACCACCCCGGCGGCTGCGCTGCACGAGGCGCTCAGCCGTACCAGGGACCGCATGCGGGCGCCGCGCGGAACGCCCGTCCCGCAGCGCCGGGAAGTCTGCCGTGCCTAGTCCTTGGCGGCCACGCCGACGGGCCTGGTGCCCCAACTGCCAATGCCTGCGCGCGCTCACCTTCGCCCTCGTGCTGGTCACGATCGCCTACGCCGGATCCACGCCGAGGCTGCGGTGACCAGCACCGGACTGATCATCATCAGTCTGATCGTCGGAGCCATGGCCGTCCTCGTCGTCCGAGGACAGAGAACGAGCCGGCAGCCCCGGCCGGGGCCTACCGACACCCGGTCATCTGTGCCACGCGACCAGTCCTGAACCGCTCGGCCACACCACGCAAGGACGATCATGTTTGACCTCCTCTCGCCGCCCACCGAAGTGCCCCAGGCACCTGCCGGGATCGTGTTGGGCGTGTACCTGCGCGGTCTGCGTGAGGCGAAGGGCACCACGCTGCAGGACGCGGCCCGCGTAGCGGGGGCGTCGGTCTCGGCGGTCAGCCGGTGGGAGCGCGCCGAGTACCCCATCCCACTCGGCGCATTGAGGACGCTGCTGCGCCACTTCGGCGTGACGGGGAAGCACGCCGACTACCTGGCGGTCCCCTCCCGCAACGGTCGCCTTGGTGCTTGGCCCACGGGGAGGTTGTCGTGATCACTCTCGTCCCGCCGATTCTCGGCGCCCTGTTCGGTGGCGACGTTCGCGCAGCCAGCTCGAACGGCCGACGGCCTGCGTCTCGGCTGTTTCGCCTCGGGCGGCCCCTACGTAGCGGCGGCGACATCGTTGTACCCCTGATCGACCAGGTGCTGGGAGATCCCTCCCAACCTCTTCCCCGTTGCCAGGGCGAGGTCGACCAGATAGTGGCCGTATTCCGTGAGCATCTGCCGGCGCTGGCGCTGGCAGCGGGCGGGCCGCGTCGGCTCGCGCTCCTCGCCAGCGCCGCCCCGACCGACTACATGGGCTCGCGGGTGCACCTGATCCTGCTGGCCGAAACCGCACAACACCTCATAGCGCAGTCCGCAGTCGACCACCCCACGAGCGGGGCGCGCGCCGCCGCACGGCAGTACACCCCCGTGAACGCCGTACGCCAGCGCCCGCCCTCGGGCTCCGAGTCCTATCCCGAAGGCACCCGGTGCCACCTCGTCACCGCAGCCTCCGGAAGACCGGAGCGAGGCGCAGGGCCGTAGTGCTGCTGCCTCCCGGCTGCCGTGGTGAGTGCTCCCCCACGGCAGCCGGTCCCTCTGCCGGATAGTCAATCGCTCCTCCCCCAATGCCGATTCTTCCGAGGACTCACCATGTGCCAGCACAAGCCCACCTGTCCCTCCGCCGAGGCCGCGGACCGCGAGGCCGCCGTCGTGGTCGCGGCCCACCCGGAACAGGGCTGGAGCCGGTTGTGCAACGGTGTCCTCCTCTTCGAAGACACCGGCGAGATCCTTCCCAACGGCAAGATCGTCGCTCCGCACCGGTTGACGAGCGCCGCAGCATGAACAGGACCCAGCACGAACAAGGGGGTCTTCCGGTGCCGTACATCGCCGCGTGGAGCGGGGAAAATCACCGGACTCCCGCCGTGGTACGTCACCCGAGCGGGCGAGGTATCGGCTTCGCGGACGAGATGCCTTACGACCGCGACGCGGACGGGGTGCTGTGGGTCAGGCAGTCCATCGCCCCCGGATCGGGCCGAGCGCTGTTCCCGAAGGTCCACGTGCTTCGCCAACGGCGTGCGGTGAGCCGGATGCTGTGCCAAGTCTGCGGCGCCGACACCCTGGAGCAGGATCCGGAGCGGCAACTCTTCGTTCTCAAGCAAGTCGGTCAGCCGGTGGCTGAGGGGGAGCTGACCACCGCTGCCCCAGTCTGCCCACCGTGTGCGCTCATCGCGGTCAAGCACTGCCCGCACCTGCGCGAACACGTGGCCGCCTGGGTCGAACGGCCGCTGGCCTGGGGTGTCGCCGGCATCCTCTACAACCCGCGGACACTGCTCATGGTCCCTGGCAAGGACCTCGTCAACGTCTCCTACGAAGACCCCGCACTCCCCTGGCTGCTGGCGAGCCGTCAAGTGCTGTCGCTCCAGGGCTGCACCGCCGTCGATCTGAACGACCTTCGAGCGAAGGCTGTGGCTCGATGAACTCAGTGCTGCCGGCCGCGGCCGCTCGAAGCCGGCCCCGCCCTCCGCGCCTTCAGGTTTGTCGTTCGCGCGGTTCGTGGCACTGAGCGAGCCGCTCCCGTACCCGCCCCTGTTCCCCACCTTGCCTCGCAAGACCTCGGGAGCACCCGCACCTATCGAGACGGATATTCCATGGCTGGGCGTATCGAGGACTACGCACTCATCGGAGACATGCAGACGGCCGCCCTGATCTGCCGGGACGGCAGCATCGACTGGCTCTGCTTGCCGCGCTTCGACTCCTCCTCTGTTTTCACCCGCCTCCTGGGAACCGGGGATCACGGCTACTGGCAGATCGGCCCCGCCCGCCCCGACGGCGCCCCGGCCCCGAATGCGGACCGACGCGGCTACCGCGGCGACTCACTCATCCTCGAATCCGAGTGGGACACCCCGACCGGCACCATCCGTGTCGTTGACCTCATGCCTCCCCGTGACGGCCACAGCCCGCAGCTCATCCGGATCGTCGAAGGGATCAGCGGCACGGTTGAAGTCGCATCCGCCTGGTGCCCCCGCTTCGGATACGGAAAGCACCGGCCCTGGATCTACGAACATCAGGGCCGCACCGTTGCCATCGACGGGCCGGACGCCCTCTGGCTGGACGCCACGGTGGACACTGTCCAAAAGGAAGACGCCTTGGTCAGCCACTTCACCGTCAGCGCCGGCGATACGGTGAATTTCGCCCTCAGCTGGCACTCCTCCCACCACCTCACGACACCGGAAATCCCGGACACCTGGGCTGCGTTGGAGGCCACCGAAGAGTTCTGGCGGGAGTGGGTGGCGCGGTGCACCTACGACGGCCCGTACCGTGATGCGGTCGTCCGCTCCTTGATCACGCTGAAGGCCATGACGTACGCGCCGACCGGCGCGATCGTCGCCGCCGTGACCACCTCTCTCCCCGAGACGATCGGCGGCGTACGCAACTGGGACTACCGCTACACCTGGCTCCGCGACGCTTCGATCACCCTGTCCGCCCTGCTGCGTACCGGCTACCGCGAGGAGGCCGAGGCGTGGCGGCAGTGGCTCCGGCGGGCCGTGGCCGGCAACCCTGACGACATTCAGATCATGTACTCGATTCTGGGCGAGCGGAATTTGCCCGAGCGGGAGCTGGCCTGGCTGCCCGGGTACGAGGGCTCCACGCCGGTTCGAGTAGGCAACGACGCTGCCGACCAACTCCAGCTCGATGTTCCCGGCGAAGTCATCGACACGCTGTATCTGGCCCATGTGCACGGCATCGCTCGGTGCGAGCGCACCGCGACCCTGCACCTCGGGCTCGTCGACTACCTCAAGCGGCGCTGGCAGGAGCCGGACGACGGCATCTGGGAAGTGCGCGGCGGACGACGCCACTTCGTGCACTCCAAGATCATGGCCTGGGTCGCGGTCGACCGCACGGTGCGCCTGGTGGAGGCTGGCGTCCTCGACGCTGACCTGGCCGAACTGGCCGAGCTCCGCGACGCCATCCACGCCGAGGTGTGCCAGAAGGGCTACGACTCCGAGCGGAACACGTTCACCCAGTCCTATGGATCCACCGAATTGGACGCGGCCCTGCTGCTGCTCCCGCGCACCGGGTTCCTCCCGCCGGACGACCCGCGGGTTATCGGCACGGTCGCCGCAGTACGCGGCGAGCTCTCGACGGACGATGGCCTGGTCCACCGCTATCCGACCGACGGCAACCAGGTGGGAGTCGACGGCCTTGCCGGTGACGAGGGGAGCTTCCTGCTCTGCTCCTTCTGGATGGTCGACGCCCTCGCGCTCACCGGCCAGCTGGAGGAAGCCCGGGCCCTGTTCGAGCAGCTGCTCGCACTGTGCAATGACGTCGGTCTGCTCGCCGAGGAGTACGACGTGGCGTCAGGCCGCCAGCTGGGGAATTTCCCCCAGGCCTTCTCGATGATCGGCCTGATCGAGAGTGCCGTCCTGATGAACGAGCTGGAGCGGACGGCTAGGCCGGTGATCGCCGCATGAACACGGTGCCCGCGATCGCGGACCTCTTCCCGGACACGATCACCGCCGACGCCCCGGTCGCTGTCGAGATCGGCCGCGACTGTGACACCGCGGCGATGCCCGAGCTGGCGGCACGCCGGATTCTCTCCCTGCTGGGTCACATCAACCCGCACCCGGTGGGCGCCGCGATGGCCCGCGGGAACGAGTGGGTACTGATCCTGCCGCCCCATTCCGGCCGCGGTATGTGCTGGCCCTGGCCGGTGCACCACCGCGACAGCGGAGTTCTGGCCGTGCCCCCGCTGAGCTCCGGCCCGGCCGAGGATCTCCACTGGGCCCGACTCGGCAACAACGAGGGCCGCGTCTACTCCGCGCCCCTGCCGCTGTATGCGTCCCTACCGCTGCTCACGGCTCTTCGCCCGCAGCCTGAAGCGGGCCGCTTCGGCCTTGCCCCCGCCCGTTCACAGTCGACCCCCACTTCGCGCGAGGACCTCTCATGCTCGATTCGCTGGTGACCGCGACCGCACTGCTCGGTGGCGGATTCGCCACCACATCGGTGGGCCTCATAGTGCAGGCCCGCAGAAAGCGGGCCCTGGCCGCCCGGGTCACACCCCTGGAAGCCCAGCGGGATTCCGCGCTCGCATACGCCGGCGCGATGGAGGCGGAGTCGAAGCATTTCGCTGAGGTGCGGATGCCCGCGTTGGTGGACGCCCTCGCCCGCGGACACCGTGGCGTGCCGGTGCCCGGACTCAGCCAGGAGCGTCTCGCCGGCAGTCCCATCGACCACGGCCATCAGACCGTGATGGGGCTGCTCCAGGAGGCCCTCACGGTCACCCGCGATCAGATCGGGCTCTCCGCGCGGTCCTCAGTGCGGGACATCATCGACGAGGCGCAGACGCACCTGCACCGCTGCCAGCTGAACGTCGTCGAAGAGATGGACCGCTACCCCCAAGGCACGACGTACCACCAGAGCCTGATGGGCTTCGACCACCTGGTCACCCAGGCCCTGCACACCCTCCAGCGCACGCGCATCCTGGCCGGCTCGTGGCCCGGTCTGCAGCGTGCGGACTGCACCTTCGGCGAGGTCGTCGAATCCGCGCGGGGACGGATCAACGCCTATCTGCGGGTGAGTTACACCTACGAGCCCGGCAGCGGCGAGACCTGGCTCGAAGGCCGTGTCGTCGAGCCGGTCACGGTGGCGCTCACCGAGCTGCTGTCCAACGCCACCGCGTACTCCGACGGCAAGGTCTTCGTCGAAGTGCAGGCGTTCCAGACGGGATTCTGCATCGTCGTCGACGACGGCGGCCTGAACATGAACGCCTATCAGCGTGAGGAGGCCGCCCGGAAGTTGTCGCGGCACACCGTGCTGGACGTGACGACTCTGCAGGACACACGCCAGCTCGGATTCGCCGTCATCGGCCGCCTCGCCGGCGAGTACGGCTTCGCCGCCGATGTCACCAGTACGTCCCCGTACGGCGGCGTGCGGGCCGTCCTTCGCATCCCGCGGGAACTCTTCGGACACGGTCCGACCGCAGAGGAAACCCAGGCGGAGCGCCGAGCAGCGGCCTCTCGGACCCCAGGGCACGCCTCGGCCTCACCGACCGAGGCTCCCCCGCAAGGGGACCAGGCCGACCGACGGGGCGAGCCGTCGGACGGCAGTGTCCTGCCGCAGCGGCGCAGGCGCTCGCCCCGTCCCACGGCCCCCGTAGCCACCGGCGCGCCAGCGCCTGCCGAGGACCCCGAGACGTTCACGCAGGGCTTTGCCCACCTGGCGGAAACCATCCGCGACCACGAGTCCAGCCCCACCGAAGGAGAGCAGTTCCGTGCCTGACCAGCAGCCCACCGCCGACACCCACGACATGTCCTGGGTCCTCAACCGACTCGCGGAGGAGAAGGGCGTTCTGCACGCCGTCCTCTTCAGCTCCGACGGCATGGTCCTGGCCCACTCGGACGGCGTCCACCGCGATGTGGCCGACCGCGCCGGGGCCAGCTCCTCGAGCATCTTCTCCCTCGGCCGCTCCATCGCCGAGCTCGCCGAAGCGAACGAGGACGAGGACACCCCCCGCAAGGTCATCATCGACCTGCCGAACCGCTGCATCCTCGTCTTCGGAGCCGGGCACAACACCGCGCTGGCCGTATCCGTCGCCGCGGAGATGACCGCGCCCGAAGTGGCCGTCGCCTCCGGGGCGACGATCAAGGCCATCAAGGGCCTGGCTCCCGCGCTGTCCGCCCGGGAGCGGACAGCGTACGGAACGTCGTGACCCCCCGCGGCCGGCGGCGCGCCGGGATGGTGCGGCCCTACACCCCGACCGGGGGAAGGGCCGCGCCCACCCGCCGCACCCTGGACCTGGCCACTCTGCTGATCGCCGACCCGGACAAGCCGCTGCACGGCCTGGACGCCCACTCCCGCCGGCTGATGCAGCACTGCCTGCCCGGAGTGCTGTCGCTGGCCGAGGTCAGCGCCGACCTGCAACTCCCGGCCGCTGTGACGAAGGTGCTGGTCTCCTCCCTCGTCGACAGCAGCCACCTCGTCAGCCGTGACCCCGTACCCGCCGCTCAGCAGCACGACAGACAGCTGCTGGAGAGGATCCGCGATGCGCTCATCAACCTCTGAGGGCAACTACCTGGCGCCCGGTGTCAGCCACTCGGTGAAGATCGTCGTGCTCGGCCCCTTCGCCGTCGGCAAGACCACGTTCGTCGGTGCGGTCTCCGAGATCAGGCCCACGTCAACCGAGGAACGGATGACGAAGGCCGGCGAGATCGTCGACACACTGCGGGGGTTGTCGGACAAGAACACCACCACGGTCGCGCTCGACTTCGGCCGCCTGACCCTGACCGACGACATCGTGCTCTACATGTTCGGCGGCCCCGGTCAGCCGCGGTTCGACTACATGATCGACGAGCTGATGCAGGGCGCCCTCGGCGGCGTCGTCCTGGTCGACACGGCGCGTATCACCGAGTCCTGGGACGCCATGGGGCGCATGGAAGAAGCCGATCTGCCCTACGTGGTCGCGGTCAACACCTTCGCGGCCTCCCCCCGCTACAGCGAATCCGAACTGCGCAAGGCCCTGGACCTCCACCCGTCCACGCCCCTCGTCGAGTGCGACGTACGGGAAAAGAGCTCGGCGAAGTCTCCGCTGATAGCACTCGTCTCCCACCTGCTGTCCCGTCGCAGCCTGGAGCCCGCCTCATGACCACGCCGCCCCCGCTCTCCGCGAGCGGCTGCCCCATGCTGCACGGGGCCGCTTTCGCCGCCCATCCCCAAGCCACCTACGACCAACTGCGCAGCCAGGGACCCGTCGGCTGGGCCGAAATCGCCCCCACCGTCCACGCCCTGGTCGTCACACAGCACCGTGCCGCCGTCACCCTCCTGAACGACACGCGCACGTACTCCAAGGACTCTCGCCGCTGGGCAGCCCTGGCCAACGGCGAAGTTCCGGGCGACAGCCCCGTGCTGGGCATGATGGCCTGGCGTCCCTCGGTCCTCTACACCGACGACCAGGAGCACGCCCGCCTGCGCTGGGCGATGGACGACTGCATCGCCCGCATCAGCCCCCACTGGCTCAGGGAGATCACTCAACGCAGCGCCCTGACGCTGATCGCCCGGATCATCGGGGACGGCCAGGCCGACATCATGAGCGACTTCGCCGACATCCTCCCCATGCTGGTGTTCGCCGAACTCCTCGGATGCCCGCCCGAGAAGTCCACCCGCATGGTGCGCGCGTGCCAGGACCTCATCAGCGCCGGCCCCGAAGCGGCCCAGGGCGCAGCCGACTTCGCAGGACTCCTGTACGAGCTCATCCAGATTCGCCGCGCCCAGCCCGGCCAGGACCTCACCTCCTGGATGATCAACCACGCCGCCGCCCTGACGGACGAGGAAGCACTCAACCAGCTGTTCTGCGCCGTCGGCGCCGGCATCATCCCCGCCGCCGCGTGCACCGCCTGGACCCTTCACCTGCTCCTGCGCGACGACGACTACGCCGGCAACCTCGCCGCCGGAACTCTCACCGTGCGCCGCGCCCTGGAGAAGGCACTGTGGCAGCGCCCGCCGATGGCGAACTTCTCCGTCCACTTCGCCCGCCACGACACCTACCTCCACGGGGCGTACGTGCCAGCGGGGTCTCCGGTTCTCATCTCCCACGCGGCAGCGAACACCGACCCGGCGCTCCCCGACGGCCTCGGGTACGACAACCGCAGCCACCTCGCCTGGTCGGCGGGCCCGCACCGCTGCCCCGCGATCTCCCAGGCGACCACGATTGTCCAGACCGGTGTCGAGACCGTTCTGGACCAGCTCTGGGACATGGAGCTGATCTCCACCGACCCGGAACCCCTTCTGCGGCACGGCCCTTTCCACCAGTGCCCGCAGACGATGCCCGTCAGGTTCCGGCCCAAGTCGCAAGACCGTCTTCCCACCGCCGCTCTCGCAGGAGGTTCCTCGTGACCAGCACCCCCGCCCGGACCGCGACCGTGACACTCGACAGCAGCGGCGGCCGCCGTCTGTTCGCCCAGGCCGACGAGCTTCGGGCGGCCGGCCCGGCCGTCCGGGTCCGTATGCCGGAAGATGTCCCCGCCTGGTCGGTCACCCGCGGAGACGTCGCCAAGCGGCTCCTGACCCATCCCGATGTCTCCAAGGACGCCCGCAAGTCCTGGCCCTCCCACACCCCGGGTTCCATACCGTGGCTCTACGCCTGGGTCGACGTGGTCAGCATGTTCACCGCCGACGGCGACGACCACAAACGCCTGCGCCAACTGGTCAGCCGCGCCTTCACCCCCGGGCGGGTCGAAGCGATGCGCCCGGTCCTCCAGGCCATCGTCACCGACCTCCTCGACACCCTGGCCCACCAGGACCAGACCGCGCCCGTCGATCTGCGCACCCACTTCTCCTACCGGGTGCCCACGCGCCTGATCTGCGACCTCTTCGGAGTTCCCGCCGATCAGCGCCCCGAGATGCTCCGCGTCATCGACTCCGTCCTCGCCACCGACGTCACTGCGGAGCAGGCCGAAGCGACCAAGCACGACCTCTACCAGGCCATGCAGACACTCATCGACGTCAAACGGGCCACCCCCGGCGAGGACATGACCAGCCTGCTGCTGGCCGCCCATGAGGAAGACGGTGACCGGCTCAGCCACATCGAGCTGATCTCGACCCTGATCCTGATGATCGGGGCGGGCAGCGAGACCGCCGTCGCCCTCATCAACGCCGCCGTACGCGAGCTCCTCAACCACCCGGACCAGCTGGCGACCGTTCTGGCCGACCCCCGGCGCTGGCGCGACGTCATCGAGGAAGCCCTCCGCCTCCACCCGCCGATCATGCACCTGCCCCTGCGCTACGCCACCAAGGACATCGACCTCGGCGAGGGCGTCATCATCAAGGAAGGCGACGCCATCCTGATCGGCTTCGGCGCCCACGGCCGCGACCCGGGCGTCCACGACGATCCCGAGGCCTTCCGCATCGACCGGGACGACAAGGACCACATGGCCTTCGGCCACGGCATCCACTACTGCCTGGGTGCCCCGCTGGCCAAGCTCGAAGCCGAAGTAGCGCTCCCGGCCCTGTTCGAGCGGTTCCCCCAGATCGCCCTGGCCTGCAAGGTCGAGGACCTCGAGCCGCAGCGCTCCTTCATCGGCACCGACGTCACCGCGCTGCCCGTCGTGCTGCACGCCTCGGCGTAGAAGCGGCGCCGCTACCGCGTCGGCGGAGACAGTGCTTGCCGTCCCCGCCGGCGCACCTCCACCACCCCGCGTTCGTCACACAACATCGCCGACCCAGGACTCCACATGACCACCGCCCTGCCCGCCACGACCCTCACTGCTGACCAGCGGCGCGTCGCCGCGCGACTCGTCTACGGCGTGTCCAACAAGGCGATCGCCAGCCAGGTCTGCCTGTCCGTGGATGGCGTGGCCAGCCACCTCGGTGCGGCCCGCAAGAAGATGGGCTGCCCGGGATCTTCGCGCGCCGTCCTCGTCCACACCCTTCTCGCCGCCCGGGAGGTTCCCCCACCGGCCAGCAGCGGGACGGTTCCGGCGTTCACCAAGCACGAAGTGACGGTCATACGGGCCATCGCCAAGCACACCCTCAACGCCGACATCGGGAATGCCATCGGTGTGCCGGCCGACGACGTGCGCGCCGAAATCGACGCCACCGTGGACAAAGGGAACGCCCGCAACGCAACCCACCTGGTCGGGCTGGCACACACGTGGGGCATTCTCGGCACCTCGGACACTCAGCCCGAGACCGAAGCAACGGCTACGGCGGAGCCCGCCCGATGAGCGCCCAGGGCAGCTTCCATGACGGCGACCGGCGACAATCTCCGACGGGCCGTAGGCCCACGGCGCCCGTATACGAGGTGCTGCCGATCAACACCGACGCCGCTCGCGCTGAAGCCGCGGCCCTGGCCACAGACCGCGCCCACCTGCTCGCTGGACAGGGCATAACCGTCTCCGCCGATCGCGCCAATGCCCTTCTCCGGGAAGCCGGCGCCCTTGGGTTCTACGAGGGCGGCATCCTCGTCGGCGCTCTTGTCCTGCACAGAGATCCGGAGATGCGGCACTGGGGCGCCGACGGCCGCGATCCGGGACTTCTGGTCTCCCTTGACCCGGTGACGGCCGGGTCGAGCCAGGTCGGACGGATGATGACCCTGTGGCTTGCCGATTACGCGGCCAACAGCCGGCTGATGTGGATCTGGTGCGATGTTCCGTGCCAGCCCGGAGCCGCCGATGAGGCAGCCCAGTGGTTACTGAAGTACCTGTGCGACCTCGGGTGGGAGACCCGATCGCCGACCAGTCGGAGTCCGACCGGTGAACGCGTCGTCCGTCTGCGGCTGCGCGCCCACGCCAGACCCGCGCTGACAGAGGCGATCTCCGATCCGCACGCAGTCGGGCCCCCGGCGGTGAAGGCGCTATGACGGCGCTTCACCTCGTCCGCCCAAACCCGCTCCGAGAACCTCCACGCGCTGTCGCTGCTGCGCTCCTGCAGCCCCGATCCCACAAGGACACATTGATGCGCTTGACGTCCTCCCCGTACGAATCCCCGTCCCTCACCTTGCCGCCGTGGGTACCGCCGCCTGGCGGCCTACGTACCTGGGGGTGCGGCGAGCACTTCGACGCCGTACGGCTCCCGGCAACCCTCGCACCTCCGCTGATCGCCTTACTACAGGCCGCCGGTGGGCACGGGCCGGTGCTCGCCGACCCCTACAGCGGCAGCTGGCACATCCTCCTCGACCCCGACTCCGTCCGCCCCGGGCCGTGGGCCCGTCACGGGATACGCCTTCTGCGGCCCGGCACCCGCCTCACGATCCCCGCCGCACAAGTCACCGCCGGCACCGACCTGCACTGGCACACCCCACCCGGCGCCGGCTACACCCACGCCGAGCTGCTCAACGGCGCGCTCACCGCTCCGTCCGGCCTCACCAGCACCCCGCGCCGCGCCGCCCCGCGCCCCAGGGCCAGCCGGTGACCAACAACGCCTCCATAGGCGCACCCGGCACCCTCCTCGGGCCTGCGCCAAGCCCTCATTCCGCCGGAAGCTCCGTGCACCCCACCACACCTCCGTACCTGATCCGTCACCTGGACGGACGTACCGAATACGAAGTGCTCAGCGCCCAGGTCATGACTTGGCGCCGAGAGCGCGAGCTGCCCGCGGAGAGCGCCCGGCCGATACTCGATTCCTTGCGCGACGAGCGCGAGATGGCCGTCCTTGTAGACACCGACGACAACGCCTTCGTCGCCTGCCTCCAACTCGATCGGACCGCTCTGGCCGCGCCGCCGTGGACGGACTCCGACACCGCTCAGCCGACACTGGCGTTGTCCTGCGCCGCTGCCGCCCCAGGCGTCGGCTACAGGATCGGCTGGCTCCTGACGATCTGGGCCCGCCATTACGCCGCCCTGTGTGACTACACCCGGGTGGCGTGCACCGTCCCCCTTCGCCACCACCGTGACTCCGCCGGCGAGCGCCTCATCGGTCATCTGGTGGACGAGTGCGGGTGGAACCGTCACCGGTCGGCGGGCCCGCCCGACGGACTGGTCGTCCTGCTGACCGCAGATGCGTGCCGCGCGGACAGTCTCGACGCCTTCATCACCACGGAGATCCCCGTACTGCCCGCAGTGTCCGCGGAGAAGGAGCCCGCTTCATGAGCAAGGTGACCCTGCCGGACAGGCCGAAAGACGGTCGGGCACTGCGGCGGCACGGCGCGGCCGTCCACTCCAGAGGGGGCGGTGCCGTGAAGACCCGGTTCTCCCTGAGCGGTGACCTCTGGCTACGGGTGTCGCTGCAGCTGACACGTCTTCTGCTCACGGTCCGCGTGCCGCCCCCGGGCTTCCGCGACATAGGGCCCTTCGCCAGCTTCAACACCCCCTCATCCCCCACCATGGCTCCGCTTGCGCGGGCTCAGTGCCGCCACGGGCAGACTGGCAACACAAAGCGCGGCCGTTGGGCGGCAGGACCCTCCAGGCCGGTGACACCGTGAGCGAGCCGTACGAGTCGAGCCCGAGTCACGCCGCGTTCGCTGCCGAACTGCTGAGCCGCGTGGAAATCACCAGAGAGCAGTGGCGCACGCCCGGGCCGGAACGCGTCCGCATGGCAGCAGATGCCCTCGCGGCCACCCAGAAGGCGCAGCAGGACAACGCCGTGGCGCTGCACCGCATCGTGGAGAGTCTCAGGCAGTGGCCGGGGCGCCGGACGGTGGGCCAGAACGCGTGCCAGGCGGCCGTGAGTATCGCGGTCCACTGCGACCACGATCCGGCTTTTCAGCAGAGGCTTCTGCGACTGCTCCAAGTGGCCGTAACAGCGGGTGAAGCCACTCGTGCCCAGCTGGCTCACCTGCACGACCGCTGCCTCGTCAACGCCAGGCAGCCCCAGCTGTACGGCACCCAGCACTGGTACCGCTCTGATGGGCAGCTCCAGCCGCACCCGATCGCCGACCTCGCGCAGCTCGACACCCGAAGGGCCGGCGCTGACCTGCCTCCCTACGCCGAGCAGGCCCGGCACCTCCGCGAGCGCCACGGGCCGCTCGGCTCCTTATCGACCTCCGCTACAGCGGACCCGATCCCCTTCTCCTTGCCCGAGAGGTGCGCGGCATGAACGAATCGATCACCGTTCTGAACTGGAATCTGGAGAAGGGCATCAACCTGGAGGCGGGCGCCCGCTGGGTCCAGGAGCAGCGCCCTGACATCTTCTTCCAGCAGGAAGTCCAACCGGACCAGCTCGCCCGGGTGTCGGAACTCCTGGACATGGACGGCCATATCGCTGTCCCGCGACCCGGCAGCTCCAACGACAACGCGATCTTCGTCCGCCGCGATGGACCGCTGGTGTGCACGGAGGAATACCCGCAGGCATGGGCACCCTGGCACGCGCCGGCGAACCTCGCCGTCCGCCTCCGCGACGCTGACGGCACCCTCAGCCCCCGGCAGATCAGCGCCGTCAGCATGCACACCTGCTACTGGTCGCCCGAGCACCGCCTGACCGAGTCCCGCTGGTGCACCACTCTCGCCAAACCCGGCTGGCTGGCCATGATCTTCGGCGACTGGAACAGCTATCGCGTCGGCACGGACATCCGCTGGGACGACTACACCGACCACGCCTTCGTCGCCAACCGCACCTACGACTGCGCCGGCCGGCGGCACACAGACGTGCGCCCCGACCGTGAACTGCTGGCGGCCGGCTACGTCGAGATGGCACGCCACGCCGCCGAGCACCTCGATCAGCCCGAAGCTCTGGCCCCCAGCTCCGGCTACCGCGACCACCCCGGCCGACCGAAAGGCCCCAGGTACTGCATCGACCGCGGATACCTCAGCGCGGAACTCGCCCCAGCCCTGACCAGCTTCACCGTCTGCGACAGCCCTGAATTGCGCCGGCTGTCCGACCACCTGCCTCTGCGTGCCGAGTTCGACTTCGCGCAGATGCGCACCATCCTGCACCGGTCTGCAGCGATGTATCAGCCGCACGACAACCGGCACGCCGCGTCGGTCCGCGGCCGCCACCCGGCGGCTGTCGGCGGTGTGGCATGACCATCACCGTGCGGCTGGGTACGTACAACCTGCTCAACGGCGGCGGTGAACGCTGGCGCGCCCAGGCGGAGTTCCTGCGGGCGCAGAACCTGGACGTCCTGTGCCTGCAGGAGGCGAAGAGGTGGGACGAGGGCGGCTACGCCCGCATGCTCGGCTTCGCCGAACTTCTTGGAATGCAGGCGCAGTTCGCCCCGTCGAATAGCCACAACTGCCACCTGGTCACGCTCTACCGGTGGCCCCGCGTGCGGTGCACGGCGTTCCACCTCGATGTCGCAGAAGGCACCTTCCACCACGTCGTCTCGCGGGCCCACCTCACCGTGGATGGCCGCGAACTCACCGTACTCAACACTCACCTGGCGCCCTTCAGCGGCAGCAGCCGCTCCCGCGAAGCCGACTGGCTGACCGAGTACGGCGCCGCCGGCCGGCGCGTCGTCCTGGCCGGAGACCTGAACGTCCAAGGTGTCGTCGACGAGGAGCTGGAGGACTGGGGAGTCATTCCGGCCGAACTGCACTCCCGCCACCGGTCGCAACTGGCCGACGGCAGCTACGGCGGCAGTGACCGCCTGGCGATGGCCAAGCTCGTGCACGCAGGCTTCATCGATCCTGTCGCGGCGCTCGGCATCCCGGTGCCACGCACGGCCGGCTACTGGAGCGACGCCGAGCGGTGGGACCACCGCTCGGATCACATCCTCCTCGCGCCGGACCTCGCTCCCGCCCTCACCGGGTGCGAGGTCCCCGATACCGAGGAAGCCCGGGGCCTGAGCGACCACCTGCCGTTCATCGTCACGCTCGAACTGCCCCAGGCGGATGCAGCTCTCACCCCCGACCGGTGAACCGCGCCGCCGTTCCCGTCCACCGTCGAGACCGTCAGCAAGGAGAACCCACACGTGACCGATGAACTGCGCGTCGTCTGTTGGAACATCGAGCACAACGGCCGCGGCCCGAGCGGAGGCGACGACCACCGCGACCTGGCCCGCGACATCCTCGCCGACATCGAACCGCACATCGTGCTGCGCCAGGAGCTGACCGGCGCGTGGGACCGGGGGAAGGCCGACCTGTACGCCGAGGCCAACCGGCTCGGCGGCCTCACGCCGTTTATGGCCGCGCCACGCGAGGGGCGCAGCCGCAACCCCGTCGGCGTGATGGTCGATCCCGCCCTGTTCCTCGTCGACGGCGAGTTCGAGCACGACCTGGCGTGGAAGCCGATCTGCAATCCCCGTGTCCGCCTCAAGGGGTGTCCGAAGTCACTGGATCTGGCGTCGGCCCACCTGTGCCACTTCGACCCGGACATGCGCGCGACCGAGGCGAGGAGGCTCACCACGCTCGCCGACCACGGCCGGAGCGCCCTCGTCGGGATGGACGCCAACAGCTACCCGCACCAGACGGCACTGGAGTCCGTGGCGCTCCCGGACTGGGACAAAGTCGCGGACCGCGTCCACTACCAGCACCGCACCATCGAGCGTGACGGCCGCCGCGTCTCGGACACCCGGCCGGATGAGATCCTCTCCGGCGGCGATCCGGTCTTCACCGATCTCGGCCTGCACGCCGCCACCACCCTCGGCCGGCCCGGCGCGCTCGCGGCGACGGCGAGTCTGAAGCGCACCGACCAGGGGGCGGCTCAGCGCATCGACCGCATGTATGGCACCCCCGATCTCGCCCCGGCCCTCATCGGCTTCGACGTCCTGGCGACCGACGAGGTGCGGGAGGTGTCCGACCACGCCCTGCTCGTCGCGCGGTTCGACCTCAACGTCCTCCGCCAGGTCCTCACGCCTGCCCGCTGACACTTCTATCTCTGGGGGAAATCTCCATGCTCATCAACGCGGCGATCTGCAACTTCGAGAACAACGGCGGCGGCGACCGCGCACTGTGGCAGCGGATGCACGACAAGTTGGCGTCGCTCGACCTGCATCTGCTCCTGCGGCAGGAGGTGTGGAACGCGCAGGACGACGGCAACGCGCTCGCAGACGCGGCCGAAGCCGTGCTCGGCATGGCCGGACTGATCGGCCCCGAGTGCTGCACCGCCCTCTACCACGACACCAACCTCTTCACCCCCGTCGGCGAGTTCCCGAAGACCGGCCCCATGTGGGTGCTCCCGCCGACCGTGCGCAGCCTGCAGCTCGCTGGCACAGCCCCTGGCGCGGTCCCGTTGATCGTGGGCTCATACCACCTCAACTACGGCTCCACCACCACGCGCCTGTCGGAGGCCGAGCGGCTGACCCAGTGGAACGACAGATGGGTCAAGGTCGACGGCCGGCGCGTCCACTACCCGGCGCTGCTCGGCGGCGACAACAGCTACCCCGTGCCCGGCACCCCAGGGGATCCGGCCCTGCCCGTCCTGGAGGAGATCCCCGACGAGCCCCACCGGGCGCACCGCTCCTACATCGGACTGGACAACGTGCGCCGGATGGACGACCGACCGGACGACACCCTGCGCACCGCCGGCCTCCAGGACGTCGCCCGCCACCTCGCCACCACCGCGGGCAACACCGCCGCAGTCGCGCCGACGGTCGACGCCTACGAAACGCACGGGCCGGACTCGCGCATCGACCGGATCTACGCCAGCAAGCAGCTCCTGCCTGCCGTGCGCGAGGTCGAGGTCATCAATATGAAGGGCTTATCCGACCACCACACGGTCGTGGTGCGCCTGGACCGGGACACCCTCACCAACATCCTCAACAACCCGATCAGCCGCACGGCATGACCGAAGGCCACGGCGGAAGGCACACGCTCCGCATGCCCCGCTCCCTGGTCGCGCGCATTGCCGCGCTGCTCTGCCGTCCCTCGCCCCAGGGGTGTGCCGAGGACTACACCTGGTTCCGGCAGCGCCTTGCCGAACCGGACCTCCTCGACTGCGCGGTCGGTGTGAAGGTGGACGGCGACGTGCTCCTCGCGGTGCCCGTCGGCGGCACCCGCAGGGGTGGCTACCTGTCCGTGGGCACCGTGACCGACGCCGTGCGTGTCTGGGCGGCCCTTCGGGGTCGACCTGGCTTTCCGCGTATCCGGCTCGGCCTGTCGGTCTACTTCGACACCTGTCACACCGTCGACTGGGGCCCTCGACAGCCCTGGGACGACGCAGAGCGCGGCAAGTACTTCGGGTACGCGCCGTCCGCCATCCACGCCTTTCTCCGTCACGTCTCGATATACGACCAGCATCCCGAGCCCGCAACGGGCGAGACGGACCCGATCGGTGGGCGGACCGGGCAGCAGGATCCGCTGCTGTCGGCGACCCGGGGCACCTGGCCGGCGATCGGCACTCCTTCACCTCTCGTCATCCGCCGTATCTCGAAGGACCAGCGATGACCGTCAGCCGGACAACGCTGGTCCTGGAGAGCTTCGGCCCACAGGCCCGCCGAAGCCGCAGCAAGCCGAGGCACCCGGGCGCACGGGGCCCAGCCGTCGACGCTCCGGTTCTCTTCCTGTCCCCACCGGGATGGGCGGCGCGACGATGAGTCCGAGATCGGAGCGCAACGAGGTCTTACTCAAGCACCTTGAGATGCTGGACTGGTCGATGAGCGGCTTCGCCCGCCGGATCGGCGCACGGTGCGAAGCGATCCGTCTGCCCTATTCGGTGGTCACGAGCACCGTCTCGCGGTGGTGCAAGGGCGCGACGCCCGGCGACGACCTGGCAGCCGCCGCATGTTACGTGCTGTCGGCAGCGCTGAACCGGGTCGTGACGCCGGAGAGCTTGGGCTGGCCGTCTGACACCGGCCTGGTCGCGGCACAGTCGTTGGAGTACTTGGACGTCCCCCACGCCGTGCGCATGCTCTCCAAGCTGTGGGCCTTGGATGCCATGCGCAGGCGCAACGTGGTCAAGAGCGCGTTCTCTCCGAGCGTGTTCGGTCCTGCGTCGCGGGAGGCACTCGTGATGCCGGCGGACGCCGTTATCGGTGGCCAGGGACGGCACAAGGTCACGGCGGCGGACATCGACCTGCTTGACGAGCAGACCAGGTTGTACGGAAGGCTGGACTCGCAGCACGGCGGGGGCAAGTTCCGCGGGGTGTTCGCGTCGATGATGGACACGCACGCCACGCCGATGTTGAACGGGAGCTTCTCCGCGCGGACCGGGCGCCGGCTGTACGGCAGCGTGGTGGACGCGGTACTCGCGATGGCGTCGATGGCCTACGACGACCAGCTCCCCGGCCTGGCCCAGCGATACGACCTTCAGGCGATGCGGCTCGCCCAGGCGATCGGCGACCGCGCCCGCATCACCCGGGTCCACATCCACCAAGCCCGACTGGCTGCGACCCAGGGCGGGCGGGCCGACGTCCTCGCGCACGCCCGCAGTGCTGTCCTGGCGGCCGAGGGGACGCCTCCCCTCGTCAGGGCCTACGCGTGCGTGACCGAAGCGCGAGCATGGGCGCTGAACGAGCAGACGGACCATGTCGTGGCTGCGGTGAAGCGTGCCCGCGAGTTCTTCGCCCGCGCTCAGAGCAGCACCGGCCCGACCTGGCTGGAGTGGTTCGACCTGCGCGAGTTGGAGGGGCAGGCGGCATGGGCATTCGCCGTGGCAGGGCTGGCCGAACAGGGGGTACAGGCCCTGAAGGAGGCGTCGGCCCTTCCGTCGGACCGGACACGGGACACGGTTGAACTCCTGATCACCGAGGCCGAGCTGGCCCGGCTGCGCGGCGACTCGGCTGAGCACGCGACTGCCTCGAAGCGCGCCTCCCAGGCGTCCCAACACCTGATGAGCCGGCGGCTCTCCGAACGTCTCGACCACTTGAAGGCAGGCGAGCCGCTACGCGGCTTCTGACCTGTGCTGTACGCATCCGAGGCCAGAGGCCGCCACGTCGTGCTCTGACCCGGCTGCGAAACCCGCCTGCCCTGGGCGTCTGTCAGCTTGTCGGGAACAGGCTCCGGTAAATCCAGTGGGCCCTGAAGGGACCGCCGTGGTGCGGGGATTCCAGGGAGCCGTGGTGGCCTTCTCCATTCGGGGTGTGCAGTGCGGCACTGAGTTGATAGTCCGGATGAACCCCGTCGTCGCTGAGAGCGGCCGCGAAAGTGAGTTCCAGGACGTCTCCAGGAGCGACGGGCCTGGGGATGTCGAAGAGCGGCAGGTAGATGGTGGCCCAGTTCGTCTTCATGTGCAGGGCATCCAGTGGCTCTTCGTCCGGCAGGCACCAGAGATTGAGCCATGTGAGCACGCCGTCCACGCGGCCGGGCCGCGTGATGACCAAGCGCGTTGTCCTGCGCTGCTCCGTCCGCAGATCGCCGTTGAAGTCGAGCACCTCGACGGGCACGCCTTCGGAGAGCAGCGCCCCGATAGAGGGGTTTTCGACCCTGAGCCGCACGTCGAAGGGCGTGCCGTGCCAGTCGAAGATGCTCCGTAGGTACGGAAGGGATGCCTCGGCGAACGCCACCGGCTGCTCGGGAAGCAGATCGGACAGGCAGGCTGCTGCGGCCAGGGTCTCCGCGCGGTGGGGCACCACGAGTCCCCCGGGCGCCAAGAGGCGGCTCCGGGCATCGGTCAGGACGGCCGCCGCGCCTTCGGCGCCCGCCAGGGAGCCGATGATCTCCGCGACGCAGACATCGGCTCTGGGCGCGAACTGGAGGTTGGTCGACTGGCCGTGCAGGAGCGTGATCCGGTCCTGTGGGTCGAAGGCCGACAGGTTTGCCGCCGCCTTGTGGAACGCGTCCTCAATGACCTCGATGGCCACAGCGTGCCGGGCGCCCGCCTGGACTCCTTCGCGCGCCCAGAGAAGGTCTTGTCCAGTCCCGATGTCCAATATGCGCCTGTTGGGGGCGAGGTGGGACAGTGCCGTGCGGAAGCGCTTGTTGCGTTCGTCGTCGGTGGTCATGGTCGTGTAGAGGAACGGGTCGTAGATGGGGTACTCCCCCACGCTCGGCCACAGGGCGGGACGTCCTTCCTGCTCGGGTTCGGGGTCCACGCTCACGCGTACGGGGCGCCCGTGTGTCTCGATTTGGTGGATGTTGTGCATGGTCGGCCTTTCACGGTGGTGCTCAGCAGGGTTCGGTCTGGCGCCCGCAGGAGCTGTCGGGCCTGGTCTGCGTGTCCGAGTGCTGGCGGGAGGCTCAGCCGCTCGCATCGTCGGGCCAGGTGATCTTGACCGTGGTGTCGAGCGGAGGCCGTTCAGCGGAAGTGCCGGGCGTACAGCGGGTGCCGACGTACAGCCAGCCCAGCAGCTGCTCCCCATCGGCGACGCCGAGGTACTTGCGGACCTGGGGGGCCTGGATTGCGGACCCGGTGCGCCAGATCGATGCCCAGCCGTGGCTGTGCAGGAGCAGCGACAGCATGGTGACCATGCCGGTGGTGGCGGCCAGCTGCTCCCAGTCGGGAACCTTCGGATGGTCGGGTACAGGGCAGTGCACGATCGACAGGAGCAGCGGGGCGCGTAGAGGCTTCGCGGCGGCGCGCCGGGCCTGCTCCGGCGCGGCGGCTTCGCCGAGCACCTCACCGAGTCGGGCCCGCTCGTCGCCGGTCACCGCGATCAGCCGCCATGGGTGGAGTCGCCCGTGGTCGGGCGCGGTGGCCGCGGCCTGGACGAGGCGCTCCAGGTCGTGGCGGCCGGGCGCGGGCTCGGTCAAGCGGGGGGTACTGCGCCGACTGAGGACGGCTTCCAGAACCGGGTTCGGAGGCGGGGTCATCCCGTGGCCTCTCGGGCGGGGTCACGCTCGGATTCGGCGTGCGGGGCCGACGGGGTCATCCTCGGGTCGTCGCCGGCAACGCGCCTGAGTATCGGGGCGGTGGCTGCGGTGGTGATGACGGTCATGACCACCAGGAGGGTGAACAGGGGCTCGCTGATGACGCCGATCTGGATGCCGATGCCGAGCACGACGAGTTCGGTCAGGCCGCGGCAGTTCATGAGCGTGCCGACGGCGGCCGACCAGCGCCAGTCGAAGCCAGTGAGCCGCGCTGCGCCGGCAGCGCCGCCCCATTTGCCGATGACGGCGATGCCCAGGATCGCCGCTCCCCAGCCCCACTGTCCGGCCGGCAGTGTGGAGAGGTCGGTGTGCAGGCCGGTGTCGACGAAGAACAGCGGCAGCAAGAGGGGAAGGACGACAGCGCGGATGCGGGCGGCGCTGCGCTCGACGGCCCGGAGGCCCCGGGGCGCGCATGCGCCGAACAGGAAGGCGCCGAAGGCGGGGTGCACGCCGATCTGGTCGGTGGTGTAGGCGCTGAGGCACAGTCCGGCGAAAAGCAGGACCAGGACGAGGTCGTCGGAAGTGCGGCCGGCGCGTTCGAGCAGGGCGCGCAGTGCCGGGCGCAGGGCGGTGAGGCCGGCGGCGAAGGCAGCGGTCAGGGCGAGGGTGGTCAGGGCCGACAGGGCGGTGCCGGAGGTGGACAGGGCGACGACCGCGGTGAGCAGGCACCAGGCGAGAGCGTCGTCGGTGGCGGCGCAGGCCAGGGCGAAGGCACCCAGGGGCGTGGTCTCCATGCCTCTGTCAGCGAGGATCCGTGCGAGGACCGGGAAGGCCGTGATGCTCACGGCGACGGCGACGAACAGGGTGAACGGCAGCCGGCCGACCCCGTCGGGGGCGAAGTGCGGGTAGAGCGCCGCGGCCAGGCCGGCGCCGAGGGCCATGGGGAGCAGGACGCCGCTGAGGCTGACGGCGGCGACCGCGCCTCGGCTGGTGCCCAGGGTACGGAGGTCGAGTTCCAGTCCGATCAGGAAGAGGAACGTTAAAAGGCCCAGGTTGCCCAGGGCGGAGGTGATGGGCAGGACCGAGGGCGGCAAGAGATGGTGCTGGACGCTGGGGGCGAGCAAGCCGAGCAGCGAGGGTCCGAGCAGGATCCCGGCCAGGACTTCGCCGATGACCGGCGGCTGGCCGAATAGCCGTACGGCGCTCCCGCCTACCTGGCAGGCGAGGACCACGACCGGGACGGCGAGGAGCACGGGCAGCAGCGAATCGGACACGGCAGCTCCGGGAGTCGGGGCGGATGGCCGCGCGGCGGGACGGCAGGCGGGCGCCGGGCGGGGGATGGAGTGGATCAGGCGCGGGTTAGCGGCAAAGTGGTGCAGCGAAGCGAGCCGGGGATGCGGGTGACCTCGGAGTAGTCGACGGCCAGGACCTCGAGTCCGCGGCCGGCGAGCTGCGCGGCGATGCGGTCGCTGCCGACGGCGATGATCACGGTTCCCGGCGCGAGCGCCAGGACGTTGGCCTGCACTGCACGGGCTTCGTCGTCGTGGACGTCGATGAGGTCGAAGTGCTGCTCGAACCAGCGCAGTTCGGCGGGCGGGAAGACGGCGCGGTGGATGAGGGCGGTGTCGGGGGCGACGATGGTGAAGTGGTCGTCCAGGTGGACGATGCCGTCGACGGCGAAGCGGACCGGGCGCACTTCGCGGGCGACGCCGTGGTGGGACAGAGCCTGTTGCAGCGCCGTGACGCCCTTGGGGGATGTCTCCTCACCGAGGCCGACCAGGACGGTGTCGGTGTGGAGGATGACGTCACCGCCCTCGATGGTGCCCTCGTCGAGATGAACGACGTGCGGGGCCTCGGTCATGAGCGCGGTGAGCGCGTCAGCCTCCGGGAGGCGGTGAACCGAGTTCAGGCGTGCCATGACCAGGACGTGGTCGATGACGAAGGCGATGTCGCGGGGGTAGTGCTGGACCGGGCAGCCCGGCGCCGCGTCGAGGAGGGTCACCTCCGTGCCGCGGCTGCGCAGCAGGTCGATCAGGGTGTCCTGCTGGGCGCGGACGGTGGCCGGGTCGTACGGCCTCCAGGAACTGGTGGTCTTCTGGCGGGCCAGGACGGGATGGACGTCGGGACCGTCGAGGTCGGGGGTGACATCGCCGGCGTAACGCAGAGCGACGTGGCGCAGGGCGCCGTACTCGCTGGTGGCGTGCGGGATGAGCACGATGAGCCCTCCTGGGTCTGGTGCTGGGCGGGTCGAACGGCGAGGCGGACGCGGCGCAGACGAGCCCAGGAGGGGCGGGGTCCGGGGGCCGGCAGGTCAGGCTGCCGGCCCCCGGAGGTCTCGCGGGTGTCAGCCGACGGGGCTCTTCTTCTGGGTGTCTGGGACCTGGGGCAGCCAGCGCACGTTGTTGTCGCGGAAGGACTGGTTGACGGGGACGAGGTCGGCTCCGCTGGTGTTGTCCAGGGCCGTGACGACGATGCCGAGCTCGGGGACGTCGCTGTCGATCGCCGCGAGGCGGCTGCCGCAGTCCGGGCAGAATCCGCGCTTGGCCTCGCCCGGGAACGTCTCGAACCAGGTCGGCTCGACCCCGTTGGTCCAGGTGACACCGTCCGGAGCGAAGCCGGCCCACCACATCATCGGCCCGCCTCCGAGCTTCTGGCAGTGCGGGCAGCTGCACGTGTGCGGGTAGACGGCCGGCCCCTTGACGGTGAAGCGGATCCGTCCGCACAGGCATCCGCCGGAGCGCTCCTGGGCTGCGGCGACGATGTCGGGGGTGGCGTTCATCAGTTCATCTCCGAGGCACGGTGGGCGAGTTGAGCCCACCAGTGTGTCATTCCCTCTGCGATCGTGAGGAAGCCGTCGAGGGCCTGGGGCAGGTCGATGTGGAAGAGTTCACTCTCTCTGATGAATCGCGCCAGACCTTCGATGTGGGCAGCCTCGACGCTCAGCCCGCCGACCTGGGCGGCCTCGTGTTCGTCGTCGAGGTGGAGCTCGTAGTAGTAGTGCAGGGCCTTGAGCTCGCTGCCGCTGCCCTGACCGGTCAGCACGCCGTAGCGGTTGGTGATGTCGCGCAGGATCTCGGTCTCGGCGATCGCCACGGCCTCGGTCGCGTAGTAGGCGCCCGCGATGTGGCTGGGCATGTGCGAGCCGACCATCCACTGGTGGAGGTTGACCAGCGTCTCGGTCTCGCGGGCGGGCACGTGGCCGTTGACGAGGAGTCCGAGATCGGACAGGAGCGCGTTGGTGTAGAGGACGTAGTGCGCGGGGACCTTGCCGCGCTCGCCGCCCTCTTCCAGGTGGTTGCGGCGCAGCTCGTGCGCGAGTTCGGGGCAGAACCCCTCCACGCTGGTGGCGGCCGCCTTGAGGTACTGCGCGTTGTAGCGGGCGAAGACGCTCAGCTCTTCGATGTACATCCGGGCCTGGCGCTCGTTGAGGTCGGCCGCGCCGACCTTCTCGGCGATCTTCCCGTACGTCCAGTCGACCATCGGCGTCAGGTGCGCGGTGACCAGGGCGTTGCCGGAGGTGAACTTGCCCAGCAGGGTGCCGTTGACGGCGCTCTGCGTCTCGGGGTTGGCCTTGATGTACGCCTGGATGAGGCTGTTGTCGGGGGTCATTTCTTGGTGTCCTCCGTGTCGGCGGGGCGGGGCGACAGATGCAGGCCGCCGGTGGCTCCCAGGGCCCGGACGGCCGTGAGGAGTTCGGGGTTGTCAGGCAGAGCGATCGTGTCGCCGTCGTTGAGCGCGGCGACGGTGTCCCGGTCCAGGGCCGCGTCATCGAGGGCGATGCCCGTCTGATGGCCGCGCAGCAGGACCTGCCGGGTGTCGTCGCCGCTGTCGAGGGTGGTCACCTGGTAGGGGGCGATCAGGGTGATCTCGGCGCCGGGCGTCACCTGCTCGGGGTCGAAGGCGTCCGCGGCTTCCTGGCGGGCGAGGTCACCTTCGACGAGTTCCCAGCCGCCGTTGCTGAGCAGCGTGGCCCACCGCTGCTCGGCGTGCTGGCGGGCCTCGCCGCCGACGCGGTCGACGGCGAGGAGCAGCAGTTCGCGGCCGACGCCGGACAGCCGGTCGGCGACGGCGTCGAGCCCAACCGCCGTGTCCGCCATCGCGGAGGGCTCGTTGAGCGGGTCGTCGGGTCCCTCGCCGGCCAGCGCGGCGAGCACGTCCGGGATGATGCGGCTCTGCAGGATCTGCGCGTACGGGTAGGTGTAGAGCGGCATGGCCACCGAGACGGAGAAGGTGTCCTGGGTGCCGACGTGGAAGACCCGGCGGGGCAGGAACAGGGCGTCGCCCGGCTCCAGGAGGAAGTGCTCGGCCTCTTCCAGCAGCGCCTGGTAGTCGCCGAGGGTGGCCTTTTTGCCGCCAGTGAGCTTCTCGTACTGCTCGGCGGGCCAGCAGTAGAAGTTCTTGGCGTTGGGGCCGAGGTGGACGAGGAAGGCGTCCTCGTAGCCCTCGTGGATGCCGAACGCGGTCCCGCTGTAGTTGCCGGCGAAGGCGACCTGTTCGGCGCCGCCCAGGGGCAGGCCCCACCCGTCGATGACGCTCTTGAGGAAGGTGCCGAGGCCGGCGGCGAGGGCGGGGCTGATGGTCTCCAGGTTGTTGATGACCAGGGAGAACCGCTCGGCGGCGGCGACATCTTGCATCCACGGCACGAAGGCGTCCACGCCCTCGTCCCAGGAGGGGGCGGTCAATGCTTGGGCCAGGAGGTCGTCGCGGCGGTCCTCGCCGACGTAGACGCGCGCGTGCGCCTTGATGTCGGCGCTGGCGGCGTGGGCCCGGCGGATGGCCTCGAATCCCGCCAGGACGTCGTCCGGTCCGGCTGCGGCCGCGGGGATGATGCCCTTGAACAGGTAGGGCGTGGTCCGTCCGGTGGTGTGCTCGGGGAAGGTGCCGGTCCAGAATGCCTGGTCGGGGGGCCAGGGGTAGGTGCTGTTCATCAAGGGTCTCCTGATGTTCGGGCGGCGCGGGGCAAGAGGCCCGGGTGGCCGGGCGGCGGGATCAGGTGAGGTAGTCCTCGGGGCCGCCGCGGCGGACGGTGTCGAGCGTGAAGCAGTGGAAACCGCCGCCGAACAGGCGCCGGTGGCGGTGGCGGACCGGGATCACGGTGAAGCCGCGGCGCTCCAGGACGGCGATCAGCTCCGGGTAGAGGGAGTTGACGACGACGGTGTTCTCGTCGACGGACAGCAGGTTGATGTCCATGTACCGGCTGCCGATGGGGATGACGAAGCCGAGGTCGCTGTAGTCCGGGAAGTTGCGGTCGTCGGTCTCGGGGGCGTAGATCACGTCCCAGGACTGCATGGCCTCGGGGAGAAACTTCAGGTACTCCGGTGAGCGCAGCAGCATCAGGCCGGGGCGCAGCGGGACCAGAACGCTGTCGATGTGGTTGTCCGCCATGGCGTCCAGGCGGTGGAATCGCAGGTCGCGCAGGTTGTCCCGGAGCCAGCGCAGGGCGAGTTCGTGGTTGAGGTTGGCGACGTTGACCAGGACGTCGCGGCCCAGGCGCATGCACTGCGCGCCGTCGAAGACCATCTCCAGGCCCAGGCCCTCGATCGTGCCGGCCATCTCGCCTTCGGTGGCGCGGGCGACGTCCAAGCCCTGGCGGGTGAAGTAGCCGGTGTCGAGGGAGTCACGGGTCAGGGCGGGCCGGGGCATGCTCAGCCAGTTCGCACCCCCGGCCTGGTAGTAGCGGTAGAAGGCCGGCTTGAGCAGGTCGTTCTCGAAGATGCGGGCGCGGACGTGGGGCGCAGTCTCCACGATGGTGTTGCCCAGGACGATGCTCTGGTCGCGGACGTTGAGCGGCGGGGTGGCCCTCGCGTCCCAGTGCGGGGAGCGGATGTCGACGTCCTTGCCCGGGGCCGCGGGCCGCAGAACGTTCACCCCGCATCCGGTCAGGGCGTCGGCCAGGCCGGCGATGTCCTCGTTGAGCTCGTCAAGGAGTTGCGGGGGGATCGGCAGGAGTTCCTCCCCCGACGTGCTGGCATGCCCGTCGAGGGCGGGGGCGACGTTGTCGTAGAAGAACAGCCGCCACGAGGTGTCGGTGTGGTGGGCGTTGTAGTGATCAGCGCGGCCGAGGACCACTTCTTCAAGTCGGGTGAACTCGTCGAAGCTGTTCAGGGCCGGCGGGGCAGGGGCGGTCTGGGGCATGGCGGGCCGCCTCCTCGGCGGCGGGCGACGGCGCGCCCCTGCCTCCGGCGCGCGGGTGCGCGCTGGGAGGGGCGGTGCCGTACGGGGGTTCGGCGGGCGGGTTCAGGGTGCGGTCAGGCGGCCGAGGGGTGCCGGTGCGGGGTGCAGGCGGCGCTGGCGGTGGCGAGCCGGGCGATGATGTCCTCGATCACGCACGGCTGGTCGGGAGTGGAGCGCCGGCGGAAGAAGTAGCCGGAGCACCAGGGCACTTCCTCCCACCGCTGTAGACGCTCCGAGGTGAGGGCGCGGGCCTCGGGCAGGCGCCGCCAGGGGATCTGCGGACACCAGTGGTGGACGGGGTGGTACATGTCGTCGAGATGGCCGCCGAGCAGGTGCCGGGTGAGCCAGTGCGAGCTCCAGCCGCGGGTCTGCAGGAGGATGTCGTCGTTCTCGATCAGCCCGGCGTGGTTGCCCAGATCAGTGATCCACGTGACGACCGGCCGCACCAAGACGAGCGGGAGCAGCCAGTAGAGCAGGAGGTACGGCACGCCGCCCACGGGCCACAGTGCGGCGACGACGGCCGCCCAGATCAGGGCACGGGCGGCCAGCGCTCGCCACGCCTCCCCCGGCGCGCGGGTGACCAGGGTCAGCACGGCGGTCTTCGGCAGGCGCCACATGGCGTTGCGCACGATGACCCGCAGGACGAACGCGCGCCGGCTGGGCGCCCGGCCGGCGGCACGGATGTTGCCCGCGAGGTAGGACTGGAACATCGGATCGTCGTCGGAGCCGAGCTTGGCGTGGTGCACATAGTGGCTGCTGCGGTACGGCGCGAAGCCCTCACCGAGTAGCCCGGTCAGCAGGTATCCGATGACCCGGTTGCCGCGGCGGGTGGCCATGAGCTTGGAGTGCACGCACTCGTGCCCGAGGTTGGACAGGTGGCGCTGGCGCACGCCGATGTAGCAGACGGCGATCAGCGGGCCGACGACGTGGCCGACGAGATGCCCGGCGATCGCTGCGGCGGCGATCGCGACAAGGTCCCAGGCGACATCCCACAGACCGATCGTCGGGCGTCCGCAGAGCTTCTCCAGGTCGGTGATGAGCTGCTGGCCGAGGGCCTTACGCACGGGGCCGGAGGCTCCGGTGCCGTTGCGGGTCCTGCTGGCGGGGCTGCCCATCAGGTCCTCCAGTCGATGTGGCGGGGTGGGAATGTGCCGTGCTCCGGCGCGCCCGCGGCTGGGCAGCGCACTGGCGGGCGCACTGTTGGCGGGCGCGCCGGAGGACGACGGAAGGGTGGTTCAGCCGCGGATCAGGCGGCGGTGAGGGCGCTGTCCGGGCGCATGCCGGCCTTGAGGTCGGTGGCGTCGGGACGCATCCCGAGCTTCAGCTCCGGGGCGTCGGGGCGCATGCCGGTCTTGAGGTCGGTGGCGTCGGGACGCATCCCGAGCTTGAGGGCGCCCGCGTCGGGACGCATGCCGAGCTTCAGGTCGGTGGCGTCGGGACGCATGCCGAACTTCAGGTCCGGGGCGTCCGGGCGCATGCCGGCCTTCAGGCCGGTGTCCGGGGTCATTGCGGCGGTAGCGGTCATGGAGGTTCTCCCTCTTCGGTCGCGGGTGACCCCGCGAGTCCGTGTGATCGGCTGATGGAGCTGCCGGGCCGCGGTCGGGTGAGGTGCTGAACCGTCGGCTCGGACGTCATGGGCGCGAGCGCCCGCCGGTGGAAAGTCGCGCCGGAGCACGTCCGCTCCATCCGTGGATGAGCGTTGCGGTACGTGGTCGCGCTGGGCGCTTGGCCAGTCACGCTAGGGCTGCGCCGGAGGCAGCCGCAACGGCTATGGGCGTTGCGGCGGTTGCACGGGACCGTTGCGTGACCGTTGCGCGTCCATGCCACCTGAGCTGCGGAAACGCCGAAGTCTCGTCCTGGAACAGTGGCGGATCCGGGCCGTCGGGCGCTGCGATGCCAGCAGAAGGGCTTCTGCTGCGCGCGTCGCCGCGGCTAGCTTGTGGGACCGCCGAGGAGCCGTGCACGAGGACGCCGTGGCGACCGGATTCCCTCCATTTGCCGTTGAAAACAGAGGCCTTGAGGAGCACACGTGCTCAACCCCGTTGTGATGAAGTCCGACCTGCTGTTCAGCCTGCGTGACACGCTGCGCTCAGAGACGTTCGTCGAGGTGGTCACCCCTACGGTGCGCAGAGCCGACCTCGGCCCGGGACGTCGCGTGCCGGTCGATCTCGACGGGGGCCGCTTCCTGCGGGCGATGATCGGCCCGGCGCTGCGCGTGAACATGGAGCACCACCGGCGGGTCTTCGAAATCGGTCAGTGCTTCCGGCCCGAGAAGCCGGACGAGCTGCACGCGCCCGAGTTCCAGATGCTCGACCTCTACGCCGCCGACGAGAATTTCGAGTTCCTGTTCGCGCTGGCCGAGCGCCTGGTCGTCCCGCACATCCGTTACACCCCCGAGCGGGTCTCTGTCGCCGGCCACATCCATGACGTCTTCGGCATCGACCTGCGCCGCGAGCCCCTCGGCGATCTGCCCGCACAGATGGCCGCCCACCTGGACATGGGTACCGAGGTGCCGTTCAAGACGGTGCTCGGCCGGTTCGTGGAGCGCGAACTGGAGACCCAGAGCACGGGTGCCGCACTGTTCCTGACCGAGTACCCGATCGGCGGGGACGAGCCGTGCGCCCGTCTCACACCGGGCACGACCGCCGTCCTCAACCGTTTCGAGGTCCTGATCGACGGCCTCGAAGTCGTGCACGGCTACGAGGACGAGCCCGACCGGGCCGCGTTCGTCGAGCGGGCCCGTGCGGTGGACCTGTACGACGACGAGCAGGCCCTGGCGTGGAAGGCGATCGACGCCGGGCAAGCGCCGGCCCACAGCGTCGGGCTCGGCATCGGCATCGAGCGGCTGTGTATGGCCGCCTCCGGCATCAAGGACATCAGCGTCTTCCAGCAGTCGGCCCAGTTCTGACCGCCACCCTTCCGAAAGGAGCCGCGATGTCCTTGTCGCTGCGCCCGCTCGACGACAGCGGCTTCGGCGCCGTCGTCGACTGCAACCTCGCGACCGAAGCCGAAGGGCTCGCGCCCCAGCTGGCGCGAGCCCTGCACCAGCACAGGCTGCTGGTCGTGCCCCGCCAGCACCTGACCCACGCCGATCTCCTGACCGTCGCCTCCTGCTTCGGAACGGTGGACACGAGCATCGACCGCCGCTATGCCGTCGGCGGCTTTCCCGGGCTGACCGTCATCAGCAACATCGTCGAGGACGGCGAGTACGTCGGCATCTACGACGGGGACGACGAGGAGGAATGGCACGCCGACAACAGCTTCAAGCCACAGCTGACCGCCGTGACGCTGCTGTACTCGGTCATCACCCCCGAGGAAGGCGGCGAGACCCGCTTCGCCGACGCGACCCGCGCCTACACCGGCCTCCCCCCGGCGGCACGGCAGCGGATCGAGAAGATGCGCGCGGTGCACTCCATCCAGCAGCTCGGCGCGTTGCAGAGCCAGGCCAGCGGCGGGCAGTCGTCGGCCGCGGCCGGGAGCCTCGCCGGCCAGCCAGAGGTCGAGCACCCGCTCGTCCTGACCCATCCGGTCACCGGAGCCCGCTCACTGCTGCTCGGCTCCATGGTGATCCGCTGCGTCACCGGACTCTCCGATCAGGACAGCCGCGCCCTGATCGACGACCTGCTGGAGCACACGACCAGAGCGCCGTACCTCTACAGCCATCGCTGGAGTCAGGGCGACCTCGTCGTGTGGGACAACCTCGCCACCCTCCACACCGCATCCCCGTGCGACAGCTCCCGCCACCCCCGCCTGCTGTATCGCGCTGCCGTTCGACAGCATGCCGCTTCCCGTGGCTCCGAGGGATGACCGGCGGCGAGAACACGCTGTCTGCGCTCGTCGCCAGCCCTAGTGTTTGCCCATGACCGCGAAGGCCGTGAAGGTGCCCCTGAAGGAAACCGCCCTCAACCTCGAGCGCATCACCCAGATCGGACACCAAGTGCACGGCGTGTGCCCAGACTTCGACGCCAGCGCCTTCGTACAGGATGTGATGTCCGACCTACCCGCACTGGAGCTGAAAGACCGGATTTCTCGGACCAGCCAGGCACTGCACACCCACCTTCCGGTCACCGGCACCGAAGCCCTCGACGTCCTGCTGCGCTCGCTGCCGCCGACTCCCGAAGCCGCCGGCATCACAAACGACTTCGGGTGGCACACCTACTCCCCGCACTCCGACTTCGTCGCGCGCTACCTGCGCACCGGCGAGTACCTGGACCAAGCCCTCGACGCCCTCGCGCGCTTCACCCGGTACTTCTCGGCAGAGGTCGCCGTGCGGGACTTCCTCAACGACTTCCCCGACGAGACGATGAAGGCCGTTGACGCGTGGTCCCGCGACGAGGACCACCGGACCCGCCGGCTCGCGAGTGAAGCCACCCGCCCCCTCCTGCCCTGCGCGCCCCGCATCTCCCTGCCCGACGATGCGGCGCTCCCTGTGCTCGACCGGCTCTACGCCGATTCCAGCACCTACGTCCGTACCTCCGTCGCCAACCACCTCCACGACCTCGCCGGCACGCAGCCCGAACTCGTCCTGGCCACCCTCGGGCGGTGGAAGGACACCGCCAGCGCCACCGACCAGCACTTCGCCTTCATCGCCAGGACGGCCCTGCGGAGCAGGCTCAAGAAGGGCTCGCCGGACGCCTACGCCTTCCTCGGCTACCCGCACGACGCACCTCTCGAGCTGACACCCCTCGTCCTGGAACGTACCGAGTTGGCCGACGGCGACGTGCTGACCTTCTCCGCCGCCCTCACCGCCACCGTGGCCGTCCCGGTGGATGTCATGTTCGTGATTTCCTCCACCACCCCCACCGGCAAGCCGCGCGAGAAGGTCTACTTCCTCAACCGCAACACCGTCCAGCCCGGCCGGCCGCTCCTTCTGGCCAAGCCGCACAAGCTGCGTTCGACGGCCACAACGAAGATCACTCCCGGCCCGTACACCGTCGCGATCCAGGTCAACGGCCGCCGCTTTCCCGCCGCGCCGTTCACGGTCGTCGCGGCATGATCCGCGACCGGCCTTCTACCTGATCTGAGCGCTCTCCACCAGGGCCGTGCCTCGTCCTCGCCACGGCCCGGTCAGCCATGCCCCACACCGGATCCCCGGCCAGCACGGCAATCCCCCGAAGGAGTGACCCGACTGCGTCGAACAGATTTCAAGGCCCGCCGCCGCACCCTGCCCGCCCCAACAGCCCGATCAGAACGTGTGTTCACGAAATGAGCCGTGACGGAGCCCGATCCGACGCGTTCTTAGAGCACCAGTGCCACTTCCCCGCCCAGATGGAGGACATCATGAATCCCGCCCCCACCCTCGTGCATCAGCCCTCCGGAATCGAACGACGGCCCACCCCCGTGACGGTGCGCCGTGTTGACGACACCCGCTGCTCAGCACGTCTGGATACGAGGTGGGTGGCATGAGTGAGTCGACCGATGAAACCGCCGAGACCGTCCCGGGGCCGCGCCCCACCCCCCTTCCGCCCGCCCCGCCGACCGCGTCACCGCAAGCCGCGCTGGGCGCCGGCGCGGAGCAGCCCTCCCCCGCCCCGGAGATGCGGTACGTGGACCTGACCGGCAGCCGTGAAGCGGCCGGCCGCTCCATCCGGATGCGCGACATGGCCCGGCGCCTGCCCCAGCTGGTGCGGCGTTCGCTGGCACTGGCCTGGCGCGTCGACCGGAAGGCCACCACCGGTCTCCTGCTGTGCCAGACGGTCGCCGGCGTCATGCAGGCCCTGGGCCTCATCGCGATCAGCGGAACCCTCACCGCACTGCTGACCAGTGGCGACGTCTACCACCGGCTCCTCCAGGCATGGCCGTCCGTAGCCCTGCTGGCGGCTGCGACCGGGGTGCGGGCGCTGCTGGGCATCACCGTCAGCTGGCTCTCCTCCCGACTGGGCCCGCTCATGTCGCGCGAAGCCGAGCAGATGCTGCTCACCGGCTGCGCCGAGGTGGAGCTCTCCGCCTACGACGACCCCGACTTCAACCGCGACCGCGAAGCCGCCGACCGCGGAGCACAGGTCACCGGGGACCTGGTCAACGAGGGCCAGGACCTGATCGCCTCGGCGGCCTCCTTCCTCGCCGGGGCCATCGTGCTGGCCGGCGTGAGCTGGGTGCTGCTTCCCCTTCTGGTCGTGGCCAGCCTGCCGCAGGCCCTTGCCCAGGTCAGCGCCGCCCGGGTCCGCTACCTGGCGAACCTCCGCAGCAACGGCGACAACCGCATGCTGTCGGTGCTGCGTTGGCACATCTTCACCCGCGAGGCAGCCGACCAGATCCGCGCCGGCACCATGGCCGAATTCCTGTCCGGCCGGTACCGGCAGACGGTCGCCCGGATCAACCGCGAAGACCGGACCGCGGCCGACAAGGGCGCCCGCATGTCGCTGTTCGGCGCGCTGTGCGGCGGCCTCGGATCGGCTGTCGTGTGGGCGGCGGTGGTGTGGCTGCTGGCCACCGGCCGCATCAGCGTCGGCCACGCCGGCACGGCCGTCTTCGCTCTGCAGACGGTGGGCCAGTCTGTACGCGGGCTGGTCGCCGTCGGGGCCCGTGCCGTGCGTACCGGCCTCTACATGGACGACTGGACCCGGTTCCTCGACTTGGCCGGCGGCTACACCATGCGCCGCGGCGAGCACCGGCCAGCGCCACCAAACGAGATCAAGATCAAGTCGGTCTCGCACCGCTACGCCGGGAAGGACCAGGACGCGTTGTCCGACGTCTCGCTCACGCTGCGCCGGGGCGAGGTCACAGCACTGGTCGGCTTCAACGGATCGGGGAAATCAACGCTGTCGAAGCTGGTCAGCGGCCTGTACCTGCCCACTGGAGGACAGGTGCTGTGGGACGGCGTCCCCACCGACGACGCCGACCCGCAGGCACTGTGGCAGCAGGTGGCCCTGGTGCCACAGGACTACGCGCACTGGCCGCTGACTGTCCGCGAGAATGTCACCCAGGGGCAGCCCACGGCCCGTGGTGACGCGGCGGTCCTCGAAGCCTGCGAGGCCTCCGACGCGGACGAGGTCGTCGACAAGCTCGGCGCCGGCCTGGACACGCTCCTGGCCCGCGAGTGGCTGAACGGCGAGGAACTGAGCGGCGGCCAGTGGCAGCGCATCGCGCTCGCCCGGGCATTCTTCCGCGAGGCAGGGCTCCTGGTCCTCGACGAACCGACCGCCAACCTCGACCCTCGCGCCGAATACAGAATCTTCCAGCGGCTGCGGGACCTGGCCCAGGACCGGGTGGTGTTGCTGGTCACGCATCGCATCACCAACGTCGCCGTGGCCGACCGGATCGTTGTCCTCGACGAGGGCAGAGTCGTGCAGGAGGGCACCTACAAGGACCTCGCCGCCCAAGAAGGCGGCCCGTTCCAGCAGTTGCTGTCCTACCAGGTCACCTCGGAGCCGGACGGCGAGAAGCACGGAACCCGCGCGTGAAGGGCCCCGACACCACTTCACCAGCTCCGCCCGGGCGCACTGCCCCCGCTGACCCGCCCACCCTCGACCCATCCACCAGCCCTTCCATGCTTCTCCGAGGTGTTGACGTGCCGATCACCCGCTCCCACATCCGCGCGACCCTCGACAGCTACCTGACTCGGCACCCGCACGAGCGAGAGTCCCTGGCTGGCCTGTTTGCCGTCCTGGACGGGCCGGACGACCCGTCCAGCCGGGCGACTCTTCCCGGCCACGTCACCTGCAGCGCGGTCGTCATCGACCGAGACCGGCGCGTACTGCACATCGTCCACAAGGCCACTGGGCTGCTGCTCACCCCGGGCGGGCACGCCGAGGCGGACCGGAGCCTGATGGCCGCTGCTCTTCGGGAGGTGTCCGAGGAGACGGGCATCCGGCCCGGTGACCTGTGTCTGACCCCGCAGTTCCTGGGCGGCCCGATCGACATCGACGTGCACGGGATCGACGCCAATCCCGCAAAGGGCGAGCCGAGCCATCAGCACTTCGACTTCCGCTTCGCCTTCTACGTCAGCGCCGAGCAGCTGCCGCCGCTCAGGCTCCAGGACGAAGAGGTCTCGGGTTCCCAGTGGCTTGCGTTCGCCGACGTCAGGTCCCCAACGCTGCGGGCCAAGCTGTCGGACGCCGAGGCCGATGGGCTCGACGGGCAGCCGGAGCCAGTCAACGCGTCGGCTCTGGTCCACGACGGCTTCGGACGCTACCTGCTTCATCTCAGGGATCTGCGGGAGGGCATCTGGGCGCCCGGGGTCTTCGACCTCCTGGGAGGCGGGCGCGAAAGGGATGACCGGTGCCTGGAGGACACCTTGCGGCGGGAGCTCGCCGAGGAGGCCCCCGGCCTTGCACCGGTGGGCTTGGCGCCCTACGCAGTCGAAGAGGCGACGAGCGTCGACGGCCTCGCGGTGCCGATCAAGGTCTTCACGGCCCGCTGGAGCGGACACCCCGACACGGCGGACCTACAAGAGGGCGTCCTTCTGCAATGGTTCACCCCCGACATGCTGGACCGACTACCCATGAGTCCCGGTCTCGGCGACCTGATCCGCCGCCACGCGGCCGAGCACCCCCCGGCCGGCAGCCCGCCGGACCGCATCCGCCCACTGCACGAAGAGGCACCGGAGGGGACCGAACTCCACATCATCGGCGTCCACCTTCACCTCCAGGACGAGCAGGGCCGGATCCTCCTCGGACTGCGCCATCCCGACTCGGCCTTCGCGCCGGACGAATGGCATTTTTTGGCAGGTCATTGCGAGAGGGAAGCCGCCATCAGCTGTTTGGTGCGCGAAGCTCAGGAGGAGGCCGGGCTGATCATCGATCCCGGTGACATCGAGCTCGTGCATGTGGTCCACCACGTCGACTCGCCGACGGCGCGGGCACGGATCGCGCTCGTCTTCCAGGCCCGGGCGTGGTCCGGTACCCCGCAACTCCTGGAGCCCGACCGGTGCGTGGCGTGGCGGTGGTTCAGCCCGCAGGATCTTCCGGCAAAGGTCGTGCCGTACACCCGCCTGGCGATCGAAGGTATCGTCGCGGGCCGCCCGTACACCCAGACGGGCTGGTGAGCACCTGTGACGCTCCCACCGACACCCAGCTCTTCCTGGCCTGAGCACTTCCTCGCGCACCGCGCCGGCCACCACTGCCCAATGTGCGGCAACGACTGGACGGCCGATGACATCGGATGGGGGCTGCTGCTGCACCGCGGCGAGGTGTCCCAGTCCTATCTCTGGCGCTCCGGGCAAGTCCGGGGCTACTCCATCACCATCGTGACCGCGCGCCACGTAGCCGAGCCCACCGAACTTTCGGACGACGAAGCCGCCGCCTTCTGGCGGGACACCCTCGCCCTGGGCCGCGCACTTGAGGCGCACTACCAGCCGTTGAAGATGAACTACCTGCTCCTCGGTAACGCCATTCCGCATGCCCACCATCACGTCGTGCCGCGACGGGAGGCGGGTGCGGACCCGGCGCCGGGCGGCCCCTTGCCCTTCGACGTGCTCGACCTCGGGCGCCAGGAAGAGGCCCAACTACAGGCGGACGCCCGGGCGCTGCGCCGGCTGATGAACGGCCCCGGCAGGCCGGAGGCCGGGCATTGAACGCGCAGTTCGACGTCACGGCCGTGGCGGGAATCCTGGCGCTGCACTACCGCGTCGTCCCCACCGACGTCCGCGAAGGGCCGTCAGGGACCGCCACGTGCAACTACGTGGCCAAGGACGGCGACGGCCGCCGATGGTTTGTGAAGGCCTACCCAGAGCACGCTGACCTGGGCGCCGAGGGGCGCGCCCTCGAGCTGGCCGAGTTCGCCGCACTCGGCGGGGTCCCGGTGCCGGCGATGCGCCGGACCCTGGACGGCGTCCTCATCGCCGTCGAAGGCGGCCTGGCGGTGGCCGTCACCGCGTTCGCCGAGGGCGCCGAGACAGCGGAAGGCGGCCTGCACGGCGAGCAGTGGGCCGCCGTCGGCGCGACCGTGGGCCGACTGCACCGCACGCTCGCGCGACATCCGGACGGGCCGCCGCGCCGCGCCCCGTCCCACGAGGTCTGTGACATCGAGCGGGGCCGCCAGCGCCTGGAACGGCTCCTCGACAGCTACGCGAAGCAACCCCCGAGTTCCGCGTTCGGAGCGTGGTCGAGAGACGCCGCCCAACAACGGCTGGACGAACTCCCCGCAACGGCATCCATGCTCGAAGCACTCCCCTTGACCCTGGCAGCGCAGATCGTCCATGGCGACCTGTCCTCCCTCAACCTGATGCTGAGAGGCGAGAAGGTCGCCGCGGTCGTCGACTTCCGGCCGCCGACGCACCGCAGCCCGATGTGGGAGCTGGGACGCATCGTGCTCGATCCGCGCACGGTCCTGACCGCCCCGGACTGGCCCACGGGCCTGGCCACGGCCGTCGCCGCCTACCGGGAGACCAACCCGGCCATGCCGGACGAGGACCTCATGACGGTGCCCCGGGTGGCGGCCGGCTACCTGGCCTGCTCGGTGTACCCGCTCTCGGAGCCGCTCGACGACCCAACCGCGGTCACCCCTCAGCTGGAGGCGTACGGGCGGGCCCGCCACGAGGCCCTGGGTGTGCTGTGCGCCCGCCTGGACGAGGCGGAGGAGGTGCTCCGTGACCAGCTCCGCTGACTCTCCCGCTCGGCTCCAGACGTCGCTGTGGCGGCACCGCAACTTCCGGACGTTCCTGATCGGGCAGAGCGCCAGCGTGACCGGCAGCTCGATCAGCTCGATGGTGATCCCGGTGATCGCCGTCCTGGAGCTGCACGCCACCACCTCTCAGGTGGCCTGGTTGGCGTTCCTTGGACTGCTGCCACCCGCGGTGCTCGCCCTGCACGCCGGGGCGCTCGCTGACCGCCATTCCAAGCAGCGCCAGATGATCATCGGGGATCTGGTCAGTGCGGCCGCACTGGCCACGGTGCCGGTGGCGGCAGCCCTCGACGCACTGACCCTGCCCCAGCTCATGGCGGTCGCCGTGGTGCAGGGCGCCGCGGGCGTGGTGCATGACGCGGCGGCCATCAGCATCCTGCCCAGCCTGGTCGACCGGTCCTTGATCCAGCGGAGCAACAGCCGGGTCGGCGCACTCTTCGCCCTCTCCGCGACCGGCGGCAGCAACCTCGGCGCCGCTCTGACCGCCTTGGTCGGACCGGCCCGAGCCCTGCTCGGAGACGTCCTCTCCTATCTCATCAGTGCCTGGTGCACCGCGCGCATCCGCATGCCCAAGACCGACCGGGCACGTACCGGGGAGCGTCGGCTGTGGGCGGAGATCGGCGAGGGCGTGCGGTATGTACGCAGTGACGACCGGCTGCGTACCTTGACGCTGGTCAACGCGTCGACTTCCTTCGCCCTCGCACTGCTCAACACACTGTGGGCGCTGTACTTGCTTGTTCCCGCTTAGCGACAGTGTTGCTTACTGCCTGATGTGCCACCTGACCTGCTCGTTTGTTTGTTGCACTCAGTCGGGTTGCATTGATACTCATCGGCCATGCACCAATCGACGTACTCATCAGCGGGCTGGGAGTCCTGGGGGCTCGCGTTCAGGCCGGCGATCCCGGAGGGGATGCCGCTGCTGTTCGACGAGGACCTCCTCTTCGAAGACAACAACGGCGTCCGTCCCACCACCGTGATCAACTGCTGGGCCTGCGAGCTGCCGGCGAATGGATGTCCATCGCCGAATTCGTGGCCTTACTACGTGCGTACGGTGCGGGAGTGGCTGGAGTTCATATCCGGGCACGGGGTCGCCCTGTTCGATTCGCGGCGTCGCCTGAAGGCGGCGTTGAGCGCGTACTCGGTCTATCGAGCCCAGGGCCCCATCAAGCATCGCTTCGAGGCGTCGACGTGGAACCAGAACATTGGGATTCTGGCGGGGTTCTACAAGTGGGCGAAGGACGAGGAGTACGCAGACTCCGAGCCGTTCACGTACCGGCAGGCGGTCTGGGCCTTCAAGGGGCAAGTGCGTCGCGGACAGACCAACCAGTCACGGCGGCGCCAGGCAAAGCCTCATGTGACGATCAAGTATCTCGACGACGACTTCACGGACATGCTCCTGAAGGGGCTGGCGGGCCTGAGCCCGGACGGGGAACGGGATCTGCGGTACCGAGGAAGGGAGTTGGCCCGGAACTCGGCGGTCGGCCGAATGATCGTCTCCAGCGGGCTGCGCAGCCAGGAGTACACATACCTGCTGGTCTGCGAGGTGCCCGTCCTTCCCTCGCGACGGACCGCAGTGCCGGTTTCGTTCCCGGTCCCTTCCGGAATCACCAAGGGAAGCAAGTACCGCGAGTCGTGGATCGACTACGACTCGCTGGCCGAGCTGCACTCGTACATCGCTCTCGACCGGGCAGCGGAGACGTTCGGATCGTTGTGGCGTCCGCCGGCCCGGTGGGGAGAGCCGCTGTTCGTGACGGATGCCGACCAGCGGGGTGGCCGCGTCAACGGGGTTCGTGTGCAGTGGAGTTCGCTCGGGCCTGACGAACGGCGGCGTCTGGTCGCCCCGGAGGGCGGTTCGATGCTGCTGTCGGTGTGGGGCCAGGGACGTCCGTTCACTGGATGGGCCACGGTATTCGCCAGGACCTCCGATCGCATCCGCGAGCGTTACGAGCCGCGTTTCCCGCACGTCAATCCACACCGGCTGCGTCACACCATGGCCATGGCGACCATGGCGCGGCTGATGCGTGGCTGGTACGAGCAGGCTGCTCGACAGGTCCGCGACACCGACGACGATGCCGCCCTGGCGCACTACCTGCGGACCCAGGAACCGCTGCTTATTCTGCGCGATCTGCTCGGCCATTCCAGTTCGTTGACCACGGAAGCGTACCTCCACCGTCTGGACGTGCTCCGCCTGTTCACGTCCCTGTACCGGCGGGTCGGCAAGGAGTACGGCCTGCTGGACGAGGAGGTCGAGCTGGAGCTCGAGACTGAGTTCGAACTGGCGGTGCTCTGATGCCGGCGGTCGTCACGCTTGACCCCCTGGGCGTGCACTGCATCTTCAGTGACGGGTCGGAGTACCTCCGCCCCCTGCGTGTGCGGCGAGCAGTGGAGGTCCCTGGGCTGGCACGCACTCTGCTGGAAGGCGTTACGGACCTTGTCCATCCGCACGGACAGGTCGACAGCCCGGGAGGTATCGATCTCTACCTCACGGCCGTCCGCGCCTTTACCGACTGGCTGGTCGAGTTCGGGTTCACCGGCGAGGCATCCGATCTGACGCGCGCGCTCCTCGCCCGGTACTGGCGCCAAGGGGTGCGATCCTCCCAGGAGAGCGCGCTGCGGGCGATGCTGCGCTGCGCCGACGACCAGGATCAGATTCTGGCGCCGGACGTGCGCGCGTTCATCGACGGCCGGCTGTTCAACACGGGCGAGCGGTACGGCTCGCACCAGCCGTACAGCGAGGCGGAATGGGCCCGGCTCATCCGTACCTGCCGGGACGAGGTCGATGCTGCCTTCCGCACGTTCTGCGCGGCCCGTGAGCAGGCTTCGTCACCTGACGGGCCAGGGGTTTCGCTCCGAGAGCGCACTGCCCATCACTGGCTGGTGCTTCACAACGGGCCCGACCCGCTCGTCAATGAGATGGCAGACCGTGGCTCGTTCCCCTTCCGGCAGAGATACGGGGTCGGTCTTCGCGCGGTGCTGGATCCGCTGATCCCGACCCTGGATGTGATCATCGCCTATCAACTGCTGTTCGGCGCCTACACCGGGGTCGTTCCGGACGGGATCGCGGACCTGGGACTCGACGACATCGAGTGGGCGGGTGACGAGAAGATCCTCCTCAGCTACGTCAAGGGCCGCACGGCGGCAGAGAGCCTTGCTCTGTCCCGTCAGGCTACCCGCCTCCTGGAACAGTGGCTCGATCACTCCGCGGTGGCCCGCGGCTTCGCGCCCGAGGAACTGCGCCCCGAGCTCTGGGTGCGTTTCACGCCGAGCGGCACATGGGCGGGAGAGCGGTGGCTGGCCAAGCCAGCCACGCGCCTGTCCATATGCGCCTGGGTTGAGCGGCGCCAAGCAGTCGACGAGGACGAGCGCCCCACGCAGATGACTGGTGACGACGGTCGCCCCCTGGCCCTTCACCGGCACCGCATCCGTACTACCCACGACGCGCTGAAAGACCGGTCACACTGGCGCGGCAGCCGCCGGTCCACGCTGGATCCGAACCGGTCCCCCGGCGTTGAGGGGGACCACTACCTGACGAACACTACGCCGGCTCAGCGCGAGGCGGCAGAGGACATCATCGCCCAGGCGCAGGAGGACCTCGTTCGCCGGGCGCTGCCGCCCTTGGTGCTGGCCACCGCTGAAATGGCCGACCTGGTGGAGAACTATCCCGAGCACATGAAGCGGCTCGGCCTGGATGACAACGCCCTGGCGCAGCTCCTGTCCGGGGAACGCGACGTATTCACCGCGGCGTGTGGAGATCAGCTGTCGGGGCTCCACGGGCCGAAGGGCAAGCCCTGTCCGGCGCGTCCGTGGGTGTGTTTGCTGTGCTCGCTGGCCTTGTTCGCCCCCCGCCATCTGCCGAACCTGCTGCGATTGCGGGCGTTCTTCTCCCGCCAGTGGCAGCAGATGACCACTGCCGAGTTCATCCCCGTCTTCGGCCCGTACGCCCACCGTCTCGACGAGATCCTGACCCCCGACCGGTACTTCTCCGAGCACGCGCTACGGGCGGCCGCTGCCGAGGTCACCGATTCCGATGTCGAGCTTCCCCTGCGGCCTGAGGAGCACACCGTATGACCACCCTGCACCACCCCACGACCCCTTCGGCTGCCTTTCCACACTCCGTCTTTGGAGGTGAAGACGTGTGCGCTGCGGCCGGTCTGCCGGTCCACGGTGCGGGCCCGCATCCGCACTTCGACGACGCAGTCTGGGACTTCACCGGTGTCATCGGGCTGCCGCGGTACCTTGCACGGTACGCGCGGATCTTGTTCTTCACCGAGATCCTCAATCCCCAGTGGAGGGAACTCGCGAAGGAGTTCATCTTCGCCCGGCTCGCACCGGACCACCGCGCTGTGCGGGAACTTGCCCACGCCTACCGAACGCCGGTGCTGATAGCCACGGTGCATGGGCGGCTGACCGTGCTGACCGGCTGGCTGAACTGGCTCACCGAACAGGGCGTGGACAACCTCGGGGAGGTCACCCAGCAGCACTGCGCCGCCTACCTGGAACTTCGCAAGAAGGTACGGGACAAGCACGGCGTCGTGATCCGCGACAGCAGCCCCGGCTACCGCATGGACGTCGTGGCGGTTGTCCAGGAGTTGGGCTACTACAAGGAATTGTTCTCAGTTGACGGCTACGTGCCGACCTTCCGTCCGTGGGGGCGACGCACGGCGTACTCCGTCGCCGGGATGGTCCGTCGAACGGGCAACACGACACCACCGCTGAGCAACGACGTCTTCCAACCACTCGTCGCAGCGGCCCTGTACGTGGTGGAAATGCTGGCGCCGCACGTCATGGAGCTGCAGCAACAGCTGCAGGAGATGGTGCCGAACCGGCCGGGCCGCAACAACCGTGCGCGTCCGGACTGGAGGGTCGAGGTCGCGCAGGCCATCGACCGCCACATGCAGGAGGGCGATCCGTTCGATGTCGCCCTCGATCACGTCGTAGCCGAGCGGCTGGCGGACGGCTGGGATCCGGACGATCCGCTGCTACGGGTGAACTTGATCTCCCTCGCCCACGAGACCGGACGGCGCGCCTTCCACTACACGTGGCTGCCCACCCTGCGTGGCCACCTGGAGAAGGCCGTCAGGGAAGTCGGCCTGTCCAAACGCTGGGGCCGGACGGCCGCCCTGGTCGAACGTGCGGACGGGCGGGGCGGTATCCCCTGGACCTTGCCGATGAACACCACCGAGGCCCGGCTGCAGCTCTCCCGGGCCCGCACAGCCTGCCTCATCGCGCTTGCCGCACTGACTGGAATGCGGAAGAGTGAGCTGGCTGAGCTGACCCACGACTGCCGCCTGCCTCCCGAACAGCTCGGCGAGGGCCGCGTCCGCTACCGCCTGAAGGGCAAGGTCATCAAGGGCCGGAAGTTGGGTGGTGAACACGATCAGTGGGTGACCATCAAGCAGGCGTACGACACCGCCGGCGTAGCCGCCTCGCTCGCTGACCTGGTGAAAAGCGACGGTCACCTGTTCAAGTCGCTCTCCTTCTTCACCCCGTACGAATGGTTCCTGACCTGGGTCAATGGCCCAGAGGGCCGTCGACTTGGGCTGGCACCGATCCCCGAGGTGCCGGTCAGTCTGCGGATGCTACGGAGAACCCTCGCGGTGGAAATGGCGCACCGGCCCGGTGGTCTGCTGGCCGCCAAGATCCATCTCAAGCACATTTCCGTGGTCACCACCGAGGGCTATGCGGACCCTCGGGAATTGCATCAGACGGGCGAGAAGTCGCAGGTCGCCTGCTCACGGAGAGAGCCTGACGGACTCCGACACTACTACGACCTGACGTCCTGACCAGGCATGTTGCCAACATTATCCCGTCTAATGCATGATCTGCCCTCCAGAAGGGATGGTCTGGAGTGGTGCATCAGCAGAAGGTGGCCCTCGCTGGGTCGGCTCGCATGGAGCTTGTCTCCGGTGTGGTCCAGCTGCGTCCGGAGGACGCGATGTTCGACGCGATGCTGCGGGGCTGGCGGGCTCAGCAGAAGTCGCGGGGGCTGAAGGACGAGACGATCGACCCGAGGGAACGGCTGATCCGCCGGTTCCTCGATTTCGCGAACGAGTACCCGTGGCAGTGGACGCCGGCCCACATGGACGAGTGGTCGGCCTCGCTGACGAGCGAGAAGCACCTGGCGCCCTCCACGATCCGCAGCTACCAGGGCACGGTTCGGCTGTTCACCGAGCTCCTCATCGACGCCCGCTACGGCTGGGGCCCGGCCTGCGAAGAAGCCTTCGGCGCTTATCCGGTGGCCATCGCTCACGAGTGGAACACCCTCCCTCACCTGCAGGATTACGAGGGCGATCCGGAAGCGAGGCCGTTCACCCGCGAAGAACTGCAGCGGTTCCTCGACTACGCCGACGACCAGGTCGCACGCGCCGTGAAGTCCAAACGCAAGGGAGCCCTCGCCGCCTACCGCGACGCCACTCTCTTCAAGGTCATCTACGGCTGGGGCCTCCGCCGGACCGAGACGTCGAAGCTGGACGTGGTCGACTTCGGGCGGAACCCGAAGGCTCGCCAGTTCGGCCGGTACGGCACGCTCAACGTCCGTTACGGCAAGGCGAAGAAGGGCCAGCCGCCACGGCGTCGGAACGTGCTGTCGGTGATGGACTGGGCCGTCGAGGCGGTCGCGGACTACGTCGAGAACGTCCGGCCGCGCTTCGGGTTCCCCGACCACCCGGCTCTCTGGATCACCGAACGCGGCGGACGCCTCCAGCCCGGCTCCATCAACGACCGGTTCGAGGCATACCGCGACGCCCTAAAACTCCCAAAAGATCTAGTTCCGCACTCAATCCGTCATTCATACGTCACGCATTTGACCGAAGACGGAGTAGATAGGCGATTTATCCAGCAGCAAGTCGGTCACGAGTGCGACAGCTCCACGGCCATCTACACGCACGTCAGCGACGACTTCATGAACACTGCCCTGAGCAAGGCCCTGGCGCCGGCGTTCGCCGGCGCCTGACGAGGAAGGACCCGATGATGGCCGCCAAGCTCGACTACCACTGGCACCTGCGCAAGGTCATGGCGGACCGCGGGATGTTCTCCACCACCGACCTCATCCCGCCGCTGAAGGAACGCGGCATCAGCCTGTCGTCGAGCCAGGTCTACCGGCTCGTCGTTGAGCGGCCCGAACGCCTCAGCCTGAAGATCCTCATGGCTCTGCTCGACATCCTCGACTGCACCATGGACGACCTCATCGAGCCCATCGCCGTGGCCGGCTCCGCGAAGAAGCCGAAGAAGGCCGCCGCAGGCGGGACTTCGGTCTCCGAAGGAGTCGGCGACCTGCGCCCCCGGCGGGCCCGCATCAGCGGAGTCGACCGGTGACAGGTCTCGCCGGGGAAGTCCTCGCGGATCCGGTCGGCCTGGTCGTGCGGCTGATCGGGAACGTCGAAAAGCACCTGCCCGCCGAGCGCGTCCGCGACATCGTCCTCACGGTCGTACGCGCCCGAGCCGGCCGCCGCAGCCTCGCCCAGGCCCTGCACGACGACCCGTCACTGTTGCGGACCGGACAGCCACCGGCGCCCTACTGCGTCGCGAAACTGCTGATGGCCCTGCACGAGGCCGGCGCCCAGAACGTCGCGCTGCCCCGCTGCGGCGAGTGCGGCCGCGCATGCGGCTACGTCGGCAGCAGCAAAGGTGGGCACTGGGGCTGTTCGCGCTGCTTCGACAAGCCCGCTGTCTGCGCGGGATGCCATGAAGAGCGACGCGTCGTCAGCAGGGACCGCCATGGCGAGCCCCGCTGCGCGAACTGCCCGGACACCGAGGGCGATCCGCTCCAGGAACTCACCGAACTCGTCGTGAGTCTCGATCCCGCCCTCAACGACGACGTGGTCCTGGCCGCGCTCGGGCGGGCCACCGTCCGGCCCGCCGGTCAGCGCCGCCTGGCCTGGGCCGTCGTCGCCCGTCCCGAGCTGCTGACCGGCGCCGGTTACGAAGCTCCCACCCCGGCCGCCCTGCGGTTCGTCGACGAGCTTGTCAAGGCCGGGGCGACCAAGGTCGTCCGACCGGCCTGCCCGCGCTGCCACGGAGTGAAGGCGCTGTCCAAGCTGCTGGACGGCAAGAGGATCTGCCGGGCCTGCTTCGCCCACCACGCGGCCGTCCCCTGCTTCGGCTGCGGCGCCGTGCGCGAACCCGCCACACGCGACGCCGAGGGCCGACCGCTATGTCCGAACTGCATGATCAGACAGCCCGAGAACCTGGAGGAGTGTGTCGGCTGCGGCCGACGCAAGCCCGTCGCGAACCGGCTGCCTGATGGCCCACGCTGCCAGAACTGCCGGCCGAGGATTACCGCGGAATGCGGCATCTGCGGGCGGACGGCGCTCTGCGACATGTCCCGGGCTACTGGCCAGCCCTGGTGCGACCGTTGCCAGCAGCGATGGGTGGCCTGCAGCGGCTGCGACTCCGTCGCCCAGGCCCGCGGCGGCACCTGGGAGATGCCGTTGTGCGCGAAGTGCACCAACCCCGACCCGGACTTCTGGAGCCGCTGCCCGGTCTGCACCATCACCTGGCAGCTCAGCACCCGCCCCTGCCAGCGATGCGTCCTCGACCAGCAAGTATGTGACCTCCTCGGCGGCCCGGACGGGGTCATCCGCCCCGAACTCGCCCCGTTCCACGATGCGTTGACGAGCGCTGAGCGCCCCGACGTCGCCTTCGCCTGGGTCTCCCGCTCCAAGGCCCGTGACCTCCTGGAACGCATAGGCCGCGACGAGCGGCCCGTTACCCACGATGTCCTCGACGAACTGCCCCCGGGCAAGGTGCTGGCCCACCTGCGCAGTGTCCTGGTCGCGACCGGCGCCCTGCCGCCCCGCGACGAACGGCTGGTCGTCCTGGAGAAATGGATCACCGCGACGGTCCAGGCCCGCACCGATCTCGCCGAACGGCGAATCCTGCACGGCTACGCGGTCTGGCACCACATGCGCCGGCTCCGGCGCCGCCTCGGTGAAGACCATACGACCCGGCTCCAGGACCTGAACGTGCGCTGCCACGTCACCGCAGCGAACAACTTCCTCGACTGGCTCGGCGGCGAAGGGCTCACACTGAGGACCTGCACTCAGACGGACCTGGAACGCTGGATGTCCGAGCCCACGGTCAGCTACCCCGACGAGACCGGCCACTTCGTCCGCTGGTCGGTACAGCACCGGCATGCCCGCGACCTGACCTACGGCACCGTCCGCTGGAAAGGCCCGCTCAGCACCATCGACAGCGAGAAACGATGGTCGGACGCCCGGCGCCTCCTCAACGACGACACGCTGCCGACCCCGGACCGCGTCGCGGGACTGCTGCTGATCCTCTACGCACAGAAAATCGCCACCATCAGCCAACTCACCGTCGACGACGTCCACTTCGACGGCGACACCGTCTCCATCACGTTCGGCACCTCACCGGTCGTCCTCCCCGCGCCGCTGGCCAGCCTGGTCCGCGAGCTCGTCGCGACCCGCCGCGGCAAGGCCAAGATCGGCACCCCGGAGGACGCTCCCTGGCTGTTCCCAGGAGGCCAGCCAGGACGCCCTCTCGGCGACGACCGGATCGGCCAGCGCCTCCACAAGATCGGGATCCGGCCCAAGCAGGACCGCTCCACCGCGCTGTTCACCCTCGCCACCGAAGTGCCCGCCGCGATCCTCGCCAGGATGCTCGGGGTCCACATCAAAGTGGCCGTCCAGTGGCAACAGGCATCAGGCGGGGACTGGGCCGCCTACGCCGCCGACGTGAGCCAGAGAGGAAGATCATGACCGGGGCATTCCGAGGGCCAGAGATTTCCTGGCTGGGCACATCAGGGGGCCCAGTCGAACGGCAGTCGACCGGGCCCCCTGATCGTGCTTTGCTGGGGTTGGGCAGAGAAGTCCATCGGGATGCTCTACCCGATCGTCACGGAGACACCACCACCGTTGACGATCAAGAGAACTGCACCTGCGATGGCGCCCACCACCAGCAGGATGCAGATCAGGCGGGCGGTCCGGCGACGCTTAGCAATGGCCATCCGGACCGTCTTGCCGATCTCTTCAGAAACGGGCATGCCTCTCACCTCCCTTCATGTCTCGGAGAGTTGAGAGACATCCTCTTGCCCTCGTCGCACCTATATGACGACCCATGACGCTGCGTTAAACTGGCTGACGCCGCATGACATGAGATGACACCAGGGGACACGGAGGAACGCGGGTGGGACATCTCCGGTTCCCTGACCTTCGCCCCAGTCCTGTCCGCGATCTTCTGATCTGGATGCACCAGCTGCACGGCCGAGCCGGAGCTCCTGGCGTCCGAACGATGGGCGAGGCCGTCGGATGCAGCCACCACAAGATCCACGAGATGCTGACCTCGGGCAAGTGCCCTCGTGACGGAAGCACCTTGTTCGATCTCGCCGAGTGGCTGGGCAGGCAGGGGTCACGACCGCGCCTGAGGGGCAGCGACGAAGACGAAGAGCGGTTTTTCGCGGAGCTTGATGCCTTGTGGGCGGCGGCCGTGACGTTCACTCTTCTGCAGCCGCCAGAGCTTCCACCACCTACCCCACCGCGGCAGAGTGCCCCTGACTCCTCAGCTGAGGTGCCTAGCCGCCCCGCCGAATCCCCGGAGCCGAAGCCCCAGTTGCCCTTCGCTGCGGTGGAGGGCAAGGTCATCGGTGACAGAACTGTCAGTTCGCAGCCATCGTCCGGAACGCGTCTTTTGCGGCACGCGGCAATGCCGGAATTGATGGAGTCGCGGGCCCTGCTGGTGGCAACTGGCTCCTACGGCGACGTCGGCCTTCCCGACCTGCCGGGGGTGCACAAGGGGGCGCGAGCGCTGGCAGACGTCCTGATTTCGTCGCAGCCAGAACCCGCCTTTGCCGCTGACAAACTGAGACTGATGATCGACCCGGAAGACCCCCGGGACATCCTGCGGGCTGTCCAAACTGCCGCGGATGAAGCTCGCGACGTGCTAATGCTCTACTTCGCAGGTCACGGACTTGTGTCGCAGCGAGGTGAGCTTCAATTCGCCACCCGCAGCACTGAACCCGGCGTTGACTACACCACAGTCCGGTACAACGACATCAGGGAACTGGTGGCCTCCAGTCGGGCAAAGCGTTCGCTGGTTGTGCTAGACGCCTGTTACTCAGGCCGTGCGTTGGATGTGATGGGGCCTTACACGGGCATGCAAGAAGCCCCCAGCACCTATCTGCTCGCCTCTGCTGGAGCGCGGAGTGCGTCCTTCGTCGACAGCGAAGGCGTGCCGATCTTCACTCAGCAACTTATCGACGTGCTCAACTTCGGCGATGCGGAAGCACCTGAAATTCTCACAATCAGGGAAATTCACCAGATACTGGCTTACCGGGCACGGCGTGACGGACATCCGCTCCCTGAGTTGCGAGCTAATGAGACGGGCCATGCGCTTGCACTTGCCCGCAACCATGCTCTTGACCCGCCACGAGTGGATCTCCCATAGGGGACGGCTGCACCTCACCGTGAGGTTGGGGTACTGGCTGCTTCACCACGCCTGACGGCCATACCAAGGGCTCATCATGCCCAGGCATTCGGAGAGTTCCAATACCCGACTCCACCATTAGACCGCCCCGGTGGGGCCCAGTCGGTGCTGATGGCCGAGTTCGGCCAAGAGGAGCGAGAGCACAAGATGCGCGTCGCTCTGGACGCATTCCACGACTACCAGAACGGTATCCGGCCTGCGGGGCCTGGCGCCAGCGACCTCCTGGACTTCTTCGCGTTCGTCGACGAACAGCTGGATTCCTCCGGGGCGCCGAACATCAAGCGCAGCGACCAGGAGGTGACGAACCTGCTCGCCAAGCGGGCCAAGTCCCTGCACCTGGGGTCGGCGAACTACTGCTGGTTCCTCGATCCGTCCAAGGCGCTGTGCCTCAAGCTCGCGGGGGCTCACGCCCGCGGGGCGACGGAGCCCTTGATCGGCATGTGCGATTCGGCGCGGTGTCCCCAGGCCACCCACCATGCCGGGCACCGCCCGGTTTGGGCGGCCAGCGCCGAAAGCAAGAAGGTCTTCATCGCCACCATCGGACGCGCACAGCGGACGGAGAAGGCCCGGCTGAGTACGGAACTGGCCCGCGATGAACGCGTGCTGGCCGAGATCGACGCCCTCTCCGGAACGGGGGCATGACGTGGCCCGAATCAACGACGAGACCCGGCGGAACAACGAGACGGCCATTCGGCATGTCATGGAACGGCTCCTTGCCGGTGACGTTCCCTCGGGCGGCAAGTGCGACATCAAGACCCTCGCCATCCAGGCCGGGGTTGCCCGCACCGGCTTCTATCCCAAGAAGAACCGCGACGGCTCGCCACGGCCTGGGCCGTACCAACACCTGGCGGAGGAGTTCGAACGCCGGCTGGCCGAGCTCCGGGAGAGGGGAGTCGTCCCGGACCCACGGGTCGCACAGATCGAACGCCTCAAAGAGCAGGTCTCCGGGCTCAAGGAGCGCCTCGTCGCCCGCGACGCGCAGATCGACGACCTCACTGCCTTCCGGCAGCGGGCGCTGTCACAGATCGCCGCCCAGCGGATGGAGATCGAGCGGCTGCGGGAAGCCTTGGCCGCGCCGTCGAATGTCCGGGCCTTGGTACCCGCCCGCAGCGGCACGGCGCCGTTCGGACCATGCAGTTGAGTCTGGTCTTGCCCGGAGAAACCATGGGAGGCGGATTCAACTGTCACGTCGTCTGCCAGTGCTCCATGTGGTGTGTTGGGCCCCGAGTTCGAAACCGAGGCGGCCACTGAGCATCACTGCGACATCAGGGCATGGGGGTGTTCTGGACGTCCTTCCGGGAGACGGCGAGGTAGCCGACGAAGCCCAGGATGGCCACGGTCCAGGACAGGGTGACCGGTCCGAGGCCCAGGTTGAGTCCGCCCCGGCTGTGGCTGACGGCCATCCAGTCGGCGATCGAGGCGCCGAGGGGACGGGTGACGATGTACGCGGACCAGAAGGCTGTCACCGCGTTCAGGCTGCCCCGGCGGTGGGCGACGGCCGGGACGGCGATCGCTGCGGCGTACAGGACGGCGGAGCCCAGGTAGCCGAGTCCGATCGTGGCGGTGAGGTCGCCCGCGGCGGTGCCCAGCGCGAAGGTGGCCAGCACGGCGGCCCAGTAGAAGCTCTCGCGGCGCCGGGTGTGGATGCTGTGGATGGACAGGGTGCGCTCGACGCGGTACCAAAGTGCGAAGACGGCGGCCAGCGCGGCCATGAAGAACGGAGTCGAGAGCGTGTACGGAACGCCAAGGCCGACGTGCAGGACGTCGGCGGCCATCGTGCCGAACACGCTGACCATGACGATCGCCGTCCAGTAGATCCAGGCCACGTACCGCCGGACGGCGAACTGCACCGCGAGGGCGGTCACCAGGGCGATACCACCGAGGCCGACCGCAGGGATGGGGCCGAGCAGGTGGGCCAGCCAGTCGGAGGCCGTCTCGCCCATACCGGTCGTCAGCACCTTGATGATCCAGAAGTAGACGGTCACCTCCGGCACCTTGCTCGCCGCGTGGCGCAGGTGGCGCGCGTGACGCTTGGGCCCGTTCTGGGTGAGGTGATCTGTCGTCATGGCAGGCACGATGACATGGCGCTCGGCGGTTGCCCCAGACCCCTTTGCCAGAGTTTTTGTGCTTCTGGTGCTCGGGTTGCCCAAGGTTCGTCCGGACCTGAACACAGCCTGAACGCCGAGGCCGACGGACTGGTCAGCGGCGTGCGCACGGTGGTACTGGGGATCTCTTGGCAGTTCCTCGCGACCGGGAACTGAGCCTGCCTGGCCGCCCGTTCCTCGACTCAGCCCGCGTTGGGCCGGGCGAGGCCGTGGTCGTAGGCGAAGATCACGGCCTGGATGCGGTCGCGGGCGCCGATCTTGGCCAGGACGCGGCCGACGTGGGTCTTGACGGTGGACTCGGACAGGACGAACCGGGTGGCGATCTCGCCGTTGGTCCAGCCGTTGCCGACGGCGACGAGGATTTCGCGTTCGCGTTCGGTGAGGGAGGCCAGCCTCGGGTCCTCGGGGGAGTCTGCGCGGTGGGCAGGGACGTAGCGGGCGTACTCGTCCAGGAGGCGGCGGGTGAGGGTGGGCGCGATGACGGCGTCGCCCCCGGCGACGGCGCGGATGCCGGCGAGGAGTTCCTCGGGGCGCGCGTCCTTGAGGAGGAAGCCGCTGGCGCCGGCGCGGAGGGCGGCGTGAACGTATTCGTCGAGGTCGAAAGTGGTGAGCACGAGGACGCGCGAGCGTTCGCCGGCGGCGACGATGCGGCGGGTGGCCTCGATGCCGTCCATGCCGGGCATGCGGACGTCCATCAAAACGACGTCTGGGCGCAGTTCGGCGGCCTTGCGGACGGCTTCGGCGCCGTGTGCGGCCTCGCCGACGACGTCGGTCTCGGGGACGGAGTCCAGGAGCAGGTGGAAGCCGTAGCGTTGCAGCGGCTGGTCGTCCACGATAAGCACGGTGGTCACTGGGCACCACCTTGGGGTGTGAGGTCGAGGACGGCCTCGACGCTCCATCCTCCGCCGTCCGCCGGCCCCGCGCTGATGCTCCCGCCGTAGAGGGCGACTCGTTCCCGCATGCCCACCAGGCCATGTCCTTCTTCGTTCGGGGCCGAGGCCGGTCTGGCCGGGCCGGTGTCCTGGACCCGGATGGTCAGCCGGCCGTCCTCGACGAGGATCGCCAGATGCACCCGGATGTCTGGGGCGGCGTGCTTCAGGGTGTTGGTGAGGGCTTCCTGGACGATGCGGTACACCGTCAGCTGGACGCCACTGTCCAGGGCGTCCATGTCGCCGGAGGTGCGGTAGACGACCTCCAGTCCGGCGGCGCGCACCTTGGTGCACAGTGCGCCGATGTCCGCGATGCCGGGCTGCGGGCGGAGTTCGGGGCCGCCCTGCGGACCGTCGGCGGCCTCGCGCAGCACGCCGAGCACGCGCCGCAGCTCGCCGAGGGCCTGCCGGCCGGTGTCGCCGATGAGCTGGAGGGCCTCCTTGCCGCGTTCGGGAGCGATGTCGGTGGCGTAGGCGCCGGCGTCGGCGAGCGTGATGATGACGGACAGGTTGTGGCCGACGATGTCGTGCATCTCGCGGGCGACCCGGGTGCGTTCGGTGGCGGTGGCCAGCCTGCTGCGCTGGTCGCGCTCTATCTCCAGCCGGGCGGCCCGGTCCCGCAGTCCGGCGAGCTGGGCCCGGCGGATCCGTACCATCAGGCCGAGCGCGAGGGCCGCGGTCGCCGTGCTCAGCAGGAAGAACAGCGCATCCCAGACGGACACGGCCGAGGATGCCCGAACCGCGACCAGCGCGATGGCGCCCGCCATGACCGCACAGGCCCACGGCAGCTGCCGGAGCCACCCGTGCAGGGCCAGGCTGTAGAGGGCGACGAAGAGGGCGATGTCCGCACGCAGCGCGGCGCCCAGTGCCCACTGCAGGACGAACACCGCTGCGATGGTGGCGAAGGCCGCCACGGGTTTCCGCCGCCGCCACAACAGCGGCAGCACCAGGCCGGCCTGCAAAGCAAGCATCCCCGCTACGGGCAACTGAGTGAACGCAAGACGGAATCGCCGCGGACCGTCGCCGTTGTCGGCACCGCCGTGGATCAGGTCGGGCAGGCAGAACATCAGGAAGACCACGAGCACGACCACGGTGTCCAGCACCCACGGGCGGGCCCGGTCGGCCTGCCGCAGCCGCTGGCCGCCCCGGGAGAGTCGGGCGACCAGCGGTCCCATTCCGCTGATGTCATCGGTGGTCACGGACGTCACCTGTCCATGGTGCGGGTGTCAGGCGTCGGAGCGCACGAGCCGGTACGCCGCGCCGCCCAGCGCCAGCGCCGTCCAGCACAGGAACACCATCAGCCCGGCGCCCGGTGACAGCGTCGTGGTGTCGTGCGTCAGAGCGAACATCGACTCTCCCGCATTGGACGGCAGGTAGGGGCCGATGTCGACCTGCCAGGAGGTCGGCAGCAGTGAGATCAGTCCCGGGATCAGCATCAGGGTGGCGACCAGCACCGAGATTCCGCCGGCCACCGACCGCAGCAGCGCGCCCAGGGCGGCGCCGATCACCCCGACCAGGCCGAGGTAGAGCCCGGCGCCCAGCAGGCTTCGTATGACTCCGGCGTGCGTCAGGCTCATCGCGGCGGGCGTGCCGGAGACGATGCCGCTGCCGAAGCCGAAGGCGACGAATGCGCCGAGGCTGCCGATTACCAGCGCGACCAGCCCGAACACGGCGGCCTTGGACCACATCACGGGCAGCCGTCGGGGGACCGCCGCAAGTGTCGAGCGGATCATGCCGGTCGAGTACTCGCCCGCCGTGACCAGCACGCCGAGCACGCCCAGAGCCAGCTGAGCGAAGTTCGTACCGAAGAGGGACAGGCTCACCGCTGTCGAATCGGCGAAGTCCCGGTCCATGTGGCCGGAGTTGATCCCCGACTTGTAGCGGCTCGCGGAGATCAGGCCGAAGGCCACCAGGAACAGCAGACCGAGGCCCAGGGTGATCCACGTCGAGCGCAGGGACCACAGCTTGGCCCATTCGAAGGAGAGCACGCGCCGTCCGGTCACCCGGTATGCGGGGCGGGCGGGGGTGGTCCGGGGTGTCTCGGCGGTTGCGGTGAGGGTGCTCATGCGGACCTCCCAAGGGTTTCGATCCCGGTCGTGGAACCGTGGTACTCCACGGCGTCCCTGGTCAGGTCCATGAACGCCTCCTCCAGTGACACGGTCCGCGCGCTCAGCTCGAACAGCGCGATCCCGTGCTCGGCGGCCTTCAGTCCGATCTCGCGGGCGGTCAGCCCGGTCACCTGCAGCTCCTCGGAGCCGATCTGCCCGGTGACGTCGACGCCCGGCCCGGCCAGGATGTCCCGCAGCCTCGCCGGGTCCTGCGTCGCGACGTTCACCGTGTCGCCGCCCGCCTCTCGGATCAGGTCCGCCACGGTGGTGTCGGCGAGCAGCCGGCCGCGTCCCACGATGATCAGGTGGTCCGCGACCAGGGCCATCTCGCTCATCAGGTGGGAGGACACGAACACCGTCCGGCCCTCGTCGGCGAGCGCCTTCAGCAGGTTGCGGATCCAGAGCACACCCTCCGGGTCCAGCCCGTTGACCGGCTCGTCCAGCATCACCGTCTGCGGATCGCCCAGCAAAGCCGCCGCGATGCCCAGCCGCTGGCCCATCCCGAGAGAGAAGGCACCCGCCCGCTTCTTCGCCACGCTGCCAAGGCCGGCGAGGTCGATGACCTCCTCGACCCGGCGGCCCGGAATGCCGTGGGTCAGTGCGAGGGCTTTGAGGTGGTTGTACGCCGTACGGCCCGGGTGGATCGACTTGGCCTCCAGGAGCGCGCCGACCTCCTGGAGCGGTGCGTGGTGGCGGGCGTAGTGCTGGCCGTTCACGGTGACGGAGCCGCTCGTCGGTGCGTCCAGGCCGACGATCATGCGCATGGTCGTGGACTTACCCGCGCCGTTGGGCCCCAGAAAGCCCGTCACCGTTCCCGGCTTCACGACGAAGTCCAGCCCGTCGACGGCCGTCTTCTCGCCGTACCTCTTGGTCAACTGCCGTGCGTCGATCATTCGCGCTCTTCCTCTCGGGCTGCGGCGTCCGTCGCCTGCTACGCCTCACCGGCAACGCTAAGCGCCGAATCATCCCGATCCGGTGGTACCGGGAGGCTGAAACCCGAGGGGCACGTGGTACCGCGGTACTACGGGTCTACCTGCGGTGTCTTCCGTGTTCGCCGGCTCCGCCGTGGTCGCAGCAGGCGTCCGGCCGCTGCGGGGAGTGGCTCGTCCGCTCTGCGCTCTGCGTCCCTGCGTCGAGGGCGCACTGGGCCTGCTCCGCGCTCTCGACCAGGCTCTCGCTGTCCGAGGCGGCGTTGGCCAGACTGGCGCAGCACAGGGTGAGCAGGAGGGCGCCCACCACGAGCGGCAGACTGCGGCGCGGGGGCGGCGGGGCCAGCAGGGCCCGCACCCGCTGGGGCACCGCCCCGCCGGTCGCGGCCAGGGCTGCGGGGCGCGATGCGCCGGCGGAGGCGAGGGCCGCACGGCCGACGGCGCGGGCGACGACCGTCCGGCTGCCGACGTGGGCCGCGGCCTCCTCGTCGGCCCATCGCTCCAGGACAAACCCGCCCGCCTCGGCCAGCGGTCGCAACAGCGGATTGACGGCAGCCGTGAGTCGCCAGACAGCCTGGAAGAGGTGGTGGCGACAACGGAGATGGGCCCGCTCGTGTGCCAGGAGAGCCTCGCGTTCTCCGTCGCCTAGGCAGCGCAGCATTCCACGGGAGACCACGATCCGTCCGGGGGCGCCGGGCAGCGCGAACGCCTGCGGAGTTTCGTCGTCGAGCACGGCCAGCTCGGTGTCTCCGGGCATCCGGCCGCATTCCCGCCGGGCCCACAGGACATGGCGGACCTGCCGTGCCGCCGCCACCGCCAGCGACACGACTCCCGCCGCCAGAGCCAGGGCACTGACGGCCGCCACAGCCAAGGAGACCGGGTCCTCGGCACGCAGAGCAGCCACCGACCAGTGGCCCTCCTCCGCGACCTCGGGGATCTGCGCGAACCCGGTGAACGCCAGCAGGGCCAGTGAACCAAGCCAGCCGGCCGCCGTCACGAGCGCCGCACACGCCAGGGACCACGCCGCGGGCCCCGGCGCAGGCCGCCGGGCCGCCCGGGGCGCGAGCACCGCGAGAACCACGGTCACCAGGAGGGGAATGTAGACACTGATCGTCACCGGCCTACCGCCCGTCGTCGCCGCGCCCGGCGTCCTGCTCGCCCAGCAGGCGGTGCAGCAACTGCTCGTCCTCCGGCGACAGTTCGGACACGAAACGGGACAGCACCGCCTCCCGGTCCGAGCCGCGCTCCAGCAGGCTGTGCATCCGCACGGCGGTGTCGGACGCCTCGTCTCGGACGGGAGCGTAGGCGTATCCGCGGCCCGCGGGGTGCCGTACCAGCATGCCCTTGTCGTGCAGGCGCGACAGGATCGTCAGCACCGTCGTGTACGCGAGGTCCCCGGGCAGCCGCTCCAGGACCTGCCGTGCGGTCATCGGCTCGTCCGCGGCCCACAGGGCGGCGAGCACGCCGCTCTCCAGCTCCCCGCGTGCCCTTCTGCCGGTCACCCCGCCGCTTTCCTCGCTCTTCCGGTCCTGCACCGTCCACCGCCTTCCCGCTCGGCACCCCAGCCTACCGGGAGCTACTACGGCTTGTAGGAAGCGGGACGGGACTCTGCTACTGGAACTACTACATGTCGTACGAGTTTACCTACTACATGTTGTAGAGTTCGGCCGCCCCACTCCATCTGCGGAGGAACGAGCCCCATGCCCTACCTCGGAAGTTCGGTGCATCTGCGCGCCCTGGCGGCCGCCACTCTGCGCCCTGAGCCGGTGCCGACCACGGCGCGCGCCGAGCGTGTCGCGATCGTCTCGGCGAGCATCGGCGCTGGCCACGACGGGGCCGCTGCCGAACTGGCACGCGGGCTCACGGCCCGCGGCCTCGTCGTCGACCGGTTCGACCTGCTGGATCTGCTGCCCGCGCGGATCGGGCCGCTCGTCCGGGACGGTTACCACCGCATGCTCGTCCGGGCCCCCTGGGCCTACCAGCGGATCTACCGCAGCACCGAACGCGCCGGTGGCGGCGGGATGTTGGCCAGGGCGCTGTTGCGCACGGCCGAGGAGCGCATGCTGCGCGCGCTGCACCCCGGCACCGGTGCGGTCGTCTCCACCTACCCGGGAGCCAGCCGTGTCCTGGGCGGCCTGCGGCTTCGCGGGCGACTGACCGTGCCCGTGCTCACGTACCTCACCGACTTCTCCGTGCACCCCTTGTGGGTGGCCGACGGTGTCGACGTCCACCTCGCCGCACACGCCGTGCCCGCCGCCCAGGCGCGGGCCGCCGGGGCGCGGGATGTCCGGGTGTGCGGTCCGGTGGTGGATCCGCGGTTCCGTCCGGGCAGCGCGCGGGAACGGGTCGCGGCCCGGACCCGCTTCGGGTTGCCGGAGCAGGCACCGCTGGCGCTCCTGGTCGCCGGCTCCTGGGGCGTCGGACCGGTCCGGCAGATCGCCCTGGAACTGCGCGACTGCGGCGTTGCCGTCCCCGTGGTCGTGTGCGGCCGCAACGAGGCGCTGGCCGAGCAGTTGCGGGCGGACGGCATCGAGCACGCCTACGGCTGGGTCGACGACATGGCCGCCCTGATGCACGCCGCCGATGTCCTGGTCCAGAACGCCGGCGGGCTCAGCTCCCTGGAGGCGTTCGCCACCGGTCTGCCCGTGGCGAGCTACCGGTGCATACCGGGCCACGGTCTGACCAACGCCGCCGCGCTGGAGGAGGCCGGCGCGGCGGTGTGGATCCGTGACCCGGCCCGCCTCAAGGCCGTGCTGTGCGACCTGATCGACGGCCCGCTCGGACTGCGCCAACGCGTGGCCGGCCTCGCCCTGTTCGCCACCGGGCCCGACGGCGGACCCGCCGCGGAGACAGCACGCGTCCACCGTGCGGGGCTGGCGCCGCTGCCTCTGCGGCGCGCGGCGGGGCGGCGGCGCCCCACGATGCGGCGGCTCACCGTCACCACTGCGGCGGCGTGCGCCGTATGGGCGTGCGCGGTCGGCACGGGGATCGCCACCGCGTACGACGGCTCGGGCGTGATCCACGCCATCGGACACGGCCTCGACCTGGACGACCCTCCTTTGGGCCACGCGCCCCGCCCGGAAGGCCACCACTCGTGACCGCCACCCGGCTGATCCTCAAAGCAGCCCTCGCCGCTCTGCCCGCCCTCGTGACGGCCCATGCCGCGCCTGTCGTCTCCACCTTCGGGCCGTTGCGCAACCGCGCCATGCCCCGCCTCGCGGGCCGGGGCCGCCCTGGTCACATCGCTCTCACCTTCGACGACGGACCCGACCCGCTGTCCACCCCGCTGTTCCTGCGCCTCCTCGCCGAACGCCAGGTGCGGGCTACCTTTTTCCTGCTCGGGCGTGAGGCGCACCGCTCGCCCGGCCTGGTGCGTGAGATTGCCGCGGCGGGACATGAGATCGGCATCCACGGCTGGCTGCACCGCCCGCTGCTGCTACGCGGTCCGCGTGCGACGTACGACGACTTCGCCCGCGCCCGCGACACCGTCGCCGGCATCACAGGGCGCCGGCCCACGCTCTTTCGGCCCCCGTACGGCGTCATGTCGACCGCCGCCCATCTGGCCGCCCACCGGCTCGGCCTCACCCCGGTGCTGTGGACCTCCTGGGGCGAGGACTGGACCCCCCGCGCCACGCCCGAGTCCGTCCATCGCACTGTCACGTCCGGCCTGGACGCAGGCGGCACCATCCTGCTCCACGACTCCGACTGCACCTCGGCTCCGGGTGCGTGGCGCTCGGCTCTGGGTGCCCTTCCTCTCATCCTCGACACCTGCGAGCAGCGCGGCTACGAGGTCGGCCGGCTGCACGACCACGGATGATGCCCACCTCGTGGCGCATCGAGGCCGGCGATGTCGCGCCTGCCGCTTGACCCTCGCCGGCTTCGGGACAGGGGCCTGGACGCTCGAGATCCCCACACCCCGTCGGCAGCCGGTCAGGTCATCATTGCCGGTCGGAGCCCGAGTGTTCAGCGTGGTTGGCAGCAACCAGCGGATGCCGGCGCCCGGACATCGCTGACTGGGGGGTGAGAAACACATCCTCACCGTCAGCCACGGGGCGGGCATTACGGCCGACTGCGGACGGATCGTCAGCCGGGCGCGCAATCAGGGCTACCGCACAACGCCACGCCAGCGTCTTCAGGTCGCGAGCAGTCCACGCCCCAGCCAGTCGGAAGAGTCGCGGACGCCGGGCAGGGCGAAGAAGTAACCGCCGCCGGTCGGGGAGATGTAGTCGACGAGGGGTTCGTCGATCAGTCGGGTCTGGGTGGCCTCGAACTGCCGCTTCACGTCTTGCTGGTAGCAGCAGAAGACCAGGCCCATGTCGAGGTTGCCGACGCTGTCGATGCCCCGGTCGTAGTTGTAGCCGCGGCGCAGGATGCGGGAGGTGTCGGTGGCGGAGGTGCGGGGGTTGGCGAGGCGGATGTGGGCGTCGAGCGGGATCGCCGTGCCCTGCGGGTCCTTGCCGTAGTTGGGGATGTCGGTCTCCTGGGCGCCGTCCAGCGGGGCGCCGGTGTCCTTGCGGCGGCCGAACATCTTCTCCTGCTCGGTGAGCGAGACCCGGTCCCAGAACTCGACGAGCGTGCGGATGACGCGGATGACCTGGTAGCTGCCGCCGGTTGCCCAGGCCGGCTCGCCCTGTCCCGCGCCGACCCAGACGAGGCGGTCGGTCTCCCGGGCCGAGGTCACGTCGGGGTTGGCGATGCCGTCCTTGAAGCCGAGCAGGTTGCGCTGGGCGCCGGTGGGGCGTGGGGTGTTCTGGAAGCCGTCGATGCGCCACTTGATCTGCATGGCGCCGCGGGTGTGCCGGGCGATGTCGCGCAGGGCGTGCAGGACGACGTCCTGGCGGGCTGCGCAGATCTGCAGCGAGAGGTCGCCGTGGCACTCGGCCGCCTGCAGGTTGTCGTTGGGGAAGGTGCGCATGGGGGTGAGGCGCCGGGGTATCGCCTTGGCGAGGCCGTATCGGTCGTCGAAGAGGGAGGCGCCCACGCCGACGGTGACGGTGAGCGCGTCGGCGGGGACCTCGGGGCCGAGGATGCCGTTGTCGGAGGGCGGGGCGCCGACGCCCAGGTCGGCGGGGGTGCCGCCGGAGGTGAGGAAGCGGGCGCGGGCGGTGATGGTCCGCAGCAGGTCGGCGAGTCCGGCGCGGTCGTCGGCGATGACGTTGAGGGAGACGAAGGTGGCCGCGGCCGGGGCCGGGGTGACGATGCCCGCCTGGTGCGCGCCGTGGAAGGGCACCTTGCCCGCGCTGGTCGTCTGGGCGGCCTGCGCCTCGGCCGTACCGCTCTGGGCCAGCGCGAACCCGCCGCCGGCCAGCGCCGCGCCCGCGGCTCCGGCTCCCAGGGCCGTCTTCACGAAGGAGCGGCGGCCTGTACCGGCGGGGCAGCCGGCCTGCGGGGCGGGCGTTTCGGCGGACGGCATGGGGCGGTTCCCTCTCTCAGGTGCTTCGTCGGCGGTCATCAGGCGGACTTCCGGATCTCCAGCAGGTCCGGCACCGGCGCCAGGTCCTCCAGCAGTTGCCCGACGACGCCGTTCAGGCGGGCCCGGGTAGCCCGGTCGAGACGCTCTACCGGGGTCCAACTGCCGCCGTGGTGCGCGGAGTCGAGCAGCTTCTGCAGCCGGGCGATGTCGGCGTCGACCGTGGTGAGCAGGTGCGCGGCGCGGGTGACCAGCAACGGACGCAGGACGGTGAGGAGTTCGCGGGTGCCGGTGAGGTTGGCGTCGGCGGTGGCGAGTTCGGTTCCGCTGCCCTGGTCGGCGTCGCCGGTCAGCTCGAACTGGAGGGTGTTCTCCAGGATCTCGTGGGCGCGCAGGGGCAGGTCGCCGGGGTCGAAGTCCTGGGCGGGGAAAGCGTTTCGCAACCCGGCGGCGTCCGCGGCGAGCTGCTTCGCGGGGGCCTTCAGCTCGCTCGCATGCTGCCCGTTCCACAGCCCGTACTCGATGCGGTGGAAGCCGGTGAAGTTCTTGTCGTGCACGCCGCCGGGCAGCCCGTCGGGTCTGCCGTTGATCTTCTGGTCGAAGTCCTCGAAGGTGCCGTAGGCGGCGCCGAGGGAGGCGTAGGTGCGGTGCGCGGCCAGCCAGTCCGTGCGCGCCTCGTCGAGGTGGCCGGCGTCGATGTCGTCGCTGAGCCGGCGGGTCTGGCCGACGAGGGCGGCCAGACCCTGGTTGACGTACGTCTTGTAGGACGTGAGGGGCGCGGCCAGGTCTTTCTCGGAGACGGGTACGACCGCTCGGGTGCCGCCAGCGCCGCCGGTGACCCGGACGGCCTGCGAGGTGACGGCCTTTCCGCCGGTGGGCACGCAGCGCCATGCGTACGATCCGCCGGCGACGGTGGCGACGAGGTCGCGGGTGGTGCCGGGAGCCAGGCCCTCGATCTCGCCGTAGACCGCGTTGGTCGCCGGGTCGACGAGGTAGACCTCGGAGGTCTTGTCGCCGGTGTTGTGCATCTGGAAGGTCTGCCGGCCCGCTCGGGGCGCTGTGAAGCCCTTGCCGCACTGCGTCTCCGAGACGGCCACCGTCTGGGCGGCGGCGGGCTTGGAGTCGCCGAAGGCGACCACGAGTCCGGCGAGGACCGCGGGTACGGCGACCACCGCGACGGGCACCACCCAGGCGGGACGGTGCCAGGTCGACGCCCCCGCCTGGGCGGGCTGCCTGGGCTCCGGTGCAGCCGGTCTCGCCACCGGGGCACGGACGCCTTGCACGAACAGGCTCATCACCACGGCGAGATAGCCGACGTACGTCAGCACCTGAAGCCACGTCATCGTCGGCGTCAGGTTGAACACGCCCTGGACCAGGGTGCTGTACCAGGAGCCGGCGTCGACGCTGCCGCTCAGGTCGACGGCGTACGACGTCTTCCCGGGCAGTACTCCGCCCTCCTGCAGGTCACGCAGGCCGTAGCCGAGGACGCCGGCCGCGATGACGATGAGAACGGCGCCGGTGGCGGTGAAGAACCTCGTCAGGTTGATCTTCAGAACCCGGCGGTAGAGACCCCAGCACAGGCCCGCCGCGAGGACGAGGCCGATGCCCGCGCCGGTCAGCGGGCCGGTGGACTCGTCGGCCGCGCGGGCCGTGGTCCACAGGAACAGCGCGGTCTCCAGCCCCTCGCGGCCCACCGCCAGGAACGACGTGACGATCAGCATGCCCGCGCCCATCGTCAGCGCGTCGGTGACCTTGTCCCTGATCTCGCCAGAGAGGCTGCGCGCCGAGCGGCGCATCCAGAACACCATCGCGGTGACGAAGGCGACGGCCACCACGCTGAGTGCGCCGCCGAACGCTTCCTGGGCGGTCGCCGAGAGCGAGGCTGCGGTGAAGGTGAGAACCGCGCCGAAGCTCATCGCCAGCGCGATTGCGGCCAGGACGCCTGTCCAGACCTGCGGCAGCCGAGACTGCGCGCCGGCCCGTACCAGGGTGGCGACCAGGATGGAGACGATGAGTCCGCCTTCGAGTCCCTCCCTCAGTCCGATCAGAAAACTCGGAAACGCGTCGTCCCACATGTGCAGCGGCCCTTCCTGGCACGTCCCCGGCCCTGGACGGTGGCACGACTTAGCGAAGGCATGCCTTACTTCCGCCCACCATCATGACTACATGCGTGTCGTCGTTCGGTCATGCGGAGGTCATGGCGAAGCAAAGACCGCACGGTTCTCGATGTGCGTCGCGCCGTCCGAGTGCGGCACCGTCAGCTGGCCATCGACCCCCGCCCACGCCTGGGCCAGTCCCGCCTGGCCTGCGTCAAAGAAGCAGTCAGCGGGACTCTTCGCCCTGGGCGACCTCGACGTCGTGATGGAAGGCGATGGCGCCGGTCGTCGCGGCGGTGGCGGACAGGGCCGCGCAGGTGGCGAGGAGGAGGGCGACCCAGTACACCGACCGCCGAGTGCGTCGCGCGGGAGCGGCGAGGAGGGCCGCGACGCGCCGGGGAACCGGGCCGGTGGTCGCCGCGGGGGCGAAGACCGGGCGGGTGGTGCGCGCGGTCTGGCCTGCGAGGGCGGCGCGGGCGATGGCGCGGGCCAGCAGGCGGCGGTCACCCACGGCGGCGGCCGCGGCCTCGTCGGCGTCGCGTTCCGCGGCCAGCCGGATGGCGGTGCGGACGAGGCGCAGTGCGGGGTGGCAGTGGGCGGCGAGTTCGGCGGCGGCCAGGAAGTAGTGGTGACCGCCCCGGTTGTGGGCGCGCTCGTGGGCGAACAGGGCCTCGCGCTCGCCCGGGCCGAGGCTGCGCAGCATGGCGGTGGTGACGACGATGCGGTGCGGGCGCCCCGGCAGCGCGTACGCGTCCGGGTGCGGGGAGTCGACCACGCACAGGTCGCCCGCAGGAGGCCGTCGGTCGGCCTCGGCGCGGGCGGTGCGGAAGGCGCGCGTCTGGCGCAGGGCCGAGTGCGCGAGGGTCGAGGCACCGATGGTGAGCGCGCCGGTTGCGATGGCTGTCGCAGGGAGGATCAGGTAGCCCGACGGCGTGCGCAGGGGATGGACGAGTTCACCCAGCGCCGCGAACGCCGGCAGCTTGAGCAGTCCGGTCAGCACGAGGGAGCCCAGGGCAGCCACGCAGCCACCCGCCAGCACCAGGGCGGTGGCGGTGAGCGCCCACAGCGCGGTGACGGGGGCCAGCCGGTCGAGGGCTCGCCGAGTGAGCAGCGGCATCGCGAAGGGCAGCAGCAGCGGAATCAGCAGCAGGGCGGTCATCAATCGTCGGCCTCCAGCAGCTGGCGCAGAAGCTGTTCGTCGTCCGGATTAAGCTGGGCGACGAAGCGGGCCAGGACCGTCTCCCGGTCACTGTCGCGGTCGAGCTCGGTATGCATGCGTCGGGCGGTGAGCCCCTGGGCGTCCTGCACGGGGTAATAACCATAGCCACGCCCCTGCGGACGGCGGTCGACGACACCCTTGTCGTACAGGCGGGACAGGATCGTCGTCACCGTCGTGCGGGCCAGGTCGGAAGCGAGTTCGGCCTGCACCTCACCCGGGGTCAGGGCCGTCTCGGCGGCCCACAGGGCGGCCATGACGGCCGCTTCCAGCTCGCCGGCCGGTCGGCGCTCGTCCTTCGCGTCGGTCATGGGAACGATCCTCACCCCATCGTCGTCTACAGTTCAGTAGACCGTCTACAGAATTGTAGTCACTCGGGTGGCGCTTTCGCGTGCCCCCGCACATCCAGTATGAGAGGGCCTGCGTTCATGATCGCACCCTTGTTCGCATCCTCACAGCTCGCGGTGAACGTCCTGAGCGCGCAGTCTCTGCTGGCCGCCTTCGGTGTGCTGGGGGTCGGCGTGGTGATGTTCGCGGAAACCGGGCTGCTGGTCGGCTTCTTCCTGCCCGGCGACTCCCTGCTGTTCACCGCAGGTCTGCTGTGCACGGGGAGCGGCCAGCACGGCGTGAAACTGTCGCTCGCGCCGCTGCTGGTGGCCGCGGCTGTGGGTGCCCTTGCCGGTGCGCAGTGCGGCTATCTGCTCGGCCAGAAGGCCGGCGGGGCCCTCCTTGCGCGCAGCCGCTCGGCCCGCCTACACGAAGGGGCCCGGCGGGCCGAGGAGCTGTTGGAGCGGTACGGGCATGCGAAGGCCATCGTGCTGGCCCGGTTCGTACCGGTGGTCCGCACGGTGCTCAATCCGATGGCGGGCGCGCTGGGCGTACCGGCGCGGACCTTCACCGTGTGGCAGGTCGCCGGCGGACTCGTGTGGAGTCTCGGGCTGACGCTGGGCGGATACGCGCTCGGCTCCTCCGTCCCGAACGTGGATCGCTACCTGCTGCCCATGGTCGCCGTGATCGTGGTCGTGTCGTTGATTCCGGTTGCCGCCGAGCTGTACCGCTCCCGCCGGGCGGCCAAGGCGAAGGAGGTACGTGGATGATCCTCGCCTTCGAAGGTTCCTCGATCGACGGCTCCGCCTACACCGACGTGGTGGAGCTCGCTCACCGCTCGCCCGGCTGGCTGGACGACGTCGTGGCGGCCTGGTCGACGTACGGGCTGGCGGTGTTCGCCGCGCTGATGGCCGTGGCCTGGTGGCGGGCGCGGCGGGTGAGCCCGGCTGCCGCGGTGACCGCGCTGGCCGTTCCGGTGATCGTCGTCGCCGCATACGGGGTGAACGACGTGCTGAAGCTGCTGGTACGCGAGGACCGGCCCTGTCAGAGCCTGCACGTGATCACGCTGGAGGCGTGCCCTGCGCCGGGCGACTGGTCCTTCCCCAGCAATCACACGGCCATCGCCGCCGCGGCCGCCATGGCCCTGCTCTTCGTCTCCCGTCGGCTCGGCGCCGTCGCGGCCGTGGCGGCCTGCGCCATGGCGGCCTCCCGGGTCTGGGTCGGCGCGCACTATCCGCACGACGTCGCCGCAGGAGTGATCGTCGGCGCCCTCCTCGCGGCGCTCGCGATGGTCACGCTGCGCCGCCGACCCGATTCGCTGGTCCGGTGGATCACCGGCACGCGGCTCCGCCCGCTGGTGCTGGCGTCATGAAGCGCAGCGATCTCGGCGAGCTGGCCGGCAGCGTCGGCCTGGGGGCGTGGACGGCGTTCGGCGTACTGACCATGATCGTGATCGGCGACGGGCAGCCGCTGTACGGGGATGAGGACCTGCTGTCCTGGTCCGTCACTCACCGCCCGGACATGGCGGTGGCGCTGGCCCGCGGTCTGACCGCCACCGGGACCGGCGTCATCCCGTACGTCCTCGCCGTACTGGCGGGGATCATCGCCGGACGCACCCTGCGCCGCCGGGCCCTCGCCGCCGCGCTCTGTCTCGGCTGCCTCGGGGCGGGGCAGGCGGCGCGGTACGGCGTGATGGCGCTCGTCGCCCGGCCCCGGCCCGCCCACGCGGACTGGGCCACGCACGCTTCGGGGTGGGCGTTTCCCTCCGGCCACACCACGACGGCCGCGCTCACCGCGGGACTCCTTGTCATCTCCGTGTTCGTGCGCGCCCCGCGCGGCAGGACCCTGCTCGCCCTCGTCTTCGGCTGCTGGGGCGCGCTGGTCGGACTGACCCGCGTCTACCTCGGGGTGCACTGGTTCACCGATGTCGTCGGCGGCTGGCTGTTCGCCCTCGGCTGGCTGGGGCTGTGCCTGTGCGCCGCTACCTGGTGGCTGCCCGAAGAGTTCATCACAGGAACGACGGACACAGACCCAGAGCCGACGGAGGACCATGCGCCACAAGATCCTGGTCGTCGAGGACGATCACGCCCTGCGTGACATCCTGCTGCGCGGCCTGCGCGACGAGGACTTCGACCCCCTGCCGGCCCCGGACGGGGCATCCGCCCTGAGGCTGGCCACCGGTGACATCGCCGCCGCCGTCCTGGACATCGGGCTGCCCGACGCGGACGGCCGGGACGTGTGCCAGGCGATGCGCGCGAACGGATTCCTCTCCCCGGTCATCTTCCTGACCGCCCACCACCGGCTCACCGACCGGCTGTCCGGGTTCTCCGCCGGGGGCGACGACTATCTGTCCAAACCGTTCCACCTCGCCGAACTCGCTGCCAGACTGCGCGCGGCCGTCAAACGCGCCGCACCCCTCCCGGTGGCCACGGCCGGTGATCTGGTCCTGGACGCCGTCCGGCACAGCGCCGGCGTGCGCGGCACCCATGTCGACCTCACACCGACGGAATTCCGCCTCCTGGCGGCGCTCATGGCGGCATCCGGGGGAATCGTGCGCCGATGCGAACTGGTCAGAGCGGGGTGGCCCGAGGGAGCCCAGGTCAGCGACAACACCCTTGACCAGTACCTGACCCGGCTGCGCCGCAAGCTGCGTACCGCGGGCAGCGATCTGACGATTACCACCGCCCGCGGGATCGGCCACCGCCTGTCATGAACTCCGTGTACTCCCGGCTGGCACCACGCACCCTGCGCGGCCGCCTCTCCCTGGTGGCCCTCACCACCGCCACCCTGCTGATGGTGATCCTCACCGTCGCCTTCAACACCGTCATCCGCCACCGCCTCCAGCACCAGGCCGACGACGAACTGCACACCCGGGCCGCCGCCGTCGCCACCACCATCGACACCAGCGGCCCCACGGCACGCGTCCTGGAAACCTCCAACGACCAGCTTCTCGACGCGAACGTGTGGATCTACACAGGCACTCGGCTGCTCGAACAGCCGCCGTCCACCACCGCTCTCGCTCACGCCGCCGACAGCCTCGCGCGGCAGGGTGGGACACACTGCCTGACCGCCGAGGAACCAGACCCCGCCCGGCTGTGCAGCCGGCCCGTATCCGGTGGTGGCCGGAGCACGGCGATGATCGTCACCACGCTGGACCTCACCCCCTACCGCAACTCGGCAGCCACCCTGCTGTGGGCATCGCTGTGCCTCGACGCGGTGATGCTCGCCTGTACCTACCTGCTGACACGCCTCGCCGTCGGACGCGCGCTGCGTCCCGTGGCCACCATGACCGACCAGGCCACCCAGCGGAGCGCCGACGCCTCAGAGGAACGCTTCGGCGACGTGCGACGCCCGACCGAACTCACCCGCCTCGGCGCCTCGTTGGACGCGCTGCTGGACCGCATCCGCGCCGTCCTGCGCCATGAGCAGCAGCTGACCGGCGAGCTGTCGCACGAACTCCGCACCCCGCTCAGCCGGATCATCGCCGAACTCGACTGGTGGCAGGCCCGTCCGCGCTCTGCCGCCGAAACCGCAGCCACCCACGACGTGATCGCCGACGCCGCCCGGTCCATGCGCAGCATCTGCGACACCCTCCTCGACGACGCCCGCGAGGGCACAACCACCGCCCCTGGCACGGCCGAGATCCTCCCGGCACTGCACCGGCTCGCCGCACGTCTGCAGGCCCCGGCTCAGGTGACCATCGACGTGCGCGGCGACGGCGTCCCGCTTCAGGCCGGCGTCCAGACGGCCCTCCTCGAACGCATCGTCAGCCCGCTGCTCGCCAACGCCGTCCGGTACGCCACCTCGCACGTCACCGTCACCGTGAGCCGCGAGCTCGCCGGTGTACGCATCGACGTCGGAGACGACGGTCCCGGGGTACCCGAGTCGTTCGCGGCGCACCTCTTCCAGCCCGGTCGGCGGGCCGACCCTGACGACGGACACGGCGGAGCGGGCCTCGGGCTGCCGCTCGCGCGACGCCTGGCCCGCTCCGTCGGCGGTGACGTGACGTGCGACCCCGGTCACAAGCCCGGGGCGCGGTTCACCGTCAGACTGCCCGCTGGGTGACTTCTCGAGGTCGGCGTGGGTGAGCCAAGCGCAGTCGAACCCGTCGAAGACCTCACCGTGCCGAACGCCGGCCTCGGCCGTGCGGTTGAGGGTTCCGACGTTGTACGCCACGGCGCTCTTCGCGAGCGTTGCCGCCTCCGCCCAGGCCCGGGACGGGGACGCGGGAGCCGCTGCGGTGGACGACGTAGGCGAGCTGGTGATCGGCGAGGAGCCAGTTGGCAAGGTTCTTCGCGGCCTGGGCCCTGTCCACAGTTCGCCGGCGTCTGTCGAGGCGGCACGGTTCTCCGCGTAGCCCGGCCACACTCAACCCGCTGACCGGACGAGGTGGCCGGGCGCCGGATGGTCTGTCAGCCCATGTCCGTCAGGAGGGCGCTCAGTTCCTTCGCCTGCTGCGGAGGCGGCATCGGCGGGTTCGAGTGGTCGATGCCGAAGGTCCCCAGCACCTTGTCCATCTGGGCGTCGATGGAGGTCCAGCCGGTGTCGTCCAGCGGCTGGAGCGAGTCCTGGTCGGCATCCCACAGGTCACGCAGCGACTGGGCGGCCGTGTGCGCGCCCTTCGCGTCCCCCGAGCGTGCGTCCTTGAGCGAGGTGGAGGCGAGAGCCTTGAGCGCGGCGACCTTGGCGGGCGGGAACTTCTTCACCGCCTGGCCGGGAGCCATCTGGACGGCGGAGGTGTTGTCGGCCTCCGGCGCCGGGCCGGTGTGCGGCTGGCCGTGGGCCCAGATCAACAGGCCCGTGGTGGCGACGGCGAGCAGTCCGAAGCCGGCCAGACCGACCCGCTCCTTTCGCAGGTCGCCGGTGGTGTGGGTGGCGTGGGCGGCCTCGTAGGTCTCGGTCACGTCCGAGCGCGTCACCGTCAGGTAGACCACGGTCGCCAGGATCAGGCCGAGGAAGATCAGACTGGTGGAGAAGGTGCCCAGCGCGAGGCCGGTCGGCTCGCCCGGCTGAGCGACCTTCGGGGAGGCGAGCCAGTCGCCGATGTTCGCGCCCAGCGGGCGGGTAAGGATGTAGGCGAGCCAGAAGGACAGCACCGGGTTCGCGCCGAACTTCCACAGCGCCGTGATCGCCGCGATGAGGCCGAGCGGCAGCAGGACCGAGGCGCCCGGGCTCCAGCCGGTGAGCTCGAGGGTCCAGTCGCCGGTCGCGGTGCCGAGCGCGAAGGTGACGAGAACGGCGAGCCAGTAGAACGACTCGCGCGGAAGCGTGGTGACCGAGTGGATCGACAGCGTGCGCTCGCGCAGCCACCACACGCCGAAGACCACCGCGAGCAGCACCGAGAACACCGCCGAGCTGATCCACAGCGGCACGTTGAGCTGGTCGGTCAGGATGTCGGTGTACAGGGTGCCCGTGACGCTGACGACGACCACGGTCAGCCAGTACGGGAACGGCACGTACCGCTTCAGCCGCAGCTGGACCGCCAGGACCACGACGAACACCGCGGTGAAGATCCAGGCCGTGTTCACCAGGCCGACGCCCAGCTTCATGTTGATCCAGTCGGCGAAGCTCTCACCCACGGTGGTGCACAGGATCTTGATCACCCAGAACCAGATGGTGACCTCGGGGACCTTGTTGAGCATGAGGGGCCCGCTGCGCGTACGGGCTTCCGCTGTCGTTGTCATGCAGGGAGGTCTACCGGGGGGAACCTGCAAGCAACCTGACTACGTGGATCCAGGCGCGGCCGGGAGTGTCACCTCGAGGTGGCCGCGGCCGTCCGCGATCGCACGGACCTCCACACCGGCCGAGGCGGCGATGCGCCGGACCACCGACAGCCCCAGCCCAAATCCATCGCCGCCGGTCACACCCGCTTCGAAGACCCGCTCGACCTCTTCGGGAGCGAACCCGGGACCGTCGTCCAGGACATCGACCACGATGGTCTCGCCCTGATTGCGCGCGGTGATCCACACACGGGACTTCGCATGCCGCAGGCCGTTGTCCAGCAGGGGTGACAGCAGCGACACGGCGACGTCGGGCGCCATGGCCACCTCGATCTTCGCGGGAAAGGCGACCTCGACCGCGCGACCGCCGATCGCCTGCCGCGCGGCGGAGCGCAGATCGCACCGGGTCCCCTCGTCCGTGCGGGCGCGCGCGGCGCGCAGGATCGTCGTGATCGCCGCGTCGAGGCGGTCGACCTCGCTCAGTACCGCCTCCGGCGGCACCGGCTCGCCGGACAGCTGAGCCAGCTGCGCCTCGCCCCGCAGGACCGTGAGCGGTGTCCGCAGTTCGTGGGCGATCTCGTCGGTGAGCCGGCGCTCGTCAGCCAGTGCGTTGTCGACGCGCTCCAGGAGGCGGTCCAGCGTCTGTCCCAGTTCCCCGAACTCGTCGCGGGGCACGCCGAGGTTGAAGCGGCGCCCGGGTTCGTGATGGCCCCAGTCGTCGGCGAGGGCGGCCATTTCGTGCACGACCCGCAGCGCGCGGTGCACCACGAGGTGCGCGACACCGCCGGCGAGGACGATCGTGAGGCCGCCCAGGATCAGCGACAAGGTCAGACTGCGCTGCTCGGACGTCTCATAGGGCGTGAGATCCACCCGGACGACCACCATCACGTGGTGGCCGTCGACCGGGACCTGCCGCGCGTACAGGAGGGAGTCGCCGACGGTCGCCGTCTGCGAACGCCCCGAGTCCACCAGCTCCCCGACACGCCTGACCACGCTCTTCGGGACGTTCCCGTCGATCAGGCGGCCGTCGGCATACACCCAGGCGACCTCGTCCAACGCCTCGCTGCCGTTCTCCGTGAGCACGACACGGCCGCCCTTGGCGGTGACGTTCGCCGCGACCGCCTCGGCGCGTGTACGGGCCAGATCGTGCGCGTCGGCGTCCGTCACCTGGCTCAACAGCACGTGCGAGACCACGACCAATATCGCGACCACGGCGGTGGCGATCAGCACGGTGAGCGCGACGACGCTTCTGCGGAATCCCGTCACTGCCATCGGTAGCCCACGCCGCGGACGGTCGCCAGACGCCCGGCCACACCCAGCGGACCGAGCTTGGTCCGCAGCCGGCGCACATAGGAGTCGAGGGTGTTGTCGCTGACGTGCGCCCCGTGCGGCCAGCCGGCGGCGACGAGGGCGTGGCGGCGCACCGCGTCGCCCTGCGAGGCGATCAGGCGGCCCAGTAGCCGGAACTCGGTCGGGGTCAGGCTCATGCTCACCGCATCGTAGGTCACCATGTGCTTCGCCGGATCGAGGACGACCTCGTGCGATGCGGGCGCCACGGTGGCCCGGCGCAGCAGCGCCCGGACGCGGACCAGCAGTTCCGGGATGTCGAAGGGTTTGGTCATGTAGTCGTCGGCGCCTGCCTCGAAGCCGCCCACCTTGTGATGCAGGCCGTCCAGGGCGGTGAGCATCAACACCGGCACGTCGACGCCGCGAGCCCTCAGTGCCAGGCAGACATCGCGGCCGTCTGCGTCCGGCAGCCCGAGATCCAGGACGATCAGCTGGGGTGCCGGTGCGAGCTGCCGCAGCAGGCTGTCTGCCGTGGCGGCGACGGAAACGGTGTGACCGTCGTGCTCCAGGGCACGCTTGAGGATGCCGCGAACCGCCGCGTCGTCTTCGCACACCATGATGAAAGCCACGTGCTGACCCTAGATACTCGCGTCCCAGTACTCCATCTGCCCAGATCAGCCACCTGGCGCTCGGGCACGACCGGCCGAGGCGCAGCGGGGGCTCACGGGAGGACCACAATGAGTGACATGGATCGTGTACAGGAGTACATCGACGCCATTCCGCCAGGTCACCGCCCGCTCTTCGACCGTGTCAGCGGGCTGATCTTGAAGGAGTTCCCGCAGGTGAGCGTGGCACTGTCGTACGGAATGCCCACCTACCGGGTCGGAAAGCGCAGGCTGTACATCGGGGTCTGGTGGCACGGCGTCTCGATCTATGGGTGGGGAACAGACCGCGATGGTGGCTTCAGCGCCCGCCATCCCACGCTGATCAGCGGAAAGGCCACCATTCGGCTGCGGTCCATGGACATGGCGGCCGTCACCGACGACGAACTGCGCGCCCTCATCCGTGCCGCTCTGACGGCCTGACCGGGGGCCACTCTCCTCCTGGGCCGGGCGCGGCCAGCGGCCGGCGAAAGCAGGTGGCAGGCCGACCTGTCCGAGTAGATCGGCGACTCGTTCGTGTATGTCACCCTTCTCCGCATCAGCGATGCAGGCGCAGGGGCCGACCGACCGTGGTGCCTACGGTGTGGCCGGTACGGCCGTGCCGGAGGTACGGATCGTCGGGGTCGAGCCAAAGGGTTCGACCGCCTTCGGTCCGCCCGACACGGGCGACCTGCTGGGCGAGGGCGCGAAGGTCGGTGACCTCAAGGCGTTCGCCACCGCCCGGGCCGTCGCCCGCCGCACGGCCTGCTCATCGGCGGCTCCGCTGGCGGAGTCACAGACACGTACAGTCACGGCCGGCGCCATACGACGGCCCACCTGCTGGGCGACCGCAGCCGGCAGGAGCGGGAGCGGGAGCGGGAGCACGAGGGGGACGTAGACGTCGATCCTTCTGGGCCGCTCTCACCGAGCAGGTCGCGCAATGCCTGCTCCTCTTCGGAACGCGGTCCGCTGACTGCTGGAGGACGGCGACCGGATCGGGACCACGGTTGAGGGCCTGGTGCAGGGCCTCGGCGGCGCGAACCCGCGCGCAGCGGATCCAGTCCGTCCAGGCAAAGTTGACGCTCCGCCACCCAAAAATCATGCATGTCGGCGTTCAGAGCCGCCGCACAAGCCGTAGCCGTGATCGCGATGCAGATCAACAGTGCGTTGAGCACCTGGTACGCGCGTCCACGGCGATTCTCAGACCAGCGCCACGCTTTCCTGTTCCGCTCTCACCTCAGCTGGGCGAGCCTGGAGTGCCCGTCCTCCCTTTACCTGGTGTAGTTGCCGAATATGGAGAAAGTGGATTCGGTCGCCTATACCGCCGACACCGGAGGCCGGCGACGCTACACACGCCGACCCGCCGCCGACCCGCCGTGGACTGACGACGACGCGGTCAACTCCCAGCAGTGGCACCGCGGCATGACGTTGATCGCCACGATCAGTCTGTTCATCGGCACCCGCTCGGCCTGGACCCAGGCGATGCTCTCCCATCCGCCCGCCGCCGGGGTCATCTCACTCTGTTACGCCGGGATCCTCGTGTGCGGGGTGCTCGCCCTGGTCGTACGGGGCCGGCGGGCCCTGGTCCGGGTGGACATCACGGTTCTCGTCCTCGCGGTGGCCCTGGTGGTCTGCGGTTACTGGCTGAATCACATCGGCACGGACGAGGGCGTACTGACCGGGCAGGCCGCGAACCAGATCGCGCACGGCCGCCCCGTCTACGGACAGCCCTGGCCCTGGCTGTTCGGCACGTCCAATTCCGGCCTGACCAAGACAATGTCCGGCTCATATGACTACACGTACGGCTATCCACCGCTGACCGCCCTGCTCGCCGCCCCGGTCCACGCCTTCCTGTCCTCCTCGGCGGCCGCCACCCTGGTCACCACGGGGGCGCTGATCGCCGGAGCGGTCACGCTGTGGCTCATGCTGCCCGCCCCCTGGCGGTCGGCGGCAACCGCCGTGTGCCTCGGCTTCGGCGTCCTCCCCGGCTACGCCCGCTCCGGCTACCCGGCGATCGTCGCCCTGGCCCTGCTGATCCCGGTGGCGGTCCGCTGGCCGGCCACCGGAGCGGGCGGACGCCTGGGACGGTGCGGGATCCTGCGGGCCGTGTGCCTGGGCGCCGCCTGCGCCGCCCAGCAACTCGCCTGGTTCTTCGCCCCGTTCCTTCTGATCGGCCTGTACGCGGTACGGCGCGGTGAACTCGGGGCCCGCCCCGCGGCAGCCGTGCTGGCCCGTTTCGCCGGAGTCAGCGCGGTGACGTGGGTGGGGATCAACGCCTACTTCGCCGCTCAGGGCTTCTCCGCCTGGTGGCACGGCCTGCTTCTACCCCTCACCCAGAAGGCGATCCTGCACGGCCAGGGCCTGATGGGCATCTCCTACTACTTCACCGACGGCAGCAGCCGCCTCGACTACTACTCCTACGCCAGCCAGCTGTTCCTGGTCGGCCTGCTCGCCGCGACCCTGCTGTTCGTCCGCCGCCTGGGAACGGCGCTGACGGTCCTGCCCTGGCTGCCCTTCTACCTCGCCATCCGTTCCCAGGACGGCTACTTCCTGATGATGACCCCGCTGTGGCTGGCCGCCGCGGCGACCGTCCCCGCCCTCTCTCTGGCCTCCGCCTGGCAGCCCCGGATCCCCCGCTTCACAGGCCGGGGTGCCAAGGCCGCCCTCTGCGCGGCGCTCGTCACGCCGGCCGCGCTGTGCGCCGGAATCGCCGCCTCCAGCCCGCCTCCCCTGCGTATGACGCTCACCACCCGCATCAGCGACCAGCCCCATCCCGCCGTCACTGCCGTAACGGTGAAGGCCGTCAACACCACCAGCACCGCCCTCACCCCTCATTTCGCCAGCCGCATCGGCCAGGGCGCCTCCAACTGGTGGACCGTCACCAGTGGGCCAGCCACACTCTCCCCGCGCAGCGCGGCCGTATACGTCGTACGGCCGGCCGGCGGTCACCGCCCCGTGCCCGGCGCGCATCAGCGCATGTACCTCGTCGCCGTCACCGGAAGCCCGATGACGATCAGCACCGCCCGCGTCGAGGTCACCATACGGCCCCCCAGCCGCTGACCGGCGGGAATCGCACCCGAGGACACCTCCCTCAGCGCCGCACTCGGAACACCCAGGTGCGGTAGGACCAGAAGCGGAAGAGGGTCGCGCACGCGATCCCCGCGACCTTGAAGAGGTTGCTCTCAAGCGCCGAGTCCCAGCCGAACCAGTACGTCGCGACGTACAGCACCCCGTTCTCGATGACCAGGCCGACGACGCTGAAAAGACAGAAGAGAGCGAACCCCCCGACGCGGCTCTGCGGGTCCTGGTGCCGATAGGCGAAATACCGGAAACCCAGGTAATTGAAAACTATCGCCACGATGGTCGCGATGATGCTGCATCGCACCACGGGCAGAGTCGTCACCGCTCGGCTGAGGTTGAACACGGCGAGATTCACCCCGACGCCCAGCCCACCGACGGCACCGAACCTGACGACCTCCTGAAGCAGAGCGGGAAGCTTCTTGCGCTTCGTGTCCGCCTCATCCGCTTTGTGCAGGGGACGCACAGTCCTCCAGAGGTTCGAGCTTCGCACGGTCGTGCCCAGGAGTTGATATGCAGGGCCTCGTAGATTTTCTGACACACCGAAGCGTTTTCGCTCGTCAGGCTTGGCCGTGACCATGCGGATGGTCAGTCCCTCGGCTCACCAGGCCGCCGCTGCCGTGCACGCTGCCGATGGCCGGTTCGGCGCGTACTCGGCCCTCCGTACGGGACCGTGATGTCGCGCCCGCGCTCCTCCTTCGCCGCGACGGCTTTGCCGTCGGCCCGGTTTCGGTACGGTGAAGCCGTTGCCGCACTCCGTGCCGCGGACGGCCACCGTACGGGCGTCCGCCGGTGCGACCGGCCTCGCCACCGGGTCACCATGACCGTTTCGGGGCTGTCCGGCGTCCGGCCGGACTCGCCGTGTTCCGGCGGTCGCACCCGCCTCCGGTCATCCGCCCCGCGTCCCTTCCGCGGACCGCACCGGGAGCAGCAGCGTGAACGTTGTCGGCGCGCGGTTCGTCAGAGAGAGCCGGCCCCCGAGAGAGAAAGCCAGGTCGCGGGCGAGCGCGAGGCCGATGCCCGTGCCCGCCCCGCCCTCGGTGTGGCCACGCTCGAACAGGCGTGCGGAGTCGCCGTTCACGGTGCCCTCGTCGGCGATGTCGAGGGCGAGGGCGTCGTCGAGGTCGCGGACCGTGACGCGCACGGTGCCGTGTCCGTGAACGCGGGCGTTGTCGAGCAGCACACCGAGGATCTCGGCCACGGGTCCGCCCGGGACGCGTACGTCGTCCGGCGCCTCACCCGTGTCGCACTCCAGGCGTCTGCCGTCGCGGGCGAACAGCCCGTGCCACCGCTCCTCGGTCTCCCTCAGCAGGCCCGCGACCGCCCGGTCCGGCTCGACCGGTCGGGGCAGCCCCGCTGAGGCGGACAGCCGCAGGACCTCCTCCACGGTGTGGTGCAGCCTGCGGGTGGCGTCCAGGGCCTCCTCCAGCACGGGGCGGGTGTCGTCCTGTTCGAGTCCGGTTTCCAGGGTGAGCTGGAGGCCGGTCAGCGGGGTGCGCAGTTGGTGGGAGACATTGGCGGTGAAATCGCGTTCGCGGCGCAGGAGTTCGGCCAGGCTGTGCAGCATCTCGTTGTGGGTGCGGGCGACCTGGTCGATCTCGGCGATGGTGCTGGGAGCGGCCCGCGCGGTCAGGTCGCCGCCGGTGACGGCCCGGCAGTGCCGTGAGAGGTCCTCCAGGGGAGCGGCGAGCGCCCGCGCCTGTCGGCGGGCCACAAGGACGGCCACGGTCAGCGCCAGTACGGCCGCGCCGAGGAGGATGGCCCAGCCGACGAGGACGCGGTCGCGCACGTCCTGGACCGCTGAGGAGACGCGGACGACGCCGATGACCCGCTCGTCGTGGGAGACGGGGACGGCGGCGACGATCTCACTGCCCCCGGTCGACCGCGTGACCTTGCCAGCCAGGGCCCGGCGGACCGTGTCGTCGCCGGTCCGGGGGCCGCTGCCCGCGCGCAGCCGCAACTGCGGGTCGTAGAGGCCCAGGCGCCCGCCGGCCGGGGGCGGCGGCAGCTCCACCGGGTCCCCGGTCGCGTAGTCCGGACTCACGCGGACGGCGCCGGCCAGGGCCGCTCGCTCCAGGGCGTCCCGCTGGGCCGCGTACAGGGATGACCTGATGGCGAGGGCCAGGGGGACGGCCAGGAGGACCAGGGCGACCATGACGGCGGTGAGGGCCACGCGCACCACACGCTGTCTCATGCCCCCATGATGCGTGCCGTCGGCCTGCCCGTACGGGACCGGCCGCACGCTTTTGCCGTCGTCTAACCCTCGCCGTGCGGTGCGTTAACCGGCCGCCTCCTAGCGTCGTTGCCATGACCGCCCGGTCGGCGCACAGCCCCCGGCCGGCAGCTCGTCTCCCCCGCTCTTTCCAAGCGTTCCAGGCGTTTTCCAGGCATTTCCCAGGAGGGCAGCAACGATGGCACGCGTACATGTCTTCGGCGTCGTCGGGCTCGTACTCGCCGCGGCGGTGACCGCCGGGTGTTCCGGTTCCGGGGCCACCTCCGGCTCGGGTTCCAGCTCAAGTTCCGGTGCTGCTTCCACCACCGCTTCCGCTGGAGGCTCGGGCAGCAGTCCGGCGCCCACCGAGTCCAATCCGCCCGGCGACATCCCTGACAACCAGGCGTTCGTCGCCTACCAGCCGTCCGGTGGCGCGTTCACCGGGTTCACGGTGAAGGTGCCCGAGGGCTGGGCCCGTACCAGCCAAGGCGGCACCACCGTCTTCACCGACAAACTCAACCGCGTCCAGATCTCCGCCGCTGCCACGTCGAGCGCGCCCACGGTCGGCTCGGTCACCCGCCAGGTCGTGCCCCAACTACGCGTCCAGGTACCGAAGTTCACAAGCCCGAAGGTGTCCGCGGTGACCCGGAAAGCGGGTGGGGCCGTGCTGCTGACCTATCAGGGTGACTCCGCCGCGAATCCGGTCACCGGCAAGGTCGTGCGCGACGCGTTCGAGCGGTACGCCTTCTACCGGCAGGGCCACGAGGTGGACCTCACCCTGTCCGGCCCGGTCAACGCCGACAACGTTGACCCCTGGCGCATCGTCAGCGACTCCTTCACCTGGAAGTAAGGAGTGAACACCATGCCGGTCCCACCGTCCGACGAGGCCCTCACCGCGCGGGAGCTGTACCGCTTCTTCCGGGCCGGCGAGGAGGAGACGCTCGCCCTGCGCGGGGTGTCCCTGCGGGTGCGGCGCGGTGAGACGATCGCCGTGGTCGGGCCGTCCGGAGCGGGCAAGTCCACCCTGCTGTCCTGTCTGGCCGGGCTCGACGAACCCTCGGGCGGTGAGGTGCGCGTGGACGGCGTACGCATCAGCCACCGGCCGGAGACCGAACGAGCCCGGCTGCGCGCCCGGAACATCGGCGTTCTGCTGCAGAGCCGCAACCTCGTCGCCCACCTCAGCGTGCGCGACAACGTCCGCCTGGCGCACAGCGCCGTGCGCGGCCGGCCGGCCGTTCCGGCGGGAGAGCTGCTGGACGAGGTGGGGCTCGCGGGGCGGGCACACGCGCTGCCCCGGCAACTGTCGGGCGGCGAGCTGGCGCGCGCCGGTCTGGCCGTCGCGCTGGCCAACTCCCCGGCCGTCCTGCTGGCGGACGAACCGACCGGCGAACTCGACGGCGGCACCGAGCGCCTGATCCTTCAGATGCTGCGCGACCGCGCCGCCCTGGGCTGCGCGGTGCTGATCGTCACCCACAGCGCCGAAGCCGTCCGGATCGCCGACCGGGTGATCGCTCTGGACGACGGCAGGGCCCACGAGAGCTCCAAGTACCGGGCAGGCACGCAGCAGCAGGAGGCCCACGATGTCGCCCCGTGATCACTCCGTACCGGCCGATAAGCCCGTGACGTCGGTGGACGAAGTGCTCGTCGACTGCCGGGACGCGGCTCTCACCTTCGGCCGCGGCTCGATGGCCGTGGTGGCGGTGCACGGAGCGAACCTGCGGATCCGGTCCGGGGACCGGCTCGCCATCGTCGGCCCGTCCGGATCGGGCAAGTCGTCCCTGCTGCATCTGCTGGCCGGGCTCGAACAGCCCACCAGCGGCACCGTCACCCGGCCCGCCCTGGACGGCCCGCGCGGCATGGGGATCGTCTTCCAGGGCGACAGCCTGATCCCCGCCCTCGACGTGGTCGAGAACACCGCGCTGCCGCTGGTCCTGGCCGGAGTGCCGGACGCCGAAGCGCAGCGGTCGGCCGCCGAGGCCCTCGCCCTGGTGGACGCCGCCGATCTGGCCGAGCGACTGCCGGAGGAGATCTCCGGCGGGCAGGCCCAGCGCGTCGCCGCCGCCCGCGTCCTGGCCCAGTCCCCCCGGCTGATCCTCGCCGACGAACCCACCGGCCGACTCGACCACACCACCGGCGGGCACGTCCTGGACGCCCTGCTGACCGCGGCCGACCGGACAGGTGCGGCCCTCGTCGTCACCACCCACGACCCGGCCATCGCCGCGCGACTCACCACCCGGCTGGCCATGCGCGACGGCCGACTGCTCACCCCGGCCGAATCGCAGGAGGCGTCATGAACACCGCATGGGCCCGCGGGCTGGCCCGCCACCGCACCGGCCGGCTCCTGGCCGCCCTGGCCGGCATCGCCCTGGCCGTCGCCCTCGTCACCTCGCTCGGTTCGTTCCTCACCGCGTCCAAGGCGACCATGACACAGCGCGCCGTGCGCTCCGTCGCCGTGGACTGGCAGGTCGAGGTGCAGGCCGGCGCCGACCCGCGGGCGATGCTGTCCCTGGTGCGGAAAGCCCCCGGCATCCACAACGCCGTCCCGGTCGGCTTCGCCCACAGCTCCGCGTTCACGGCCCAGGTACAGGGCAGCACCCAGACCACGGGTCCGGGCATAGTGCTGGGCCTGCCCGACGGCTACCAAAAGCTGTTCCCCGGCGAGATCCGCCCGCTCACCGGCGGTGCCGGCGGAGTTCTGCTGGCCCAGCAGACCGCCTCCAACCTGCACGTCGCCCCCGGTGACACCGTCGGCATCCGGCTCCCCGGAACGGGCGTACGCCAGGTCCGGGTGGCCGGCGTCGTCGATCTCCCGCAGGCCGACTCGCTGTTCCAGAAGGTCGGCGCGCCGCCCCAGTCCCAGCCCACCGCGCCGCCCGACAACGTCGTTCTGCTCCCCTCCGACACCTTCACCTCGCTGACCGCCCAGGCGCCCGCCGCAGGCGTCACCACGCAGGTCCATGCCGCGCGCGACGCCAGGCTGCCCTCCGACCCGGCCTCCGCCTTCAACACCGTGACCCGCGGCGCCCACAACCTGGAGGCCCGTGCCTCGGGCGCGGCGGTCGTCGGGAACAACCTGGGCGCCGCCCTCGACTCCGCCCGTCAGGACGCCCTGTACGCACAGATCCTCTTCCTCTTCCTCGGTGTGCCCGGCGCACTCCTCGCCGCCGCGCTGACCGCCGCGGTCGCCGCGGCCGGCGGTGAACGGCGCCGCCAGGAGCAGGCGTTGCTGCGGCTGCGCGGGCTGCGGCCGGGCCGGATCGCCGCCCTGTCCGGTCTGGAAGCCGCGCTGGTGGGGGCCGGTGGCGGCATTGCCGGACTCGGCATCGCCGCGCTGACGGGCCGTCTCGCCTTCGGGTCGGCCTCGTTCGGGACGAGCGCGGGTTCCTGGATCCTCTGGTACGCCCTGGCCTTCGTGCTCGGTGCCGTCGTGGCCGCGGGCGCCGTCCTCGTCCCCGCACTGCGCGACCTGCGGGGCGTGACGGTCGCCGACACACGCAGGGCCGGGCGGCGTACGGGCCGCGTGTGGTGGATGCGCTACGGCCTGGACTTCGCGCTGCTGGTCTGTTCCTGGCTCGTCTTCCGCGCCTCGTCCGGCAACCAGTACGCCCTCGTCCTCGCCCCGGAGGGCGTGCCGAGCATCTCCGTGTCGTACTGGGCGTTTCTGGGCCCGGCCCTGCTGTGGTTCGGCGCCGCGCTGCTGCTGTGGCGGCTCACACTCCTCGCGCTCACCCACGGCCGAGCCGTGCTGGCCCGGCTGTCCCGCCCGCTGGCCGCGAACCTGGCGGGAACGACGGCCGCGGTCCTCTCCCGCCGCCGGCGGCCGCTGGCCCGGTCGGTGGTGCTGCTGGCGCTCGCGGTGTCCTTCGCGATCTCCACGGCGACCTTCAACGCCACGTACAAGCAGCAGGCCGAGGTCGACGCGCGGCTCACCAACGGCGCCGACGTCACCGTGACCGAGCCGCTGGGAGCGCGGACGCCGCCCAGCGCCGCCGCTTCTCTCAAGGTCTCCGGCGTACGTCATGTCGAGCCGCTCCAGCACCGGTTCGCCAACGTCGGCTCCGACCTCCAGGACCTCTACGGCGTACGCCCGGACACGATCACCTCCGCCACTTCCCTCCAGGACGCGTACTTCTCCGGAGGCAGCGCCGGCACCCTCATGCGCAAGCTCGCGAAGCAGCCCGACGCGCTGCTGGTCAGCGCGGAGACGGTCACCGACTTCCAGCTCTCACCCGGTGACACCGTCAACCTGCGGATCCAGGACGCCCGTACGAAGGCGCTGCGCACGGTGCCCTTCCACTACGTGGGCGTCGCCAAGGAGTTCCCGACGGCGCCGAAGGACAGCTTCTTCGTCGCCAACGCCTCCTACGTGGCCCGGGCCACCGGCAGCGACGCGGTCGGCGCCTTCCTCCTGGACACCGGCGGCGCCCACCAGCAGCGGATCGCCGCCCACCTGCGGGGGCAGCTCGGCACCAGCGCCATCGTCACCGACCTCACGCAGACCCGCGGCACCGTCGGCACCAGCCTGACCGCCGTCGACCTCGCCGGACTCACCCGCATCGAGCTGGCCTTCGCGGTGCTCCTGGCCGCCGGGGCCGGCGGACTCGTCCTCGCGCTCGGCCTCGCCGAACGCCGCCGCACCTTCGCCATCGCCACCGTGCTCGGCGCGACGCGACGGCATCTGCGCGGGATGGTCCTCACCGAGGCGATCCTGCTGATCGCGGGCGGTCTGGCCGGCGGCGCGCTCATCGGCTGGGCCCTCTCCGAGATGCTCGTCAAGGTCCTGACGGGCGTGTTCGACCCGCCGCCCGCCGCCCTCGCCGTCCCGGTCGCCTATCTGACGCTGACCGCGTTCGCCGCGACCGCGGCCGTCCTGGCCGCCGCGCTGAACGGGGTGCGCCGGGCCGCCCGACCCGCCGTCGAGGAACTTCGGGATCTGTGAACGCCCCGTCCGGCTCTACGCTGCCCAGCATGCGAACGCCCGTCACACCGGACCACAGCCGCTATCGGGTCCTCGTCGTCGAGGACGACGACACCATCGGCCGTCATCTGGAAACGGGGCTGCGCAGCAACGGCTACACCCCGACGTGGAGCCGGACCGGGACGGGCGCCCTCACCGAGTCCGCGCAGACCCCGTACGACGTGCTGCTCCTGGACCTGGGCCTGCCCGACATGGACGGCCTCGACATCGCCCGCACGCTGCGCGCCCGCCTCCCCGACCTGCTGATCATCATCCTCACCGCCCGCACGGACGATATCGACGTCATCGCCGGCCTCGACGCCGGAGCCGACGACTATCTGGTCAAACCCTTCAGCCTGACCGTGCTGCTCGCCCGGCTGCGCGCCCATCTGCGCCGCCGGGCCATCGACGCCCCGCCGCAGCAGCCGATCCGGCTCGGCGACCTCGTCATCGACGTCACGGCCCGCCGGTGCACACTCCACGACCGTGAAGTCGAACTCCGGCCCAAGGAGTTCGAGCTGCTCGCCCTGCTCGCCCGGCACGCCGGAGAGGCCGTGTCCCGCGAGGTGCTGATGGCGGAGGTCTGGGACGAGAACTGGTTCGGCTCCACCAAGACCCTCGACGTCACGATGGCCGGCCTGCGCCGCCGCCTGGCTGACGCGGCCTCGTCCCCCGCGGCGCTACCGAGGATCTCCACCCTGCGGGGGCACGGCTACCGTCTGGAGCCCCACGCGCCGCCGCCCGTCTGAGGAAGGCGGCAGCGGCATCGCCCGACTGGGGTGCGACGTTCACGCGGGACATCCCGCCGGCCGACGGCGATCAGGGTCAGAGCACAGAACGCCGGGCCAACAGTCCCAGCACCAGCAGACCGGGTACCAGCGGCAGCCACCCGGTCAGCAGCCGGTAGCCGAACACCGCCGACACCGCCACGGATCCGGGCGCGCCCGCCGCGGTGAGCGCGAACGCCAGCGCCGCGTCCAGGGAACCCAGCCCGCCGGGGGTGGGCAGCAGCGCCGCCGCGCCACTGGCGACGAGGTAAGCCAACAGCACCTGACCGGCGGGCAGGGCGACGTCCAGCGCGCGGACGACGGCGATCACCACGGCGGCGTGCAGCAGCGCGAACGCCAGAGATCCGCCCCACAGCGCACACGCCCGCGCCCGGCTCCCGTGCACGGCCCGCACGTCGGTGCGGACCCGGGCGAGCGCCACCAGAAGGCGGCTGCGCAGCGGCTTGCTGAACGCCACGCCCGCGACGGCCGCGAGAACGAAGGGGACGCGGAGGACCGGAATCGACAGGTGTGGAGCAGCACGGGGTGAGGTCAGCAGCAGCGCGACGGCCAGGCCGACGCGCACGATGCCACCGGCAGCGGCCTTGACGGCGAGCGCGGTCGCCGAGCGGGCGGTGGACAGTCCGCAGCGGGTCAGGAAGCGCAGATTGACCGCGCTCGCCCCGACTCCGGCCGGCAGCAGATGGTTGGCCGCCGAAGCCGCGAACTGGGCCGCGACCAGCCGGCCGGCCGGCAGCCGTTCGGCCACCGCTCCTTGTTGTACGACGGCCGCGCACATCCAGGTCGACAGAGCCGCGGCGGCCGCCACCAGCAGCCAGCCCCGGTCCGCGGCGGCGAGCCGGTCGGTCCCGGCGTCCACCGCACGCCGATGAGCGGCAAGGACAGCGCAGCCCAGCACCATGACAACCAGCGCGACAGCGGCGTGCCAGGACAGGCGCCCGCTCCTCTTCGCCGATGCTTCGACGACGCTCATCGCGTCACCGCGCCTGGGCGGCGGAGGGCCCCACGAACACCGGCATGCCGCCTGCCTGGTGCCGGGCCCACCCGCGGGCGTATGCGGGTGGTCGACCGTCCGGCGTCGCGAGGACGGCGACCGGCTGATGCCGGGCAGCCTGCCGAATGGCGCTCGCCGTCGTGTTGGCGTTGTGGCCCCCGGTCGCGACGGAGGAACAGCCCGCGTAGAAGGCGATCGGAACGGCTTCGTACCCGGTGAGCAGGCAGGGCGGGCGTACGCCGAGCCGGTGCAGGTCGGCCGCGGTGCGGGCCCAGTCGTCGTGGGCCGCGGTAGTGCGGTGCACGGTGCGCTCCAGCACCACGTACTGGATGGCGAGGTGCCCGGTCAGCCCAAGCGTCACCAGCGTCACGGCCGCCACACGCCATACCCCACTCGTGGCCGTGACCAGGCGGAACAGTGCGTCTGCCACCGGAATCGCGAGCAGCGCGTAGGCAGGCAGCAGGAAACGGGGCGCGGCGTACCCGATCAGGAACAGGTACGGAAACGCTGCCGAGCCCGCGCAGACCAGCAGGACGAGCATGGCCGTCGCGCGCCGGGCGCGGAGCGCCAGGACGAGGGCGAGGACGGCGAGCAGAGGAAGGGCGTACCACCAGGCCGTCACCACCGGGTTGGGCATCGCCCCGGTACACGGCCGGCACAGGGAGCGTCCGCCGAGGCTGCGCAACTGGTCGCCGGCGGCGATGTGCCAGCCGAGGCCGCCCTGGATGCGGGAGGCGTCGGACAGGCGCTGCCCCAGGCCGCCGTAGGAGACGTACGCCTCGATCACCCACTCGCCCGCTCCGGCGACCAGGCCGGCGACCAGGGCGAGCAGCAGCCGGGGGTGCCGCCAGCGTCGTACGCCCACCTGCAGGCCGAGCAGCGGAAGGACCGCCCAGACGGCATCCATGGGCCGCATCCAGGCCATCAGCGCCACGCTCGCGCCCACGCCCCACAGGGCTGTCCGAGTGGAGCGGTCCGCCTGGGCGCGCAGGAAATATCCGGTACCGGCCAGGGCGCCGATCGCCACCCAGAAGTTGGGCATGGCCTGCGGCGCGTAGAACAGGGTGACCCAGAGCGTCGCGAACAGAGCGCCCGCAGCGGCAAGGACCCGGGTCGGGAACAGCCCCCGCCAGGCGCGCAGTGCCAGGAACAGGCCGAGTCCGGACAGCAGCGCCAGGTAGACGCGCAGCAGCACGGTGGACGACGACCAGGAGGCGATGGGGGCGACCAGCAGGGGGACCCCGCGGGCGCGCGGTGCGCTGAAGAACGCGGCAGGGGCGTGGCCGCCGACCTGGCTGACGTAAACGGTCTCGTCCCAGCCCAGACCCATTCCCGGTCGTACGAAGGCGAGTTGGGCGAGCGTGAAGGCGGCCGCGACCAAGGCGAGCGAGTACGGCGCTGTGCCGCGTCGCGCGGTACCGGCTGTCGGCGGCGCTCCGGGGCGCCGCCTGCCGGTGAGCGGGATGTTCAAGGTCTTGACCATCGTGCACCCTTCATTCCTACAAGTTGTAGGACCTCTTCACCTTGCAAGGTGTGGGATTGGAGATGGAATGGTCTAAATATTGGCAAACTATCCCGCTCTCTCGGGTAGTGCAGGGCGATGGAGACCGGGGGTGCCTGTTGAATCGGCACGGAGCGCGTGCCGGTGTGGACCCAGGCCATCTAGGGCCTGTTCTGAGTTGAGGTCACGGGAGGGCTGGAAGGCTGCGTAACCAGAGGATGGACCCGCGCAGGTGGAGTCCTGCGGCGTAGCTCTCGGGTGTCTTGTCATAGCGAGTGGCCAGCCCTGAGGCGGCCTTCGAGGCGCACGCCGTGTCGCCGGTGCACGCGGAGGTCACCAAACGCCTCCGCGAACTCTGCGTCGCGGGGACGGAGGCGTACCGGCTCGGCCTGGTCGCCGGGAAGGGGCTCCCCGCGGCGTCTTGAGACAACGCGCGTCTCGACGGTCAGGTGCCGCAGGCCCCGTTTCCGCCGAGGCTGATCATGGCGCGGTACAGCTGCTCGCCGGTGAGCGGCGGCGCCGGCAGCAGGTGGGCGCGGTCGGTTCGGAAGCCGTCGAGCAGAAGGTAGAGGTGGCGGCGCCAGGCGTTTGGGGCGATGGCGTGGGTGGCCTCGGTGACGCGGCTGTGCGACCAGATGACGAAGGCGAGGTCCTCGGGGGTGAGGTCGGGGCGCAGGCTGCCCTGTTCCTGCGCTCGCTCGACGATGTGTACACCGAGTTCGCGGATGCGGGTCTGGGCGCCCGCCAGGCAGGCGCTCTCCGGCAGTCGTATGGAGGCCAGGTCGTTGAACCCCCGGTCCTGTGACTGGAGTTCGCACATGGTCTCCAGGAAGTGGCACAGCCCCGCCCAGGCGTCGTCCATGGTGACGGCCTTCTCGGCGGCCTCCCGCCAGAGGGCCAGCTTCTCGGCGAAGGTCGCCTGCACCAGGTCCAGCCGGGTGGGGAAGTGCCGGTACAGCGTGCCGATGGCCAGCCCGGCCCGCTTGGCCACCTGCTCCAGGGGGGCCTCCAGGCCCTGCTCGGCGAAGCAGGAGCGGGCCGCGGTGAGCAGGGCCTCGCGATTGCGCTGCGCGTCGCGCCGCAGGGGGCGGACAGGGGCCGGGTTCCCGGCGGAGGCGGACGGAGGGTCGATGGCCATGTCCCTCAGGCTACCAACCGGAGGGATGCCTCATGTTCTCTGCTACGCTCCAGAACATGAGGCATCCCTCGACTTTCAGTCCTGGCCGCTGTCGTGGCGGGAGGTGCCCCTCATCGATCCGACCCGTCCGACCAGAGGAGCACCACCCATGCCCGTCATCGCTGTCATCGGGGCAGGCCCAGGCCTGGGCCTGTCCATCGCCCGCCGCTTCGGAAGGGAGGGTTTCCAGGTGGCCCTGGTCTCCCGGACCCAGGACAAGCTCGACGCGCTCGCCGCGCGGCTCGCCGAGGAGGGCATCGAGGCTGTGGGCTTCGCCGCGGACGTGACGCGTCCCGACTCGCTGCAGTCGGCGCTCGCCGCGGCCGCCGACCGGTTCGGGGCGGTCGACGTACTGGAGTACTCGCCCGCCGACCCCACGTTCGCCGGCGCCGCCGCCGTCGACGCTACGGCGCAGGACCTCCACAAGCAGCTCGACTACTACTTGTACGGAGCGGTTGCCGCGGTCCGTCAGGTGTTGCCCGCCATGCTCGAACGCGGCAGTGGCACCCTGCTGTTCTCCACGGGTGCCTCCTCGGTCCGGCCGAGCGGCGGCGCGTTCGGCAGCATCGGCGTCGCGGCGGCGGCCCTGCGCAACTACGCCATGGCCCTGGGCATCGACCTCGCCGAGCACGGGGTGCACGCCGCGCACGTGGCGATCGGGGTGTTCATCGGCAGCGGTCCCGGCACCGAGCCCGAGACCATCGCCGAGCACTACTGGGACGCCTACACCAAGCGCGACCAGGCCGAGATCGTCCACACCGTCCCCGGCGGCATCCGGTGAGCACCTCCGGCACGCCCGCGGCGAACACGGCCAGGCCACCCATGGTGAAGATCTTCCGGGCCGCCAACAAGGTCGTACGGCCGCTGCTCGCCTCCCGCTTCCACAAGCCGCTGAGCGGGCGCCTGATGCTCCTCACGTACAAGGGGCACAGGACGGGTCGCGAATTCACGGTCCCCATCGGCTACTTCGACTGGGATCTCGGCACGGTGCTCGCCATGTCCTCCCAGCTCGGCTGGATCCCCAGCATGCGCGAAGGGTCCGCCGTCCGGCTGCGCATCCGGGGCCAGGACCACGCCGCTGTCCCGACGGTCGTCGAAGACCCTGAGGAAGTCGCCGCCCTGCTGGGTGAGTTCGGCCGGCGCAAAGGGCGCAAGGCCGCCAAGGGGCTGATGCTCGGCCTCCCGGGCGACCGGCAGCCCACCGACGACGAGCTGCGCACGGCCGCCGCCAAGACCCGCTTGGTCTGCTTCCGGATGGAGCCCGAGCGGCCGGGCCGGCAGCACTCGACCGGCTGATGCGGTCGACGGAGGCCCTTCTCGCCCGCAAGCACTCCAACTATGAGCGCCAGGAGTGGATCATCACCGAGGCCCTGGCCGACCGCTAGCCGGCCCCTGCACGGCAGCAGGCACTCCGGCTGGTCGCCATGGCCGGAGTCGGCACACTGCCCCTGGCCATCGAGATCTGGAGCAGCCTGGAACGCCGTGGGCCGCTGGCCGATCATCTGGACGAGGCTTTCGCGGCAGTGCGATCCGAGTTGATCCGGTGACTCGCCGACTGCGCCGGACCCGCGGCTCGCACTCCGGCTAGGGCCAAGTTCTGAGTTGAGGTCACGGGAGGGCTGGAAGGCTACGTAACCAGAGGATGGACCCGCGCAGGTGGAGTCCTGCGGCGTAGCTCTCGGGTGTCTTGTCATAGCGGGTGGCCAGCCCCCGCCATTCCTTGAACTTGTTGATGGCGCGCTCGACTGTGTTGCGATCTTTGTACAGCGTGGCGTCATGGCTGACAGGGCGGCCGCCGGAGCGTCCCTTCTTCTTGCGGTTGGCGGCCTGGTCGGTCTTTTCCGGGATCACCGCCTTGATGTTGCGTCTGCGCAGGTGGGCGCGGTTGGCACGGGAGGAGTACGCCTTGTCGCCGACCGCTGCGTCCGGCCGGGTCCTGGGGCGGCCGAGGGGACCGCGCACCTTGATCTTCTTGAGGACCGGGATGAAGCGCGGGCTGTCCGCGGCCTGCCCGGGGGTGAGGATGATGGACAGCGGGCGGCAGCGCCGCTCGACGGCGAGGTGGACCTTGCTGGTGAGCCCGCCCCGGGAGCGGCCCAGTTCGGCGGCCCGTAGTCGGGCCCTGCGGCGTCGGTGCACGGCGCGGCGCTGTTCCCGCTCGGGATCCTCCCTGTTCGCGGACCCCTCGCCTGCGGCGTCGTTTTGCCCCTTTGCCGCAGCCCCTTTTCCTCCGCCACGGCCTTCTCCAAGTCCTCAAGGAGCTCCGGGGCGACGACCATGCCCGCCGCGTGGTGATGCGCGCGGGCAACGGTCGAGTCCACGCTGACCAGGCTGAGATCGACGTCGTCGCGGGCCGCCGCCTCGGCGATCATCGCTTCCATGAGGGTCTGGAAGACTTCGTCACGCGCCCACGTCCGGAACCGGTCATAGATCGTCGACCAGGAGCCGTAGCTCTCCGGCACATCCCGCCAGGTGCTGCCGGTACGGAACCGCCACATCACCGCGTTGAAGTAGCTGCGCAGGTCAGGAATCGGTCCGAACGCCCCCAGCGGCAGGTGCGGCTCGATCAACTCCCACTCGGCATCGGTCAGATCACCACGAGTCACGCGACCGGTCTACCGCAGCCAGCACCCTCCTGAAGCGGGAATGACCGATCCCGTGATCTCAACTCAGAACATGCCCTAGAACGCACACACCAGAAAACGCGGACGTCCTTTCGCCTTACGATGACGCCGCGCGCTGATCCACCAGGGACGACGGGACTTCCCAATGCTGATGTCAACCCGCAGCTGCAACTAGAAGTGGCGCCTGATAGCACGCTCCGTCACGGATCATCGCCCACAGAACGTTGACGCGACGACGAGCCAGGGCAAGCAAAGCCTGCTTGTGGCCTTTCCCTTCTCGCCGCTTGCGTTGGTAGTACACCTTGGAGTCAGGACAGGACTTGAGGCTGGCCATCGCCGACAAGTACATGGTCCGGAGCAGACCGCGGTGATAGCGGCGGGGTCTGCGCAGGTTGCCGCTGACACGGCCCGAGTCTCGGGGCTGCGGGGCGAGACCCGCGAAGCCGGCCAGGCGGTCGGCACTGCCGAAGGCGTCCATGTCGCCGCCCGTTGCGGCGATGAACTCCGCGCCGAGCCTGGTGCCCATGCCGGGCAGGCTGCGGATCACGCCGGCCAGCGGATGTTCATGAAACCGGGCTTCGATGAGGGCGTCGAGTTCCGCAATCTCTTCTTCGAGGGCCATCACTGCCCTTGAGAGGCGAACCACCATCGCGGCGGCCAGCGTCTCGCCGGGCAGCGCGGCGTGTTGAGCCTGGGCGGCTTCCGCCACGGCGTGAGCCAGTGCGGCAGCACCTTTAACTTTGCGGTTCTTGAGCCAGGTCTCGATCCGCTTCGCGCCTGCTCGCCTGATTGCGGCCGGAGTCTGGTATCCCGTCAGCAGCATCACCGGACCTTTGTTGGTCAAATCCAGTGCCCGCTCCAACGCAGGGAAGATCTCCAGCAGTTGGGCGCGGAGCCGGTTGATCTGACGGGTGCGATCGAAGACGAGGTCCAGACGTCTGGTCGTCAGCGTGCGCAGGTCGATGGCGATCTCGTCGCCGGGCCTGAGCAGTCCCAGGTCCCGGCGGATGCGTGCCTGGTCGGCGATGACGAAGGCGTCCTTCGCGTCGGTCTTTCCCTCGCCGCGGTAGGTTGCCGCGGCCCGGTGCACCGCCAGGCCGGTGAGGTAGGCGACAGACTGGCCATGAGCGGTGAGCAGACCGATCAGCAGGGCAGCACCGCCATGGTTAAGGTCGACGGCCCACAACACGTCATCGGATTTCTCCAACACGTCGCCGATCAGTGTCAGCAGTTCGGTCTCATCATTTCGGATCCGGCGGGACAACAGCCTTTTGCCCTCCGCGTTGATCGCCACGGCGTAGTGATGTGTCTTGCCGATGTCCACACCGGCCCAGATGTCGGGCACGTTCCCCTCCGCCAACTCGTCGCACATGGAACCCGCAGACGACCTCGCCGGCGTTGTCCTACAGCAGCGATCAAGTCGCGTATCCCAATTGGCGGTCGGGTCGTCGTGGGGCTTCGGGCGGCCAAGTCCCGTAAGCCATCTCGCGGCTCAACCTTTACAGCCATACCCGAAGCCCCCGGGCCCTCCGATCCTACGAACGACCAGAGCAGGCCCACGTCAAGAAGGTAGGACAGCCCTTAGCCTCGTTTCGGTGCATATCGGAAACAGGGCGCCAGGACGCGAGCCGGCGCCCGATCGAAGGCTCGAGCCAGGTTCCGAGTACCCCTCAGCCACCAGTCCCACGGTGGAGAACGCTCCCGCCGTGTACGGGAGTGGAAGGGCGGGCAGCGAGGCCGGCCACAGAGGCGGGCCCTGCAACCCGGCCGCGCCCGAGCCCTCCATCTTCAGGTGGCGCGTGCCTCTTGCCGCAACCGCGGTCGCCGTCCCCCTCTACGTTCTGTGGGCGGCGTTCCTCGCTACCGGAGGAGGCGATCTCGCGGCTCAACTCGCGTGGACCGGGTTCATGGCGCGCCACCCTGGATCCGCATACAACCTGTCGTGGTACGGCGGCATACACATCTTCAACTACAGCCTTCTCGCCCCGGTGGCGATGGCGACGTTCGGTGTCAGGACGGTGTCCGTGGCCGCCGGACTCGCCGGGACCTGGGCTCTGGCGTCCCTGCTCGTCCGGGCGAAAGTCCGGGGCGCGCTATGGTCCGCACTGCTGGGAGCACTGGCTGTGTGGTGCAACGTGGCGTCCGGACGGAGCACGTTCACGCTGGGCACGGCCGTCGGGCTGCTGGCGCTTCTCGCACTCCAGTTCTCCCACAGACGGGTTGCCACCGTGACGTGCGCGGTGCTGGCCGCTCTCAGCGCGTGTACAAGTCCGGTCGCCGGAGCCTTCCTCACTGTGGCCGGTGCCGCGTATCTGCTGGACCGGCAGTGGGCGAAGGCCGCCTCACTCATCGCTCCGCCCGTCCTGCTGACCGGCGCGGTCACCCTGATGTTCCCTTTCACCGGCGAGCAACCCATGTCCAGGGACAAGCTGTGGATTCCGCTGATCCTCTGCGCGGCCCTGGGGTGGGCAGCGCCTCGCGGCTGGCGCCTCGTGCGCTACAGCGCGGTCGCCTACGCCATCGGCGTCCTCGTGACTTTCTCCCTCGCGTCGCCGATGGGTGCGAACGTCGACCGGCTGGCCATGCTCACCGGGCCCCCTGTTCTCTTCGCGGCGTTGTTGACCCGCTTCCCGATCCGCGCGCCGCGTCACGCCCTCCCGCACGCAGCACTTGCGACCATGCTGGTCACCTGCGCAGGCTGGATGATCAGTAACACATACGACGATGCGGCTGCCTCCCGCCCCTTGCCGTCATGGGCCGAAAGCACCGACGGCGTGATCGCCGCGCTCGACCGGCTGCACGCGGACCGCACTCGCGTCGAGGTCGTCCCCACCCGTACCCACCGCGAGGCATACCTTCTCGCCCCGCACGTCAATATGGCACGCGGCTGGAACCGTCAGCTCGACGTCGAGCGTGGTCGCCTCTTCTACGACGGCACATTCAGTGCCACGAAGTACCGCGCATGGCTGGATCGTTGGGCAGTGGGCCTGGTCGTCCTGCCTCTCGGTCAACCCGACGGCGCCGGCCTCAGCGAAGCCAGCCTCGTCAAGCACCCACCAGGGTGGCTCAAGCCCGTATGGCGAGACAACGGCTGGGCCGTCTACCGCTTGCAGGAACCCGAACCACTGGTGTCCGCTCCGGCAACCGCCCTCCGCAAAGACGAAGCAAGCCTCGTCGTACACATGCCCTCGCCAGGGTCAACAATCGTACGGATCGCCTACTCTCCCTGGCTCAACGCACCAGGCGCATGTATCGAACACACTGGTGTCTGGACTCGGCTCAAGGCCCCCAGACGAGGCGACTACCAACTCGGATCGGCCTATCGCCTCCCGAGATCGGACGGCTGCGGCTGAACATCGGGGCGGTACGCACACCGGGGCAGAGCCCACACCTTGCCTCGATCGAATCACGTGTCATGACTGCTGAGACGCCTTGGGAGCACGCGGGATCAGGCTGGACACCGACCCGGGCAGCGGGCTCCTAAGGTGGGAGACGTGACTTCGAGCGCGGCGTCTCTGCTACCGGTCAACATATCCCTGGGTGTCCTGCTCACCGTGCTGCTCCTGGTGGCGGCGGCGGTCGCGGGCTGGTTCCGTCTCGACCCTCACCCGTACAAGAACAGGGCGCGGGAGATCCTCGTCGCCGGGTTCCGTGCCGCCGTCCAGCTCGCCGTGGTCTCGGTGGTCATTGCCTGGGCCGTCAAGTCCGTGCTGGGGCTGTTGGCGTTCCTCGTCATGATGTTCACGGTGGCGGTGCGTACGGCCGGCCGGAGAATCACCAGCAATCACACCTGGTGGCTGACGGCCGCCCCGATCGCCTCCGGCGTGCTCCCGGTCGTCGCGGCGCTCCTGCTGACAGGACTCGTCCCCGTGAAGGGCATCGCCCTGATCCCGATCACCGGCCAGCTCATCGGCGGCGCGCTCACCGTGACCGTACTGGCCGGACGGCGCGCCCTGGACGAGCTGACCCAGCGCCACGGCGAGGTGGAAGCCGCGATGGCACTGGGCTTCCCGGACCGGGACGCACGGATGGAGATCGCGCGCCCCGCGGCCTCCGACGCACTCCTGCCCGGCCTCGACCAGACCCGCACCGTCGGGCTGGTCACGCTCCCCGGCGCGTTCGTCGGCATGCTCCTGGGAGGTGCCGGCCCCGTCATGGCCGGAGCGGTGCAGTTGTTCGTCCTGATCGCGCTCATGGCCGTGCAGTCCGTCGCGGTCGCGGTGACGCTCGAACTCGTCGCCCGTCACCACCTGCACCGCCCGGGCCCGGGCACCGCGCCGACCGGCCCGCCACGCAAGATCAGACCGCCGACGTGAGTAGTCCTGTCGGGCCGTGTTTCCCGAGCGCATCAGTGGCAGCGGGGCGGGGTCTGCTCACCTGATGGACGACGTGGTCCTGCTGACCCACTGGGACAGCGTGATCTGCATGGTCACGGCCGAAGGGTCTGGCCTGCCGCGACGGGGCGAGGCGTGGCGGCGATCGGCGTGGGTGGCCGCGCACGCCCGCGTGTGTCGGCCTCTGTCACACGCCAGGGCGTCGCGCAGCAGGGACAGGTGCGCGGGCACGGATGCGCGGCAGTCGTGTGTGTCCCGGCATGTGTCGCAGGTTGCCAGGTGAGCCCGCACCGCGCTCGCCTCCTCGGGGGCGGGCGTCTTGAGCGCGTGGCCGCACAGTAGTTCACGGACCGTGCGGCATTCCTCGATGGCCGTCTTCTCGCCGGACTTCTCGGTCAGGCAGTGGGCTTCTGTCATGGCGAAACCTCCGTTCCAGGTCTCACCCTCGCCCACGAAGGGCCGTCGGCGCGTCGTCCCCGCGCAGCGATTTTTGGCTACCACGGTCGCGGTACATATCCCGTCGGCCTACTGCCGGGGTGAACAGCGGAACATCGCCCTATGCGGGCACCTGCGGGTGCCTTGGTTCGGACGCCGAGCTGACCAGCCCGCACTGGTAGGCGATGACCACGAGCTGGGCACGGTCACGCACTGCCAGCTTGCTCATGGCCCGGTTGATGTGGGTCTTGGCGGTCAGCGGGCTGACGAACAGGCGGTGGGCGATCTCGTTGTTGGTCAGGCCCAGCGCCACGAGGGTCGTGACGTCGCGTTCCCGCGGCGTCAAGCACTCCAGCCGCGCGTGTACGGCTGCTGGGCATGGATCCGGCTGGGCCAGAAATCGCGTGATCAACGCTCGGGTCGCCGACGGGGACAGCAGCGCCTCGCCGTCCGCGACGGTGCGGACGGCATCGAGAAGCTCCTCTGGTCGCGCGCCCTTGCCGAGAAAGCCGCTCGCACCCGCGCGCAGGGCCTCGGCGACGTGCTCGTCATCCTCGAAGGTGGTCAGGACGAGCACCCTCACGCCTGCGAGGTCTTCGGATTCCTTGATGAGACGTGTCGCCTCGATGCCGTCCATCTCCGGCATGCGGATGTCCATCAGAACCACATCCGGTCGCTCCGCGGCGGCCAACTCGACCGCCTCGCGTCCGTTGGACGCCTCGGCCACGGTCTCCATGTCATCCGTGGCGTCGAACAGCATGCGGAACGTGCCCCGCAACAGGGCCTGGTCATCGGCAAGCAGTAGACGAATCGTCATGCCCATTTCTCCGATCCCGCTCCGGGCCGGGGCAGCCGGCGCGCAGCGGCAGTTCGGCGGTCACGGTGAAGCCGCCCTCAGCGCGGGGCCCCGCATACAGCCTGCCCCCGATGGTGGCAGCCCGCTCGCGCATCCCGATCAGCCCGTGACCGGCCCCAGGGCGAGCAAGGTGCGGTCGGGCGGACCCGTCGTCCTCCACGGTGATCGTCAGCCGTCCACGTTGGTAGTGCAGGAACAACCGGGCGCGGTCGGCTCCGGCGTGCTTGCGCACGTTGGTCAGGGACTCCTGCACGATGCGGTACGCGGCCAGGTCGGCCGCCGGCTCCAGTGGTTCGGCCGTGCCGCGCCGGGCGTGGCTCACGGCCAGCCCGGCGCGCTCGAACGACGCCAGCAGGGCCGGTACCTGCGCGAGGCCCGGCATCGGGTCGCGAGACGCGACCGGGTCGTCGGACTGCCGGAGCAGGCCCACGGTCACCCGCAGTTCGTCCAGCGCGGAGCGGCTTGTGTCCCGGATGTCCTCCAGAGCCGTGAGGATTTGTTCCGGTCGCTGGTCCACCAGATGGACGGCGACGCCTGCCTGAGCGTTGATCAAGGCGATGTGGTGCGCGACGATGTCGTGCAGGTCACGTGCGATGCGGACGCGTTCGGCCGCCACACGCTGCTGTGCCTCCTGCTCACGAGTGCGCTCCGCGTGCTCAGCCCGTTCCTCCACGGCCGCCACATAGGCGCGGCGTGAACGCACCCCGTCCCCGACGGCGGCCGGCAGAGCTGTCCAAGCCAGCATCGCGGCCTTCTCCGGGTCCAGCCACGACGCCGGCGCGCCCAACACGGCGGCGCTGACCAGGACGGCGGCCGAGACAGCTGCCACGGTCCAGGCGGTACGCCGGTTGGTCCGTACGGCCACGTTGTAGACAGACAACAGAACCGGGCTTGTCACCAGCGGGCTGTCTCGAACCCCGAGCAGTTGAAAGACCACCCCACAGCCAATGGTGACGGCCAGTACGCCGAACGGGTGGCGATGCCGCCACACCAACGCGGAGCAGCCGACGGCTGCCAGAGCCACGGTGGGCCACCGCACCACGAACTGGTGCTGGTGCGGTTGGACCGAGGCAGCCACGACTGACAGCCCGAACAGCACGGCCGAGCCCAACGCGTCCAAGGCGCGGATCCGACCTTGCGCTCCCCGTCCCCAACTGTTGATCACCGCCATATCACCACCGTAGTTTCGACGGCCGGATCAGGAGTTTCGACGGCCGGATCAGGCATCGTCTCGCCACGACACGGGGCACGCGGCGCGAGGGCGGCGCGAGGGGCATTCCTGGTCCCGCGTCTTCTGGTCGGCGCCGAGGCCGGGGCAGCTCTGACCGCCGACCGATCGGGTCCGGGGGCCGCGCGCATCCCCCAGAGCGGAACTACGCAAGGCGGGCGAACTGGAGAGCGAGGTCCGCGGCGCGCTGTGGGCCGCCGCTCAGCCCTTGACGCCTGCCGAGACCCAGGCGGAGATCGGCGGCGGACCCGCCCACAACACCGTGCACACCATTCTCAGGCGCCTGTACGACAAGGGATTGGTGCTGCGCGACGCGGAAGGACGGCGGGGTGGGTACCGGCCCGCCAAGCACGCCGCCGAACTGACCGCCAAGGCCATGCACGCGGCGCTCTACCGCGGCCCCGCCCCGAGGCCGGCATCGTGTCGATCAGCCCGTCAAGCAGGGGGACGGCGGCTCCCGCTGCGCGCCCAGGCCGGGGCCGGTGAAGCGCGGCGTCAAAACGCGCCGCCAGTACTGGTGATCACCGAGCTCGGTGTCGAAGTTCGACTGCGGGACGAACATGGCCGCGTCCCACAACCGCGGCGACACGACCGTCAGGAGGACGGCGAACACCGCGGTGGTGGTCTCCAGCGGTACGCCCAGGTTGTCGGTCAGGTTGTCACTGACCAGGGTGCCGACGACACTGATCAGGGCCACGGCCGTCCAGTACACGCCGGGCCGGTAGGCGGTGGTGCGGAACTGGACGACGAGGACCACCGCAAGCAGCGCGCTCATCAGCAGCGACACACCGGTCAGGCCCAGTCCGGCCTTCTCGTTCAGCAGGTCGGCCGCGGTCTCGCCGACCGTCGTGCACAGCACCTTGATCACCCAGAAGTACACGGTGACTTCGGGCACCTTGTTCCAGCGCAGACGGTGGCCGGGGGCCAGCGGGAACCTGAACACATCCTGACTGCCGCGCGGCATCACCCGCCCCCGCCGGCCCGCGCGGGGAACATGTCTGCCATGCACAGCGACACGGCCCACCCGGTCATACCGGCGCTCCGTCCCAGCTCAGCCCCCACGACGGAAGCGTGCTGCCATGACCATCCCCCACTCCCACGGCCGCACCTGTGCCGACCACGCGACGCACTGGCTGCGCCGCCGTCTCGGACGGGCCGTCGCGCTCGCGTATCTCGCCGCCGTGCTGCTGCCCGGCCCGGGCCGGTGGCTGCGCCACACGCATACCCTGGCGGGGACTGGGCTTCCCCTGCACATGGCCCCGTTACTGCTCTCGCTGGTCCTGTTCTCGGCCGGACTGCAGGTCCCCGTGCGCGCGCTGGGACAGTTGCTGCGGCGGCCCCGGGCCCTGCTGGCGGGGCTGATCCTGCATCTTGCGGCGCCGCTGCTGATCATCCCGCTGGTGGCGCTTTTGCTGCGCCGCTCGCCGGACGCCGACGGTGGCAGCGGTCTGGTCACCGCGATGATCCTGATCGTCGCGATGCCGGTGGCCGCGGGGGCGACGGTCTGGACCGGCAAGGGGCACGGTGACCAGCCGACCATGGTCGGTCTCGTCCTCGCGTCCACGCTGGTCAGCCCGCTCACGATCCCCGTGACGGTGGGCGCGCTGGCTCCGCTGCTCAGCGGCGGCTACCCGGACGCGCTGGGCCCGGTCAGGGACACGATGAACAGCGGTTTCGCCTTCACACAAGTCGTACTGCCATGCGCGGCGGGCCTCATGTGCCGTCTCGTCCTGCCGGCGCGGCTGCTGGAGGGTGCGGTGCGCTGGACCGTGCCCGTGGCGCTGGCCGGCTCGGTGGTCCTGACGTACGTGAACGCGAGCGGCGCCCTGGGTGCCTTCCTGGCCCATCCCCGTCCGCTGCTGCTGATCGCGGCACCGGTCGTGGCGGCGGTCGTATGCGCGCTGTCCTTCGCGGTAGGACGGCTCGCGGCGCGCGTCCTGCGTCTGGACGCCCCGGCCGCCTCCTCTCTCACCCTCGCCTGCGGGATGAACAACAGCAGTGCGAGCGCGGTCCTGATCACCACGACCCTGCCCGACAAGCCGCACCTGCTGCTGCCGGTCCTCGCGTACGGGCTGTTGCAGAAGACGGCCGCGAACAGGGTCGTACGGATGACCCGCCCTCAGCACCCGCCCGGACCGCCCTGCCCGGCCTCGTCCTGAGGATCCGCATCGCCCCGGCGACCGTCCGACTCGTTCCGGTCGTCCGCCCCGTGTACTCCTGCGGCCCGAACCGGGAGCAGCAGCGTGAACGTTGTCGGCGCGCGGTTCGCCAGGGAGAGCCGGCCCCCGAGGGAGACAGCGAGGTCGCGGGCGAGCGCGAGACCGATGCCCGTGCCCGCCCCGCCCTCGGTGTGCCCGCGCTCGAACAGCCGCGCGGAGTCACCGTCTGCCGTGCCCTCGTCGGCGATGTCCAGGGCGAGGGCGTCGTCGAGGTCGCGGACCGTGACGCGCACGGTGCCGTGTCCGTGGAGGCGGGCGTTGTCGAGCAGCACGCCGAGGATCTCGGCGACGGGCCCGCCCGGGACGCGTACGTCGTCCGGCACCTCGCCCGTATCGCACTCCAGGCGTCTGCCCTCGCGGGCGAACAGCCCGTGCCACCGCTCCTCGGTCTCCCGCAGCAGCCCCGTGAGTTCGCGCCGCTACAGCGATGTTCGCCACCGGCGACTATCCTCACCGACGCCGTTGAGACCACCTCCGAATGAACCTGCGAAAAACCGGCCGCATTCGTCCCTGCGGCGACGACTGCGCACTTGGATGCGGAGTATCTGTATCTGTGACGCTGCCGCACCCTTCCCGTACAGAAGGCCGAGTCGTCGATCGGCACCGAGAACGACCACCTGGGCGTCTCCCGTCCGTAGAGTTCTCGTTGGTCTCCGAGTGTGGCGAGAAGTGATGTCCGCCATAGGCGGCAGTGGAGAAAGGGACACAGGGTGGTCCGTTGTAGCGCCACACGTTCCAGAGACTCGGCCTGTCCAAAGCGACACGGCCTGCGGGGGACACGATCTCTGCTGAAACAAACCTGCTGCGCACCCTTGCGATGAGCACCACGGCGTTCGGTGTCGTGCTGGGGCTCGGCGCCCTGGGCGCGGCCGCCGGCGCGCTCCTCGCCCCTGCCCTTGCTCGACGGATCGGGCCCGGGCCGATGATGCTGGCCGCGCTCGCGATCACGCCGGTGACCCAGATTCCGCTGCTGCTCGCCTCTCCCGGCCTTGGCTGGCAGATCGTGATCGGTGCGGCGCTGTTCGTGCAGTTGGCGTGCGCGGGTGCGGCGGGCACCACCCAGCGGTCAATCCGTCAGATCATCACCAACTCCCGCATGCAGGCACGGATGCAGGCGGTGAGCACCTGGTTGACATCGGGTGCCAGGCCGGTCGGCGCGCTGCTCGCCGGCGCACTGGGGACGTGGGCCGGTGTCCGGGCCGCCCTGGTCGTCGGTGCCTTTCTGCTCACTGTGCCGCTCCTGGTCCTGGCGCTCTCTCCGCTGCGCGGCCTGCGGCAGATGCCCGGTGCCCCGCCCGAGCGGGAGGAACCCGCGCCTGCCGAAGAACTACCGCGCCCCGGCCCTCCACCTCAGGTGCCGGCCCCTGGAGCGGCGGCCGCCGCAGACATCCGCCGTGAGAGCTCGTTGGACGGAGGCGCCACATGACGGACCTGAACACCGGGGACACCACGCGAAGGCCCGCTTCCCCAGCTGCGCACGCTCCAGCGACGTTTTCCACTACGGACCCCTTCCACACGGAGACGGCAGAAGTCACCGGGTCGGCGGACAGCCGCGGCACCCGGGGTGATCGCGGTGCTGCTGCAGCCCGGGCAGCGATGGTCGCCCGCCTGGAGAAGGCCGGCGATCTGGCGGCCGGCCCGGTACGTGAGGCGCTGCTCGCCCTGCCGCGCGAGGTTCTGATGCCGCAGGCGTACGTACGGCGCAGTGCGCCGAGCGAGGAGCCGCCGCGGTGGGACCTGCTGGACTGGTCGGCGCCGCAGGACCGCCCCGAGCTGCTCGGGCTGCTGTACGGCGGGGTCAGTGTGCTCGTCCAGCACGACGGCGAGCCGTTGGTGGGCCGGGCGCGCGGGACGCGGTCGGGGGCGTCGATCACGTCAATGTCGACGGTGATGGGTCTGACCGCCTCGCTGCTGGAGGAGCTGGATCTGCGTCCGGGTCTGCGGGTGCTGGACGTCGGGACGGGAGCGGGAGTGACCGCCGCGGTGGCCTGCCAGGTCTGCGGCGACCAGGGGGTGGTCTCCCTCGACCGGGATCGGCACCTCACTGACGCGGCTGCGGCCCGGCTGGCCGATCTCGGGTTCCGTCCGGAGGTGGTGTGCGGGTCAGGAGAACAGGGCGTTGCGGGGCGGGAGTTCGACCGGATCTTCGTGTCGTACACGCTGGAGCGCGTGCCCACGGCCCTCGTCGAACAACTCGCTCCCGGGGGCAAACTGCTGGCGCACGTGAGCAGTGCGTCCCCGTCGTGGCCCGGCCTCGCCGTTGTCGAGCGCACCGCCGACGGGCAGATTACGGCGGAGCTGCGGGCCGTGGAGTTCGCCCACCGGGCGGGACACGGCGTGGCGCGGATCTGGCTCACGAAGGAGTTCCGGCAGCGCATGGCCACCGAGCCGGGCACATGGACTCAACGGAGCATGCTGGCGCCGCCCCCGGACAGCGACCGCGGTTTCTGGCTGGCGGCCGACCATCTCCTCGGCGGTGGCCTGGTCCGGGACTTCGGCGCCGAGCACGTCGTGATCGGCGCGCCCGGCTGCGGATCCTGGATGCGCGCGGAGGCGGTGGGCCACCGGCGCTGGAGCGTCACCGTCAACGGGCCGCGGGACATCTGGAAAGAGATCCAGGACCTCGCCGACCGGTGGCGGGCCGCACGCTCCCCAGACCGCTACCGCCTCCTCTTCGACGTGGACGGTAGGCAGCGGGCCGCCTCCGAGTGCGGACGCCTGTCCTGGCAACTACCCGCCCCCCACCCGCTCGATGAGGGAGCCACTTCGTGACCTACCCCGACGGTCCCATTCCGGGCCTCCCACCGGAGCAGGAGGCAATGTTCGAGGCCGCGGCCTCGACCTACGCCCGCCACCGCCCAGGCTTGCCGGACGCGGCGGTGCGCCTGCTCACCGACGCGCTGCGGGGCCGCCCTTCCCCGGTGCTGCTCGACCTGGGCACCGGAACCGGGCAGGTGCCCTTCGCGCTCCTGTCCGCCAGCGCCGGCCTGACGCACATCGAAGCGGTCGAGGTCAGCCCGCAGATGCTGCGCCAGGCCGGGCAAGCCCTCGCCCCCGTGCTCGGCAACTGCACCCTCACCCTGGTCCACGCGGCGGCCGACGCCTACGAGCCGCTCGCGACGCTGCCCGGCGAACCGGATTCCGGCCCGGACCTGATCACCTGCTGCCGGTCCTACCACTGGATGGACGGTCCGTCGGTCCTGGAGATGGCAGACCGGGTCGCCACACCGGGTGCCGCAGTGGCGATCATGGGCGACGGGAGCCTGTGGACCCACGACGCCGACTGGACCCGTGCGCTGCGCGAGCTGATCCAGCTCTACCTGGGCGACGAGCGCCGGGCGGGCGCCCGCAGTTCCTACGCCGAGCCCCGCCGCTCGTACCAGGAGGACCTCGCCGCCTCAGCGTTCAAGGACGTCACCGAACACCTCTTCCCCGTGACCCGCACCTGGGCGCCGCGGAAGGTACTCGGTTACCTGCGCACCACGTCCTTCGCCGGGGCTGGCCTCTTCGCAGAGCGGCATCAGGCGTTCGAGGACGAGGCCCTCGCACTTCTCCACGCGCACGCGATGGACGGGTCTCTGGTCGAGGAGACGACGTTCAGGATTCTGCTCGCCCGACGTCCGGAGGGAGCGCGATGAGCGGCGGGCAGCGGCACACCGAGCCGGTGGACGTCCACCTGATCCTGCGCCGGGAGACCGCTGACGGGCCGCAGATCTTGCTGTCGCGGCGGGCCGGGCAGGTGTACGCCGCCGGCCTGTGGCACCTGCCGTCGGGGCATCTGGACGGTCCGCACGAGGACGTCGTCACCGCCCTGATCCGCGAGGCGCGGGAGGAGACTGGTGTCGTCATCGACCCGGCCGACGTGCGGGCCGCCGTGACCGTGCACCACCGCAGCCCCGGAGGCGCCAGCCGTAGCGGGCACTTCTTCGAGGTCCGGAGGTGGAAAGGCGCGCCCGGGATCGCGGAGCCGGACGTCTGCGACGCGATGGACTGGGCATCCCTTCACGCGCTGCCCGCCCAGATGGTGGCGTACTGCCGTGCAGGCCTGGACGCCTACAGCGCCGGCGCACGCCTCGCCGTGCACTTCCAACTGCCCGGCGACAGCATCGCCTTCGACCCCGGCGCCGACCGGTTGCGCCACGTGCCGGACGTGACCGGCCAGGCGTCTACCGCACGCCCCGACGCCGCGGTGGTGGAGTTCGCGGAGCAGGCAGTCGGCCGGATCACGCAGTGGACGGATACGTCATGGGCGCGCGAGGAGAGCCGCGTGTGGCGGGTCCACGGCGTCCAGGGCGGCACCTGGTACGTGAAGGTGCACCAGAGCGAGCGGTTCCACTCCAGGGAGGTGCGAGGACTACGGACGTGGGCGCGAGAGCTGGGGGCGGCCGCGCCCCGGCTGGTCGCCGCCGACGAGACCCTGCGGGCGGTGGTCCTCACCGCGGTGCCGGGCCACCCGCTGCACGGCACCGTTCTGGCACCGGACCGGGAGAGGGCTGTCTTCCAACGGATCGGCGCGCTGGCCCGCCGCATCCACCAGTCCTCCCCCCCACGGCCCGCTCCGGCCGGCAGCGGCCCGGCCGTGACCAAGGCCGACCTGCACCTGGCCGGAGCACGGTCTCATCTGCTCCCGGGTGATGAGGAGTTCGTCCGCGAGCTCGTCCGGCAGGCCGAGGACCTACCACCGCTGGAATGGGTGGAGACCCACGGAGATCTCCAGCTCCGCAACGTCCTGTTCACCCCTGACGAGTCGGACGCCCTTGATGTCTTCGTCGCGGTGATCGACTTCGAGCGCAGCGAGCCGGGCCCGGCCGTACGGGACCTTGTCCGCCTGTCCGACGCCTGGGCCGGCCGCGTCGACTTGTTCGAGGCGTTTCTGGCCGGGTACGGCAGGTCCCTGACCGCCGCTGAGGAACCCCGCCTCGTCATCGACGCAGCGCTCGATTCCGTGAGCGGGATCGCGTACGGCGTCGCCCACCGCGATCCCGAGCTGGTCGAACGCGGCCGGCGGACCCTGGCCCGGCTGCGCGCCGAGCACCGTGCAGCCCTCTCACCGACAGGAGATGCGACGTGAACCCCGACACGGCACCCACTGCCGCGGCCGAGCCGCATGACGCCGCCGGGCGACCGCCGGTCCGCGCGGCAACGCCTACTGACGCCGAGGCCATCGGCATTCCCTGATGCTTGAGCGTGTTCCAGCGCTTAAGGAGGGGTGTCGTGGCGGGTTGGCAAGTGGTGTTCGTGCGGGACTGGCACGAGTGGCGACAGTCGCCTGAGGAGGGGGTGTTGGGGATCCGGGATCTGAAATCGGCTGTGGATGGGATCGGTTTACGGCCTGGGGATCCTGTGTTCCTTCGGCCGGATTGCAAGGTGGATCCGGATCTGTTGGATTTCGTTCTGTCGCCGGAATTCTCCAGGCTTGCCCGGTCGACCCGCGAGGACTACGCGACGGATATTCGGCTGCTGCTGGACTGGCTATGGGATCGAAGTACGGCGTGGTGGCAGGCGGACGAGAGAGATTTGGCGGCATACCGGGAATGGCGATGTGATTCGCCGTTGAATCCGGCGCGCATCGGCGGCGCCAAGTGGGATCGTGAGGCGGCCGCTCTGACAAAGCTGTTCACCTGGGGGAAGGTGCGTCCGCTGCCAGTAGATACGGGCCGGCGGTCAGACCGGGCGGCAGACGCGCGGCGGCGCCACGTGCGGTGGCTGACGCCGCGGACGTGGCGCTGGTGGATAGACCTGGGGCTGCGGGGCCTTCAGTCGGACGGGTCGCCGCGGCCGGGCTGGGACGGGCGGACAGAGCTGCGGAACACCGCGTTCGTGCAGCTGCAGCTGAGTTCGGGGCTGCGCCGGCAGGAGGGCGGAGGGCTGCTGACGCTCGAACTGCCGACGCAAAAGCTGGGCCGGGGCCTGTACTCGCACGGCACGGTCCCATGGGCGCTGACCCGCTCGAAGAAGACCCGGGTGTTCTACGCGCGGGCGGACGCACTGCAACAGGTGACTGCGTACCGGGAGACCGAGCGGGCGTGGGCGGTACAGCAGGCACAGCGCAAGGGCCGCTACGTCAACCTGCCAGGGACATGGCTGGTCACCGACATGACGCGCGGCTTGAAGCCCAAGGTTGCGTGGGTGGATGGGGACGGCACGGTCGGCCGGGCGGACCTGTGCGGGCTGGGCTGGCGAGACCGGCAGCGACTGTTCACCGAGGGCCCGGACGGGCCGGAGCCCTTGTGGCTGTGGCTGACCGAAGAGGGCCTGCCCCTGCTGCCCGACCGCTGGAACACCGTATTCCGCCTGGCGAACCTGCGGTGCGAGGAGAAGCTGCTGACCGCGCAAGAGCGAGAGACGCCACGGCACCTGCGCACCGCCGAGGCCCGCGGCCGCGCCCCCTGGGCGATTCCGCACGGCACGCGGCACTCCTTTGCCTTGTTCATGCTGATCGTGCTGAACGACCTGGTGGAACGGAAGTACGGACTGACGCCGGACCAGCGGCGGGACTTCACCAACCTGTTCGGCGATCCGTGGTGGCTGGTCGCGGAACTGCTGGGCCACTCGGACGTAGAGACGACAAAGGAGCACTACCTCTCGCCGGTGCGGCACATGCGGCTGCAGTCGATCCTCGCGTTCGACGACGAGGACGAGGCGGTGTCGGGCGCCAGGGCCAGCGGCGTGGAGTCGCGGGTGACGGGCCTGCTCGCCCGACTGGCGCGGGAGACGTCCGGCATCCAGGACCTGGACACGCTGATGGACCCCCACCCCATGCCCACCAGCCACGAAACCGAGCTGACCAGCACCCAAGACGAGGAGGAGCTGGCATGAGTCCTCGCGGCCGCAAGGCGGTGCTCCCGCCGGCGGACTTCCAGGCCACACCCCACACCGACCCGACGGGCCTACGCGTCACCGTGGTCAACAACCGGGGCCTGGACAGGTTGTTCGACTTCACTGACCTCGAGGTTCCTGCCCCGATGCGGCAGGCTCTGGCGGCCGCCTTCGTCCGGCAGTCCGTCGGCTGGAACTCCCACGCCACCGCCCACAACTACTGGAGGGTGCTGACAGCGTTCGCCGCGTTCCTGAAGGCCCAGGGGCATCCCGCCCAGGACCTGGACAAGCTGTCGACGGCCACGGTGAAGCTGCTGCGCACGAATTTCCTCCAGGCCAGCGGCACCCGCAGGCAACTTGCGAGTCTTCAGCGTCTGCTGCGGCAGGATCCGCGGCTGGCTGGCAGCCCTGTTGCCGAGGAGTTAGCCCGGCCGGTCCGCAGGTTGCCGTCGACCCGTCAGTCGCTGGAGGAGGATGAGTACGGGCAGGTCAAGCGTGTCGCGATGGCCGAGTTCCGGGCTGCGCTGCTGCGGATCCGGGAGAACACGGCCCACCTGGAGCGCTACCGCTCCGGTGAGCTGGCCGAGGGCAGCCGCGACTGGAAGATCGGCCGGATCCTTGAGCACGTCGCCGCTACAGGCGACGTCCCCCGCACCGCCAGCTCCAAGGCACCGGTGGTGACCAATGCCCGGTTGCTGGGCGGCCATCATCCGCTGCGGACGTGGGGGCGGCTGTTCCTGACCCCGTCCGAGGTCACCGCGCTGGCGGTCCTGATGACCGCTCAGTGGGGCTGGAACCTGTCGATGTACCACCGCGTGCCGGTGCCGGTTCGAACGCCGTCGGCCGGGGAGACCAGCACGATCACCTACCAGGTCCAGGTCGAGAAGCACCGCGCCTGCGAAGGACGCTGGTGGGACACGGAGAACATCACCGACTCCGGCGCCGGCTCCGACGGACGCCTGATCACCCAGGCGCTGGAGGCCACCGCCCACGGCCGCGCCCTCGTCGCCCGCCTCAGCCCCGGCACCGACCTGCTCATGGCCTACCGAACACACCGGGTGGGACGTGGGCATAACGATCACGACCGACCCCAACCGGTGGGCCCCATCGGCTTCGGCCTCTCCAGGAACCACGTCAACGATTGGCGGGAGCGTCACGCTCTGGCACGATCACCGTTCCAGCCCCTGCGCCGCACGGTGGTGGTCGAAGAGGGGCAGCCGCTGCAGCACAAGCAGGGCACGCACGAGAGCGTCTACGTCCTACCAGACCTGCGGGTGCAGAAACGGTCCCGGGCGGTGATCGCCGCCGGCGCGATGGAGGCCCACGAGCAGGCTCGCGATCTCACCTTCCAAGGGCGGCTGGCCGACGCGCCGGATCCCGCCCACCAGGAGACGGCCGCCGCCGACTGCACGGACGAGCAGGCCAGCCGCTGGCCCGCCCCTGGCGGCGGCTGCGGCGCCGACTTCCTGGCCTGCCTGGCCTGCGAGAACGCCCGCGTTCACACCGGCCACCACCCCCGTCTGGCCGTGCTGCACCAGGACCTGCACTCCCTGCGTGGCACCCTGCCCGGCCGCCACTGGGCCGCCACATGGGACACGTTCATGCACCGCTTGGAAGACCTGCGCGAGCGTGTTGGCGAGAGCGCCTTCGACCACGCCGGCCAACAGGCGACCGAACGGGACCACATGATCGTCAAACTCTTGGTGAAGGGGGATTTGGTCCGTTGAGCAGTCCTGTTCTTGCCCTGGCCGAAGATCCGTACATCCTGCGTGCACCACTCCCTGACGACCTTGTCGTCCAGCCGCATCGGATCAGCCCCGGCAACACCCACGTCAACAGCCGCGTCCGCGACGTCGTCTGGTCGCTCGGCCCGCTCACCGACCAGCCCGGAGCGGCCCTCGCCTACATCCACTGGAAGGACTGTCCGACTTCACTGCGGGGCGAACTGATCACCTTGGTGTGGACACTGGTGAACGGCGAACGCCGCCCAACTTCCGTGCAGACCCGCAGAGGACGGGTCTCTCGACACGGTGCCGTCCGGACGTCTCTGGGGATCTTGATGTGGCTGCGCTGGGCCCGCTGGCTGGACCGGCACGGGGTTCATACGCTCGCCGACGTCGATCGTGAGCATTGGCTCGCCTTCGTGCACTCCCTCCGGGCCCAAGGCGTCGACCGCAACACGATGAAGGTCTACCTCTCCTATCTGTCGGATCTGTGGGAGTACGACCAGCTCACCGTCAGGCCGGCAGGGATCCTGCGGCCGCCGTGGGACATCGAGGGCCTTGATGACCACTTGCCCGAGGCGGGGGAGTCAAGTTACGGGGAGAACACCACCGAGCCGCTGGACCCGCGCGTGGTCAGCCCGCTGCTGGTGTGGTCGATCCGCCTGGTCGAAGACCTCGCGGACGACATCCTCGCCGCATGGAACGAGCGCATTCGCATAACCGCTCAGGCCAGAGCGAACCGCTCCACTCCCGCAGGTGGCGCGTCCCTGCACGCTTATCTGCGGGCGCCGCTGGCCGGCGGCGCCTCACTGCCCACTGCCACGATCCGCGGGAAGACCGGCCTGGCCCGCTTTTACCTGGCCGAACGCACGGGCGCCAGCCTCAACCAGATCCACCGGGCCGTCCAAAGAGACGGCCTGGCCCGAGTGGCGGCCGAGCGGCCCGGCCCGTGCCCGTTGACGACTCCTGTCACCGGCCGGATCGACGGGCGGCCCTGGCGGACCGACATCGGCTTCGACGAGGTCGAAGAGCTGTGGCGCCATCTGGGTACGGCCGCCGCAACGATCATCTTGTACTTGACAGGAATGCGTCCCCAGGAAGTGCAGGCCCTGCGTTCCGGGTGCTGCCCCAAACCCACGCCGACCTCCGACGGCACCACCCGCCACCTCATCCACAGCCAGGTCAACGACAGCACCGACGAGAACGAAGCCAACGCCGAGGAGGCCGACGAGGGGACGGACGAGGAACCCGCAGAGCCTGCCCTGATCACCGGACGCCACTACAAGAACGTCATCGACGATGACGGCAACCACGTCAGTGCGGGTGAGATCCGCACAGTGCCTTGGGTAGCCATCACCCCGGTGGTCAACGCCATCCGCGTCCTGGAGCGCATGGTGCCTCCCGGCGAACTCCTGTTCAGCTCAACTCACCACGATCCACAGCAGGGGGGCAGGTATCACGGCAGCCTGACCCGGGGTGCGCTCGGGAAACGGATCAGGGAGTTCGTGGCCTGGATCAACCAGGAAGCCGTCACCCAGGGCCTGTCCGCACAGAGGGTCCCCGCCGACCCCCACGGGCCGATCAGCCCGAGCCGCTGGCGGCGCACCCTCGCCTGGCACGTCGCCCGACGCCCCGGTGGGCCGGTGGCCCTCGCCATCCAGTACGGGCATATGCGGGCCTTCCTCGACGCTCGCACCTCCGCCGGCTACGGCGCCCGCAGACGGCGCGGCATGCACGGCGTCCTCGACGTGGAGACCGTCCTGGCCACCGCCGACGCGGCCGCGAATTTGCGTGACGCCGCAGCCGGCGGCGAGCGCATCTCCGGCCCTGCCGCCGGCCGGGCCCTCCTCGACGCCACTGCCGCCCCGCGCTTCGAAGGCGCGCTCCTCACCGCCCGTGCCACCCGGCAGCTGAACAAGATGCGGGGCCACCTGCTCTACGACAACCCCGACGGCTTCCTCCTCTGCGCCTTCAAACCGGACAATGCGTTGTGTGATCCGGACGAAGGGGCAATCGCCCCGCTGCCGTTCGCCTGCCAGACAGGCTGCGGCAACGCCGTCCGCACCGACACCCACGCCCAGGCCGCCCGCGCACACGCCGACCATCTCGAACAACAGGCGGCCCACGTCCCGGGGCCGATGGCGAAGGCACTCCACGCCACCGCCGCAAAGTGGCGTGGGGTCGCCGACACCCACGACGCCACCGCCCGCACCGCCCGGGAGACCCTCGCATGAGCCACGACCGGACCGCCCACACCGCCGAACGCGAGCGGATCAACGCGGCCATCAACCGCCTCCTGACAGGCGCCCCCACGCGTTCCAGCGGCAGCCTCACCGTCGAAGCCCTCGCTGCCGAAGCCGACGTCCACCGCATGGCGCTCTATAAACGCCACGCCGACCTTCGCGAACTTTTCAACGAACGCATCCGCAAGGAAACCAAGCAAATGCCGGAAGGCGAAAGACGACTTCGCAAGGAGAACGCCACTCTCCGGCAGTCTCTCAAAGATGCACGCGCCGGCGAAGCAGAAGCCCGATGGGTCGCCGAGCAGACCATCCTTGCCGCAACCGTCCTCACTGCCTACTCAAACAGGCATGAGCCCAAGGCCGAACAGAGGAAAGACTCAAACGTGATCCCCTTGAGGAAACCCAGGACCTCAAACGAGTCACCGTTGCCCTGACCCGGCCAGCACCCCGGAGCAACGGCATCCCAGGAGCCAGCTGGCACTAGAGACCGATCCCGCGTCCCGACGAGGGGCTTTCGGGGCCCGAAGGGAGTTTCATCCTGCGGCTCGGGCTTCGGGCAGGAGGGGGCGGGAGCAGTCTGTCCTGGTCAGGCGGGCTCGTGAAGCGCCGGCGCGGTTTGTCCGGGACGATCGGGCACGGCGCGTGCGCAGAAGGCGCGGACGGCCTGGATGGCCTGGGAGGTATTGAAGGAGCGGAGGGCGCAGGCGGCTCAGGCGGCTCAGATGGCGGGGAAGGAGGCTTCCTTCTCACCGAGTCCTGCCGTCGGAGTTGGGCGGTCACGTGGTCCATCAGGCGCCTGGACTCCTTGACCACGCATTTGGGCAGGTTGTGTGGGTTCCTGAGCTCGACCATGACGGCTTTAAAGTCGGCGGCGTGGCACCCGTAGCCGACGCTGACCCCGTCACGGTCGCGTACGACACCGGCGCTCCGGGGGCTGACATGGACCGACCGGTCCGGGATCGCGTCGAGTGACCTGGGTGAATTGAGCGCGGCATGCACCGCGGCGTTCAGTTTCTCGCCCGGTTCCTTCCACCCCTTCTGCGATGGCATGACCACGGCGTCGATCAGCGAACGCGTCACTTCTGGATGTGACTTGAGCAGGGCAGAGGCACTGACGTTCGCCCGACGGCAGGCGTAGATGAAGTCGTTCCGCTGGTAGCAACTGTCCCCCGTCTGGACTCCTTGGCAGTTGCGCACGGTGATGTATCCCTGCATCGCCTTGAGACCACGGGTGACATCGGAGTGCGGGGACCGCCTGCCGAGCGGCCCGAGATCGAGCAACTCTTTTTCTCTTAAGGTCCATTCGCCCGCGCACAACGCTTTTGCGGCCTTGGTGCGGAGCCCATCGTTCTCCGGGTCCATGATCAAACGGTTCAAGGCATCGCGCACCGCTGGGCGGCGTAAGACCTTCGCGAAGTCCACGGTGGGGTCCTGCAGCGTGTACGTGTACGTGTTGAACTGCTCGTTGTCGTCGCCTATCTGGACCCCACGGCAGGCGAGGACGAGCAACGCGGGGACTGCTGGGGCCTGTGGAGTCGATGTCGGCGCCAGCGTCGGCGGCGGTATGGAGTTCTGGGACGCAGGTACAGCTGGTGGAACATGGTTCCCGTTGATGATCGGCGCGTCCTCGCTGACAGGACTCGGCGGCATGACCGCCCGGAATTCCGGGATGAGCGGCGTAGGGCCCTCACCGGACCCGCCGAACACGGGATCGTCGTACGGCAACGACGGCAGGGCCGTCCCGATCACCGGCTCATCGTCACAATCGGATCCGCCGAACACGGGATCGTCGTACGGCAACGGTGGCAGAGCCGCCCCGATCACCGGCTCATCGTCACAATCGGACGCGCCGGGATCGCGGTCGTCGAGCCGCTCACCGATATCGGTCAGGTACGCCAGCCGTCCCAGGACAGGCTGCTCGACCACAGACCCGGCCACGGGATCGCTGGCGGCTGGCATCGGCAAGGTGGCCGGAGCCGCCTCTTCGGGGGTGGGACGGAGAGGTGCGGCGACCGGATGTACGCGTCGAGCTGCCCACTGCTTTCGGCTGCGCCGGTCGTGAAGTTCCGCAGCCCCGTGCGCGAGCGCGACAAGCAGCCCCAGGGTGACCAGAGCGGCCACCGTCCAGGCCACGAACACGACCACGTCCATCAGCGCATCTGCCAGGACACCCGCCGCCACCTCGGACACATGCCCCGCCCCCGCGAGAACCCAAGCACCTACCCGGATGACGGCAAGCCCGACGAGAAGCCACCCCAGGAGCCTCACATTCCCCCCTCCCCAGGCGTCACCGGCGGCGCCGCCGCGTTGTAGAAGGTGTTCCACTGGGGCCCGTCGACGGAGGTGCCCTGGGAGTCGCTGATCCACACGTTCCGGACGCTGCTGCCCCGTGCACCCGCCGGCTGCCGCAACACCTCGTCAGCGAGTGCCCGCAGTTCCTCGTCCTGTCCGGCCTGGACGGCCTCCAGAAGCCGACGTAGTTCGGGAGCTACCGGGTCCGGGGCGGAGGTGTCCCTGTGCCGCTGCGCCTCGATCGCGGGGTCCAGTTCGGCTGACCGTTCGCCCAGCCGCTCCCGAACCCGCTGGCGCAGGCGGGCGTACAGACCGCCTACGGCCTCGGACGTGCTGGCTTGTACTCCGGCGGCGGCCCCTGTGGCCAGGGCCGTCGCTATCAGCGCGATGACTTCCATGATCCCCCCAAATGAAAGCGCGCACGGGTTGAGAATAGGGCCATACCTCGTGAACTGATCCCTAATCCTCCGGAGGCCAACGCGGGAAGCGGGTGGCAGATGAGAATGACGGGGTTTCCCATTGGGAATGTTGCCGTTCGGTTCAGCATGCGCATTAGCCACAGGCGACCATCCGGTCCGGCAAGTGTCCAGCGCCTCCTCAATGCGGTCCAGCTGGGCGCCGCGGTCGGGGTCGAGACGGGCGATTCTCTCCACTGACTTGAACACATCGACTTGACAAGGAATCACCCGGATGCGCTCCGCATACATCCTGTCCGCACCGTTCACCGAGGACTGGGTCCGCCAGTGCACGGACGAGCTGGCGCCACGGCTGACGCCCGAGGGAGATGCGCGGGCCTTCGTCGTCGACGCCCAGGACGGCACGATGGCCGCCTGCGCCCTCGGACTGATCCACCCCGTCCTGGCGGCGCCCGCCTACCCCCGGGGCCAGGCCGCCCGCGTGCAGTTGGTCGCCACGCACCCGGAGCACCGGCGCCGCGGCTATGCCCGGGCCGTCGTCTCCTCTCTCCTCGACCACCTCGCCGACGTCGAGGACGTCACACTGTTCGAGCTGCACACCAGCCCGGAGGCCGCGCCCCTGTACCGGGAGCTCGGCTTCAGCGGCAACCCGGCGCTCATGCGGATGACCCGCCACCGCCCACCCGCTGGTCTCGCGCCTGGTGGGCAGCCGGATTCGGCGTGGGTGCCGCCGCAGCAGTACGCCGACGCACTGCCCCGGGCGGCCGCGTTCGTATGCCTCTACGTCACCGACGAGGACGACCGGCCGCTCCAGCTGCACTCCGCCTACTCCCCCGGCCACCCCTGGCACATGATCGGCGGCGCGATGGATCTGGGCGAGCGGCCCTGGGACGCGGTGGTGCGCGAGTGCCGGGAAGAGACCGGCATGACCGCCGTGGGCCCGCCCCGGCTGCTGGCCACCGTGTACGGGCAGCCCCGGGCGCAGCGTCCGTACAGCACGCTGCAGCTCGTCTTCGATGGCGGGCGCCTCACCGATGCACAGATCCGGGGTCTCACCCTCAACGCGCGCGAGCACGACGAGGCCCGCGTTCTGCCTCTGGCCGAGTGGGAGGCGTTGATGCCGGCCCGCGATTTCGTGCGGCTGCGCTCCGTGGAGGAGGCCCGTCGCACCGGCGTGGCCGCATACGTCGACACCTGGGGGAACGCGTGACCGCCAGCAACATTGTCTTGATGTCCGACCGGAGAGTCGCCGCGATCCCCGTCCAGGAGTGCGGCGAGGTCCTCGTCGACGCCCGCGCGCACGGTCTGAAGGTCGACGACCGCAAACGGGACGCGGCGGGCGCTTGGGCCCACGTTCGGCAAGGCGTTCTTGCCCGGTTGCTGCACGCCCAGTCGCTGCTTCCCGCCGGTGTGTCGCTGCTGTTCGTCGAGGGCTTCCGGCCGCCGGCCCTGCAGCGTCGGTACTTCGAGGAGTACTCCGACGAGCTCGCGCGCGGCCACCCGGACTGGCAGGCGGCCGAGCTCCGGGCGGCCGCCAGCCGCTTCGTGTCGCCTCCGGAGATTGCGCCGCACTCCGCCGGCGCGGCCGTCGACGTGACGCTGATCGACCACCAGGGGCGCGAGCTGGACATGGGAACGCGCGTCAACGCTTCACCGGAGGAGTCCGACGGCGCCTGCTACACCGACGCCCCCGGCCTCAGCGGCCCGGCCCGCACGAACCGGGCCACTTTGAGCCGTGCCCTTGCCGCCGCTGGCATGGTCCCGTACCGAACCGAATGGTGGCACTGGTCGTTCGGCGACCGGTACTGGGCACTGCAGACCCAGCAGCCGGCCGCCCTGTACGGACCCGTCGAACTGCCCTGACACCGCCTGCCTTTCACGAACGAGGAGCGATCTGTGGGAATCACCCGGACTGACTGGTCCAAGCGCTACACCGAGGGGCGAGGCTTCCGACGGCTCGGGGACGACGAGAAGGGCCTGATCGTCGAGCACGCGCCGGCGCCCGAGGGCGGCCGCGCGCTCGACGTTGGGTGCGGGACGGGCGAGATGTCCGTGTACCTTGCCTCGCTCGGGTACACCGTCGACGGAGCGGACTTCGCCGAGGGCGCCCTGGAGCAGGCCCGCACCGAATACCCCGACGCGGAGGTGCGGTGGCTGTGCCTGGACGTCGAACGCGACGACCCCGCCCCGCTGGGCAACGACCTTTATGACCTGGTGGTCTTCCGCCTCTCGGTGGCCTTCTTGCGTGACCGCACCCGTGTCCTGCACGCGCTCGGGCGCCGACTGCGCGAGGGCGGCACCATGCTGGTCATCACCCCGCTGGCCGCGCACACCCCGGCCGAGAAGCGACACATCGCACTGGACGATGATGAGATCACCGCCCTCACCTGCGGATGGACGAGCGTGCAGCGCATCGCCGTCGGCGACCTGGCGGCGCTGGTCCTGCGCGGTCCGTGTGCGGACACGGTCGCCATGGAGCGATCCGTGCCGGCCACCGGCTACGCCGTTGCCGGGGCGCTGGCCGTCGTGACCGACGAGCACGGGCGTGTCCTGCTCGGCTGGTCCAAACGCGGCATGTGGGAGGCTCCGGGCGGGAAGATCGACGGTGCGGAACCGCTGGACGGAGCCGGGGTACGCGAGCTCGCCGAGGAGACCGGCCTGCACGCCACCGGCGCCAGCGTGGTGTCCATCCTCACCGACGCCGCCCAGGGCGTCCCGCGGGTGACCGCCGTGATCCGGATCACCGGCTTCACCGGCACCCTCACCACCGCGGAGCCGCACAAGTTCACCCGCTGGGAATGGCACGACCCCCACGGTCTCGGATGTCTCGGCCCGGTGTTCACCCCGGCCGCGAACGCACTGGATGCCGTCTGGCCCGGTGTCATCCCCGGCCTGCCGACCGTCAACGCCTACCCGACCGCCGCCGAACACCCGCCGGTACCCGGGGAACCGGCCGAAGCCGTCCGGCTGCGCCACCGCATGGCAGAGGCCGTCATCGCCGGCGACTGGGCGCCCTCCGCCGTGGTCCAAGAGGCGCTGCGCACGGTGCCCCGGCACCGGTTCGCACCGGAGACGGACCTCAAGACCGTCTACGACGAGGACCTGGCCGTCGTCACCCGCCGGGACGAGCACGGCCGGGCGACCAGCTCGGTCAGCGCCCCCTGGCTCCAGGCCGACATGGCCGAGCAACTCCAGCTGACGCCCGGGGCGGCCGTCCTCGAGGTCGGCTCCGGCGGGTACAACGCGGAACTGCTCGCCCACGTCGTCGGACCCGCCGGACGGGTCGTCACGGTGGACGTCGACCCGTACGTGGTGCACCGCACGCAGCGGCTGTGCGCGGAGGCCGGAAGCGGCCGGGTCACCGCCGTCCTGGGCGACGGTGGTCTCGGCGCACCGGGCCACATCCCCGCCCAGGGGTTCGACGGGGTCGTGATCACACACAACGCGGCTGACGTCGCCCCGGCCTGGCGCGAGCAACTCCGTGAGGGCGCACGGTTGGTGGTGCCGCTGGAGATGGGCGGCTACACCCGCTCCCTCACCCTGGTCCGGCGCGGCGACGTCCTGCACTGCGAGCACTGGACGTACTGCGGGTTCGTGCGAGACCGCGGCGCCGCCGCCCGCACGGCCCCCGTCCTCCCCCTGGCCGACGGCGAGGTTACCGTGCGGTGGGAAGACGGTGAGCCCGATGACACTGCAGGGCTTGAGGAGGGGCTGCGCGGGCCCCGGCGCGAGCTCACCACCGGCCTTGTGGTCCGGGGCACCTTCAACTTCGAGACCTTGCAGATCTACGCCGCGACGACGCTGCCGGGGTTCTGCCGCCTGACCGCCCGGGAAGGTTCCGCGCTGGTGGCGCAGCAGGACTCAGCGGCGATGCTTTCAGACGGCTCCCTCGCCTACCTGACCTACCGCAAGGTCAAGGACGCCCCGGATCCAGCCGACCGTCTCACCGAGTTCTTCATCCACGCCTACGGCCCAGCAGCCGAAGAGATGGCGGAACGCTTCGCGGAGTGCGTGCGTGTCTGGGACCGCGAGGTGCGCGAGAGCGGCTATCCGCCGATGACCATCCACCCGGCCGACACGCCCGCCGACCAGCTGCCGCCCGGCGACGTGCTCGACAAGCCCAGCGCACGGCTCGTCTTCCAGTGGCCGGGCCGGACCCCCGCCGGCGCACTGAGCCTTTCGGCCGCAGGGGGACAGCGTGCCTGACTCCGACGAGCTGATCCCCGCAACGGCGGCGTCCTCCACGATGCCGTCCCTGCTCGGCGTGTTCGCGCACCCCGACGACGAGAGCCTCCTCGCCGGCGGTGTCCTCGCCCAGCACGCCGCCGCGCACGCGCGCACCGCCGTCGTCACCCTGACGTGGGCGCCCGACAGCCCGCGGGCTCCCGAACTCGCCGACGCCTTGCGGGCGCTGGGCGCGGGTCCGCCCCGCATGCTCGGATACGGCGATGCCCGCAACCCCCAGGCGGCTCCCGGCTGTCCCCGCCTCGTCGACGCACCGCTCGACGAGGTGGTCGCCGCCCTGGTTCAGCAGATCCGCTCGTTCCGCCCCGACATCGTGGTCACGCACGACGCCCTGGGCCAGCTGACCGGTCACCCGGACCACCGCCGCACCCACCAGGCCGCTCTCCTCGCCGCTCAGGACGCGGGCCTCCCGCACCTTCACCCTGAAGCAGGGGAGCCCTGGCAACCGCGCGCAGTGTACTGCGCCACGCACTCCGCATCCGGCGTCGGCGAACTCGGGCCGCTGCTGGAGGCCATCGGCAAACCCGTGCTCGCAGTCCCGGACGCGTACGCCACCACCACCGTCGACGTCAGTGCCTGGCTGGAGCAGAAGTGGGCCGCGATCCTTGCGCACCGCGGGGAGGTCGCCCGCGAACGGGCGCTGCCGGGGATCCTTGCTCGCCTGCCTGAGGAGACCCGACGAAAGATCATCGCGACCGAATTCTTCACTCGGCTCACGACCGGGCCCCTCTCCAGCGCTCGCCATCGGCTTACTGCCTGACGGCGGTCAACCGCCTCACTCTTCCATGGACCCGACCGGCCCTTCTGACTTGGAGAGCAATGACGACCACATCCGTTCCTGGCGAGCTGCCCGGCACCGTCATGACCGACGAGGCGTACGGCGCGATGCGCACCGCGGCCGCCCTGTGGGTCGGCACGTCTGTGCTCATCACCAACCCCTTCGGCCAGGTCCTGGTCCAGCACGTCGACTATCGCGACACCTGTCTCCTGGCCGGCGGCGCCGTTGACAAGAACGAGTCCCCCGCTCGCGCAGCAGCCCGTGAACTGGTCGAGGAGCTCGGAGTCACCGCCACCGTCGACCGCTGCCTGGCCGTCGACTGGATCGCCGCCGACAGCACCGGCGCACCCGCCGTCATGCGGTTTCCCGGCGAGATTCTGCACGTCTTCGACGGCGGCACCTGGGACGACGACCGGATCGGCGAAATCCGGTTGCCGCCGAGTGAGATCACCGGGATCGAGTTCGTCGAACCCGCGCGACTGCCCGATCTGCTCTCCCCGGCCGACGCCCGCCGCGCTCTGTCCGCGCTGCGCGCCCGGATCAACGCTGGCGGGACGGTGATCCTTGAGAATGGCCTCCCGCTCGCCCCGACCATTCTCGACCGCGCAGCCGTCCTGCAGACCGCCCGCCCCACCTACCACTATCCCTGGCACCAGGGGCCAGCCCCGCACGACCTCGCAGTCACCCAGGTGTGGGCCTGGTGCTTCGCGCCGGACGGACGCGTCCTCGTCCTTCTCGAACCCCACACCGGAGTCGCCATCCTGCCCGGCGGCACACCCGAGGAACAGGACCAGGGCGACCCCGTAGCCACCCTGCGTCGCGAAGTTAAAGAGGAGGCGACCGCCCGCATTGGTTGCCCGCTGCTCCTGGGACACGTCACCGACCCCTCCGTACGGCGCGGATACCTGCGCTACGCCGCCGCACTCACCAACGTCGGCCCCGCGCAGCCCGATCCAGCCACGGGCCACACCTACATCCGCATCCTGGCCACCCCCGAACAGGCCATGGAACTCTTCGACTGGGGGCCACCGGCCGTTGACCAGCTCGCGGTCGTCCACTGGGCCCGCCAGCAGCTCGGCGTTCCCCAGGCCGTCCGCCAACCTGTCACCGAACTCTCTGGCCCCACTGCCTGGTAGCCGCCGCTTCGTGTTATTTGGGACAACTGGGCGAAGAACCCGGCTCCCTTCAACAGCCGCCTCGACCGCTACCCAGGGCGCCAGCGATTCGCCGACGCCCTCGAACTCCCGCGCCAGGCGTTCGGCCTCGCTCCGCCCGCACCTCGCCCGGAGATACGACACGGTCAGCCGATCGGAGCATCTGCGGCCTTCCCCTGGATGCCGACCCATAGGCTCGGCAGTCCAGGACAGGAGGACGGTGAAGGTCCGTTGCGGCGAAGGAAGTTGATCGCGGGCTTGGCTGCCACGGCCGCGGCAGCCGCCGGCTCCCCACTCCTCGGGAACAGAACAGCCCAGGCAAGCGAGGCCCTGCTCGGAGAGCTGCTCGTCGCCCGTCTGCGTGATGCCATGCTCGGCCTAGGGCAGCCCCCTGTGACGCCGCCGGCCGAGACACTAGCGACGGACTTCACCCGCGCCCTCGCCGACTTCGACGCCTGCCGCTACGCCAGCCTCGCGGTGCGCCTGCCACGTCTCATCCGCTCCGGACATGCGCTCACCGCCAGCGCCCGTGAGGCCGGGGACTACGTGCTCCTGGCCAAGAGCTACCTGCTGGCGACCCGCATTCTCGTCAAGTTGGACGAGCAGCAGCTCGGCTGGATGGCCGCCGACCGCGCCCGCCAGCTCGCCGAAGCAGGCGGCGCACCCCTCGCTGTTGCCGAGTCTGCCCGGCAATTGGCCGTGCTCGCTCGAAAAGCTGGATGGCATCAGGAAGCCCTGTCGATCGCCCTGACCGCCGCCGACCACCCGGACCTGCGCAGTGCCGGACGCGCGGGAACGGCCCTACGAGGGCTCCTCGTCCAGAGCGCGTCCTACACCCTGGCCAGGCGGGGCGACCGGGACGGGATGCGTGAGCTCACGGACGAGGCCGCCGCGATCGCCACGGAACTCGGCGGCCGCACCATGCTTCGCGACCACGGCGGGGGCTTCAGCCCCCTCACCGTGCAGCTCCACCGGATCAGCGCCGAAAACCATGCGGGTGATCCTCTGGCCGCGCTTGATGCTGCCCGCAAGATCTCGCTGAAGGCGCTGCCCAGCGTCGAACGTCGCTCTCGCGCCCTCGGCGACATCGCCGTCACCTACGACCGTCTCGGCCGCCGCAGCGACTGCGTCCGAACCCTCCTGGCGGCGGAACGATGCGCTCCCGAGGAGACCCATGCCCGCCCAGCGACGAAATCGCTGATCGCGGGCCTGCTGGTCTTCGGGCCCACATCGACCGAGCTACGCGGCCTTGCCGAGCGCAGCGGCGTTCTCGCCTGAATGCGAAGGTCCTAACCCACTGCGGAGGGCCGAAGGCCGAACCTGATCCACCGGTCGGCCCGGAAGGAGCGCGTCCGGAGAAACCGCCCAGGCCACTGGTGTCGAGCTACGCGTCCTGCGGGTCGAGGTCGGCTGCCCGGATGATCACGCGCTCGCTTGGGGCCGGGCCCCGGGGACTCCCCCTGACTCACCGCCCAAGGTGGCTGCCGCCACCCGCCGCGCTCCGTCGCCCGAGCCGTGGGGACGGCAACCCCGCCCGGGCCGTCGCCGCGCACGGCGTGCTGTTCCTGGGCGCGTTCGCAAGGTCGTCCAACTACCGTCCATCACGCTCGGCTCCGGCCCGCCGGCCCTGAGCGGTCGGAGTCAGCGGTCGGGGTTTTGACGCCTGAGGAACTCCCGGGCTCCGCGAAGGCGGATGGCCAGGCGCTTTTGGGTGGCGCGGCTGTCGAGCTGAACGCAAAGTCCGCCGGGGAGGCCGCTGTCGGCACGTCGACCGGCCGGAAGCAGCGATGCGTCAAGGCCATCCCGCTGCGCAATGAGGGTGCCCAGCTCGTGACGGCTCAGGGCGTCCGGGCCGGCGAGGTGGAAGACGCCGGCAGCGTCGGAGCGGGTGATCTCCCACAGGGCGGCGGCCAGGTCCGTCACGTGGACGGGGCAGCGGATGTCGTCGGTGAACAAGGCACCCCGCCGGGTGCCGTCGGCCAGCGCGTGCACCAGCTGCTCGTGCTCGGAGTGGCCGTTGCCGATGATCAGGGAGGTGCGGGCGACGGCCGCGTCGGGGCACAGGAGGCGTACTGCGGTCTCGGCTGCCGCCTTGCCGGCCCCGTACGGGGTGAGCGGGTCCGGAAGACAGGACTCGTCATAGCGGTCGCGGCCCGTGCCGGAGAAAACGGCGTCACTGGAGACGTGTACCAGGCGGATACCGCGCTCGGCCGCGGTCAGGGCGAGGCGGATGCCGCCTTCGGCGGTGATAGTCCAGTCCGCTCCGCCGCTCGTCACGTTGATCACCGCGTCCGGAGCCACCGTGGTGAGCACCTCCTCCAGGTGGAGGGGATCGCGAAGGTCGAGATGGTGCCATGCCGCCCCGTCGTAGTCGCCGGGACGGGAATGGTACGTGGCGGCCGGGTGACGGCCCGCGGATACCGCCTGGCGTACTAGCTCGGCCCCCAGGAAGCCGCTGCCGCCGATGATCAGCACAGTCATGCCGCCTCACGCTACGGGCGAGCGCCACCGCCCAGAGCCGCTTCAGCAGAACTCACGCGTCCCCTGGAGACGGTCGCGGTGTTCAAGCGGACCCTCATGTGACGAGGCCCTGATTCTGTACGCGGTATGACTGGCAGGTGGGCGGGGCGGTGTCAGAAGGCCATGTGGGTGTCGCTTCGTGGGTCCCCGGTTACCAGATGTTCGTCGTAGAGCCCGTTCTGTGCCGAACGGCGCCAGGGCCGGGCGTAACGGAGAGCCACGTCGATGTCCGGGTCGGTCGAGTCGAGGTCGATGTCCGCGACCGCGAGAGCGGGTTGCCCGTCGGCGGGGCATTGCGCCAACCACCGGCCGCCGGGTGCAACGATCCCGGACGGCACCGTGGCGCTGTACTGGGCTGGGATGGAGTAGCCGAGCCAGTAGTTGTAGAGCGTTCCGTAGGCCTGGGCGACCCGCGCCCGCGGCGCGTCGTCGACCATCACGGAGAGCAGGACGCAGTCGACGTCCAAGCGTTCGTATTCGGCGAAGAGCGGCGGGAAGTTCGCCTCGACGCACAGCGCACAGCCGATGCGAATGCCGTCCACCTCAAAGACCACGGGGCCACGCCCCGGGGTGTACAGGTAGGAGACCTCGGTGTGCGACAGGAAGCGCTTGTCATATCGCGCGACCAGCTCGCCACGGTCGGAGACGATGAACAGGCTGTTGTGGGGCCGGTTCGGGGGTGTGAGCGGGTGGATCGACCCGAACGCCGTCCACAGCCGCAGTTCCCCCGCCAGCGCAGCGATCGACTCGGCCTCTTCGCGCAGGACGTCCCAAGCGGCACGGCTCCAGTCGGCCGGGGTCAAGCCGCCGTCCGGGGCGGCCGCCATCACGTGCTTGCTCGGGTAGGTGATCGCCCCCTCAGGGAACTGCACCAGGCGCGCGCCCGCGCCGACGGCCTCAGCCATCAGGGCCCGGATCTCCTCCCCGGCCGCTCGCAGCGCGCCTCGGTCGGTGGGATCCTCCGGCACAGTGCTCTGCGCGACAGCCAGCCGCAACGTCCTCGCCATGACTTGGACGCTATGGCATCTCCCCCGCCGTGGCGTGAATCTCCGGCCGGCCCGGCCGGATCCGCGCAGTTCCTGTCCGGTTCGCTGGCTGTGACCGGTGAACTGGCACGCCGACCGCAGTGAGGGTCGGCCCACGTCCAGACCGTGACCACGTGCCTCGTCGACCTTCGGCGCCCCGTTCCACACAAAGTCCCGGCCGTAGGCCCGGCGTTCTGGTCCGGAGCGGCGCCGGTGGTGCCGCCGGGGTACTCGATGCCGGCAGGTCGTCGTGGACTTGGTGTAGATGACGAGGCAGTCCAGGGGACGGCCAGCGGCAACGTCGATCTTCAAGTTCTCGCGAACGGATCGCCGCCGTCGGCTGACGCGCACCTACGGAGGCCCGGGCGGGTCAGACGTCCGGTGGGCGGCCGGCCCGTGTCAGTCGCCACACCGTGCACCAGGACATCGCCCGCCGCTCCCCCCGCACCCCCACAAAGCCCCTCGGCGAACCCCCGCAACAGGGCGCGACCACATAGACCCCAAAGGTCACTCCACGGCGCCGTGCCCACCAGCATGCGACCGAGGCTCACATGCATGGCGAGCTACAGAGATTCGGGAGCCGAGGGATTCAACAGGACGCCAATAGCGATCGACTGAGCGAGTGAGTAGCGACTCACCCCGAAGGTTAGAAGATCTGATTGACGAGTCGATAAGTCAGTCGTTAGGCTTTCAGAGTGAGCCTTGATAGGCGAACCGGAGCACCACCCATGAGGACTTGACACACACCGGGAACCGACTCGACATCATCGCTGCAGCACAGCGTCGGCAGTGCCGCAGCTTAGGGTGCGCTCCGCGCTGACACGTGAGGACCAGCCGTCTAAAAGTTCGTACGAGTTCCTGCGCTCGCTTCATGCCCGGGTGCCTCCCAGCTGACGCAGCACCCCAACAGCCCAAACGGAAGAGGTGCCATGACTAGCCCCGAAACGAACCGCACCGGCGCCGAGCGCAAGGCCATGATCGATGCGGCCATGCGGGCCCTTGAGCAGGGCGAGGTGACGCTCGACCCAGGGGAGGCGGCCCGCGTCATCGGCTGCGGCGAGAGGTGGCTACGAGACGGGGCCAACCAGCGCGGCTTCCCTCACCACCGCTTCGGCAAATTTCTGCGGTTCAGCCTCCAGGACTGCCGCGAAATCCGGGAGATTCATCACAAGATGACCCGGCCGTCGGCACTGGCCAAGGCCCGCCGCCGCAAGGCCACTCCACGTAAGTCCACTGGCAGCGGCCCGGCTACGCCGTCCACCGTCCGGTTCAAGCCCGCCGCGTGAGGCGATCCGTAAGGGTATGCCGCGACCTGCAGCCTCACCCCCACTTACTTCTCCCAGACGAAGGAGCGCATAGGTCGGCTCGCTCCGCCGGACCCGCCCTGACGTGAGAAAACTCCCGGACCAGGGCGGGTTTTCCCATGCCCGGCAACCTGTGCGCCACCCCCACGCGGCTTGTGTGACCCATCAAGTGGTGGTGTGTCCGTTGCGGACGGTGCGAGTCGCGGGGGTATCCAGGCCGTTCCACGCCAGGCGCCGTGCCGCGTCCAAGGGGTGCATGCCTGATCCTCGCAGTCCCACACCCCGCGACACTTCTGCCTCATTCAGCTGTCCGAGCTCTGCCCCTACCGCCCAGAAAGAAAGACACCTGATGCCCTACATCGAGTGGCGCGGCAACTTCTGCCGCGTCCGCTGGAACACCGGCAAGAAGAACGACAAAGGCCGGTGGATCTTCGACAGCAAGGGCGGCTTCGACACCGAAGAAGAAGCCCTCGAGTACGGCTTGGACCGTGAGTCGGACATCCGCAACGACCGGTACATCAGCCGTCGCGACGGCGCGGTCCTCATGACCGAATACGTCAAGACGTGGCAGCAGACTCTCGATGTCGGCCACCTCCGTAAGAGGAACATCGAGTCCATCGTCCGGCTCTACATCGAGCCGCGCTGGGGCGAGATGGCCGTTGCCGACATCAAGCCATCTCTGTGCCGGGCTTGGGAGATCTGGCTGAAGGAGCAGGACCACATCGGCTACCGCTACCGCGGCGAGATCCTGCTCATTTTCAGCATGATGATGGACGACGCCGTCGATGACGGTCTCCGGCAGACGTCGCCCGTACAGAAGAAGAAGCGGCGGCGCGGCAAGTACAAGAAGAAGCCGCGCGAGCGGAAGCGCAACCTGCGCATCGAGGACGTCCACCAACTCGCCTGCAACGCCCTCTCGTTCTGGGGGTTCCCTGGCTACGTGTACGTGTGGACGTTTGCCATGACCGGCATGCGGCCCGCTGAGTTGTACGGGCTGCGCCCCGAGTACTGCCACCCCAACTGGCCTGCCTCCGACCCGTTGGACGATCCCGACGAGGAGGACCGCGAGGACCGGCACGCCGAAGACCTGGAACGGTACGGCCCCGACCTCATGCCGGCCATCCGCGTGCAGTGGCAGCATCAGCGCCTTGAAGGAACAGGAAAGCCCGGCCTGTACGTACCGAAGTACGAGAGCCGGCGCACACTCGTCGTGCCGCCGTTCCTGGCCGAGCTGCTGGAGATGCTGCTCGCAGGCCGGGAGCCCGAGTGGGTTTTTACCTCAATCAATGACGGCCCGCTCATCAACGCGAACTTCCCCTACCACTACTGGAGGAAGTTCGCTGACGGGCGCGACGCCAGGGAGGAATTCGAGCGGGTACGGCTCGGGCAGAAGCAGACCGTCGACTCGCGGCGTCCCCTGCCGGAGTTGCCGGCCGTGGAGCGCTGGAAGAACAAGCGGCAGTACCTGATGCGTCACGGACACAAGGAGTGGATCGATGAGGACGGCCACAGCCGCGTCGCCACTGAATCCCGGATGGGCCACGAGCTGGCGGGTGTCGAGGGGTTGTACTCCAACGTGACACCGGCAATGGAGAAGGCCATCATGGAGACGCTGCAGGCGCGGTGGGAGAACTTCGTGCTCACACTCCCCGAGGGGTGGGAGCCGCCCCCGTCTCCCAGTCCTCTCCCAGTTGATCTTTCGGGCTGGATGGCGTTGCAGGTCAAGACCGCCAAGGCTAAGTGGTCATAGGTTTGTTCATGAAGTTCATCTCGACCAAGTCGTTCATGCCGTTCGTCTACTACCGCGTAGCCCTCGGCATCGTGATCATCGCGCTGGTCGCGACGGGCGCCCTGAGCCCGCACGCGGCCGAGTCGTCGAACTGACACCCCGACGAGCTGCGCCCGACGACCGCGGCGGACGATCTTCCGACCGTGACCAACCGCATACCCGACGAGTAGCCAGTTGGTAGCGCAGTGTCAGTCCTTGCCCCTACGCTGGTGCGCATGTCCCCCGATTCCCTGGCCCCTGGTTCCGTGCGGTCTGCCGCTGTGCTGAACGAACAGATCCGTGCGCTCTGGCTCCGCGCGGGCGGAACCCTCTCGGCCCAAGAGCGCGAGGAGTACGAGCTGTTGGTGGTCAAGTGGGCCGCGGCGATACGTGGCGAGATCATCGAGGCAGCCTGACCGCGAGGTCCCCGCAAGCGAGCAGGGCGCTCACCGGCGCCCCGCACGGCGGATCTCCTACGTCCCCTCCCCCACCCCTCCTTCTGCCACGCAGCGTCACCGCCCGCCCGACACCCGCAGCACCGCGCCCGTCGTGTAGGAGGCCTCCGGGGACATCAACCAGGCGATGGCAGCCGCGACTTCCCCGGCCAGCCCCGGCCGACGGAGCGGAATCGCCGGGGCCGCCCGTTCCGCCCGGCCCGGGTCGCCCATCGTCGCGTGCATCTCGGTGTCGATGATGCCCGGGGCCACCGCGTTGACGCGGATGCCGTCCGGGCCGAGTTCCTTAGCCAGGCCCACGGTGAGCGCGTCGATCGCCGCCTTGGTCGCCGCGTAGTGCACGTAGTCGCCGGGGCCGCCGAGCGTGGCCGCCGCTGAGGACACGTTCACGATGACGCCGGTTCCGCGCGCCGTCATGGAACGCGCGGCCCGGCGCGAACACAGCAGCGTCCCCAGCAGGTTGACCTCCACGACGCGCCGCAGATCGCCGGGGTCGGTGTCGGCGAGTCTGCCCAGCGGCCCGGTCACGCCGGCGTTGTTCACCAGCCCCGTGACCGGCCCGAGCCGCTCCTCCACCGTGTCGAACAGCCGGTCCACCTCCGCCTCGACCGAGGTGTCCACCTGAACGGTCACACACCGGCCCCCGGCCTCCCGCACCCCCGCCGCGACCGACTCGGCGGCCCGGCCGTCCCGCACGTATCCCACCGCGACGTCATGACCGTCCGCCGCGAGCCGCAGACAAACCGCGGCACCGATCCCCCGACTGCCCCCGGTGACCACCGTGACCGACGACCCGCTCATGGACGTACCTCCGTACGCATCGTTCCGCACCCGACCTTCGACGTCGCCCAGGGTCGCAGGTGCGCGGGCACGTCCGCGGCGGGCGGATACGGCACCTCCACCGGCAACAACCCGGCCGCACGGACCAGTCACCTCTCCGCACGCGCCCGTGAACGTCGGCGGCCGACGGCGGCACGTCCACGGGTGAGGGACACCCTTGCGGAAGTCGGTGTACCGCCGATTTCCACATGACCCTATGATCACTCCGCCCCAGCGTCCGCCGCGGCCACGCACGCCTCCGAGACAGGCCTAGCCGATGACGAGTGTCACCGGCAGAACTCCCTGGGTCCTTGCCCGTTCCGCGCAGGCGGCGACAGGGGTGGCCGCCCTGGCGGACGTGTTCCGCGCGGTTGCGGTCCGGGATCTCCACCTGCACGACACGGGCGCGACCGACCACAAGGCGGCCTTCGCATCCATGGTCTTCCTCTATGCGATGACTCTCGCGATCGTGCTGTTCCTCGTGTGGCTCGCCCGGTCCCGGCGCAACGCCCAGCAGTTGTCCCCCCTGGCCTCGGTCCCGAGCCCTGGCTGGACCATAGGTGCGTGGTTCATACCGGTGGTCAACCTCTTCGTCCCGCGCCGGCTCGTCCTCGACATCGGGCGCGCAAGCTCCGGATCATGGGAGCAGAGGCGCGGCACCACACTGGTGAACCTGTGGTGGGCCGCCTGGGTTTCCCACACGTTGATGCTCGTGGTGGCGGCCCAGGTGGCCCCGGGGTCGATCGCCCTCGTCGTGGCGGCGGAGGCGCTCATGATCGCGGCGGCCGTGCTGCTGGGCCTCGTCATCGAGCGCGTCACGGCGATACAGAGCTCCGCGCCGCGCGCCACCATGCCTGCGGCACCGCTCGCACAGGCCTGAACCAGGGCTGTGCGGGCCCTGCTCACCGGCACGAACCTGGTTACCCTCCAGTCACGTTGACCTGCCGCGATGACCTGAACAGGCTCCCTTTGACGAGTGGATATGCGAGACGGTGATTGCTGGGTAGAGTCGTCTGGTTACAACTGGTTGCGGGGACAACCAAAGCACCTTTCGGCTGCCCCCGTCCTGGGGAGGGCCTGCAGCACATGAGTCGTCGCTCTACTGGTTCCGTCGGCGTCTGGGCCGAGATGCAGCGGCAGCAACAGCGGCAGCTGGAAGCCGAAGCCCGCCGTCGGAGACAGCACGAACAGGAAACGCGGGCCTACCAGCGGCGAGCCGCTCAGGGTCACCGCGAATACCGACAGGCAGAGGCTCTGCGCCGCACCGGGGAACTGGACGCGCAGGTCGCGTCGTTGCAGGGTCTGCTCGCCTCGGGTTGCCGGGCTCCGGCCTTCAGGGCTGTCTCTCTCATGCGAGCCGAGGATGTTCAGCCCTTCGCTCCAGGGTCGTTGGCGCAGCCCGTACCCATGCCGGATTTCAGTCACTACCAGACGCAGAGCGGCTGGACCGCGAGTCGCAGGGCCCAGGCGCAGGCCGAAGCACGAGCGCGCTTCGACCGTGACTGGCAGGCCGCCCAGGCCGCGGAGGCTCAGCGGCAGCGACAACTGGCGTCGTATCAGCGGGAGTACCAGCAGTCGGTCGACGTCCAACTCGCCGATGTGCGGCGGCACAACGCCGGCATCGGCGCGATAAGCGACGGTGTGAGGCGCCAGGATCCCGATTCCGTGATCGAGTACTTCTCCGCCGCCCTCTACGCCTCGTCGGCGTGGCCGGAAGGCTTCCCACGTCAGGTGGCAGCCGCCTACGACCCGGCCGCACGGCAACTGGTGCTCGACTGGGAGTTGCCTGCGTACAGCATCGTGCCTGAGACCAAGGCCGTTCGCTACATGTCCAGCGTCGACCAGGACAAGGAGACCCCTCGCCCAGTTGGTCAGCGCCGTGCTCTGTACAGCGAGGTTCTGGCCCAGTGCATGCTGCTCGTTCTGCACGAGTTGTTCGGCGCGGATGAGCTGGGTGCGCTCGAGTCAGTGGCATTGAACGGGTTCGTCGACGGACACGACCCCACGACGGGCCGACCCGGCCAGATCTTCCTCGCGACGGTCATGGCCTCGCGCTCCTCGTTCCGCGATCTTCACCTGGCGCAGGTCGACGCGATCAGCTGCCTGGCTGACGCACTCCGCGGACAGCTCTCGGCTCGACCGGACCAACTCGTGGCAGTTCGGCCGAGCAGGCGGCCGCAGGATGTCGGGAACCGAGTTGTCGCCCACGGCAGCGACGAGGACCCGGATCTGTTCACCATGGACCCGATCGTCTTCGAGGATCTCGTCGCCGGTCTCTTCCGGGCCATGGGAATGCAGGCGGTGACCACCCAGCGTTCCAACGACGGCGGTGTGGACGTCGACGCACTGGATCCGACGCCCATCCGCGGCGGCAAAATCGTCGTGCAGGTGAAGCGTTATCGCAACACGGTCCCGCCCACCGCTGTACGCGACCTGTACGGAACAGTGCAGGACGCCGGTGCCAACAAGGGTGTTCTCGTGACGACTTCGGGGTTCGGCCCCGGATCACACACCTTCGCCAACGGCAAGCCGCTGGAACTCGTCTCGGGCCCCGAACTCGTGGACCTGCTCCACCGTCATGGACTGCGTGGGCGGCTCGGTGAGGGCGGCCGGCAGGTCCCGGCCCAGCCGACGCCCTCGGTGCCGGCTCCTCGACTCCCGGACGACTACAACGTGCTGGGCATGTCGTGGACCGGAAACGTCGCCCTGGACGTGTGTGCTCTCGTCTGCCGTGGCAACCGCGTTCTCAGTGACGAGCACTTCGTCTTCTTCAACAACACTCAGACGCCTGACGGCTCGGTGCGTGCTCTCCCGGCCGCCGCACCCGACAAGGCCGCGATCTGCGTCTCCTTCGACGGATTGCCCGAGGAGGCCGACCGGTTCGTGCTCGTCGCGGCCATCGACCCGGAGGTCAACCCGGACGCCGACCTCTCCGGTTTCACGGACGCCTGCATCCGCCTGCTCGACCCGGGGCTGAACGAGCTGGGTCAGCTTGAGGTCTCCGACGGCCGGCCACGCGAAACCGCCCTGGTACTCGGTTCCTTCCGCCGAAGGTCCACCGGAGACTGGGACTTCGTCCTGGGCGGCAAGGGCTACACGGGCGGCCTGGAGGAGCTGGTGCAGGATTTCGGCATCGAGGTGGAGTAGATCGGTTTACGGTTCCGCTGCTGCGCGGGTCGGGTCGTCGTTGCGGGCCTCGGCACATGTCGGACCGTCTTGGCCGGCAGACACCTCAGGAGCCCGATTTCGAAGGAGCGACGCCCATGAGACTGGTCCCCGACCCCGGATCCGGCGAAGTGGACGTCTCCGCGTCGGCAGAGGAACTGATGCGGCTGGCGAACGCCGTAGCGCTCGGCGAGGGAGTGGTCAGTGCCACGTCTTCACCAGGCAGCGACACTCTGACCGGGATCAGGATCAACAGGACTTCCGGCCCCGGTGCCTTCATCCACCAGGATGCCGAGCGCCGGATCCTGGTGATCAGCGGTGACTCGGCAAGCAGGGAAGCACTCGCGGAGAACCTGCAGAGCATGGCTACTGCCGAGGACGGCGGCCACCTCCACATCGATTACTTCCCCGGGCACGACTACCTCGCCGAAGGATCAGTTCCCTTGGTGGTCAACAGCCCGCACGGGGGCATGCCGACCGGGCGAGTGGTCGGTCGGCCGCTGGGCTGAGCGATCATGCGCAGCCGAGCGAGAAAGCGTCCCGCACCAGACACCCCTCTGACAGCACCCAGCCCTGCCTATCGGCGATCTTTGGCGTGGTCCATCGGCCGTATGGTGCGCTTGTGTCACAGGCCTGCCAGGGTGAGAAGCTGGTGCATGTGTCGGAGTGGCAGATTGGGATTGGCAGCTGCTGCGGCAGCGACCGACTCCGATGAGTCGGCCAGCAGCTCCGTGAGGTCGTGGGTCGGAAGCCGGGAATGGGTCACGATCGCGCGGCGCACGCTTTCATCGGGATCGGCGGCCAGGCGACGGACGAGTTCCATCGGCAGGTTGGGGTCGCGCGGGGCCAGCTGCCGCATCCTCGGGTCGGGATCGGTGGCCAAGCGCCGAAGGACGGCCACCGGGAGGGGGAAGTCATCGGCCGGACGCCACCGATTCCCTTTCTCCGGGCGGTAGCCGCGATCGATGAGTTCGGCGGTGGCAGGGTCGATCCGGTCACGGGCATGCAGAGCCATCGTCGACGACGGCATCAGTTCGTATCTCGACCATGGCCGGAGGAAGTTTTGTCCACCGTGGGCCTACCGCCCACCGACCCGCACAGCGCTTCAGAACGCATCGATTGGGCCACCCGCGACTTGGTCTGCGCCTACGAACCACTGACCGTCAACAGTGTCCTGGGACCGACGACACACTGGCCGCACGTCTTCGCCGTGATGAAGGCCCTGGCCGGCCGCTTCGGTGACGACGGCGTCCGCCTGGTCGTAGCGTTCGGCTGAGGACGTCAATCAAGCTCCGGACCCCTACTCCTGCTCAGTGGGCGCCCCCAACACACGCTCCGCAGCGCGGTGTTCAGGGTGGAGTGAACGCGGCTTGATGATCCATGACAAGGCGAGCTCACAGACCTTTTTCGAGGTGCGGGACAGTGACCACCGTGCAGGCCGGGCTGGCCGCGGCTGCCCTCCTGGCTACCGGACTGTCGATGGGGAGTAGTCAGCCTTTGTCCGCCCAGGAGCCTTCTGAGGCGGGGACGCGATCCGCTGCCGCCTGTACGGCGGGGATCAGGTCCGCGATCCGTTCGAGCTGGTCGCGCTGGGAGTCCAGGTCCAGGGCGCCGAGGCGCGCGACAACGTGGCGAGCGCCGGCGGCGACGTACTGTCCAAGGCTCTCGAGCACTTGGTCGGCGGAGCCGGTGACCACCGCCTGTATCTTCTCCAGCTCCTCAAGTGGCATGCCGTACACAGCCCGCGCGTAGTGATCCAGTGCCCGACGGCCGCTGTCGATGTCGTCGTCGATCCGTACCGACACGAATAGTGCGGGGGTGATGTCCCCGGCCGCACGTCCGGCCGCGGTCGCCGCTGCGCGGACATCGCGGAGGCCTGACGTGTAGTCCGCGGGGTCGGGGGGATAGGGCAGCCACCCGTCGTACATCCGACCCGTGCGGGCCAATGCTGCGGGGGTCGCGCCGGCGAGCCAGACAGGCGGGCCGCCGGCTCGGGACGGGCTGATCGTGGGCGAGATGTCATCGAAATAAAGGATCTCGCCGTGGAAGGAGTCGGCGCCGTCCCACAGGGCCCGCCACAGCGCGACGGTTTCGTCCAGGCGGGCGAAGCGTCTTTCCCACGGCACCTCGGACAGCGTGTAGAGGGGCCGTCCGAAGCGACCGGGGAAGCCGGCTCCGACAGTCACGGCGAGCCGGCCACCGGACAGCAGGTCGATCGACGCCAGTGATTGCGCGGCCTGAATCGGACGGCGCAGGAACGGCATCAGCGCGGCCGTCCCCAGCGTCACGGTCTCGGTCGCCGGGGCGAGCGCCGCCAGCATCGTGAGGGCTTCGATGCGCGGGCTGATCAGGGAGTCGTTGACGAAGAGGGAGGAGAAGCCCAGGCGTTCGGCCTGGCGTCCGAGGGCGACCAGCTCGCGAGGGTCGTCGGCCGCGCCCCACTGGGCGGTTCCGGTCGGAAGCAGTACACCGATGTTCATGCCGCCGATGTTCGCGGCCGGTTCGGGCGGCGACAATTCCCTGCGGGGAATGGCGTGGTACCCGCCCTGGCCGTTAGAACAGGCCCGTGGACTTCCCTCGTGCGCTTCGCGAACGTCGTACCCGCAGTCAGTTCAGCCAGCTCGACCTGGCGCTGCGGGCGGGCACCACTCAGCGACATCTCAGCTTCATCGAATCCGGCAGGTCCGTCCCCGGCCGGAACATGGTCGTGCGCCTGGCCGAGTCGCTGGAGCTTCCGCTTCGGGAGCGCAACGAACTGCTGCTGGCCGCCGGGTACGCGCCGGCCTACCCAGAGAGTTCACTGGACGACCCGGTGCTGGCTCCCGTACGTACCGCGATCCATCACATTCTGCGCGGGCATCTGCCGTACCCCGCGCTGGTCGTGGACCGAGCCGGTGACCTGATCGCCGCGAACACCGCATTCGACCTCATCACCGAGGGTGCGGCCGCTGAACTCGTAGGCCCGGGCACGAACGTCTACCGCCTTGCGCTGCATCCCGACGGCATGGCTCCCCGTATCCGCAACCTCGCCGAATGGGCGCGCCACATCCTGGCACGCCTCGGCCACTTGGACGAGTTGCGCGCCGAACTCACCCGGTACGTACCCGAGTTGGAGCCGTCTGCCGGGCAACTCGGTTTCGCGGTTCCGCTCCGTCTGCGGTCCTCCTACGGGGAACTGCACCTGATGACGACTGTGACGACCTTCGCCACCGCCGTTGACGTCACACTTGCCGAGTTGAAGCTGGAGGCCTTCCTGCCCGCCGACGCGGCGACGGCCGAGGCTCTCCTGACAGCCGCCGGGCCAATGACCTTCACCGGTGCGGTTCAGGTCCCCGGGAACACGTAGTCGGTCTTGATCCGGCCGTCGTCGTCGCGTCCACGCCTCCAGGTGACCTACCGCAGCAGATGCGCCAGCGCGTCCGCCGCCATCGGATACGGCCGCTCCCGCGGCAACAGTGCGCTCGCCTCGTCCAGTTCACCGGCGCGTACGTGGGCGTGGATCTCGTGGGCCAGCGGTGTCACGTCCTCGATGCCAACGATCCACTCGTCGGCGTACCGGACGGTCGCCTCGCCCGCGAGCCCCAACTGGAGGGACCGGTGGGGCAGGGCGTTGAGGTACAGGTCGCGTTCCGGATCCCACTGGACGCGCGCGGGCGTCCGCTTCAACTGCCGCTTCCAGTCGGACCGGTCGCCGTGCGCCTCGGGCACATAGTGCGACAGACACGCGTGCCGCAGCGCCCACTCGAAGCCCTCCGAGCTGATCTCGACGGCCAGCACGGTCTCCTGCCCCTCCTTCAGGCCCCACCCGCAGCGGTACATCATCCACAGAAAGCTCGGCTTGATCCATGTCATCCGGTCCCGCTTCCACTCCCCCGGAAAGCGGCCCTCCCTGGCCGCCGGGAGTCCGATCTCCGGGCGGTAGGCCTGATAGACCGTCACCGTGGACGCCGTGTACCGGGCGCGTACGCGGAACTTGGGTTCCTGGGGATGCGGGAGGCCGGAAAGGCCGATTGTCTGATCGTTCACGCGATCAGCTTCGGGGCTGGACGAGCCCATCGGCCACCGAATATCCGCGCCTCCCTTGGCTGCGCACGCCCCGTGCCCAACACTGAGCCGATGACGCAGCGTGTGGAGCTCGCGACCGTGATGGACCGGCTCTCCCTCGACGGACTCGTCACCGCGTACGCGGTGGCCGTGGACGACGGCGACTGGGAGACGTACGTGGAACTGTTCGCGCCGGACGGACGGGCGGACTACCGTTCGGCCGGCGGCATCGAGGGGGACGCCCGGCAGGTCGCCGGGTGGCTCAGGCAGAGCATGGAACTGTTTCCGATGCGGCAGCATCTGATCGTCAACCGCCGGGTCGGCTTCGGCATCCTGGAGCAGGACACCGGCGACACGGCCCGCGTCCAGGCTGACTACGTCAATCCCATGCGACTCGCGGACCGGGACGGTGGAGGCGGAGCTGGAGCCACCGCTCCCGACTTCGTGTGCGGTGGCCGTTACGCCTTCGAGGTGATCCGTACGGTGGACGGCTGGCGGTTGCGCGAAGTGGTCGTGCAGGAGAAGTGGCGCCGCATGCCGACGCCGTACAAGGAACCGGTCACCGAGCCGGCCACCGAACCCGTGGTCACCAGATCGGCCGGCGACTGACCGCTCCCCCCGGCGCCCGGACCAGCCGCCGTACGCCGTATGAGGAATCCGCCGCTCCTGGCCGGAGTCCTGCTGGTCCGAGATCGTCCGCACCGCGCACACTGGAGACACGTAAGGGGTGACCGACTGGGTAGTTGACCCGGTGATCCTTTGGAACCGACCGGTAGGAGGCGCCGTATGAAACTGCCCGGCCACTGGCTCGCCTCCCCGTGGCGGCGTTCCGTCGTCGCCGCGCTTGCCGGTGCCCTGCCGATGTTCGCCTTCCCGGCGCCGGCCCTGTGGTGGTTCGCGTACGTCGCGCTCGTGCCGTGGATCCTGCTCGTCCGGTCCGCGCCGACCGCTGGACGCGCGGCGTACGACGGCTGGTTCGGCGGCCTCGGGTTCATGGTGGCGGTGCATCACTGGCTGCTGCCGAGCCTGCATGTGTTCATCTTCGTCCTCGCGGCACTGCTGGGCTCGCTGTGGGCACCCTGGGGTCTGCTCGTACGCCGGTTCCTGGCGGCCGGCGCGTCGGCCGGGCGGATCGCCGCCGGGCTCGTCGTGCTGCCGTCGGCGTGGCTCATGGTCGAGCTGGTCCGCTCGTGGCAGGGGCTGGGCGGGCCCTGGGGCATGATCGGATCCAGCCAGTGGCAGGTGGCGCCCGCACTGCGGCTGGCCTCGGTCGGCGGGGTGTGGCTGCTCAGCTTCCTGGTGGTGACCGTGAACGTGGCGGTCGCCGTGCTGATCGCGGTGCGCGCGTCCCGGGTTCCGGCCGTGGCCGGGCTCCTCGCCACCGCAGCCGTGACCTCGGCGGCCTGGGTGTGGTCACCGCGTCCGGAGGCGGACGGCCGGGTGCGGATCGCCGTCGTGCAACCGGGCATCGTCGACGGGGCGGACAGCGCCGGAAAACGGTTCGCGCTGGAGGAGTCGCTCACTCGCCGGCTGGCCGGCCAGGACGTCGATCTGGTCGTCTGGGGCGAGAGCAGCGTCGGCTACGACCTCGCCGACCGTCCCGACCTGGCGAAACGGCTCGCGTCGCTCTCGCGTACGACCGGGACCGACATCCTCGTCAACGTGGACGCCAGACGTTCCGACCGGCCCGGCATCTACAAGAGTTCGGTGCTCGTCGGTCCGGACGGCCCCACCGGTGACCGGTACGACAAGATGCGGCTCGTGCCCTTCGGCGAGTACGTTCCAGCGCGTTCGCTGCTGGGCTGGGCCACCTCCGTCGGCAAGGCTGCGGGCGAGGACCGCAAACGCGGCACCGAGCAGGTGGTGATGAACGTCGGGCACGGGCTGCGTATCGGACCGATGGTCTGCTTCGAGTCCGCGTTCCCGGACATGAGCCGCCATCTCGCCCAGGACGGCGCCGAGTTGCTCGTCGCACAGTCCTCGACCTCGTCGTTCCAGCACAGCTGGGCCCCCGAGCAGCACGCGTCGATCGCGGCCCTGCGCGCCGCCGAGACCGGCCGGCCCATGGTCCACGCCACGCTGACCGGTGTCTCCGCCGTCTACGGCCCGAGCGGCGAGCGCGTCGGCTCCTGGCTCGGCACGGACGCGAGTACCTCGGCGGTGTACGACGTACCGCTGGCCCGGGGTGTCACGCCGTACGTCCGCTTCGGTGACTGGCCGGTGCACGCGGCCGTCCTCGTCATCGTCGTCCTGGGTACCGTCGAGGGCCTGGGCCTGTTCAGGCGGCGCCGATCCGCTCCCCCACCGCTCGTACCACCCGTTCGCACAGCTCGTGAGTCGCCAGTGCGTCCCGGGCGCTGAGCACCTTGCCCGTGCGCACGGCGTCGAGGAAGGCGAGCACCGCCTGTTCGATTCCGCGCTGCCGCGCCACCGGCACCCAGTCGCCGCGCCGCCGTACGGTCGGCTGTCCCTTGTGGTCGATCACCTCGGCGAGGTTGATCACCTGACGCTTGGTGTCCTGCCCGGACACTTCGAGGATCTCCTCGGCCGAGCCGCTGAGCCGGTTCATCACGCCGAGCGCGGTGAAGCCGTCCCCGGCGAGCTGGAGCACCACGTGGTGCAGCAGGCCGTCCTCGGTGCGGGCGCGCACGGTCACGTCGTCGATCGGGCCCGGCACCAGGAACCGCAGTGTGTCCACGACATGGATGAAGTCGTCGAGGATCATCGCGCGGGGTTCCTCGGGCAGTCCGATGCGGTTCTTCTGCATCAGGATCAGCTCGCGCGGGTGGTCGGCGCACTGGGTGTACCCGGGTGCGAAGCGCCGGTTGAACCCGACGGCGAGCGAGACACCGCGCTCCTCCGCCAGCCTCACCAGCCGCTCCGACTCGGCGAGTTCGTACGCGAGCGGCTTGTCGACGTACGTCGGTACGCCCGCCTCCAGCAGCCTGGTCACGATCTCCGGATGCACGGCGGTGGGCGCGTGCACGAACGCCGCGTCGAGGCCCTGGGCGATCAGCTCGTCGAGGCCGGCGTGCCGCTGCCCGGCCGGCAGCCGCAGGCCGTCGGCGACCTGGGTGAGTGTCGAGGGTGTCCGTGTGTGCAGATGCAGTTCGACCTCGGGCCGCGCGCCCAGCACCGGCAGATACGCCTTCCGCGCGATGTCACCGAGTCCGATGCAGCCGACCTTCACGGGGTCTCCTTCAGTGGTTGCCTGCCGGGGTCATCCCGGAAGCATACGGCGGCCGGAGGCTTCGCAGGCCGGCCGAGCCCGGCGGAAAACACATGGTGGGGGCGGTCCCGGTGAGCGATCATGCCTGCATGACGACACAGGCCCCGCGCAGTGAGCCCGCCCAGAACGCCGACGAACGCACGATGCTGGAGGGCTGGCTGGACTACCACCGGCAGACCCTGCCGTGGAAGTGCGAGGGCCTGACCGACAGCCAGCTCAGGACCGCCTCGGTCGAACCCTCCGAACTCTCCCTCATGGGCCTGGTGCGACACATGGCGGAGGTCGAGCGCAGCTGGTTCCGCCGGGTCCTGGTGGCAGAGGACGCGGGCCCGATCTACTACAGCGAGGAGGACCGGGACGGCGAGTTCCACCTGACCGAGGCGGACACCTGGGAGGAGGCGTACGGCACCTGGCAGGCCGAGATCGGGATCGCTCGGAGGAATGCTTCCGGCTTCGGTCTCGACGACCTCTCGAAGGGCATGAACAGGCGCGGTGACGAACCGTTCAACCTGCGCTGGATCTACACGCACATGATCGAGGAGTACGCCCGCCACAACGGCCACGCCGATCTGCTCCGCGAACGGGTCGACGGAACGACCGGCGACTGAGGCGAGGCGGCGAAGGGGCACGCACCGGACAGGCCCCCACCCGTCAGCCGGGACCCCCTCGCCCCCTCCGTAAGGGGCCGGAGATCACCCGTGTGGGGCATACTCCGGTCGTCCACGGTTCCGAAACGGGCCGGACACAGCAGAGTTGCGCGGGTGCATCGAACGACGACCACCGCAACGCTCCTGGTAACTGTGGCTGTCACGGCCCTCTCCGGCTGCGTCACGATCCAGCACCCGACCGCTCCCGGCCCGCTCCCGGCGCCGTCCCAGCCGTCGGTGCCCCGTCCGGACGGCCGGGCCGAACCCCAGATCGTGCAGGCCCCTGCGCGGGAGGCGCTGGAGCTCATCGGTCCCGACCGCGAGCCACCTCAGGCCCCGCGGACACCGCGGGCCGTGGGCGAGCCGCACCGCCCGGCCGCAGCGGCGCCCGCGCCCCCACCGGCCGCCGCACCGCCTCCGCCCCGCCGGACCAAGCCGAAGAAGCGCCCGCCGAAGCCGCAGCGCCGCCACACCCAGCCCCGTGTCGAACTCCCCGAGGTGTCCCGCCCGGTGCGCGAGAACACGGACGTGTGCGCCCTTGGCAGGAAGTACGGCGGCTGGGGCAAGGACAGTCCCCAGACGGTCATCTGCAAGGAGGCGTACGGGCGTTGAGCTCGCGGGGGTCGGTCCGGGAGATCAGTCGAGCGGTCCGGGAGGGACTCCTGGACGGGCAGACGCTTCCCGGAGCCGGCCGCCGCCCCTCAGAGATTCCTCAGCCCCCTCAGGGCCGCTGTCTCGGCGGCTCCCAGGAATCCCCTTCCGGCCCGCCGGAGGAGTCTCCCCCGGCGGAGTCCCCCTCCCCCAGCCGCAGCTCCAGCCGACCGATGGCCGCCCTGACGCCGTCGCCGTAGTCGTCGTCGCCCAGGGCGTCGGCCGAGCCCCGGGCGCGGCGGATGTGGGTCCGGGCGGCGTCGGGGCGGTCCAGCTTCACGTAGTCGGCGGCCAGGTTCAGATGCAGCGACGGGTACAGGGCGCGCACCGCGAGGGCCCCCTCGTGCTGGACGACCTCCGCGACCCTTTCGTCCGACAGCTCCTGCGCCGCCGACAACGCCCGGAGATCCCACGCCAGTTCGTCCGAGGGGTCGTCCTGCGTGTCGGCCATGTAGTGCGCCAGTGTGCAGCGGTGCAAGGGGTCGCCGGCCGCGCCGATCTCCGCCCACAGCCCCAGGAGACGCCCCCGGGCCTCCTCGCGGTCACCGCCGTGATGCAACATGACGGCCTGTCCGATCCTGGTCATCATGGCATCCGGTGCCACCTGTTCCTGCCGCTCCGTCACCGCACCCTCCACCCACGTCGGCTGTGCCGTTGTCCTTCCCGACGCTAGCTCCAGGCACTGACAATCACGGTCAGGCGGGCCGGTGCGGCACCGACCCGGCGACACGGCTCACCGCTCCGGGTTCAGCCCAGGTCGGGAATCGTCCAGTCGATCGGCTCGTGACCCTGACCGGCGACCGCCTCGTTGATCTGGGTGAACGGGCGCGAACCGAAGAACTTCTTCGCCGACAGCGGCGACGGGTGTGCCCCCTTCACCACCACGTGCCGCTCCTCGTCGATCAGGGGCAGCTTCTTCTGCGCGTAGTTGCCCCACAGGACGAACACCGCCGGGTCGGGACGGTCGGCCACGGCCCGGATCACCGCGTCCGTGAACCTCTCCCAGCCCTTCCCCTTGTGCGAGTTGGCCTCGCCGGAACGGACCGTGAGCACCGCGTTGAGCAGCAGTACGCCCTGCTCGGCCCACGGCATCAGATAGCCGTTGTCGGGAACGGGCGTGCCCAGCTCCTCCTTCATCTCCTTGTAGATGTTGCGGAGCGAGGGCGGGGTCTTCACGCCGGGGCGGACCGAGAAGCACAGGCCGTGGCCCTGACCCTCGCCGTGGTAGGGGTCCTGACCGAGGATCAGGACCTTCACCTTGTCGTACGGCGTCGCGGCGAGCGCGGCGAACACCTCGTCGCGCGGAGGATAGACAGGACCCTTCGCCCGCTCCTCCTCGACGAACTCGGTCAGCTCCTTGAAGTAGGGCTGCTGCAGCTCGTCACCCAGGACGCCGCGCCAGGACTCGGGCAGCATGGCGATGTCGGTCACGTGAACTTCCTCCGATGTGCGGTGTGTTCCACTCATCGAAGAACCTACCGGCGCCCACTGACAACGGGTCACCGCCCACGGGCGCGGGCACCGGCCGTGCTCCTGCCACGGGCTCCGCTACCAGCTGGTCTTCCAGTAGAGCTGCCACATCACCATCATCGTCGCCGGGTCGATGGACACCTCGGCGCCGCCGATCTCCTCGCTCGCCGCCACATGCTGCTTGCCCTGCCACAGCGGCAGCAGCCGGGCGTCGTCCAGGAAGATCTGCTGGGCCGCCTTGAACTGATCGCCCACGGCCCCGCGGTCGCTCTCACGGCGTGACTCGGGCAGCAGTACGCCGGTGATCTCGGGGGATTTGTAGGGCGTACCGAGCGCGTTCTGCTCACCCACGAAGGGGGCGATGAAGTTGTCGGCGTCGGGGAAGTCGGGGAACCAGCCGCGCCCGAACACCGGGTACTCGCCCTTCTGGTAGCCGTCCACGTAGGTCTTCCAGGGACGGCTCTCGAGCGTGACGGTGAACAGGCCGGAATCCTCCAGCTGTCGCTTCAGTTCCTCGAAGGCCGGCTTGGTCTGGGAGCCGTAGCGGTCGCTCGTGTACCAGAGGGTGAGCGGGACCCGCTCCGTGACGCCGTCCTCCAGGAGGATCTGCCGGGCCTTGGAGGAACTGGGATTGCCGAAGTTGTCGAAGAAGCCCGTGGTGTGGCCGACCAGACCCTTGGGGATCATGGAGTACAGCGGCTCGACGGTGTCCTTGTAGACGTTGTGGGCGAGCGCCGGACGGTCGACGAGCTGGGCGATCGCCTTGCGGACCGAGAGCTTGCTGGACCACGGGTCCTTGGGGTTGAACACCAGGTAACTGATCTCGGTGGTGGCGTTCTCGACGAGTTGGAGTCCCTCCTCCTTCTCGTTGTCCTCGATGTCGACGATGTCGTCGGCGCTGAGACCTCGGTAGACGACGTCGATCGACTTGTCCCGGAGGGCGTCGGCCATCTCGGACGACTTCTGGAAGTAGCGGATGGTGACGGCGTCGTTCTTGGGGGACGCGATGCCCTTGTAGCGGTCGTTCCTGACGAGTACGGCCTTGTCGCCCTCGCCGTAGGACTCCAGGGTGTACGGTCCGGAGCCGTTGACCTTGCCGTCCTGGCGGAGGGACTTCGCGGGGTACTCCTCGGGGTCCACGATCGACATGGCGGGCGTGGAGAGCACGAAGGGGAAGGTCGCGTCGGCCTGGTTCAGATGGAAGACGATCCCGCGGTCACCCTTCACCTCGATCCGGTCGAGGCTGGTCAGCAGACCGGCCGGGCCGCCGTTGACGTTGATCGTCCTGATCCGGTCGATGGAGTACTTGACCGCCTGCGCGTCCAGGTCGTGTCCGTCGGAGAACTTCAGGCCCTCGCGCAGCTCGCAGCTGTACACCGTGCTCGAACTGTCGGTGAACTCGCAGCTCTGGGCGGCGTCCGGCTTGGGCTCGGTCCCGCCGGTGTCGAAGTTGAGCAGCGTCTGGTGCACGTTGCGGAAGAGCTCCCAGGAGTTGTCCCAGGAAGCGGCCGGATCCAGTGTGCTGGGCTCACTGGTCGTCCCCACGACGATCGGCTTCCCCTCGTTGGAGGAGCCGGAGGAGAAGACTCCGCATCCGGCGACCATGGATATGGACGCGGCTGTCGCCAACTGCCGCAGGCCCCGGTTCCGGTTGAACACGTGCACGCTCCTCGATCTGCCATACCAAGCCAACGGTCGGCAGACCATACCGCAGTGCCCCACCGGGTGGTCCAGCTTCTTGGCAGGCCACTTGATCAGCACGTATCGGACGACACCGCCCCCGGACCGCGTGACCTCGGGCGTCGACACCGGAGCTTTTTCTGTCAGGTGACACGCATAAGTTTGCAGCGGTCGACATAAAGGCCTTTCGCCACGCATCTTCCGGTAAATGGCAAAGCGGACGTCAAAACCCACCACCCAGGTACCCACGGGTAACTCCGGGTACGGGTG